>CBDETG010000001.1:0-3289 GCA_965242745.1 Leptonemataceae bacterium
GGCGCAGCGTAAGGCCAGCTGCTGATACTCCAAAGCGATCCGAGTGCGAGATGAGAGCTGGCTCGTAGGCCTTGATGAATTCGTTCTTGGCATAAAGCCGAAGCTGGCAATAGGGGCCATCGTCTTGCACATAGAGTTTCTCTGGCTGACCAACGATGCTTTTGATTGCAAGCTGCTCGGCATCGTTATATTCTTTGGCTCTGCCTTTTTGCAAAGCCTCCCTTGCAAGCTTCTTATTGATGGGATACAGATGGTTCCAATCCACGAAACCCTTCTTCATAAAATGCTGCACGTCTTCCTCATTGCTCCATGCAGACTTGAGAAAGCAGTCTTGCTCTTGGTCTATATCTTGCGTAGAGAAGCGGGCCAAGACTTGTATGCCATCGCCCCCAGAGCGCTTGGCTTCTACAAGATTGCCGCCTCCTTTATAGAAAGCCTCTGCCATTAGCCCAGCCCTCCCGTACTTGTCAGATAGAAGCCGTGATAAGAATGGATGTTGTGCAGCGTGATGCTTTTACCGCATATGGGCTGTGGAAAATGGTAGGCGCATTCCATGTTCTTGCTTAGGAAGATTTTCTGCTCATCGCCGCGAAGGTTTGTCATGATGATGCTTGCGCGACCCTGCTGCTTGGCATAGACAAAGCAGATGCAATAGATGCGCCCTTCTTGCTCCAGTATATGTGTATTGCCAAAGTTGGCCTCAGCTATCTGATTGCTATATGATGCAAGCGGCAGGTCTCCGAGATAGAAGGCGCTCATATACGCATACTAGCATGCGCTCTCACCAATGCCCTCGTTTTTTGTAAATTCACATTGCACGCTAAAGAGCATAGAATAAGATAGCAGCATGTCTCAGCGCATAAACCAAGCTTGATCAGAAACAAGAGTACGCTGCTTTCTTCTGGCTTTTGTAAATTCACATTGCATGCTAAAGAGCATAGAATAAGATAGCAGAATGTCTCAGCGCATAAACCAAGCTTGATCAGAAACAAGAGTGCGCTGCTTTCTTCTGGCTTTTGTAAATTCACATTGCATGCTAAAGAGCGCATCATAAGATAGTAGCATGTCTCAGCGCATAAACCTTAGGCTTGATCAGAAACAAGAGTACGCTGCTTTCTTCTGGCTTTTGTAAATTCACATTGCATGCTAAAGAGCACGGAATAAGATAGCAGCATGTCTCAGCGCACAAACCAAGCTTGATCAGAAACAAGAGTGCGTTGCTTGCTTCTGGCTTTTGTAAATTCGCATTGCATGCTAAAGAGCACGGAATAAGATAGCAGAATGTCACAGCGCATAAGTCTTAAGCTTGATCAGAAACAAGAGTGCACTGCTTTCTTCTGGCTTTTGTAAATTCACATTGCATGCTAAAGAGCTGGTCTCAAAACTAGGCTCTTGCGACACAGGAGGTGTCGCCATTTGGCTGACGACGACCAGAATGGTCGAAGGAAGCCAAATGTAAGCAATTTTAGGGTCTCCCTAAAATTGCGTCTGTCTCAAAAATACATGGATGTATTTTTGAGACCAGTTCTAAAGAGTATAAAATAAGATAGCAGAATGTCTCAGCGCATAAACCTTAAGCTTGATCAATTCTTCAAGAGAGAGTGCGCTAATTTCTTCCCGCCTTTCGGCTATGAGGTCCAAAGCGAGTATGAGCTAAGCACAGTAACAAAGCGCATCGATGTTGTGGTCCTGCGCAAGAGTCATATACGCCCCCTTGCAAAACTAGAGCTCTTCCATTACTTTTCTGATCACAATCTGCTCAGCTACAAGTCCTTTCAAGATCACTTCCAGCTGCGCGATATCCATGACTGTATGATCTACTACTACCACTATCTCCAGCTTAACCCAGAGGCTCGCAGAGACAATCTCACTGTGACCTTGCTGCTTTCGAAAAGGCCGCGTAAATTTCTGTCTGAGTATGGAGGCGCTGTAGAGGAGATTGAGCAGGGTGTCTATGTAATAGAAAATCCCATCATCCATATGCGCGTAATCAATATCGAGGTAGTGGATCTGAGCAGCGCCGACAGTATGTTTTTGACAGCTTTTTGTAAAGACCTTGCTCGTCTAAAAGAGACACAGAGGCGTTTTGCAAGGCAGTCTTTTACTACAAACAAAAAAGTGCTTGCTAATTTGAGACAGGCCTTGCAAGCTAGGTTAGCTATTTTCGAAGGAGAAGCAGATATGGGAGCCGTAGCAGATATAACCGAATATGTGATGCCAGCGATACGAAAGGCAGAAAATCGAGGTAGACAGGAAGGTATAGAGAAAGGCATAGAGAAAGGCAGACAGGAAGGTAGACAGGAAGGTAGACAGGAAGGTAGACAGGAAGGTAGACAGGAAGGTAGACAGGAAGGTCATGAAGAAGTTGCGCATGCTATGCTAAGAGCAGGCTTTCCCATTACGAATGTTGCCAAGATGACGAAGCTCTCCGCAAGCAAGGTCAAGCAGCTCCTGTCCCGGCTTTAGCATGGCTAGCGTATATTGTATCACAGATGCGCCATGCCTGTATGCGTGTAGCGGCTTTGGTGTTTCTGATACCACTCCTTGATCTCGCCTTGCAGCTGTAGGATCCTTGCGCCGAAGAAGGCAGATGTTGCACTCATCGTTGTATTGACGCTTTCATGCAGGACGCCCACGCCGATACTAAAAGACGCAAGGCCAGAGACAATGCCATCACCATAAGCAGACATGATCTTGATCGCAAGCGCCTTAGCGACCAGTTCTCTCAGATCATCTGGCACCCTGCTTGCGCTGTCATAGCCCGTAGCATAATCTATCAAGTAAGAGTTTGGCAAGTCTTCGTTATATGTATGAAGGCGGGAGGCACGGAGAGGAAGGCTGCCATGCCCTGAGCCCCTGTGCCTGTTGCCCCATCGCAGATTGCTAAGGGTGCCAGCCTCATAGTTGAGCTCAGCTCCAGGAAGCAAATCCAAGATGCGCTGGTCTGCATAAGGATTATGAAGCTCCCACTTCTCCAATCGCAGCAAGGGGCGATGGCGCAGCTTTACAAAATGGAAGTTCCTGCGTGAGCGTCGATAAGGATAGGTATCATCCCAGCGCGCATAGTCTTCTATCTTTCTGCTTTGCTCAGGCCTTGCAGAGCGATGCCTCCAAAGCTGCGGATAGATGTCCCACTTGAGCTCCTCTGCTATGCGCTTGCTCTTCTCATCGTGCTTTTGATACATGACGCTGTCTATAGAATCCACATTCACAGGATAGACAATGTTGACATTCTTTTGCTTATTGCCTTGCCGCCAGATGCGGCCCCGAAGCTGCTCTAGCTCTGTGG
>CBDETG010000002.1:0-12109 GCA_965242745.1 Leptonemataceae bacterium
GCGGGGAAGAAGCGCGCGCTGTATGGGAAAGAGAAAAGCAAGGCGCCTTAGCTAAGAAAATGCTCCTGCCGCCGGATGTGCCTGAGTACAGAATCCAAAAAACGCCTGCAACATTGTCCCTCATCGATATCCTTGTAGATTCAGGCACAGAAGCAAGCCGCTCCAGCGCTCGGCGCCTGATAGAAAGCAATGCGGTAAAAATTGGACCGGATCTAAAAGCTGTAACAGACATACGCTGTCAACTCTCCTTCCCTGGGGAATATGCGCTTCGCATAGGAAAAAAACGTTACTTGAAGGTCCTCGGTTCCTAAGAATGGAGTTATTTTCAGCTAGGCAAATGCCGCAGCATCTGGCTCTCATACTGGATGGGAATGGGCGTTGGGCAAAAAAACATCAGCTCCCGCGTAGTCAAGGTCATAAGCAGGGGGGGGAGACCCTCAAGCGCCTTTTAGAAGATATCATTGATCTTGGCATCCCTGTCATTTCTTTATATGCTTTCAGCGTCGAGAATTGGAGGCGTCCTTTAAGTGAGGTGTGTTCCCTATGGAAGCTTCTTGCTTTTTTCTTCCAAGAGCATCTCGTGCGTTGTAAGGAACTGGGCATACGCATCCGCATATCCGGTGACCTAAGCGGCATCCCCCTTGTAAGCCGTAAGCAAATAGAAAAGAGCATGGCCTTTACGCATGAAGGGACAAAGCTTGTTGTCAATTTTTGCGTTAATTATGGTTCACAACAAGAAATACTCAGGGCATGCGAGAAGATCATTGAAAAAAGACTCGCATTAGATGCAAGCAGCAAGCAATCTCAAGCTGCACCTCCCTTGACAAAAGAGGAATTCGAAGAACACCTATATACCAAAGACCTCCCGCCCGTAGATTTGCTCATCCGGCCGGGAGGTGAAAGCCGTCTTTCCAACTTCCTTTTATGGCAATGCGCATATGCAGAAATCTATCTTACAGATACGCTCTGGCCGGACTTTTGTATTAGAGATATACACAAGAGTCTGGAGTTTTTTCGGAAGCGAAATCGGCGCTTTGGCGCTTTAGGAGCGCCGAAGTCTAAGAGCTAAGCGCATGATGGCTCTTGGCATAGGCGCTTGCTGCTTTGAGTCGAAAAAGTCTTGCTTCTTATGAGATGATATGCAAATTGCCAGTAGATTGGGAGGATTCTTTAGACTGCCTGAAGGCTTTGTCATAAGAGCCGGTCTCAAAAGTAGGCGCTTGCGACACAGGATGTGAGCAATTTTAGGGTCTCCCTAAAATTGCGTCTGTTCTAAGGAAGGCTGGAAATAGATAAGGGAAGCTTTGTTAGATGTTGTGGGAATTCCTCTGGAAAAATAGAGTTGCTTTGAGTCTAAGTTTTTGTATCAGCTTCTCTCTTTTTTGCATCATCTGGCAGTATAATCCATTCTCCCAGAACATGGGTTATCTAGGGCGTCTTGTGGAGCGTCTGAGCGGCTTGATGAATTCGGGCCTGCGTTTTACAGGGAATCTATGGGTAGAATGGGAAGAGTATCGTTCCTTAGAAGAGCGGTATAAAAAAGCGCAAAAAAGCATAGAAGCCCATCGCTTGGAAAAAGATAAGTTTGCATACATACAAAGGCAGTACACAAAATTAAGAAAACTCCTGGATATGCCCGTGCAAAAAGACTATCCTGAAGTCCAAGCTCAGGTGCTGGCTCTTCGCCTCAATGCGATTAGTCCCCGCATCATTATTGGGAAAGGGAAAAAACACGGCATCAGGCCGCTCATGCCTGTGATTAGCCGAAGCTATGACAAAGAACAAAGGCTGGTCAGAAGCGTTGTAGGCATCACTGTAGTTGCTGACAGTACTAGCGCCGTCATACAGCCACTGCTGCATCCAAGCTTTCAAATAGGAGTGCGCATCGCAAGCAGTCAGGAATGGGCGCTCTTAAGCGGGAATTCAGGCCAGTTCAATGAAGCTCTTCTGACTTACATCACCACCAATTTCCATCCTGAAACAGCTATCGTAAAACATACGGAAGCGCCGCTGCTAAAAGAAGCAGAGGTCTATACAAGCGGCGCTGGGGGAATTTTTCCCCCGGGCATAGCCATAGGCATGATATCAGGGCTCAGCTATCGCAAAAACGACTTCAAGACAGCCTATGTAAAGCCCTATGCTGAGATCAGTCAATTGGACTATGTATCCGTAATACTAAAAAAAGTAGAGACGTGGTCTTCTTCTATGGACAGGTCCTTGCGCTGGGAAGAGCATCTTAAAACAGAATTTGGAGCGCCGCAATACCCTCCCATCACCAAAAAAAAGAAAAAACAAGGGAAGAAGAAAACTCTCCGAAGACAGCAAAAGAACAAAGACCGCATTCCTAACAAAGCTAAAAAAGTACAGCCTAGACGCTTACAAAACGTGCAAGGCGCTTCTTTTTGACGCAAAACATGCTTAGAGCAGACAAAAAAGAATAACGAAGGTTAACACGAAAGAGCAAAAGAGATGTATTTAGAGATTTGCGCTATTGGTGCCGGCATGGTCCTTTCCTATTTCCTTAAGGATGTGCAATTCTTGATACTGGATTTGAGCTTCCTAGGCACAGGCCTTGTGCATCCGGATTTCCTGCTGATCTTTATTGCCTTTTTTGCATTATATCGGAGCCTAATGATGGGCTTATGGATCGGCTTTTTTGGCGGATTGCTCGAAGACGGCAGCAACTGGTTTTTTGATTCCGAGAGGGGCGGCTTTACAACAATCATAGGCCTGCATGCCCTTGTCTATAGTATTATGGGCTATGGCATAGGCAGAGTCAATGTCTACCTGAGAAACTACCAGCAATCCTTCACCATTCTGCTCATTCTCATTACAGTTATATTTGTGCGTTTTACTATCTGGTTTTTACATGGCAGCATAGACAGTTTTAATAAAAATTATACTATAGTAGGACCTGCGCTCTATACAACTTTGATCTCTATGATCTTCTTCCCTATTTTAAGCTGGGCTTACAAGATTCCCAGAGGTACCTTATAGATATGAGTAAAAGCCTCCAAGAATTTCGACTCGAACAAAGGTTTCGCAGGCGCTTGTACGTCTTTGCAGGCTTGATCTTTTTCTTAGCTTTGCTTTTTATATCACAACTGGCTTCCTTGCAGCTTATTTCAGGTTACGAAAACCGCATCTTGGCTAAAAAATTCGTAAGCCATCAGGAATTTACAGTAGCTCCCCGGGGTTTGATCTTTGACCGTCATGGGCAGCCCGGAGACGAGCCTCTAGTACAAAATCTGCGTTTCATCGACTTCATCATCCATCCAGACCAGTTTGCATCCCGTAAAGCAGCCATAGATTATGTAAAACTTTTTTGCTCCATCATGGCTATCCCCTATTCTCACTATGCGCCCTATCTAAGGCCGCGGGCATGGAAAGCGCTCCTGCGCAAGAATGAGTATATCACCCTAATCAAGCGTATGAGCAGAAGAGAACATGAGCGCTTGGCTTCCTTTCATGTGGCCACAGAGCATGGGGAATATGTTACGCAATATCTGCGTCATTACACAATGGGCCCTGCCCTTGCGCATGTCAGCGGCTACATAGGTCTGCCTTCTTTGCGAGAACTAAAAAAGCAAAAGATACAGCCCTATCAGACACTGGGCAAAAGCGGTCTGGAAGCGGAGTATGACCGGCATTTGCGCGGGAGAGATGGAGTAAGGACGCGTCATAGAATTGTAGATAAAGAAGAGCAGCTCATTTCTATAGAACAGGGGAACAATATCTTTCTAAACATTGACCATAACTTACAAGCAGCCGCCTACAAGGCCCTGCTGAAGCAAAGCCAGCGCGGAGCTGTTGTTGCCCTGCATGCCAAGAGCGGCGCAGTCTTGGCTATGGCCTCTCATCCCTCCTACGATCCCAATATATTATCTGGAGGCACTACGGAGCAAAGAAAGAGGCATCTTAAAGACATAAGAGCGCATAATGCCTTTTTCAATATTGCCTTACAGGGAAAATTCCCCCCCGCATCCACTTTCAAGCCTGTCGTGGCTTTGGCTGCTTTGGAACATGCAAAAGAGCACAAGGCTTTCAGCGCTGGGAGCAGTATTTTCTGCCCTGGATATTTTACCTTACACAGCGCCCGACCTGGCCGCTCTAAGCCCCGCTTTAAGTGCTGGGCTTTGCATCGCCGCGTCAATCTTTTTGACGCCATTGCCAAAAGCTGCAACGTATATTTTTACAGCTTGGGACATAAAACGGGCCTCGATCCCATAGTTCAGATGGCGCGCGCACTTGGTCTGGAAGAAAAAACCGGCATAGACCTAAGGGGCGAGGCAGCAGGGCTTGTTCCTGATATGCGTTGGAAGCAGCTCCATTTCTCCGGCAGATGGTATGATGGAGACACAGTCAATCTTTCTGTGGGTCAGGGCTTTTTACAAAGCACGCCCTTGCAGCTCGCCGTTTTCTACAGCGCCATTGCAAATGGAGGGAAGATTTTCAAGCCCTTCCTTGTCAGAGAGATACGAGACCCTATAGATAATCATCTTATACGTAAATTCTCGCCAAGACTTGTGCGCAAGATAGCCTTTGATCCTCAAAGCCTGCCTATCATCAAAAAGGCCTTAGGCCGTGCTGTGACCCATGGTACAGCTTCTCGTTTAGCGGCCTTGCCTGTGCGTGTCGCTGGGAAAACGGGCACAGTCCAGATTTACAATACAAATAAGAAAGGCAAGGATCATGCATGGTTTGCTGGTTTTGCCCCCTACAATGGCCCTGCAGATAAGATCATCGTAGTAATTGTTTTTATCGAACATGGCGTGGGCGGATCAAAAAGCGCAGTGCCTGTCGCTGCCGAGATATACAAGGCCGCGTTCCCCGCTGATAGTCGAAGAAAGACAAGAAGCAAGGCTGCAAAAAGGCCCTTCTAAAAACAAAGAGAAGACTCCCATACATGGCTAAGTCATACCGCGTTGATATTCTCCTGCTCCTTTGTGTCTACAGCGCTATTGCGATCGGCGTGCTGACGCTTTATGCGCAGGACGCATTGCTTGTACATTCCTCAGAGCGCTGGTTTAAGCAGCTGATTTACGCTGCCATAGGTACAGTATTTCTCCTCGCCCTTAGTAAACTAAACTACCAGTACTTTTCTCTCTACTGCATCTACATTTACATCTTTTCTATACTTTTACTAGCCGTGACTCTTATACCCGGCATAGGCAGCGAGATCAAAGGCGCGCGCTCTTGGATCCGCATAGGAGAGCTTATCAATTTCCAGAGTTCAGAATTAGCTAAGCTTGCTACGATTGTACTTTTAGCAAGTTACCTTGCCCTAAAAGAACGTGAAATGACTCAGCTTTCCTCTCTCATCATCCCCTTTGCTATTGTCCTTGTACCCTCAGCCTTGATCCTTGTACAGCCCGACTTTGGGAGCGCTTTTTCTCTTTTACCTGTCCTCTTTGCTCTTCTTTTTCTGGCCGGAGCGGATATCTATCATGTATGCGCTATTATGACCTACGCCTTCCTTTCGCTCTTTATCCCTCTTTATGTGAAGTACCATAATATTACGCTTTTGCCTGCGCTCATGGATTATCTGGAGGAACTGCAAAAGACAGACCTTCTGGTGGCAGTTCGTATACTCAAGACGGATATTTGGAGTTATGTGCGCAATATGGAAATCCCCGTCAAAGTAGCAGAGCAGGACCACGCCTATCTATCCCGTGTTTTACAGAGCGAAAGCCTTATGAGCGCTTTCCAAGATTCCATAGCGGTAGTGCGTTACGAAGCAGGCGGGCTCCTCTTAGTGCTTCTCGAAAATCTGAACTTCCTTATGATTGCCGGCGCCCTCATGCTATTTACGGCTTTGGTACTCTTAGGCTTTCGCATGGCTTATGGCATCAGCTACAAAAAACTTCGCAGGTTTTACATACCTCTGGGCATACTGGGCCTTTCTCTGATAACCGCATCTGCCATACAATCTTACTTCTCCTTTCGTTACCATCAAGTAGCCAGGATTACAGCTTTTATCAATCCTGAACAGTTTCCCCGAGACTTGGCCTATCAGATACGCGCCTCCAAAGCGGCCATAGGATCAGGAGAGTTGACAGGAAGAGGCTTATGGCAGGGTGAGATGACCATAGGGAGACGCCCTCTCGTACCTGAAGCCTATACGGATTTCATCTTTACAGCATGGGCAGAGCGCACAGGTTTTCTGGGAGGAGTCTTGCTTTTACTGCTCCTGCTGGCTGTGCCTGCACGCGCCCTCATCATAAGCTTTGAAGCAAGGGAGCGTTTTGGGGCGCTGCTTGCAGGCGGCATAGCTTTCCTCTATATATTTCATATCACAGTCAATATAGGCATAGGCTTAGGGCTCTTACCTGTCACAGGATTGCCGCTCAGCTTTGTCAGTTACGGGGGCTCGCATTTATTGATATGTATGTGCGCTGCAGGTATGCTTTTGAATATATATCGCCGAAAATTCGCAAACTAAATGACGGGAGGAATTGCCTTCCATCTAGAAAGCCGGCATCTTTAGCGGGCTAATTTAGCATCTAAGCCGCTTTGGGAAATAATTTCAAAATAAGTCTGCAGGCCGCTTACTTGGAGTGTTTTTGCTACAGCTGCATTAGGATTTGCGAGACTTAAGCTGCATTTTCTCTCATGGCAATCATGCAGAGTTTTAATCAAAGCGCCTATGCCGCTGGAATCCATATAGGCTAGTTTTTTCATATCCAGAATCAATTCCTTCTTACTTGCTTCCCAATACATTTCCAGTTTCTCTCTTAGCTCTACAGTGCCGCATATATCCAGCTTGCCTTCTAAAACAAAAAGCAGCAAGGAAGGCTTTTTTTGTACATGAATACGAAAAGACATAGCAACAAGCAATGCAAAAATGTTTTAGAGCAAAGCAGACAGGCTGGCGCGCTGCGCAATGCGACTTTGCTTAATAAGACTGTAACAAGAAGGCTCTTTAGCATGCGCCTGCACAAAGGGGGAGCTAGTTGTCAGGGATATATCGTACTTTCCCTCCCCTGAGCTTAGCGCTTTTACTGTCGATGTGTAGAGGATACATGATTGTCATCCTTTCACTGGGGAGGGGCTCACCCAAAGCAGGCATTTCACCATGAGCATAGGCATTCCCAAGCGCCCCAGATATATAAAATACAGGGAGTGTAGGATGATAGATACGTTGTCTTAAATAGTTATCCTCACTGCGCCTCGCCTGAGCGTAATAACAAGGCGTATAAGCTTCATATGTGGCGTAAGCAGTAGTGGGCCTATTGTTTTCAAGGATCATACTACAATGCTCTTCATTTGGCAATGTGCTCGGATTAGAGCATGCGCCTTCACCAGCATTACAGCCGGCATCCTTGGCCCCATAGACGGCCGCTATGGCTGCTATCTCTCCTGGAGCAGGACTTGTCGCACCAGTTGTATCAGGGAACATCAAATGACTTGTATAGGCGCCCATCTCAGGCTCCAATCCCGAATCATCGCTGCTAGTATTGCCCCAGTGCTGCAGGCCCAAGCAATGTCCTAGTTCATGGCTAAAGATGGCTTTTTTCTGATCATCAGTCAGGCCTGAGGAGCCGCCCATGGTCGATCCTATAAGGGCAGAGCGTCTCACAAAGATCGTAGTATCCAAAATCTTGCCAGCATCCTCATTTCTAACTTCTGCCCGGGCAAAGCATACGCCCACTATGCTGGGATCGCGAAAAGGGCATTGTTCAATGATCAAGTCGAGTATGCCCAGAGCCTCGCAGCTGTCGTCTGCTACAGTGATCCAGTGTGGAGGATTAGGAACGTAATCCGGCGTAATATTTCTCAGTCTCCCCAGATTATCGCTCTGCAAATTGATATTCCATGCCTCTAAAGCTTCCACTGCCCATCTTTGGTATTGCGTATTGATATTCAAGGGAACAAGCGCAAGCTTTTGGGGATCTTTGTTCCCTTCATTGGAACAGGCAGCTCCACAGAAAATGAGCAATGCGCAAAAGATCAAGCTGCGAACTATTTGTCTAATGCAAGAGGCCTTCATTTGTGAGTAATAAGCAGACATATGAGAGTGAGCTGCGTCCACACAGACAGATCAGCTATAGCTTAGTTTATTGCAGCGTCTCTATATATAAATATATATCAATGTACCAGAATAGACCATAACAAACACATAAAAAGTCAATATTAAAAAACGAAGAAAAATACAAGAAACTTACTTAGCATCTAATACAAAATCGGACAAAGCGCAGCTATGCTGTATTGACGTGCTTATCGTTTTTCAGAGCCTTGCTTCTGTACTGTCATTTTTTTAATACGTTTTTTTTGTTCTTGCAGCAATTTCTCCAAACGCTGCTTTTGCTCTTGATCTTCGTAGGCAGGTTCTGCGCCTGCAGTCTGGCCAAGCAAATTCTCAAGGAAAGACGAGAAATGTCTGGTATTTTTGCCCTTGGCGCCTGCCCTATCCTGCAGGGCGCCAAACATAGCCCCAAGCCAACTGCCTTTTTGAGACACCCCTGCCTTCTGTCTGGATTGCCATAGACGTATGCGATCCACATATATGCCTTCCTCAAGCTTCATAAGCAGCTGTACTCCCGCCTCAGAAACGCCAAGCACCAGAATCTGACCCGCCACATCCACAATCTGCAAAAACTTCCCCTGCACTAGAGGAATACTTAGTAATAACTGGACTAAGTCTTCTCCTTTTGCAAAGGGGCTCCTGCTGTGTAGAACATAATAACGCCATACACGCAAGCATAAATAGAGCGCCCCAAGCAAAAGACAAATCAAAAAACTAAAGCGTAAAATAGCGGAGCTGAAACTTGGGCTTTCAGAAAACAGCGCCGCTTGCCTGTCAACAGCGCGGGGCGGGCTGTCTTCTCCTCCCTGTAGTTTGCGCTCCTCTTTTGTCGTCATCGCCTCTGCCTGGCCGGGGTCTTTCAAACGCAGGCTGCCTGCCTTCTTTGGGCTGGCTTGTTCTTTTGCTTGCGAAGGTCTTTGCTTATACAAGCCTGCCTCCCCTGCTTCTTTCTTCGCTTCTTTCTTCTTGGACCTCGCGCCGCTCTCTTCTCTGTGAATTTCTTGCAGCCAACTTTTCCTAATGCTTTCCATTCTTTGTTTTTCTATATGCTTTGCAGAGTCAGGGCGATGATTGCCCTGCCCCCTGCCCTTTTCCTGCGCAAAAATGGGAAAGCAAAGGAGGCAAGCAATGGCAAGAAGCAGGAACGCCTCTATATACCCGTGTCTTAAGCCAGACCCCTGAGCAGGCCTATGGCAATGAGAGAAAAAACTGCGCATCCCTTGTCTCCAAATTAGCAAAGCTTGTGATCGATGTAACGAGCGCACTAAAGCCTCAAAAATACACGACATAATATAAGCTTATGTTTGTCAAGCGCTTTTGTATCACTCTGCTTTCTTTATCTGGCATGCGCAAGCAGCAGATGGGTATTAGGCCTGTGCTGCAGTCCTGAAACGTTGCCGGGCTTGTTCTGGTATGTAACGGATGCTGAGGCCCTGCGCCCCCGACCACAAGCGCCCCTTATTACTACAACGCCTAAGCTCAGCCGCCAGCATTATGTCGCGTTGGGCGCAGACGTTTTGTTGTAATACAACGCCGCTGTCATGCAAACCAACGCTATATTATTACAAGCCCGACCAGACGCTGCTTATTACAAGCCCGCCGTAGTCAGTACTATAACGCCCCTGAGTACAAGCGCCACCTATCACTTTCACACCCCGGGCCTCCTTCACATACACGACATAATCCTGCGCCGAGACGCCATTTATTACAAGACCGCCGCTGTCATGAAAAGCAACGCTATATTATTACAACAACGCCCAGACGCCGCTTATTACAACCCCCGCCCCAGTCAGCAGAGCCCCTGCGCCCAGACGCCGCTTATTACAATAACGCAGCCGCCATCACTCCCACCGCCGCCTACTTCCATCCCCGCCCTCGTCAGCAGAGCCCCACGCACCCCGACCACAAGCCCCCGTGAATCACTCACAAACAGGCGCGCCTGCGGGCATATTTTTTAGACAGGGATACTCGCCTGCTGTCGTGAAGTTGCCCCAGACGCTGCCATCCCAGCCCAAGCCGGCGGGATTAGCGTCGTTGGCTGTACTTTCATCCAGCGTGGCCTGGAGCCAGGCGCGGCGCTGCTCATCTGTATCACCTGCCGAGACGGCCCGTATGCAGACATTGCTGTTGGGGCAACCCCCGTTCGTGCCAGCTGCGGCCACATAATAATTCTTGCCCGTGATACTGCTGAGCGAAATGCTCCCCACCAGCCCGCCAACAAGAGAACTACCCATGACGCTGCCCGCAGCATAGCTGTTACTTATACTACTCCCATCAGTCAGATAGCCCATCAGCCCGCCGGCATAAGAGCCATCACTACTTGAGGCAGTCGAGGAGACGCTGCCCACCGCATAGCTGTTACTTATACTAGCGCTATTATCCGTAGTCCCCACAAGCCCGCCAATAGTGCTATACCCCGAGACTCTGCCTGTCGCATAGCTGTTACTTATGTTGCTATTATCCGCAGCCCCCACAAGCCCGCCAACATCGCTACTGGTACTGGTATTCCCCGAGACGCTGCCCGTCGCATAGCTGGCGCTTATACTGCTGTTGTCTGTAGAGCCCACAAGCCCGCCAAGCTGAGCACGAGCTGAGACGCTGCCCGTAGCATAGCTGTAGCTGATAGCGCTATTGTCCGCCTGCCCCACAAGCCCGCCGGCGTTATTATTCGCGTTGCCTATGTCTATGTAGACAGCGCTTAGGCCTAGGTTTGTTATGGTCGCCCCGTCTGCATAGCCAAAGAGGCCGCCGTAGTCTGCATTTGCCTTGTAATAGAGATTGCTGATCCTATGGCCGTTTCCGTGAAAAATGCCCGTGAATTTGGCGCTGCTTGTTCCCACCGGCGCCCAGACGCTCTGGCCAGTACTGGTGCAGCTCACCGTCTTGCCGTTTGTGCCGTCGTAGTTGGGGCAGCTGGCGTTTGCGTCTATGTCTGCCGTCAGCTCGTAGCCGCAGAGGAAGACGCTGCGGTCTGTGGCCGTTGCGCAGTTGTCGGTGGCTGATTCAGGCGCGCCCGTGATATTGCCCTCGTTGCCGTTGGTGGTATCGTCTTCCTCGTCATCGTAGCTGTGCCCGGCTAGGTCGTACTTCATGTACTGGAGCTCTGCGTAGCTTGCGATTTCTATCAGCCCGTCGTTATCGTCGTCTACGTCCAGAGCATCGAAGATGCCGTCATTATCGTCGTCTGTATCGCAGGCGTCGCCCTGGCTGTCGCTGTCTGTGTTCGTCTGATCGGCGTTGGCTAGGGCTGGGCAGTTGTCGCTTCCATTGAGCAGACCATCGCCGTCTTCGTCTGCATCGCACATGCCTGTGGCCATGTTTGGCGTGGGCGTGCTGCCCGTGCATTCCATGCAGATGCCATCGTGCTGGGCGAAGTGGTCCTGCATTGCCTCGCAGGCCGCGTCCGTGATGCAGTCATCGCCCAGCAGGCTGTTGGGGCCGCTGCTGTTGCCTGCATGGCATGCCGTCGCCGTGATGCAGGCGTTCTTGTCCACATTGCGCACGTTGCTGCCCGTGCAGGCCATGCAGCTCCCCGCCGCAGTTGCAACCTGCCCCGCCACATCGGTGCAGTCACTTTTGCTGATGCAGGCCGTATTGCCCACATTGCTCAGGGGCGTCTGGCCGCCGCATTGCTGGCATTCGCCGGCACTTGCGATATGGCCGTCCAAATCGGCGCAAGCCGTCGTGCTGATGCACTCGGTCTTGTCCACATTGCGCACGTTTGTGTTTTCTTCGCATTGCTGACAGACTCCATCGTGCTGCGCAACATGGCCGGCCATGTTCTGACAGACCTCGTCACTAATGCACGCATTGCCCAGTATGCTGGTGGGGCTGCTGCTGTCTCCCAGGCATTCGGCCCTGCTGATGCAGGCGGGCGGGGTTGCGGTCGTGTCTGCGATTTCGTCTTCGTCACAGCTTAGCGTGATGCAGCTGTTGTCTGCCGGGTTGTGGACCTTCCCGTCTGTACAGCTTAGCTTTGTTTCACAGGTGGGCTTGTTCGTGGGTTTGATTTCTCCGTCCGCGCATGTGCTCACGCAGGCCGTGCGATCAGAATTGGGATACTGCGGCGCTGTGCATTCTTCA
>CBDETG010000003.1:0-25649 GCA_965242745.1 Leptonemataceae bacterium
ATAGACGTTGGCCTGCAAAGACGCCATCATTCCAGAAGATGCATGATATATTATTTTGGTTTTCAAAAAGCGACACATGGACATGGACACAGCAATACGAAGCTTTGGCGAAATCGACTCTAAAAGCGGATGGGGGGGAAAAAATATTAAATGTTTTTAAGGACGGGAAAAGAGTGAGAGGAAAGAAAACAGGTGAAATGTCCTTAGGGGCGCCTATGCGGGCTGTTTGGGATATCGGTTTTATCTCTCCCACAGCAAAAGAACGCACAGGCTACCCTACGCAAAAGCCGCTCGCCTTGCTGGAGCGCATCATTCAGGCAAGCAGCAAGAAGGGCGAGCTTGTGCTGGACCCTTTTTGCGGCTGCGCTACCACATGCATTGCAGCTGAAAAGCTGGGGCGTAAGTGGGTGGGCATAGACATAAGTATAAAAGCATACGAGCTGGTGCAAGAGAGGCTGAAGAAAGAGGTCGCAAATCCAGAAGAGCTTTTTGATTACAAGAAAGCCCTGCGCTTTTCTACAGATCCGCCGAAGAGAACAGACCTTAGGCAGACGGACATAGATCAAAAATACGTCTATGTTATTTCTAACAAAGCTTACAAGAACGAATACAAAGTAGGCATAGCTAAGGACATACAAAACGCTTAAACAGCTACCAGACCAGCGATCCAAACAGGGGCTATAAGCTGGAGCATAAAAAACTGACTCCCAGATACAGAGAGCTGGAAAAATATATACATACGGAATTGCAAAGCAGGCATGAATGGGTAAAGGCGGACTTAGAGAGCATCAAGAAAACTATGCGGGATTTTGATAAGGCAAAGATCGCAAATCATGCGAAATCTTTTTAGTGGGCTGTAGTATATAGTTCCCGCAAAATCCATTTCCCATTAAGACAGATAGGAGCCTATAGTCTAGCAGCAGGCCGCCTCACCTGCGCATGCTGCTTTGTTTTAAGTAAAGTCATGAGATGCCAAGAGGCGCCCGTAGTCTATGCTTGTTCTAATTTGCATTGATTTTGCCCAAGGCGATCTATGTCCTACAAGTCTGCCTCATCCATGAGCTCTGAAGCTGTGACGCCTAAGGCATGGGAAATTTTGATGATGTTTCTAAGCGAAATATTTCTGTATCCCGTCTCTACAGAGCTGATGTAAGTTACATGGATATTGCTCTCAAAGGCCAGCTTCTCTTGGGACATGGCTTTGGCTTTTCTTAAACGGCGAATGGCTGCTCCTAATTTCGTTTCTACAGTAGTCTGGCCTTTTGCTTTCTTTGACACGCCATATGTATATCATGAATATATTCTATGAGTCTATAGACTATAAGTAAAGTGACGCCTGCCAAGTCCGCGCCTGCCAAATTAGCTGCTTTCTTCGTTATCGGCGCAGGGCAGGCCTGCTTTGTTACTGATCTACGATGGATGAAAGTCGTGATAGGGTTTTGTATACGCAAGCGCGCCAAGCCTTTCGCTATAGATGGCATGATTAAGGGCGCAGAAGATTGCATACAGATGCCCCATTTTGATTTTCGATAATTTTAAGAGCAGGAGCGCCGGAGAGCGTGTGCATATAACAATGATGGACCGTTAATACTAAATCTTGCAGCGCTTGATCGTCTTCCATCATCTCTACGTTTAGACCTAATTCCTTACATTTCTCAGCTGAGATATGCCTGGAATGAGATAAGTTAGTGGCATGGTCAGCAAATTCTTTTAGTATTTTCTCGATTTTTGTTTCCTTATCGGCATCCTTTGCAAGCATCCTTTTTGATAGATTTTCTTTTACTATGTCTTCTGCCCACTGAATCGCTTTTTTGCATTATTTTGTCCTAAAGTCAGATTGAGTTGGCATTCCATAGCCTTTTCTATTGATGTCTTTTACCATTGTCTCTAAAATCGGCTGGAATCATCATTTTTAATCATAATTGTTGGGGGCCTTTATGTCTATCGTTGCTTTGCAATGAGGAAGTTTTTTAGGTTTGGCTAAACGCCTTCCTTTTTCCCGGACAATTTTACCGGGCGCCCCCACCACAGTGCAGTTGGAGGGTATATCACGATTGATCACTACGGCTCTTGCGCCGATTTTAACGTTATCTCCTACTTCTACAGGTCCCAGAAGCGTAGCATGCGTGCCTATTAACACTTTATTGCCTACGCTGGGATGACGCTTGTCACTATGCTTGCCTGTTCCACCTAAGGTGACGCCATGAAACATGACGCAATCGGAACCTACTATGCTTGTTTCTCCAATGACCAGCCCCATGCCATGGTCTATAAAAAGGCCTCCTGCGATGCGGGCGCCGGGATGTATTTCTATGCCTGTCAAAAAACGATTCCAATAAGAGCAAAAACGCGCCAGAAAATGCAAGCCGAGACAATACAGAGGACGTGCTAGCAGGCGGTGGATACACATAGCATGCAGTGAGGGATAAAAGAGAACCTGCAGACTGTGGCAAGCGGGATCATTACGGTAGATAGCTTTAATATCTGCGATGAGGTCCAAGAAGATTTGCAAGAAGGTTTTCATGCTGGGCAAAGAATTAGAGTTATGATTGCACAGCGCCGCAAGTATGTTACGAACACATAAGGCTTTTTCTTTTCTCTTTCCTGCTTTGCTTCACAAGGCTGAGGGGCCTCTACATCACTATTTTTTTTTGCCAGGCATTTTTTGCTGGGCTTCTTTCTTGGCAGAATGCGAAGGGCCCATGAGAATGCGATAGAAAGGAGGGTCCGTTTTTTGAAATAA
This sequence comes from Leptonemataceae bacterium, assembly GCA_965242745.1. Taxonomy (GTDB): domain Bacteria; phylum Spirochaetota; class Leptospiria; order Leptospirales; family Leptonemataceae; genus JABAAI01. The sequence continues at coordinate 2,744 of CBDETG010000003.1, forward strand.
GAGCAGGGCTGAAGAACAGTCTATTCTATTGTATCGGCAGCTTAAATGGAAAAGCTCCAGATCGCTCATATCTTTCATAGAGGCAGACAAAACAGCATGAAAACGCAGGCGTAAGAAACTCTTTTTGACGCGCTCTAGATCATTGGGCTTTGCTTTAGCAAGGCCGCAATGCAGCAGAAAAAGGCTCAAGCAGCACAGAAGCAGGCACTTGCTCAGCAAAGTGAGGAAATGAGTAAGATGCAAAGTCTTTCGGCTCATGGCTTGCAAATCAATGTGAAAAAAATATAAGCGGACAATACGTCAAGCAAAATAACTTTAAAAGAGTCGCAAAACTGAGCTATTTCAATTTCAAATTAGGACAGCTATGAAATAAATAGACATAATAGCATAGGGCCATCCTACTGTTTTTTGAAAATAAAAATAGGAGGATGACCTAATGGCAAAAGTCACATATGCGCTTTGCGCATCTATACAAAAATATAAGGAACAAGGAAAAACTTATAGGGAGATAGCTGCTCTTACTGGGCTCTCAAAGAGTACGGTTGCTTATGAAATAAAAACTATTCCACACCGAATAAAGTGTATGATGCAAAAGCGTGCTGACTGGCACGCCCAGAAAAAAGCATGCTCTAAAAATAAAAATCGTCAATATAAAGCTCTTAGAGATTGTGGATAAAGAGATACGAAAGAGGCGATCACAATAAAGACATAGAGTTCTTGCTAAAAGAAGAGACATGCGAGGCAAAAAGATATTTACAGATTGTTGAACAACATGCACAGAGTTTCATTGAATGGTCGGATGGCCCGTGAAGTCTACAGCCAAAATTTGCTAAAAGTGTCCTAGTCAGCCTAAAGGATCACACGATTTTTTAAAAAACACTAGACAAAGATAATGGGAGCAGATATGTAAGGATGTGGGGATAATATAATTTATATGCTTTACTAGCCTCGCCTGCCAAAGGATACAAATCCTATTGCCCTTCGCTCTCGATCTTCTCCAATGCGGCAGAGCTATCGCTGATTTTCATGTCTATTGCTATGAGTAAAAAAAGAGATTATGCGGCTGTTTTTATTGAAAGCGCTGCGGTTGTATTTCAGCATGAGCTTGCTACCTCTTTAAAAAAGAGAGCTGTGTCTATCAAGTCTAACAGCAAGCCTGTTTTTCCTCTATCCATTATCATTGGTTTTGTTGCCAGCTCCTTTAAAGGACAGGTGGTATATTCCATGGGGAAAGATATGGGCGAGGCTATTGTCAGGAGGATGGCGCCGGGGCTTCTCCCCGTACAGCAAAAAGAAATGATTTACAGCTGTCTGGGGGAATTAGCCAACATGATTTCAGGGAAAGCGAGCGTAATCATGGCCGGGACTGAAGAAATGATTGATATTACGCCGCCTCTCGTCGCCATAAACGAAACAAAATTTGATTTTCTTGCAGTGCCTACGATCGTGCTTACTCTTGATTCGACTTTGGGAGCCTTTACTATCGGCATTGCCTTCCAAGAGCGTTAATTCGTAGAGGTATTTCCTTTGAGTACATTCATTACCGTAGATGACGCTAAAATTATGAGGCTGCGTCTTAAATCTATTATTGAAGAAAGTGGGCACCAAGTTATAGGTGAGGCTGCAAATGGGAAAGAAGCCGTGCTTCAATTCCAGGAGAAAAAGCCCGATTGCGTAACCCTTGATATTTCTATGCCTGAACAAAATGGTCTTGCGGCTCTCCAACAAATTTTGACAGTGGATCAAGAGGCGAAAGTAATTATTGTAAGCGCTGTGGGGCAAAAGCAGCTGGTCATCCAAGCCATGGGAATAGGCGCTAAAGACTTTATTGTAAAACCATTTGAAGCAGCGGATATTAAGAAAGCGATCAAGAAGGTCTTGGGCTGAGAACAGCACGTCCTATTTTAGGGGCCTTGTATACATAATGCGCCTGCGTATAATATCGTATTAAGAGGCAAACATGAACAAAGAGTATCAAAAATTATCTTTAGATAAAGTCACAACGGCGGGATGGTTTCAGTGGTATAACTTAAAACAAAAAATACAATATCCTGAATGTCATGTTTTAACTTACCAAATAGATAATAGCGCTTTTGTTTCGGAAGTTCTGGATTTTAATTTTTTTTCAATGGGGAATTCCATTTCAGACTCTTTTGACTCTTTATCTCGATTATGCCTTGAGTACCTCAATAAATATAAAAATTCTAAAATGGAGTTGCAATATCACAGTAGCGGTGCGGAAAAATGGAATAAATTTAGAGAAATATACTCAAAATTGAAAATGTCCAGCTTTAGAAATGATTCAGCGGCAGCTAGGGAAAAACACTTACTATTTTTGTTATATGATGAAAATATCAAACTAACAAAACAAATTAGCTCTCTAAAAAATAGCCTTAATAAAACAATCCAAGACAACATTGAAAAGGATGATAAAATCGCTATGTTAAGAGGCATAATTGACGAAATCAGCGTTGAAAGATTTCGTGAAAAAATCTACCCTGATGGGGATAGCAGCAAAGGCGTAGTTGCATTACGTGAGCTGGTTCTTCCCTCTAAATTAAAATATGTTTCTTAAGTTTTCTTGTGTGCAAGAATTTTTTCCCGGAATACAATTCAAAATTAGTAATACAAAGAAGACAGATCATCCATTAAAGTTTTTTACGGACATTGAAGTGTCATCAAAAGACGGAAGGACTTGGAAGCCTTATCGCTTGCAAAGCGTATATTACGAAGAAGATTCGAGTAAAAAACGGTAGCTCTATATCCATTCTTTCATTTTAGACGCCATAGAAAGCAACTTCGATACTAAAATAGACGAAAAGCAAAGAAGCGCATTATGGAATGAGCGCAGCTATCGAGCTGACTTTTGAGGTATCCGAATAGAAAAAGTAGCGCCTTGTCCTTTGCGCGTCTGGACTCCTATTTTTCCCTTTAGGGCGCGTACTTCTTTTGCAAGGCTGGCAAGGCCGACCCCTCGTCCCGATATATCGCTGAGCTCATCGGCCTTAGCGCTCACTTGCGCGCTGAACAAGAGCTCTAAGAGCTGCTTTGATGACGCTTGTTGTCCTTTTGCCAGCAAAGCATTCGCATAGGCAACCTGGCTCAGCTTCTCGAAATCAATTCCCCTGCCATCATCTGAAAATTGGATCAAGTAATAATCCTGCCCATGCTTCATTACTTCCCGCACCCTGATGCGGATATTCCCAGCCTCCTCTTTCCCTTTCGCAAGCCGCTCATCAGGAGATTCAATGCCATGGTCGAGCATGTTGCGAATAATATGAACAAGAACTTTGGATAGTGGCTCAAAAATATCAATGAGCACTCTTGTTTCGCCGCCGTCAATAGATACGGGATTGATCTTTTTTCCAAGTTTTTCAGCTAATTGCTCTGCAAGCTCAGGCATACGTGAAAAAATACTTTTGGCGGGCACTTTGCGAATAGACTCCACCTTATCTATGAGTTCGGTGTCATCGGGATATTTATCTTTTAGGCTGTCGGCAATTTCCAATGCCTCAGCCATTGAAACAGAAAGCGTATCAAAACTTTCCAGCCAATCTTCTCCCAGCCGCTCTTTAAAGAAACGCAGGTCTTCGGTATAAGCCTCTTCAATCTTTTGCGCGTGTTTCGTGAAAATTTCTATATCTACGTCCGCCTCCGAAGAAAGTGAGCCTAAAAAAGTTTCCAGCTCAAAAACAAATGGCGTGGTCTTATCAAATTCGAAAAAACTTAAATTGGCCTTGAAGTTATGTACTGCCAAAAAAAGAGACTTCCATGCGTGCAAATTTTGTTTTTGCGTTTTTTTCAGCTGACGAAATTCCGTAAACAAAGCAAATAACTCACTCGCCTCCGCTAAGGTGTGCTTAAAGTATTTAGAATTAGCGACAGATTTGAGCAGACGATCTTTTTCTTCTTGTTCGGAGCTCAATAATTGCGCTAACTCTTTCTTTTCTGACTCATCTGTCAGAATACACATAATGCGCTTGCCTTCAATCTCTTGGTACTCAATACGAATATCCTTCACCTGCCCAAATGAGTCATAGATAAAAATTTTGCTGTCCAGCAGTTTTGCTATGATCTCAATATCAACTTTCCCTTCAAAATATAAAGCAAAAGCGTCTTGAAACTCTTTCCTTTTTAGGCCGGGGGGAAAAATCACATCCGAAACTTTTTTCCCTTCTAAGCTCTCCTGCGCAAGAATTTTGTGACACTCCTGTGAATAACCCAACTCTATTTGCATAGCCGATCCAAATGAAAAAAACCCCTGACTACTAAGCGATAAAAAGTTAGCTAATAAGGCCTTTGTTTTTTCGTGATAAGTCTGAGCTAACTTACCAAACTCAGTATAGCTAATATCGTCTTTTTGTTCTGCGACATTTCCTTCTAAGATATTCTGACTAAGAGTCCTATAAAAATCGTATAGCTCGGTAGACACCCTGTGCTCACTAATATTTAAGCCTTGTATTTCTTCTTTTAGGGATATTCGAAAAGCAAAGAAACGATTGATCAGAGCAAAGACGAAATAAGGAATGCCAAAGCCCCAGACTGCGGCAATCAATATCCCAAAGGCTTGGATGGATAATTGTTCCGTGAAAGCAAGCCCTGTTCCTATCAATTCCTTTTCACCAAAGAGAGCAACGCAAAGAGTGCCCCAAATTCCAGCAATCAAATGCACAGGGACGGCATCTACCGCATCGTCTATTTTTCTCTTCTCCAGCAAGGCCTTGCCAAGCATCACTAGTATCCCCGCAATGGCGCCAATAAACGCTGAAGACCGCACGCTAACAGAATTGGCGCAGGCAGTTATAGCAACAAGGCCAGCCAGCCCACCTGAAACAAGGTCTCTGGGATCATTGCGCTTGAATAAAAATTTGGCAGTAGCGAAAGCAGAAATTATGGCAAATATGCCGGCGATGTTTGTTACCGCTAAAATTTGCGCCACATTGCTGTTAAAGGCATAGGCAGAACCGCCATTGAATCCAAACCAACCAAGCCACAGCACCAGCCCGCCCATCACGCCCAGGGGGATGTTACTTGCGCCCAATTCCATGGTCTGCTTTTCCTGCGCAAAGCGGCCATGGCGCGGCCCAAGAAGCAGTAAAACAGCCAGCGCAGCCCAACCGCCTATGGAATGAACAACCGTTGCGCCTGCATAATCAATAAAACCTAAGCGCTCAAGCCAACCCTTGCCGCCTCCCAAGAACCCGCCCCATACCCAATGTCCGAAAATAGGATATACCAAGCCCGCAATAACAAGCGTGATATGGGTATAAGAACGAAAATAGAGTCTTTCGGCAACAGCACCTGATACGATCGTTGTACTTGTTGCGCAAAATCCACTCTGGAATAGGAAGAAAAGAAGCAGAGCAGTAGAATTTACCCCCCCCCCCCCCCCCCCCCCCCTGTTGCTGTTGGTTGAAAGAAAAGATAGCCCTCTCCAAACAGGCCGTAGGAAGATGCGCCAAACATCAAAGCAAAGCCAAAGAACCAAAATAGACCAACAGAGATGGCAAAATCGAATATATTTTTTATGGCTACGTTGATGCTATTTTTTGATCTAACAAGACCTGTTTCCAATAAAAGAAAGCCGCCTTGCATGAAAAAAACAAGAGCAATACAAACGCAAAGCCATAAGGCATCGATGGATTTGAAGGCATCCATAATTCTAATAAAACTTATGTTTTCCCCGCATCATTGGCAGCTCCCTGCCCCATAGCCAAAGCCATCATCATGCCTCTTGCGCTCGATGGCAAGCAGTTTCATAAGCGCCACAAATATACAAGCTGCCCGTATGGGGACATTTTCATGTTGGCATGACAAAATTTTTTATTTATCCTTGACACGACTACGAAAGACAAGCAGAGTGACCCATAGGCAAGCGCACGTTTTTAGCCCCTTTATGCAATCACCGAAAAAAGAAAAACATTCCAGGCAAGAGAGCCGCTTTCGAGCAAGCTTAAGCGCAAAAACAAGTCTGAAGGGCATAGGTATACATTCTGGGGCAAAAGCCAAGCTCTGCTTCCATCCTGCCCCTCCTGGAGAAGGCATTATCTTTCGCCACAGAAACAAAAAGCTGGGCAGCATAGCCCTTACTCCAGACTACGTGCATGATACGCGTAATGCCGTTAGTCTCAGTAATGGGCAATGGTCTTTGCAAACAGTGGAGCATCTTGCAGCTGCCTTGTATGCAGCGGGCATCAGCGATCTTATCATTGAAGTAGATCAAAATGAAATTCCGATCATGGACGGCTCGGCCTATCCCTTCTACGAGGCCTTCTGCGCCACAGGCTTGACTCATAGCGCAGTGGAGTGGGAAAGTCTCTCCTTACATACCGCAGTATGGATTGTGGAGGGAGATAAATACCTCATAGCCTTACCGCAGGATCATCTCAGCCTAACTTATACAATCAGCTATGACCACCCGCTCCTGCAAAGGCAAAGCATGTACTTAGACATCATAGATCAGGAAAAACTTGCCAAAGAAATACTGCCTGCGCGTACTTTTGGCCTTCTGCGCGATGTGCAAGCATTACAAGCTCAGGGTCTGATCAAGGGCGCAAACTCTGAGAATGCCTTAGTCTTAGACGAACACGGCTACCGCAACCATGATTTACGTTATCCCAATGAATGCCTCAGGCATAAGATTCTGGATCTCCTGGGGGACCTTTTCCTTTTGGGACGCCCGCTAAAGGCCCATCTTATCGCATCGAAGGCAGGCCATACTCTGGACATTGCGCTTACCAGGAAAATCCTCCAACACATAGAAAAGGATGAGCTTTACAGCTATAAAACCAGCAAGTTGTACAAAAACAAAGCGCTGTCCGGCCTTCAGCCAAGGTCTGCCTTTATCTAAGCGCTCAGCCCCCAAGCGCCGGGCTTTGCATGAAGAAAGTATATTTGCAAGCAGGCTAAAGAGTGCTGCATTCTGCGCTTTCCCCGCACAGCTTTGTACGTATTTTTGGAAGGAGAAGCAGTGTTTCAGCGAGCTCACTGGCAGCGTTATTTTTTTGTAAAAAAGGCTTGCGATATATTAAGAATGGGTATATGTTATACAGTATAAGCGTAGATATTCTCCTAAATTTTGCAGAGTGTTTACTATAAAGTAATGCGATAAACAGAGGAAAGAAATGAAACCGAAATGTCAGAAAATTCATAAAGGAGTGAAAAGCTCCCCCAGACTTCTAACTTACTTGCTGCTCCCCCTGCTCAGCGTGCTTAGCTATACTGCCTGCGCCGTAGCAGAGCCGGAGCCAGTGCAGGTAGAAGGCCGCCTCAAGATAGTATTTGATAACTGCCTTGGCATAGAGACCGTCATAACTCCTGCAGACGAAAATACCCCCTTTGTATGCGGAACAGGCACAGAGGATAACCCCTATCGCATTGTCCACGAAAAGCAATTACAGGCCCTGGGGAGAGATAACCCTGACGCTGCCAAGTATTACGGCGGACACTTTCATCTGATTCATGATCTGGATATGTCTGATTATCCAATGAGTCCCATAGGGGAGAGCCCTGCAGGGACGGCTGGTGATTTTTTGCAGGGAAGCTTTCAGGGGAGCTTTAATGCTCAACCCGACCCTGATGGCCCGATTTACAGCATCACGAATATAGAAATCCACGCTGAGACGGAGGATCATGTAGGTTTTTTTGGAGCAGTAGGAAGTACGGCCGACACAGCTATCAAAAATCTGCGTTTGTCCAATGTAAGCGTACGCGGGAAAAACAATGTGGGCGCTCTGGCAGGAAATATGATAAAAGGCGACATAGCGAATGTCTCTATAACAACACTAACTGTAAGGGGAACTGAAGACCATGTCGGCGGTTTAGTAGGCTTAAACACTGTCACTGGCAGCATCACAGGGGCTGAAGTAAGCGCGGGCGATGTGATGGGCCGGAACTTTGTCGGTGGTTTGGTGGGCCAAAGCCAAGCTGCTATCAGCGAAAGCTCTGCTGTCGCAGAGGTGGAAGCAACAGGCAACTATGTCGGCGGCTTAGTCGGCGAAAGCAACGCAGCTATAAAAAGCAGCGAAGCTGCGGGCAATGTGAGCGCAGCAGGCGACCGGGTCGGCGGCTTAGTCGGCCAAAGCAGCGCAGTTATAGAAAACAGCGAAGCTAAGCTTCCAGCAGATGGCGCAGCAGTCACAGTGGAAGGAGCAAGCTTTGTCGGCGGGCTTGTAGGGCATGCCACCGATGCTGCTGGGGAAATCAAGGGCAGCGCTGCTGTGGGCAATGTGAGCGCAGCAGGCGATTATGTAGGCGGCTTGGCGGGCTTCTCTGCTGCCAAAATTACGAACAGCGAGGCTGCGGGAAATGTGATAGTAACAACAGGCGACCATGTAGGCGGCTTGGCGGGCTTCTCTGCTGAAATTACTGACAGCTCTGCTGCGGGAAATGTGATGGTAACAACAGGCAACAATGTCGGCGGCCTGGCGGGAAACATCTCTGCTGAAATTACTGAAAGCTCTGCTGCGGGAAATGTGATGGTAACAAGAGGCAACAATGTCGGAGGCCTGGCGGGAAGCATCTCTGCTAAAATTACGAACAGCGAGGCTGCGGGAAACGTGACAGGCCAGGACTATGTTGGCGGCTTAGTAGGCCAAAGCAGCGCAGTTATAGAAAACAGCTATGCTGTTCCAGATTGCGCAACAGTAGAAAACAGCGAAGTTGAGCTTCCAGCAGATTGCGCAGCAGCGACAGTCACAGGAGCAAACTTTGTCGGCGGGCTTGTAGGACAGATCACCGATGCTGCTGGGGAAATCAAGGGCAGCGCTGCTGTGGCAAATGTGACAGCAACAGGCGACCATGCCGGCGGCTTGGTGGGCCGAAGCATAGCTAAAATTACTGACAGCTCCGCTGCGGGTAATGTGCAGGGGAATAACAGAGTAGGAGGTCTGGCAGGAGACGGAGGCGCTTCTATTGACATTACTGGCAGCGCTGCTGCGGGAGATGTCACAGCAAGAGGCGACTATGCCGGCGGGTTGGTGGGGATAAGTTTAGCTAAAAAAATCACCAGCAGCACAGCTACGGGAAATGTACAGGGGGGATATTACGTGGGAGGCTTGGCAGGAAGCAGCTCTGCTGAAATTACTGGCAGCGAGGCTGCGGGAAATGTGACAGCAACAGGCGACTGGGCCGGTGGCTTAGCGGGAAGCATCTCTGCTAAAATTACTGGCAGCTCCGCTGCGGGAAATGTGAAAGGAGCTAGATATGTTGGCGGCTTAGTGGGCGAAAGCAGAGCAGCTATAGAAAACAGCGAAGCTAAGCTTCCAGCAGATGGCGCAGCAGTCACAGTGGAAGGAGCAAGCTTTGTCGGCGGGCTTGTAGGGCAGATCGCTGCTGGAGCAATCAAGAACAGCTCTGCTGCGGCAAATGTGATAGCAACAGGCAAACAGATCGGCGGCTTGGCGGGCTTCTCTGCTGCTGAAATTACTGACAGCAAGGCTGCAGGCAATGTGCAGACAACAAGCGACTATGCAGGGCTTGGTGGGGCAAAGCAATGCTAAAATTACTGGCAGCGAGGCTGCGGGCGATGTGAAGGCAGCAACAGGCGACTATGTCGGCGGCTTGGTGGGTTATAGCAGCGCAGCTATAGAAAACAGCGAAGCTAAGCTTCCAGCAGATGGCGCAGCAGTCACAGTGGAAGGAGCAAGCTTTGTCGGCGGGCTTGTAGGGCAGATCGCTGCTGGAGCAATCAAGAACTGCGCTGCTGCAGCAAATGTGAGAGCAACAGGCGACCATGTCGGCGGCTTAGCAGGGATGAGTGGAGCAAATTCCAGCAAAGCAGATGGCATAAACAACAGCTCTGCTACAGGAGATGTAGTAGGAAAAGACAAAGTGGGGGGACTGGTAGGACATATTAGCAACGATAACGCTGGGATCAGCACGATCACTGACAGCTATGCCGCAGGGACTGTAACAGGAGGCAGCCATGTCGGCGGGCTTGTGGGAAAAAGTGCGGCGCATATCACAAAAAGCTTTGCTGCGGGCAATGTCACAGGAGGCACAGACGGATCGTATATCGGCGGCCTCGTGGGCCAAAGCAGCTTGGACGTAGAAGCTAGCAGCCCCAGTGATAGCAGTGTGAAATTATACATCGAGATGACGCAAAGCTACGCTACAGGAGACGTGGCGGCAGGAGGCAGCGCAAAATACATAGGCGGGCTCATAGGAGGACAGGGAGATGGGCATGATAAAGTCGAAGAATGCTATGCTAGTGGAGATGTGCGGGCTGGCACGGGGGAAGAGGTTGGCGGCCTCATAGGCAGGGCTTATTCAGAGCTCAGATACAGCTATGCTCAAGGAGAGGTGGAAGGGGGAAAATACGTAGGCGGCCTCATAGGCAGCTTGGAGGAAAGCGCAACAGGCAGGGCAAGGCATATCGTAAAAAGCTATGCTAGAGGAGATGTAACAGGACACGACACTGCCGCTGGCCTCATTGGAAAGGTCACATTGGCATACAATAGTGATAAAAGCGCAGTGCTCAATCAGATTCAGTACTCTTACGCTGCTGGATTGGTCTACGCGCGTGATACAAACAACCCGACAACCAGCAAGGATTTATTCGCTTTCATAGGCGCTTTTCTCGCCGAGTCGGCAGATAACCCACTGAGTGGGAATTTTTTTCGTCTGGACATTCCAAAAAAAGAATGTGGGCCAACGGCAACAGCAAAGAGTGGTTTCACCGTGCCAGTGGATACTTTTTTTCATGGGGGAGATGCGTGTAAGAGCAAGTCTGCGACTACGAAAACGATTGACGGGGAAGAGGTTGTGATATTTAATGTCAATGAGAACAGCATATTGTGGAACCTGGCCGATAACGTGATAGATCCCATTGATGTGTGGGATCAACTGGACGATTCTAATAAATATCCCTGCTTGAAGAACGTAGATTTTGGTCCCAGTCCTTCCTGCCCGCCGCCTGCGCCGTGATCCAAGTCTGATTCCCGCACACGTTTTGCTGTGAAAGATAAGGCCGAGCCTTCTTGCGTACAACGTGTTTTGTGTGAAGACAATGTTGTTATAGTGACTTTGGCCTTGTTGTAATAAGCAGAGTCTGGCCGCCGCATTATGTCGCGTTGAGCGCTGGGGCGTGGGGGCTCTCCTGACTGTGGGCCTTGTTGTCCTAATTTGAAATTGAAATAACATAGGACAAAATAATGCAAAAATGATGTAGGACAACCAAGGCTTCTGCCCCCATTTGGGTAAATACCAACCCTAAAAAAAGGAGCTAAAGGCGCATACAAAATAACATACGAAGATCCTTGTGTCATCGAAAAAAGAAGGGAGGCAGGACATGAGCTACAGAAAAATTGCTAAAAGATTAGGCTTATCCAAGATAAGCAATAGCTCATGAGATAAAGTCAAAGTCGCAGGAAGGATCAAGTATATCGTGCTGATCGTGCGCAATTTGCAAGCGATGGGATTAGGCACCGCAACAAAACACCCGCGTATTTGCATGCGACCCCGGAGCGCCATGGCAGAAAGGATTAGTAGAAAATTCTATTCGCCTACTTTAGGTATACTTTTCCAAACAAAACGCGCTATAAGCATATTTCGAACATATTTCAAAAAAGGATGTGTGCAGGGCGAAAGCTAACTTAAATTCTATGCACAGGGCAATCTTAAATGGAAGGAGTAGCCGAGAAGGATGCAGCCAGAATTTGCTAAAAGTGTCCTAGTCAGACTGAAGGATCAGTAAAATAGTGCTTGCTAATGTTGCGCTTTTTTGATAGCCTGTGTATAATAAGAGGCCGCCTGCCAGCAGGCAGTGCTAAGCATTAGGTTTTGCGCTTTTCTTTAGTCTTTTCATAGAGCGCAAGGCCGGGAGCTGGCTTGCATGGTCTTATACTATTGCAAGCTGGCTTTTTACTTATTCTATAAAAAGCTACACAAGCGCATAATGAAGACAAGATACATATTATTATTTATACTTAGCTTGCTTGTTTGTATAGTTTTGCCCGCTGTCTTGCTATCCAATCCTACAAGCGCGACAGGTGGGCAGCTTAGGGATATACAAGGAATCAGAGACAAGGTCTTAGTGCTAGAGTCTGGCTTTGACTGGCTTAAGTTTTTAGGTCAAAGTATATTCGCTTTCTTAGCTTTGTTTGCTGGCTTTGTATTTTTCTTATTTACTAGGATAGACTCACGCATAGACAAGTTAGACTCACGCATAGACAAGATGGAAACAAACACAAGCCAAGACATAAAGGAAATAAGAACACTGCTTATGCAGCTTATACAAAACACAAGCGCCTGCCTGCGCAGGCAGGGCAAGAAACAAAGCAAGCACGTACCAGCCAAGGATCAAGCTGAGATTTATGAAAATACTAAGGGCATATTTGTTTCTTGACTCTTAGCTGCCTTGTGTACCTAATGCCCATTATGAAAATACCAAAGACATATTTATTTACGTTTTGCTTGCTGGCTTGTGTAGCTTGCGCAAGTGATGGCGATACTACTACGCAGGATACAAGCGGGGGGAGTGCACCACCAAACACGCCTAATACAGACACGCCAAACAACCCGCCGAATACAGATACGCCGTCTGCTAATACGTTTAACACAGATAACCCGCCTGCTAATACGCTTAACACAGATAACCCACCTGCTAATACGCCTAATACAGATAACCCGTCTGCTAATACGCTTAACACAGATAACCCACCTGCTAATACGCCTAATACAGCGTCACCACAACCTGATTGCCAAGCGGGCGATTATGATAAAGACGATGACGGATTAAGAGACTATACGTTGGAATGTCACAGTAATGGCCATGTAGCAAGGCGCATAAACTACCGCGCAGACAGCTACACTAAAGAAACAGAATACACGTACTACGAGAGCAATGGTAAACTGAAGACAAGCATAAGCTATGATAGCGTTGGCGTCACAAAACTCTCTGAATCTACTTACTACGAAAGCAACGGGTAATAGAAAGACTAGTATACAGTACCACAGCGATGGTACAAAGTGGAGGGACAGTCATTTCTGCTACAAATCGGAAGACGGCCATACAACGGAAACCTGCACTATAGCAAAGCACGGCTGTGATATACATCATTATAGCTGCATAGACACTACTTTATTCGGTGGTGGATGGGCCGATTGTATAGCCGGGGATTATGATAGCGATAGCGATGGCAAAAATGATTTTAGTATAACTTGTTACCCTAGTGGGAAGCGTGAGGCTTATATAGTCTATCGAAGCGACGTTGGCTTTGGCTTCACACACAGCTACGAATACACCTACTACGAAAGCAACGGCAATAAAAAGACACAGATAAGCTATCACAGCGATGGCGTCACAAAATACGAGGAATACACCTACTACGAAAACGGCAATAAAAAGACATACATCGTATATGACAGCGATGGCGTCACAAAAATCTATGAGGTCACTTTCTACGAGAGTCACGGTAATCTTAAGACTAGAATACATTACCGCAGCGATGGCACAAAAAGCAGTGAAAGCACGCACTACGAAAGCGACAAGTTCAATATTTACCACAACGTAAGCAACGTCAAGAATAAGACATCTATAAGCTATCACAGCGATGGCGTCACAAAAAGCAGTGAAGTCACCCACTACGAAAGCAATGGCAATCCCAAGACACAGATAAGCTATCACAGCGATGGCGCAAAAAGCAACGAATACACCTACTACGAAAATGGCAATAAAAAGACACAGATAAGCTATAGCGTCGATGGCACAAAAAGCTGGGAATACACGTACTACGAAAGCAATGGCAATGTCAAGACACAGATATACTATCACAGCGATGGCACAAAAAGCGGGAGCACAAACTGCTACACAGACGATGGCACAGAGGAAAACTGCACTTTATCAAAACACGGCTGCACCAGCGCAAGCAACACCTGCATACAATAGCTAGTCTATATTATCATGGAAGCGCAAGAAACAAAAGAAAAGCTTAGGAGCTTGCAAGAGCTAAAGGAAACACCTGTCGGCTTTGGCTTTTTCTTAGAGTATATACAGAGTCAAGCTGGGAGCGCGAAGCTGGCGAGCCTAGAGCGCAAAGTAGATGAGAAAGTAGATAAGCAAACAAGGCTGATACTCTGGATTATAGGAATAGGCTTTACAGTCATGGGAGTCTGCCTTACAGCTTTGCTTACTGTTATGCTTTACCTACACAGCGACACAAAGCAAAACATACAGCGACTCGACTCCCGTATAGACAAGCTAGAGTCTAGCATACAGGAAATACGCACGCTTCTTATACAAAAGCAGACACCCCTGCCTGCGCAGGCAGGCGCGCACACAAGCCGGCAAGATACAAAGCAAAGCCCGGCAAAAAGACAAGCTAAGAGATAGAGACTGCGCATATATTCGTTTGTCATGGACACACAAGAAACAAAAGAGCAAGGCTTTACTCCCTGCAGGCTATACAGATAAAGCAAGACAAGCTGGAGATTAGCTTAGACTGGCTTAAGTGGAGTCTCTTAGCTGGTCTTGCAGCTATCGGGCTTTGCTTTGCTGCGGTCTTTTTTACAATAAGGGACACAAAGCAAGATATAGCATATCTAAAGACCAACACAAAGCAGGACATACAAGAAAATAGAAAGCTGCCTATAAAAAGCAAAACAAGCGATAGGTGAGCGTACTCGTCATCATGCAAAAGAAAAGCTATGGATATGTTCATAATTTTAATGCCAATGTGGATAGGTATATTTCTTATGCTCTGGCTATTGTGGGATGATGATTGAGATGCAAAAGAAAGCTGCAAAAGAAAAACGTGCAAGCCCGGCTTTGATAAGCAAGATAGGAAATGCTGCTTTATTATAGTTCCCTGAATCTTCATTTTCTATTGCTGCTTTGCTTGCCTTCTCAAGCAAGGTCTTTTATGTGGTTAAAAAAGGCTTGCTTTTATTATAGGGGGCTGTGAAACTGTGTCAAAATATGCCTTTGCGCCGTTACAGAAAGCAGGAGCAGGAGTTAGGTAGAAATAGATGCTGACTTTAGAACGTTTAGATGAATTAGAAGGACGCATATTGCGCGCTTTAGAACTTATTTCTGATTTAAGATCAGAAAATGCCCGCCTAGAGCAGGACAACAGCCAATTACGTCAAGAGCATGATACTGTTAAGCAGGAATTGGAGCATAAAGACAGAGAAGTAGCTTCGCTCAGAGAACAACTGGAAAATACAAGTAAAGAATTTCATGAATTAAAAGAACGTGAAGCGGTCTTAGATCAAAAGATCAACGATATGCTTGCAAAATTTACGGCTTTGCAATCTTCTTCACAGAGCCCGGCCCCCAGCGCTTCCTATGCCGCAGATGATCCGAGCGATCCAAGCAGCGCTGCCTCGGTAGTGGAGGCAGCTTCTGGCTCAGGAGCCGCAGAGGAAATAGACGAAAGCTTCGTTCAAATTGAGGATGACTTGCCTGGCCCCAGAGTAACAAATGCTTCCCTTCCCGTATTAGAGGAAGATAAGGAGATCGCATCTGGCGGCGATGAGCTGGCAAAAGAACAAGACCTAAGCCCTGTCCCTGCTGCCCAAGCAGATGAAAGTCTCGAGGAAAGTCTCCTGGAAGAAGATGGAGACCACTTAGGCATCTTTGAGGTAGACGAAGAAGACGACTTCCTTATTATAGATGAGGACAAAGAAAGCAAGTCCGGCTCCTAGGCCTACGGGCGCCTCCTCACAAGCGCTGCTCAATGCTTGTCCTTTCCTAAATTTATCAAATCCCAAAGCATTGCTTTTGCCGGCGGATAAAGATACAAAGCAGGAGCATGAAGGAAGGACTGCTCTAGGCTTCCCGCATATTTTGGAGAGAAGGCTGCAAGGAATTTTCCCAAATAATATTCAAGGTCCTTGCTTGGCTCGATGATAGGTAGGTCTTGATCTTTTTTCAGAATCTTCTTGATGTGTTCTATTGCTTCTTTTTGAGTACCAAGGGTATCCAGCATCCCTAAGGCCAAAGCTCTGGATGCGGTGAAAATTTTTCCGTCAGCCCAGCCGCGCACTTTTGCAGGGCTTTGCTTGCGCCCCTTGCTGATATCCTTAAGAAAGAGCTGGTAAAATTCATCCAAAAGCCTTTGATACATCCGCTCTTCTTCTTTGCTCATTGTTCTAAAAGGTGATCCTATGTCCTTAAAACGGCCTGCTTTTAGGGCGCGGGCTCTGATCCCATGTCTTTGCAAAAAGCGATGGACTTCGAGGTGAAAGCTTATGACGCCTATAGAGCCTATGCTTGCTCCATGTGAAGCTACAATGTACGTGCAGGCGCTGGCCACATAATATGCGCCGCTTGCTGCTAAATCATGGATGAGAGCTATCACTGGTTTTTCTTCCCGCGTTTGCAGTACGGCCTCGTAAAGACGCTTTGTTGCCCCTACAGAGCCGCCAGGGCTGTTGATCTCAAGTAAAATGGCCTGAACATGCTCTTGTTTTCGCGCATCTTCCAGCTGCTTTATCAGATTACTGGCGCTGCTATAGTAATTTCCTTCTTGGATGACCCCTTGCAGCGAAAGCAGCAAAATGCCTTCTTCTTGTTCTTGGAAAGCTAAGGGCGAAAAAAGAGAAGATGATGCGCGTGGGCTGGCGCTGCTGTCAAGAGCTATATGCGCTATGGCTAAAGGCATAGAAAGGAAAGCGAAGATCAGGCAGATATAGACAGACCATTTGAGTTTTGTATGCGTCATTTACGGAAAAGAGAACAAGCTCAGTCTTTACTTTTGCTTTTTCTAGTATGCTCATGCCATCTATCTTTGCTTTAGTTAAGGGACGAAAGCCTAGCAGAATGCGCAAGAGCTACTCTTACACAAGAAGAGACACAGGCAGCCTGTCAAGGTTTTTTATATGCCTCTAAGAATGCCGCCTGCTTGTTATAGTAATGGAAAGCGATCTTAGATAGGAGATAGACGCATGCAGGCAAGAGAAGATTTAAGAATGACTATGGCCTTGCACTGAAGGCATCAGCTGCGCTGCTTTGCATGCAGATCCTTTTGACTCAAGACAGCTCATATTCATGCTCCCATTTTCATTACAATAAAGGCGCTGCGCTGCATGAGCTGCTTTCCCGAAAAAAGAGTCTATTCCTCTGCATATAGAGCAAAATATTCTTGACATATGCGGCGCCTTTAGGACAGGCTTGCTTTTGTATGTTCGTATTTGTAGAGTTAGGAGGGCACCAGCATAAACTCAGCAAGGATATGATTTTCCTGTGTGAGAAAACGCCTCATGCGGTAGGAAGTGAGTTTCTTTGTTCCAAAGTGCTTTTGAAAAGCGAAGGGGATAAGATAGAAAAAGGACAGCCCTTTGTAAAAAATGCGCAGGTAAAGTTACGAGTTCTGGAGGACCTGCGCGCTCCTAAGATTCATGGTTTCAAATACAAAAAACGTAAGGGCTACAGCCGCAGATGGGGGCATCGGCAAAAACTCCAAAAGCTCCAGGTCCTTGCGCTGAGCGCATGAGAGCTTGGCAGACTGCCTAAGCCTTTGGGAGTATTGTATTGATTCGTATTTCCCTTAGCTGCCTTGCAGCTGACTCCCCTCAGGCCTTGCAACCCGCTAGAGCTAGAATTTGCGCTCTCCGGGCAGAAGGGCATGCCTTGTTTAGGAAAGCTTCGAAGGATGTTCTGTGTGCCGCCGTATCTGTGTTAGTAGAAAATCTTGCGCATAGCCTTCGCTTGCTGCTTCGTATTCCCATCGCAGCAGAAGCAAAAAAAGGGCTTTACAAAATCGCTATCCAAGAAAAGGATATGTGCGGTGAAAGCGATCTTCTTTTTGCTTCTGCTTTGCTGGGCTTACAAAGCTTGGCCAGGCAGTATCCCAAGCATATCCATATTGAAGAGGCATTCATTTCTATGTCTTTTGGCTGCAAGCAAGATGAGGCAGAGCATGCGCCCTGATTTGGGCTTTGTTAAGAAAGACGTATAGTATAAAGGAGTAAAAGAGAAGAATATGGCGCATAAAAAGGGCGGCGGCTCTACCAGAAATGGCCGCGATTCACAATCAAAGCGCTTAGGCGTGAAAGTCTACGGAGGGCATGCTGTACGCGCAGGTTCCATTATCCTAAGGCAGAGAGGAACGCAAGTGCATCCGGGACACAACGCAGCTATGGGGCGGGATCATACTATTTTTGCTTTGAAGGATGGTGTCGTGCAGTTTGGGTATATGAGTTCTAAGAAACGCCGTGTAAGCGTTGTCCTTCCATAAGCGAGGAAAGCAGCCAGTGGCATGAGTCTGCGTCTGCTATTCTAAATAAGCTTTGAGTGGACCTAAGAAAGAGGCGGCCCAAAGTTCATTTTGTATATCACGCAGCTTACGGCTGGGAATGTCTTTATGTTCCATTTGGACAAGCGTGCCTCTGCTTACGCTCTCAAGGCGCCAGCTTACTAAGGATTCCATTTTGTGCGCAAGCCAGTCCTTGTGGCGCAGAGTGTGTACTAAGCGTGAGGGCCATTCTATTTCCCTAATATTGCCATATATTTCTCCGTCCCATAGAGATATTTCCCCATCTATTTTTGCTTGGACACGGGCCGGGCCGCCGCCCCACTCGTCTATGATCGCAGCTATGCTCAGCGCTTCGAATACCTTGGCGGGCTCCGCTTTGATCGTTAGTTTGTAATAGATGCTCAAATCTCTTTGCAGAGGCTTTTGATGAATCGTTCTTAGCATATATAAAAGGCTATCGACAATCCAGCTCAATAAGACAAGACAAAAATATATACATTCAGTTGAAGAAATGTTTCTGCATCTATGGGGCCAGACCTGATGATCTCCCGGCGCAATGGCGCCTGTGCTTTAGACTTAGACGCCAGCCTGCAGCGCCTTTGCTTCTGGAGCTAAAACACCACTGAGTAAGAGTATGGCTTTTGATTTTTTACAAACTGTAAAAAAACAATCTCTTCCTGCTGGAAGAATACTGGTAGAGGCGGGAAAAAAAGTCAATCATCTCATTGTGCTGCACAAGGGCAGCTTGTGGGCATCCAAACCCAAGCAGAAAGAACAGAAATTACGTCTTTACCAACTGCCCGGAGTGTCCAGTCCAGGATTGTCTGCTCTTGTGCAGGATAGAGAATCTCCCATAAGTTATGTGACAGCAGCGCCAAGTTCAGTCAGCGTCTTCCCAGCCGTGTCTTCTAAATTGCGGGATATGATCAAAGGGAAGCTGGATTTGGCATTTCTCATGGCGCAAAGTCTTCTCAATGAGACCTATAAAAGCTACCAAATCATCCATAAATTGGCCTTTCTCAGCATGTATATACGAAAAGTGACGGATAATATGTCATTGGCCTATAAATGCTGCATGCCTTCTCTCTTTACAACTGACAAGATAGCTAAGCAGCATGGTTTTGACCCTGTGATGCTGAGCGCACGGGCCTGCGTTGCTGCATTCGAAAGCAGTGGAGGGCAATATCCAGAAAGTTTTCAATCTACATGGCTCCAGACTGACAAGAGTCAGCTGCTGCATACAGATTATCATTTCCATAGTCAATTTGACCATACAGCCTTTCAACTCTACCGCAGAATGCTTGCCCTGCCTATGGCGCTTCAGAGTAGTATATATAAAACGGATATGGCTATACTGGATTCCCTTATAGTGCGGCTTGCGCGTTTTGTGGATCAAAATCTTAGTGAAATTCATACCCTTGACCAAATTATAGAAATAGGCCTGGCGGATTTACTGGAAGGGGAATATTCTTATATGAAAAAGTTTTACGATCTCTACACAAGCGGCGCAGATATAAAGCAAAAAGAAATTCACGCAATTGTCGTTTTTTTCTATCGCAGCCTCCAACTGATACTTAGAGAATACCAAAACCTAAGGCAGGGCTCCTATGATTATGGCCAGGCGCTTCTAAAAAAACTGGGGCTTAGCATTGCATCCCAAAAGGCTTCTTCTGTAGCGCTCCAAGATCAGAAAGAAGAAGCCACAAAAGCAGGCCCTGATGGAAGCGCAATACGCAATCACTTACAAAACAGTCCCACTAGAATCTTATCTCTTCTGGATATAGGCGCAAGGGAAGGCAAAATACTACTAGAGAGTTTAAAGCAGTTGAAAAGCTTCGATACCCCCATAGACAGCAATCCTGAAGCGCGTAGATTGCGAAAAAGATTTGCGGAGATGTACTGGCAAGTATGGGCTAAGGCCTACAGTCTCGCCCAGGCGCAGCAAGCAAAGCATGCAAAGCTGGACCTGATGCTTGCTTTAATGCTGCGATTTGCTTTCTTTGATGAAGAAATGCTTGATGATACGCATTTGGCCTTTCTTTATACGCACCTGAACGAAAATTCTGATTCTTCTTATCCCATTTTGCATATTAAGGAGTGGTTGGCTAAGGTGCAAAATGGCGAGGAAGAACCTTCCATCAACGACTTAGGCCAGCTCTATTTAGAACAGCTCAAAAAAGAAAATCCAGATGCCCAATGGAGACGTCTGCCTGATGTGCCCCTTGATTACAATACGCCTCAGAAACGTATTACAAATGAGATCACGCAATTTGTAGCTCCGAATGTGCGTCTCACCAGCGGCTCTGCCATGTCTTTTTTGCCTATACTCAATCGCTATCAGCTGATTCTCCCGATAGCAAAGGCCTATGTCAGCCCCTCCCTGCTGGCGCAAAAGATACAGGAAATTCTTAGCATTGATTATACTGCTTTCTACCGCGAGATACTCGTAAATGATGAAGAAAAGTCTATACTGAAAGAGTTTGTCCGACAAGAAGTAGCGCCGTATTTTATTCTGCTCCCTTCCTGCGGGACAAAGATCATGATGTGGCAAGAGCTGGCAGGACGCAATAAAAGTTCACGAGGACGTATTGCTGTGCCCATGTTTGCTACTGCCGATCTATTTACAATTCTACTCCAAGCTGTGGCCGCCTTCCGTTGGGAGCTTAGCAAAACGATTCTAGGAGCAGATTGGAATAATGTAGGTCAAGCTTCTCTTACGGCAGAGTATACCGATTATGTACAGTTTTACAAGAAAAACCGCAATCTCTCTTCTGAAACAAAGGAACAGCTGAGCAGCACATTTAAAAGATTTCGCTTTGACCGCGAGCGCTTTGCAAACGATTATGTAAGTTGGATCAAATATGAAAGCCAAGGTATACTCAAAGTAAATAAGGTAGTACGCTCTATATTGTATCGCCATGTCCCCTTTAGCAAAGACATACGCAGGAAAATGGGAAAGATGCCTGCTTTCACAGAATTAGAAAACCGTTTTCGTAATTTACAGCTGAAGCAACTCAAGAGCTTGGAAATACGCTATAGAAAATATGGGGATGCCTTACCTGACTTGCTCAAAAAACATATGTCTCTATACGAAACTTCATAACGGCAAATCATAGGCATTGGTCTGGCGCAAACGACACGGCAAGGCATAGGCATTGCCGTCAAGATACATTAAATCAAGCCCGCTTCTCTGAGCTGGGCTCCAGTGAGGCCAGTCATCTCAGTAATGTCAGAAAGGGGGTAGCCTTTGGATAGCATAAGACGAGCTGTCGCAATGGCTTTCTTTTGCTCACCTTTTTCAATACCCTGCTCAATACCTTGCTCAATGCCTTTTTCAATACCTTGCTCAATGCCCTGCTCAATGCCTTTCTTTTCAAGTTGTTCTGCGATGGTCATAACGCGTTCCCCTGCTTCTTTTGATATATATTTATCTGCAAATTCAACAATGATCTCAATCTCTAATAACTCCACACTCTGTATAAAATAGCGAAGTAAAATTTCAACTAATTTTTTATCCTTCTGTTTATGTAAGCTGCGTAGATAATTCTGAAACAGCGCTTCCAAGTGTTCCTTTTTTGATAAATACCAGATTTCTTTTAGACTAGCAAGAAAAGCCTGCATGCGTGGAGGATACTGTTGGATATTAGCTGTGGGAGAAAGATCAATAAGTTCATATGTGAAGTCTGGAATGTATTTGCGAAGTGGATTTGATAAGTCGTCGGGAATATCTAAAAGATCAGAAAAAGCCCGCACCACCTTCCATTTCTGCTGACCATGATACAAGACGATGGGAATTACGACAGTGCGGGGTTTTTTGTCGCTGTAAATTGCTGCAAGATAGCTAAGAAGCTGGCAAAGTACTGTTTTCTCAGGATGCGATTTATGCTCTATTAAAGCATAAATACGAATACTTTCCTTTTGCTTGTGCGGAATACTAAAAAGCAGATCAGTGAAGCGTTCGCGGTCTTTGGCGTCAATGAATGAGCCCTGTTCCATCTTGAGCTTAGTAAAATCAAGCTTGTCTGCAATAGCTTTATCAAGCGTGTTTTGCAGCAGGTCAATGGCATATTTTTTCTCAGATAGAACGCGTTTTACTACAATGTCATGTTGATTTGTTTGAGGCATATTCTGATGGGAGCATTTGCTTGGTTTTTTGTAACTGCAAGCAATTTATGATTAGGCTGGGCGAGATATATTTGGCGCTATATATTCATGCTTGCGATGGCCAAAGGCGCCCTCAGCGGCACTGCGGCAGACCAATGCCTATGCCTTGCACTGGATTGTTCTGGTATGTAACGCACGCAGAGCGCCTGCGCCTCCTATTTCTCCGGGCACCGCAGTCAACAGAAACCCCCGCCGCGGGCCACAAACGCCCCCTACTTCCATCCCCGCCCTCGTCAGCAGAAACCCCCGCCGCTTATTCCTATCCTCGCCCTAGTCAGCAGAGCTAACGCGACATAATCCTGCGCCGAGACGCCATTTATTACAAGACCGCCGCTGTCAGCAAAAGCAACGCTACATTATCACAACAACGCCAGACGCCGCTTACTACCAACCCCGCCGCAGTCAATCCTACGGCGTCCCCGGGCTTCACGGGGGCCCAAACGCCCCCTACTTCCAGCCCCGCCCTCGTCAGCAGAGCCCCCGCCGCTTATTCCTATCCTCGCCCTAGTCAGCAGAGCTAACGCGACATAATGCGCGCCCAGACT
>CBDETG010000004.1:0-21992 GCA_965242745.1 Leptonemataceae bacterium
CCAAAAAGCTGGTAAACGATCTGGAGGCCGCCCGAAATGGAGCGCCTATCTTTTGCCCTGCTTCTGGAGATTTATGCGCCTCGCCGGGTGATTGCTCTAACTGCACAGAGGTTGTGAATGAAGGGCCGGATGACTGTAATAATTAGGATGGATATGGGACGCTTTCTAGTATGCTGCCTTAGCTTGTTTTTGTCGCAATGCGCTAATCTGATCTTAGACCTGCTTCCCCCGGCGCTTTGTGATAATCTCAGCGTTGACGGAGTATTAAACCCCGTGTGCGTCTACGAAAATGGCGCTCAGGGCGGCTATCTTTCTCCCTATTTTTCTCCTTCGAACGAAATCAAAAACAACATTATTGCTCCTTCCTCTGAGGGCAGAGTTTATATTTCAGATCGCAATGGCGCATCTTTTGCTCCTGTAGATATAGAGTGGAACAGGGTCGCTTACGGTAACATAGACAACCACCGCTTAGGGCATGGAAACATATTCAAAGTGATTCATGTAAACGGTATTTTAGTGGCCTCAGCTGATCTGAGTCACCTATTCGTTTCTGCAGATCGCGGGCAAACATGGCAATTTAACAAACACGTTTTGCAAATGAAAAGCAAAGATGAGGCAAGGCTTGACCTGCGCTCTATCGCCTATGGACAGGGCCGTTATATAGCCATCTATAGCAGAACTGGTATCATTGTAGGAGATGAGGGTCCCTTAGGGCCATTCCGCCATTATGATTGCAAGAACTTTCATTTCATTCCTGAAGATAAGGGGCCTTGCAATATGTTTTTTAGGGATATTGTCTACCACAACAAATATTGGGTAATCATAGGAGACGCCGAAAGCGACAGCAATCAGATTGTTGCTTTTTATTCTCCTGATAATGGCAAAACATGGTCGCAGCTGGAGTTTCCAGTTGCTATAATGGATGTGAGATTCCATAATAGAAGATGGTATTTTTTAGCAGAGAACAGGAGCATTTACATCTCGGACGGAGGGCGGCCTCATCAGAGTCGGGGAACATACACGCGTTGGCTTAGTGATGTTGGGGCCGTATCCTTTGATATTGCTCCGGGGGGCCTTGTCCGTACTGTGGACAGATTTGGCAACATGGGCGTGAATGCTGAGGAGGGCAGCAGCCAGCGCTTGCGAAGGTGTGTTAACTGCACTTCCTTTCATGATAATGATTACTTGCACAGGCTTCGCTACGTAAATCGGATATGGTTTATACTCGGAGCCGGCAACCATGTGCACCATTCTACAAAGGGGCTCTTGTACACAAAAAAGTACTATGGCTTCGGGGCCTTCCATGATATTTTGGCGTATTAGGCTTTATGCAAGTTTTGATTGAAAAAAAGAAGGGGGGCTTTTCATGTCTTATTTAAAGATTCTATTACTTAGCGCGGCCTTTTTTTACACGACGCATGCCTGGGCCCGGCCTTTCTACAATGCGGGTCTTACTATATACAATGATCCTTTGGCGCAGGTGGTAGGTCCTGAACTGTCTTATATATTAGGCAACATTGAGGGTATCTCTTTGCGCGCTTCGTATAATAATTACTTTGCGAAAAGGACTTTCTATTACAAGCTGGGTTTGAGTTTAGACAAAGCCCTTGCAAAAAAAATTGAGCATCAGAATATCACCTATACCTTGGACCAGTACCGCATAGAGGCGCCTTTGCTTGTCGGCATGTCCTTTGCAGTGCGCAGCAACCGCCTATACATGGGTACCGGCTATGCTTACAACTTATACAATCTTTCTGTAACACTGGAAGGGGAGGGGAATCTGGGAGGAGAGCAGGTTTATAGGGCCGCTGGCTTAGCGCGTGTGATACAGCTGGGACTGGCTGCGCGCTATAGCGCCCGCTCTTCTTTTTATACAGAAGTCAACATATTGGATTCATCTCTGAAGGGATCAGTAGACGCTGATGGATCCCGTTCTGATATTCTTATCAACCCTAAATACATAAGGCTTTACTTTGGCTTCACGCGGCCTCTCTAAGGACTAGCTAGTCTTTTATTTTTGACTTAGGTTTTTTAGTAAGGTTCTCTGATAAAAGCCTTGTATCCATCTGCTTCCAGAGTATAGGCCATTTGTTCTGCTTCTAAACGGCTTGGAAAGCGTCCTAAGCGCACTAAGTAGCTTCCATCACTCTGGTTATGACGCACTTCTATAGGCTGCGCATAGACTTCAAGATTGCGTTCTAATTTCTGAGCATGCCGGAGCTCATTAAAGGCGCCTACTTGTACCGAATAATATTCCTGTCCTGCATCAGGTAAAACCGCATTGCTTCCCCAGCGCTTTTTCTTAGCGCTCTCCTTATTCTGAAAGAAATCAGCAGTAGCGCCTGTCCCTTCGGAAGATCCTTTTTTCGCTTTACGAATGATTTTTATTCCTACCTGCGTGAGACCCTCTTCCTTAAAATCCAAGACCTCCGCCCCATACTCACTTATGTCAATGATACGTCCTTCAATAAAAGGCCCGCGGTCGTTGATCTTAAGAATGACTTCTTTATCGTTTTCCAGATTCCGTACCAAGACCATAGTACCTAATGGCAGACTTTTGTGAGCGGCGCTAAGCTTGCGGCTGTTAAAAATTTCCCCGCTTGCCGTAGCTTTGCCGTCAAAGTCTCTGCCATACCAGGAAGCTAATCCAACTTCTTCAAAGTCTCCCCCTTCCACCACTTCCTCATCTTCTAAAGCTGCTCCCACGATCTCGCCTTCCTGCACGTCTTTGCAAGGACACTTAGAGGCGCTGTTTGGAATACCAGATCGGACTTGGTATGGCCTGCTTGCCTTGTTTGTTTTGCTTTTATTGTCGTACTGCATGTTTGTATGCACAGTTGTACAATTTGCAAGCAGCAAGGCAAGGATGCCTGCCATTGCTATGCAAAGCTGTCTGCATAACAAGCTAAAGGTGTAGTGGGGCTTCTGCATGTTCTTCTCCCTATAATACTTGCTGCCTTTTGAGCGCCCGCTTCTACCGATACAGGATGCGGCGCTATTGCAGTCAGCAAGCTTTCCTTACCGCGCCTTTGTAAAACAAAGAAAGCTTTACAAAGAGCTTATTCATTATATCGGTGGATAGACGAGCAGGGCAGATTCTTTTTTGCCTTGTTTGCCTTGTTTGCTTCGATTGATAATGAAAGATTTTTTAGTAGCAGGGAATTGGAAGATGCACCTGAGCCCTTCCCAAGCTGAGAAGCTGACTGAGGAGATCATAGAGCGCTTCCCAAAGCACAAGGCAAGGACTAAAGCTAAGCGATGTGAGGTGCTGCTTTGTCCTCCCTATCTTGCCATAGAGCGAGTCCAAAAAACTTTGCGGCGGGCTGCTTGTAACATTCAAGTGGGCGCTCAGGATTTGCATTGGGAGGAGCAATCTGCGCGCACGGGAAAAATTTCAGCTGATATGCTGCAAGACCTGTCTTTGCAATATGCTATTATAGGCCACTCCGAACAGAGAAAGTATTTTCACGAAACAGATGAAACAGTAAACAAGAAGGTAGGCGCAGCGCTAAGGCATGCTATCAGCCCCATTGTTTGCATAGGCGAAAGTCTAGAAGAAAGAGAGCAGGGGCTTTGGCGGGACAAGATAGCTAAGCAAGTCACGCTTGCCTTAGAAGGCATAGAGCCGGCGAAAGTCTCACAGATTGTTCTTGCTTACGAGCCCATATGGGCGATAGGGACGGGCCATAGCGCAAGCCTTGCAGAAGCTCATGAGGCACACGCCTTTCTTCGCAATATCATCAGTAAGACCTATGGTCCAAGCCTTGCAGAAGAGCTGCGCATTCTTTATGGCGGTAGCATAAAAGAGGAAAACGCAGGAGCGCTCTTTGCTTGTCAGGATATAGATGGCGGCCTGATCGGAGGAGCTGCGCTGCATGCGGCTGCATTCTGCAAAATTATTAACAGTGCGCCATAGCTGCATGATAACCCGGATTTTATTGGCCAGGCAGCTGCAGGGTCTGTCCCACTTTCAAATCACTAGGACCAGAGAGGCCGTTTAATTGTATAATTTCTTTGTAACGCTCAGGATCACCGAGCAGCTCGCCTGCAATTTTGGCTAGAGTATCACCATCTTTGACTGTGTAAGTGCGGGGCGCCTTGGCTTTGTCCTGCTTAGCAGATTGCGCAGGCGCATCAGGAGCAGTCTGCTCGCCTTGGGCGCTGCTTGGCGTATTTGCTGGAATAGCAGGCTTGGCCGCATTGTCTTCTGTCTGTTGCGCCTGTGTTTCTTCCTGCGCTTTGCCAGAAGCGCCGCCTGTATCATTCGCCTCTTGCTGTGTGCGGCCTGCTTCAAACTCACCATCAGCTGCGTTTTCGCCGCTTTCATCCCAATTTTCCTTTGCAGGAGGAAGAGCAGGCGCTTTTTTTTCTCCAAAGAAAAGGCTCATAGTGCCTAAAAGCAGCACGGCTGCGCTCAAAGAGGCAGAGATAAGCAGCTTTTTGTTGGCAATCTTAGATTTATTTGTTTTGCTTCTTGATGGGTCGAAGGAGAAATCAGAACTCGCTGGGAAAGCAGGCATTGCATCTCCAGCTTGCGAAGGAAAAGAGGCCTGAGGAAGGCTGCTTTTTTTGCTAACAGATTTCTTTTTAGAAGGACGCCTAGACTTTTTTTTCGCTGCCTTCTTAGGAGTTTTTTTGGAAGTTTTTTTCTTAGCCATACTTACAAGCATATTATCAGTGTTGATTTGTCAATGAAAATTTCTAAAATACTTGCTAAAAGAAGATGGCAAAAGTGCAAAAGCAATTTCATATCTTAGCCCGCGATTGACAGCAGCATGGAGTTTAGAGCTTGCGCGCAGCAATCATGAGTATTTACATTCCTATAGAGAAAAGATGCTAAAGCCCGCGGCTATACTTTGCCATGATGCTTCCCTTTAGAAAAGAGCTTGCTCTAACAGGAAGCTCTTGTTATGTAGGCATACAGAATGTCTTTATCTTCGATATAGTATAGAGATGCAAACGCTCACAAAAAATCCGCTTCTAAAAAAATGGAAAACTTGCCTGGCTTCTTCTTTGCTTTGCATGACAGCATGCACTGCCAAAGGCCCCAGCTTCCCCAATGCTCCCCCTGCCGAGCCGCCGCCTCTGGCAGGTCATTACCGCTTTGCCTTAAGTCGTGACTTTTATTACAAAAACTTACTTGGAGAGCTTTATTTAGAGCGCGCAAGAAGCAGAAAGGCCAAGTTACGCTTTTACATGCGCAGTTTAGGTCAAAATCATCAAGATGCCATACGCGTGCATTCTTATGAAGGCCTGGCTTACAACTTAGGCAAGGGCATCATGGAGCTGCGTTCGGAACGCTGCTATCTTTTTGGCAAGAGAGATTGGGAAGGCCGCATGTCCCCACTGGCAAGATGGGATTGCGATCACCTCTTTTTTGCCTTTCACAGCCCCTCGCAATTCCGTAGAAGAGAAATTCTAAAGCCCATGCGTACTGAGCGCACGAAATACAGCGACTGGTCGAATCCTACAGACCTGGTGCCGCTTCCTTTGGGGAGCAAGTCTCTTTCTAAGCAAGCCTATTTCGCGGGGCAGATTATCCATTTAGATGAATCGCCCAAGAGCGGCCTTGTGCTTGTGTGGGGTAATTCTGGCGGCAGCCTGCTCAGGGATGGGCAAATTCTTCAAGCGCAGAATGAACAAGCCAAAAGCGTGGGGAAATTACGAGTCCTTTCCCGCCCAGGTGATTTTATTGTGTGCCGTTGGATAGGCAAAGCCCAGAGCCAAGCTACAGTTGCATATACTTATGAATCCTTCTTCGGCGCACAAGCAAGCTCTTTCTAAATATCTCGTTAGTAAAAAGCATGTTAGTAAATCATAAAGCGACATAAGATACCTTATCGGAAGCGGGACCTCGTTGTAGTAAGGGGCGTCTGGGGCGCCCAGCGGAGCCCGGAGGCGTTGCAGGATTGACAGGCGGGCCTTTGTTGTAATAAGCAGAGTCTGGGCGCCGCATTATGTCGCTTTAGCGCAGGTCCTCTGCTGCTGTACATACTAGAACAATCCAGTGCAAATCATAGGCATTGCGTCCCGAGCACAGGAGGTGCGAGAGTCTGGCGCTAAGACAAGGATGTCGCCGCGCCAGACCAATGCCTATGATTTGCCGCTATGTCACATTAGCGTGGGTCCTCTGCGTGCTGTACATACCAGAACAAGTCAGGCAAGGTTTAGGGCTGCAGCACAGGCCTAATGCCCTTCTGTTGCTGTATGCGTACAGTGTTTTGCTTATAGGCCGCATAGGCTTCTTCCAGGGACTGGTTCACAGCTGCGGCTGTCAGGCGTCCTAAACGCTCTAAGGCTGTTGTTTCTCTTTCCTTCAAGTTTTGGGCAAGGAAGACTCTGGTTTCGAAATTGCGGCTAAAAAGGATTCCCTGATCACCGGAGTGGAGGTGTTTGGGGTTGTGCCTGAGTTGTATTCTGCATCTTAAAAAGAACTCGTAGCGCTCTGCCTCGCCTCTATGGTTCCTAAAAGCGGGAATTTTGCGATAGGAGCGTACTTCTCCATAGAGCCACAGCCGTGCTTCTTTTTGCTTTTGCTGCAAGATGAAATTCCCCCGGCGGTAAAGCGCCTTGCGTATGGCCTTTTGGAGGAGCCGCTGTATGGAGGGCTGGAAGCTTTGGTTACTGAAGGCATGCAGAAAAATTGTGCGATCTGCAGGGGGATAGCGCTTGATTTGCGCAGCTGCTTTGCATTTTATTAAAGCAAGGGAAAGGGAAAGCAGGAGCGCAAGCAAAAAGGGATGCAAATAGAATACAGCAGCTGGCAAAAGGCAGGCTTTCATGTTGATGCTACAAGCTCAGCTTTTCATCCTGAAAATGGCGGCGCCCCAGCTGGCTAAGTCTTTGTTCCCGCATCCCTTGCGCTTGAAAGCGTACGTCCCCTGCTATAGTCAGGCCTTCTACGTCAAAGTGAAGCTTGCCTTGCACTGCAAAGCTTTTGGCTTTTTTCAAAGATGGGAGATGAGAAAAAAGGGCCTCGAAGGCCTCCAGACTCTGATAGTCCTCAGATAAAGAGATGAGGGGTTCCTCTCCCGTAAAAGCCGGCACAAGCGCATGGTTTTGCGGGTCTATTGCGTAAGCGTCACTTCTGCGTAATAAAAGGTCGGCGCAGTTTTTCACGGGCGCAAAGCGGCCGCGGGGCACAAGAATCATGCGGCTTTTTTCAAAACAACTTATAGCAGCGCCCATAGCTGTCTCGAGTTGGATAATATCCTGATTCATGATTTTTTTCCTGTTTAGGATCAAAGGCATATGCAGGCCTCCTTCTCGTATTTTGTTGTACAAGGCTTCCAAGTTCAGCCAAAGGTTGTTTACATTAAAATAAGGGAAGCGCCGTATATCTTGGAAAGAAGACTTATGTTCTTCGGGTACTTGCGCAATTTCCAAAAGCTCTATCTTGGCGCTCTTCTTGGAACGATACAAGCTTCCCCCCTTTAGATCAGAGGCGCTTTTGGGAGTGATTTCTGAAATCCATGCCAAGCCTTCCTTGTGAAAATATTCCAAGATACGCACGTCAACTACAGCGCCCAAATTATCTCCGTTGGAAATGAAGGCAGTGCGATAGCCATGATCCAGCAGTTTTTTTAAAAGGCCGCTGCTGTGCAAAGCAAAAAAGACGTCTCCATGCCCTGGGGGGCACCAACATTCCTGCGCCTGCGCTGCTATATCTTGGGCTGACATGGGGAGCAGGTTGTTTTGGTAAATGCGGGGAATTTGGTTTTGTAAGAAGTCTATAGCTATGGCCCCCCGCGTATTATGGTTGAAGTCAGCCAGCCCTGGCTCGCAGATACAGTCTGCACGGGTGCGGAAGGAGTGCATGAGGAGCAAAGGGACAGCAAGCTGGTATTGCTGGCGCAGACTTGTTACTTGCTCTAAGATCAGCCTGAGGAAATTCTTCTTTGCGCGTATAGGGATAAGAGACTTGGCCTTGTCCAGAGACATGCTGGTGCCAAGTCCCCCGTTAAGCTTGATAACAACAAGAGCTGCAAGGTTTTTTTGCGCAATGAGGTCGCAAGGGAGAGGCAGCGCATCTAATGCAATGATGTCTTTTTGTTCCAGATCACCTATGTCTTCCCAATGTATTTCCCCAGTAGCGCCGTGGTAGAGGGCTTCCATGCGCCTTAAGAATTCCCGGATGACATGGCCGCTTAGTCCTTTTTCTTCCATGCGCCGCCTGTTTGCATTTTGAGCTTCTTGTAAAGATAAGGACATTGTTTTATTTAGGTTTTGCGCCTATACCGCTACGAGCAGGCACAGACAGATTTTTCTAAGCAAAGCCGCAGCGTTCACAAGCTTTGGTACCAGCGCTTCTTTTGGCCAGGAAGCAAATGCCTGCTCTGCAAAAATATATGCCAATAGTAAGCTTGCGCAAAGATGCCGGGCCTTATTCCTATGGCTCTATTTTTAGCCTGCTGTTTGCTGCACAGCAGCCATGCCTCCTTCTGCTCACCTCTTTCCATGCGCACCTCGCCTGTCTTAGAGTCTTTCCTGTAAGGCCTCATAAGACGAAAGCTAAAATGGTAATAGCAGTGCGTGATGGAAAACTTAGGAAAACAAAGCCTGCCGCGCTTTTCAGGATTAGATACAAGATCTTCTGCGTCTAAGGGAATAAGGTAATGTTTCGCCCAAAGTCTTTGGAACATTTGCTTTGCTTGCGCATAGCTGGGCCATTTTTCTTCAGCTGCTAAACTAAG
The DNA here is from genome assembly GCA_965242745.1 of Leptonemataceae bacterium. GTDB lineage: Bacteria > Spirochaetota > Leptospiria > Leptospirales > Leptonemataceae > JABAAI01. The sequence goes on from CBDETG010000004.1 coordinate 8,694, forward strand.
GCGCATATGAGGGCATAGCGTCAATGCGCAATATATGCTGGCAAGGCCAATGACTTGCTTTGCAGTTTTGCGCAGGCGATAAGGGAATGTTATATATGCTGACAAGACTCTAAGCTGACTCTCATATGCTCTCAGGCGATGCGGACGGCGCAGTCTGGCTTGTATCTTCCTCTATGCTCTCTACTATAAAGGAGTATTCTTTTTGCGCTGTCTTTTTGTAAGCATCATACAAGCCCGCTTCTATTACCCCGGCAAGTAAAGGAACGCCGCTCTCTATGCTAAGATGGTAACTACGCCTGGATTTGCCGGCATCTACAGCATCGTATTGCACTTCTCCCTGTATAAAGAATAAAGCTTTATTTTTGTTTTTGGGATTCATTGTAAAACTATAAAGATTGCTTTGCTTATGAAACTGGGAAGTCTCTAATATCAAGCTTGAGTCAGGATTGGAGTCTAAAAACAGCCTAACAGCAGAGGGTATATATGCGCTCACATCTATTTCACGCTCTCTATGCAGCAGCTCATCCTCCTGGCGCTCGGAAAGCAGTCTTATTGGGAAAGCAGTCTGCTTGGGAAGTTCATAATTGTCCCTCCAGTATCTTAAGAGATTTTCTAAAGAACAATCAAATTCTTGCTGGAATTGTAATGTTTTCATCTAGTTTAGGCTTTGCTATTTCTATACAGCGGCGCAAATTAGGCCCAATACTACATTCCCCTGTACGCATTATGCCCCCTAAGCCCGCTTGTCTGCGTGTCTTGCTTCTCTGGCCTCTCTTTGCTGCCAGCTGCCTGTTGCATAGATTTTGCTATAATCCACTTTGTTTCTTTACAAGAATACACGCCTTCTAAGCCAACAATATACTGGTCTGCTAAATCTATACCTACCTCTTCCAAGAGTTGGGATAGCGTCATCATGCTTTGCATGTCTTCTGGGCTGGGGAGGGCGCTTTCATCAGGGTGGTTGTGAGCAATCAGGCATTGCGAGGCCCTATCGTTTAAGAGCGTCTTGAGTATATCCCGAAAATACACTTGAACGCTGTTGCTTGCTCCTTTTGCTAATACATGCTCACGAATGAGGCCAAAACTTTGGTTAAAGCTGAAAAGATAAAAATATTCTTTAGCCATGCCTTCCAATTTGCTTTGCAGATGTTGTGCCAAAACTAAGGGCTCTATTCTTCTACGTTTAGGCAAATCGTAACTGTGTTGACGTCGAGCTAATTCTATGGCAGCTAATAAAGAACTGCATCGCGCCTTGCTCATGCCTGTAACCGCGCTGATCATCTCCGGCTCCAGATACATCAGGCCTTTTTCTGAACGCGCCAGACAGGCCAAACTGTGAGCAAGATCAGAAGCTTTTACTTGAGACAGGCTGCTTGCAAAAAAAGCAGTCAAAAGCTCTTCAAAGCTGAGGTCTTCAGGGCGCTCTCTGACGCGATTATGATATACCCGTAAATTTGTATTTGCCATTTGCACTATGAGCGTATACAAAGCAAAAAGCGTCAAGGAAACTATTAAGCAAAGTGCGTCAATTATTGTAAGCGTCTATGGTGTTTTTCAAGGTGTTTTTTGCGCCCTAATGCAAAACTTATGCTGCAAGCTGTATAGCCAGCGCACCGCAAGCCAGACCTTTAGCGATGTTCACACGTATAAAAGAATTGATTCAGGAATGCTTGAGTGAACAAGAGAGCAGCTTGGCCAAGCTGTTTGCTTTTTGCATCCAGACTATGATATGCTTGTCTCTATTAGCCCTTTCGCTTTCCACTCTGAAGTCTTTGCCCGCTTTTGTGAGAGTCGCTATCGATTGGATAAATTGGCTCAGCCTCATAATTTTTAGCTTGGAATACATTTTAAGAGTACTGGGGGCGCAGCATAAGAGATCATATATTTTCAGCTTTTATGGAATAGTTGATCTGGTAGCTGTTTTGCCGCAATACCTTGGCCTTGCTATCAATTTTGACATGGATTTGAGCGCGCTCAAGGCTTTCCGTTGGTTTCGTTTGTTTTATATATTAAAACTTTTCCGCTATAATCAGGCTTTATACAGACTCCAGCGGGCTCTGTTTCTGGCAAAGGAAGAGCTTTTCTTATTCGCCTTGTTTGCGGGCATTATGCTTTACCTGTCTTCCCTAGGGATTTATTACTTTGAGCATCAGGCCCAGCCGGATGTATTCCAGTCTGTTTTTCATAGCATGTGGTGGGCTATGATTACTTTCACTACAGTTGGTTATGGAGATATGGTTCCTGTAACAGCAGGAGGGAAGCTCTTTACATTTTTTATGCTTATTATAGGGCTTGGCATAGTGGCTATCCCTACAGCCTTGATTTCATCTGCCCTTCTGCAAGTAAGACAGGAAGACAGCTTTTATGAAAAGAAAAAAGAATGAGCATGCAATAGCAATAACATTTGTTTTATACAAGGCCCCTGAGCACAAGCGCCGCTTATCACTGCAACGCAACGTCAATTCTGAATAATACGATACTCAGATGCTAAAAATGGCTATTTTTACCTGTATTATGTCGCGTTGCGTCCCAACGCCGCCTACTCCAACCCCGCCGCAGTCAGCAAAACCCCCGCCGCATATTACAACAAAGCCAGACGCCGCCTATTACTACACCCGCCCCAGTCAGCAAAAGCAAGGCCCCCGACCACAGCTATTGCCGATAGCGCTATCCTCCACGTCCCCGCCAGACCGCGGCGGCGCACTGATTATGACTGTCAGTATCTTGCAGCCTAAGGCTGTTTCTGGTGATCCCCAATGTGGTGGCAACGCGGTCATTTTCAGCGATGCAGGCCGCATCCGTAATGCACTCTGCCTCTTTTAGCACGCTAAAAGAAAAACACTGTCCATTGTATGCAGCATAGGTATAGAAGATTTATCCCTTGCTTTTAAGGCGATAGGCCAGTCCAATACAACAAAGCAAGAGCATAGCTTCTGCAAGCCATGCAGCTGTGATGATTCCCAGATTGCCTTTTTCAAACTGCATCTTCAGAACATTTCCTACAGCGCTGTAGATCATATAGCCAAGCAGGGCCAGACTAAAGTTCGCGCCTCTAGCAGAGCGCTGCACTTGCAGGCCTAAGGGGAAGGCAAGCAATAGAAATAGTAAGACTGCGAAGGAAGAAGCAACGTGCCTATGAGCCAGATAGGCAATCTGGGGGCGCAATTTTGTGAATGTTTTACTCATATCCAGTATGGACTGCAAATGCTCTTTTCTATCAGCGGCCTGCCTTAGATGACTTGGGATATACAAGGCCCATTTTTTGTAAATCTCCTCCGGGCTAAGCTGCGCAATATCATCTTTATGTTTTTCTAATATGGGCCTCAGCTTCAGGGTAGGGAGCTCTACATAGTTTGCGGCGGGCGGCGTATTTTTCACATGGGGCTTATCCAGATGAAAGACAATCCCCCCGCTTTCCATGCGATAGTAAAAAGCTAAAAGCTGGAAGAAACTCAAAGTCTTGAGGTCTATAGCAAAGTAACCTAAGTGTGCAGGCGGCTTGTTCAAAGGATAATCAATGAAGCCCTTACGAAAATCAGTGCTCTGTATCTCTTGCCTGCCGGGCATAAACTCCAAAGAAAAGCCCTCTTCCAAGCGTATGTATTTTTGTCTTTCTAAAGCAAGGCGGGGATTTTCTATCTCAGGCAAACGCGCAAGGAAGGAAAGATCAAAGAGACTACGGCCCCTTAATCCGAGGGGCAGCTCCTGCGCCTTAGTTGTATTTCGAAGTAGAGCCTGCCCTCCCTCAGCCTGCTTGGGACGCACGATCAATGCCCCCCTGCGGGCGAAAAGTATTTGTTGCGTTCTGGACTTCCCTACTTTGCTTTCTGATCCTCTTATCCTAATTGCAGAGCTTTCGCTGCTGTCTTCTATACGCCAGCGGTGCACATAAATATTTTCCAGCTGCGAGCCCTTGCGGCTCTGCGCATAAATATCCCTATGACTTCCCATGCCTTTTGCGGAATTGAAAAAGCGCCCGGGTCGCACAAAAGCTAAACTATGATAAACGTAAAGCAGCTCAGATAATGCCCTTTTATAGCGGTTTTCTTTGGGAGCTACATAGCCCTTCAATAACAAGGCGAAAGCAAAAAGCAAGAGACCAAACTTAAAAAAACTGCCATAGATATTTTTATAGCTTAGGCCAATGGAGCGCATAGCGCTTATCTCCTGATCAGAAGAAAGGCGGCTAGCCGCAAGCAGGCCAGCAAAGAGGCTCAAGGCCGGCAGTATATTCGGCAGGTCTACTATGATGCTGCTAAATAGAAAAGACGCAATGTGCTCCAAGGCTATGCCTTTTGCGATCAAATCTCCGAGGCTCTCGCGCAGAGCTACGGCAAGAAAGAGGCTGACAAAAAAAGCAAGGCTGGTGAAAAAGGGGCGGAGTATCTCTATAATAATGTAGCGCTCTATAATGTTCAATCGCTGCATACTTTGCCTCATCATACGCGCAAAGCGCTTTGCGCGGCTATAGATGAATAAGACTTGTGGAAGTGCAAAACGCATTGCTCATTCAAACTGCCTTTATAGGCGATGTTATTCTGACTACGCCTATGATGCGCGCATTGAAAAAAGCCTTCCCCAAGTCGCGCTTGACTGTAGTCGTGCGCCCTGAAGCTGCTCCCTTACTTGAAAGACATCCTGAGGTAGACGAAATATACGTCATTGATAAAAAAGGAAAAGATCGAGGGCTTTTTGCCATGTGGAAGATCACTTGCAAACTGCGTGCGGCCTCTTTTGATCTCCTCTTAGCGCCCCACAGATCCAGCCGCACCGCCCTGCTGGCGCTTTTTTCCGCTATCCCAGCCCGTTATGGCTATCGCTCAGGCCTTATCTCGTACTTTGCCTACCACAAACGCTTCTATCGTGAGAAAAACAAAGCTGAAATACGGCGTCTATTAGATTTCTTGGGCGCTGCCTTGCAAATAGATACTTCCAAAAGCCCTTTGCGCCCTATAATCCATGTAAGTGAAAAGGCGCATAAAAAAGCGCAGGCGCTGCTCCATTCCTTTCATGCCTCGCAAAGTATTTTAATAGCTCCCTCCTCTGTGTGGCCTACGAAACGCTGGCCGTCCTGGCATTTTGCAAGCTTGATAGCAAAGCTTGCGCGCGCTCACAAAACCTACGCTTTCTTTATTATAGGAGCTCCGGCAGATGCAAAGGTCTGCGCGCAGCTGCTGCGCTTTGTGCAAATGTTTCAAAAACCTGAGATAGAAGAGCGCATTTACAATATCTGCGGGCAGCTTTCTTTGCCTGAGCTCTACGCCCTCATGTGCCTGTCTGCCTTGCTCGTATCCAACGATTCGGCTCCTGTGCATTTAGCCTCCGCCGCCAAGCTCCCTGTAGCAGCTATTTTTGGGCCGACTACGCCCGCCTTAGGCTATGCTCCCCTCGGCGACCTCGCTTTAGTAGTGGAAAAAGAACTAGGCTGCCGGCCCTGCGGCCTGCACGGACATAAACAATGCCCACAAAAGCATTTTCGCTGCATGAAGGAACTAAGCCCGCATAAAGTTTTTGAAAGCTCACAAAAACTCTTGGAAAAAAGCAGGCGCAGGAGCGCTATGGGATTAGGGAACGTTTAGGAATATGCGACGTGGGGAGTGATGACGGGCGGGCGCCCAGACTCCGCATATTACAACAAGGCCCCAGTCAGCAGAGCCAAGGCCCCTGACCACAAGCGCCGCATACCACCAACCCCCGCCCGCAGTCAGCAGAGCCCCACGCCGCGGGCCACAATCGCCGCTTACTTCCATCCCCGCGCCAGTCAGCAGAGCTAAAGCGACATAGCGGCAAGGCATAGGCAACGCACACGAGCCCCCGCTTCCCTTTACTACAATAAGGCCATCCTGCCCCCCGCCGTCAGCATTATGTCGCGTTGGGCGCAGACTCCGCGTATTACAAGGCCCGCCCCAGTCAGCAGAAGCCCCGCCGCATATTCCAGCCGCCACATCACCACAAGCCCCGCCCTCGTTATATGCAACCGTACGCCACATATACAACGTTGCGACATGGAGGTCGCACAAATTCCCGACGCTCACGGACATGGATGTCCGTGCCGCGGCGGGAGGCGGGGGATTGTCAAGGGGGTGTGCCTAACACCCCCTTGACATTATCGCGGCCACGCATCCAGTACATCGCCACAATCCGGCTTCAGCGCATCGCCCTGATCTTCCAGCGGGTCGTTGTTTGTAATCGTTTCGCACACGTCGATGGTATCGCTGCCGGCGGGATTCTCCATCGTGGGATTGGCCGGATCAAAGTCAAAATACAGCAGGCGGGGATAGGCGCCGTCTGCAAAAAGCCAGCGCGTGGCAAGCCAGGTATTATTGTACGCGGAGGCGGGCTGCGTTGCAGAGGTAGCTGCGCCGGTGATGCCGCTGAGATCGGCAATCGTAACGCCGTCGGGGGCGCTGCCGGCCTTGGCCGTGACGCCGCTGGCCTCCGTATCAAAGCGGTTGTTGGCGATGGCCGCATCCAGCTGGCTTTGATTGCCAAATGAGATAAGCCCAAAAAAGCCGGTAGCATCGCCGCTGTGGCTGGTTGTGGCGCCTGTGGCCAGGCAGTTAGTGACCTCGCTTTTGTTATCTGCTGCAAACACGCCCAAGACATATCCAATCAGAAGGCTAATACCGTCATTGCCAACGCCGGCAGCGCAGCTTGTCGTAAGCACGCCATCGCAGACGCTCCCAAGGCTAAGGGAGTCGCGTACAATGCCATGTGCCAGGGCCCCTAACAAGCCTCCCATATAATCAGAATCATCCCCGCCATCGAAGACATTGCCGCTTGCGCTGCTACCTGTGATCTCGCTGTTATTAGAAGCCCGCCCCACCAGGCCGCCCATAGAATCAACGCTAGCCCCGCCATCGGAGACATTGCCGCTTGCACGGCTCCCTGTGATCCGGCTGTCACTACGAGCATCCCCCACCAGGCCGCCCATATAATCACTGCTAGCCCCGCCATCGGAGACATTGCCGCTCGCGCTGCTGCCTGTGATCTGGCTGTTATCTGCCCGCCCCACCAGGCCGCCTATCACAAGATTGAAACTACTGCTGCTATCGCCCTGGATGGAGCCGCCATCTACGTGCACATAGCGTAGGCTTGCGCCTCTCATAACACCGCAAAAGGCTCCCACCCGACGCCGCCCCTGGACCATGGGCGCGCTGAGAGTGAGGTTCCGCAGGCTTGCGTCTGTGCCGCAGGCGGCAAAGAGGCCGGCGTCGTTGGTGAGGTCGTTGGCGGCTGCCCGGCCTGTGATGTCTATGTTTAGGCCGCTGATGCTATGTCCGTTGCCTTCCAGCTGTGCTGTAAAGCGGGAGCCGTCTTGGTCGCTGCCGATGGGGTCAAGGTTGCCCGCAGTGGCGCCGTTTTGGTCGATGGGGCTGCCAGTGCCGTCGTCACTGAAGTCTATGTCGGCGACAAGCTCGTAGCCGCAGAGGTAGACGCTGTTCGTTGCCGTCTCGCAGTTGGCGGTCTGTTCTGTCGGCGCCCCAGTGGTGGAGGCCGTGCTTCCGTCGTTGTAGCTTGCGCCGGCAAGGTCGTGGCGTATGTTATCCAGCTCGGCGGCGGTGGCAATTTCTATCAGCCCGTCGTTATCGTCGTCTACGTCGCAAAGGTCCCCAGCCCCGTCGCGATCCGCATCGGCCTGATCGGCGTTGGCGATGGCCGGGCAGTTGTCGCTTCCGTCAGCCACGTCATCGCTGTCACTGTCCACATCGCACATGGCTGTGGCCAAGTTCGGAAAGGGCGTATTGCCCGTGCATTCCATGCAGACTCCGTCATGCTGGGCAACATGGTTTGCCATGTCCAGGCAGGCCTCATCCGTGATGCATTCCGTGCCCAAGATGCTGTTGGGATTCGTGCTCAGGTTCTTATGGCAGTCGGTCGCGGTGATGCAGGCTCTTTTGTCCACATTGCGAACGTTATTTGTGCCCGTGCATTCCATGCAGACTCCATCATCAGTAGCAACATGGCCCGCCATGTCCTGGCAGGCTTCGTCCGTAATGCAGCGATTGCCAAGCAGGCTGGTGGGGCTGTCGCTTGTGCCCTGGCAGGCATCTTCGCTGATGCAGGCGTTTTGTTCTTTATTAACGATGGAAGTTTCGCCTTCGCAAACTTCGCAATTGCCCACTGTAGTCGCAACCTGGCCAGCCACGCTGGTGCAGGCGCTTTCCCTAATACAGCTCCGCTCGTTTGTGCTCACGACCTTGCCATTGTCTCCCCGGCATTTGCTCTTCGTAATGCAGCCGTTCGGGTTCACAGTCGTATTGACAAGCTCGTTTGCCAAGCAGGTGTTCTCGATGCAGGTATTATCCGCCGGATTGTGAATCATATCGCCCGTGCAAGTCACCATGGTCTCGCAGGTAGGCTTGTTGTCGGGCTTGAGCTCTCCATCATCGCAGCTACTAACGCAGGCCGTCCTGTCCGCGTTGGGATACTCGGGATCAGCGCATGCCACGCACTGATTGTTCTGGAGCGCCTGATTGCCCGTGCATGTCGGCGTGTCTGCGCTGATGCAGGCCGTCTTGTCAGCATTGGGCTTCTGCTGCGCAGGGCAGGCTTCGCACTGATCGTTTTTGAGAATCTCGCTGCCCGTACAAGTCGGCGGGCCTCCTCCGCCATTGCCTGAGGAGTCTCCTCCACCACCGCCTCCGGTATCGCAGCCCGCCAGAGTCAGGCTCAAGCTGATGGCAGCCAGCATCATAAAACGAGCGCCGAAAGCAACTGCGTTGCTTTTCCATGTAGCTGCAAAGTTTTCCAGTAAGCCAGCAGAGCCAAGGCCCGGCTGATTATATACAATTTTACGCGCGCTTGTGGGCACGTATTCCATCATTTTCTGAAATATGTTTCTCATATTTTCCTCCATAAACACAGCCGAGCTTAGAGCCCAGCCTGATACAAAACGAAAGGCAGCAGAGCGAAAGCCCCGCCGCTTATACAAAATGTTATGCGCATGATAGGGAGCGCATTCCCTAAGTTTTTTTATAATAGACATCTTCATGTCCTCCTTTCATAAAAAATGACTGCCCCGCATGCAGGACAGTTCTATTACTTAATTTAGACAGGCGCTAGAAAATGGCAAGTCTTTATTGTAAAAAAATAAATTTTTTGGGGAACAAAAAAGCAGCATTCCCGCCCTACTTGTCTCTTACCTGCGTCTTGGACGTGCTTGTAGACTTTGTATAAGCAAGTCAAGCTTAGAGTCTATCTTGTCTATGCGCGAATCCAGCTTGTCTATGCGTGAGTCTAGTCTTGACTCCAGCTTTTGCATGTCCTGCTTTGTGTCGCCGTGTAAATATGTCATGAGACCAGCAAGACCAGTAAAGCCAGCAAGCATAACAGCAAAAATGATTGTAGCTGTAAACTTTTGATTCCACTTTAGCCATTCATAGCCAATTTGCAGCTCCCGTGTGTCCTGCCTTAGCTCTTGTAGAGGGCTAAGGGCTTCTTTTGTTTCTTGCGTTTCCATGATAACCAATAAGACTAAGAATTGCTAAGAGTCAAGAAAAAAATATAGTCTGCATTTTCAATGACATATTTATGGGGCGCAGGCACAGCAGCGTATAAACATAGACAAAGAACGCATATAAATATTTATAGATAAGAATTGTGACGCAAAAAAGTTTTTATAGTCAAAGCTTAGACCGCATAGCGTCTTTAAGCGCGAAAAAAGCCGCCCTCCTTGCAAAAGAGACAGGCTGCGCTACCATAGAGGAGCTGCTTTATTACTTCCCGCGCCGCTACCTTGATCGCAGTCTTAGCGAGAAGCCGCTTTTGCAGACAGGGAAGGAGGCTACGCTTATTTTGCGCATTAGCAGCGTCTACTTAAGTCATAGCCGCTTTTCACGGCTCATTGCGCATGCCCACAGTCTGGATGGCGCTGCGATAAAGTTGATCTGGTTTCGGGGAACGCATTACTTTCGCCGCATCATACGCAAAAATACCAGCTTGATTGTCTCTGGGAAATTAGACTACTACCAGGGCTTACAAATGACGCATCCAGATTTTGAAGTGCTGGAAGGGGACGTAGAAGGCGCTGATTTTACGCATACTGGCAGGATTATTCCTCTTTATCCCAGTAAGGAAGGGCTCAAAAAAGCGGGCTTAGACAGCCGGGGCATACGGCGTATTCTGGCTGCTATACTAAAGCAAGGCAAAGACAGTCCTATAGAAGAAATTCTTCCCAAGGTCTTAGTAGACAAGCATAAGCTGATGGAACGGCACAAGGCTTTGGAGGCCATGCACTTCCCTGAAGAAGAAAGCCAAAAAGAAGCCGCCGTGTATCGCCTCAAATACGAGGAGTTATATGCCTTTCAGATTCTCATGAAACAGAAGTCCCTCTTCCGGAGCAGGATAGAGCGCAAAATTATGCCGGTCTCGTGGTCCAAGTGCTCTGCTTACGAGCGCCTGGTGAGTACTTTGCCTTTTTCGTTAACTGCAGATCAGCAAAACGCAATACGCTCCATGCTTGAGAAAATTACCTCATCCACGCATCCTCAGGCTTTTTTATTACAGGGTGATGTGGGATCAGGCAAGACATTGGTAGCATTGGCGCTCTGCCTGCACTATGTAGAAGCAGATTACCAGACTGCTTTTTTAGCTCCCACGGAGGTGCTTGCGCGTCAGCATTTTCTGAAACTGAGTGATTTTCTGGGCTTAGAGAAATCCTATCAGTTAGCGCTTCTTTTAGGCAGTGACACGAAAAAAGAACGCAAGGAAAGCGCAGAGCGCGTTGCTTCGGGGGATGCCTCTATCGTGATAGGCACTCATGCGCTGATAGAAAACAGTCTGGTATTTCAGCGGCTTGCTTTGGTTGTGATTGATGAGCAGCATCGTTTTGGAGTAAAGCAAAGGGACGCTATGCTCAGCAAGGGCATATATCCTGACACCTTAGCAATGAGCGCTACGCCTATACCGCGAAGCCTATGCCTTACAGAATTTTCTGACTTAGAGCTTGTCAGCCTAAGACATAAACCTGCCGGCCGTAAAGCCATCCAGACCATGCGCCTGCGTCCTTCACAAAGAAGCGCTATGTATAAGTCTATTCGTAATCATGTAAGCAAAGGGAGGCAGTGTTATATAGTTTATCCCTTAATAGAAGAATCGGAAAAAATGGATTTGCAGGCTGCCAGCCAAGCGCATGCTGATCTTAGTGAAAACATTTTCCCAGATTTTGTAGTAGCCTTGCTGCATGGAAAGATGAAAAAAAAAGAACAGGAAGGGGTCATGGAAGCTTTCCAAAAGAAGCGAGTCCAAATACTTGTAACTACCAGCATCATAGAGGTGGGAGTGGATGTCCCCAATGCTACCATTATGGTAATTGAAAATGCTGAACGTTTTGGCATCTCACAGCTGCATCAGTTAAGGGGACGCGTAGGCAGAGGCGATGCGCAGAGCTATTGTGTTCTTATGTCTGAGGCCAGAGCGCAAGAAAGCAGAGGGCGCCTGCAGGCGCTTTTAGAGAGTCAGGATGGTTTTTATTTAGCAGAAGTGGACTTGAAAATACGTGGAACAGGAGAAATACTGGGCTTCAAACAACATGGCCTAAGCGAGCTGCGTCTTGCAGATATTGTGAAAGATAAAGCCATAGTGGAAAAGACCCATGCTGACTCCCTGCTCTATGCAGAGCTCCCCTCGAATCTCCAGACATTCCTATGCCGCCGCTTTGCTGAGGGAATTTCTGTGTTCCCGCACTAAGAGCCGGTCTGCTATAAGGTGGCGCAGGTGCTCGTGTGCTTGTACATATCAGAGGCGTTGTTGTAATATATGGAGTCTGACTAGGGCGGGGTTGTGATAAGCGGCATTTGCACTCAGGGACGGTGTAGGTTAGCGCAGGGGGCTCATGACTGCGTTGCAGGATTGGCGGGCGGGCGTTTGTTGTAATATGCGGCGTCTGGGCGCCTGTGTAGACCGGGGGCGTAGGTTTCTGCTGACGGCAGCGCTGTTGTGATATGTGGAGTCTGGGCGTTGTTGCGTAACTCACGAAATGGCCTATAAGCGCTATATATTGCATGGAATCGCCGATTCTCGCTTTTGTATTACGCAACAAGGACTCGGAAGCAGACTCTTTACTTGGATATTTTGAAGTACGAGGCCGCCTTTATGCCTTTAGTATGGTGAGGGGTACGAAGCATAGTGTATATTGGGATAAACAGTATGTGTCTCTTTTCTGTCTTGCTCTTTTTTATAGCATTCCAAGCAGTATTTTACAGCGTGAAAAGCCAGCTCATCCCAAGGTATATCTTTGACAACAAACAGCTTTACTTCCAGAGATTCTAGGCCTGGAGAAAAATCCAGATCAAGCAGTCTGGCCTTAAAAAGCAAATAGACCTGATTAATATGAGGTATATCAAAGAGCGTATGCAGCGCGTCTATTTGTATATTAGCATTTGCTTCTTCGCGAGTTTCCCGTACTGCTCCTTCCAGACTTGTTTCCCCGTTCTCCATAAAGCCAGATGGTAAAGTCCATAAGCCACATCGAGGCTCTATAGCTCTGCGGCATAGCAGCACTTGTTGATTTTCCCATAAGGGTAGACTTCCCACAATGATTTTGGGGTTACTGTAATGGATACTCTGACAATGGGGGCATACATGACGTTTGCGGTTATCTCCTTCGGGTATCAGATATGCTACTTTCGCGCCACAGTGACTGCAATATTCCATAAAAACATATTATGCAAAGCCAAGCCTGCGCCTGGACCTTTACCTGGGGTACACATCAATAGCCAATAAAAGGCTTTGAAGGAGCTCACTTAGGCGGCAAGTGGTCTATAGCCTGCCTTGCTTATGCTCATGCTTATTTCCAGTGTCTATGCCTGCTGTTTGCATTGTCAATCGTTATTTTCGTTTTTGTTGCGGCTTTGTGGCGGCTCTTCTGTTAGCTGAAAGGCCAAATTACCAAAACCTTATGGCATGCCTAGCTTGTTCTGGTATGTCAAGCACGCGAGCCCCAGCCCTAGAGTACTAAAACGCAGCAGAGAATCGAGCCTCCACCCCCTTGCGTTGGGTGGGCGGGAATCTGGGTCTCAAATTTCGTTTTCGTTGCGAAAAAAACGTGTTTTGTGTCAAAAAAACGTCTGCACCTAATACGACATAATCCTGCGCCCAGACTCCATTTATTACAACCACGCCCGCAGTCAGCAAAACCAACGTTACATTATTACAACAACGCCCAGACTCTGCATATTACAACAAGGCCTCAGTCAGCAGAAACCCCCGCCGCGGGCCACAAGCGCGCCCCCTACTCCTGCGCCCGCGGCCAGGCCTCTAAAACATCGCCGCAGTCGGGCATATTCTCCTCGCCTT
>CBDETG010000005.1:0-2134 GCA_965242745.1 Leptonemataceae bacterium
TGCGGTGTGGAGCGCGCCTCCTGTAGCAGACGAATGGTCTTGGCTCAAGGCTGTCTCGAAAAGACGAAAAGTTGAAAAGTACGAAAGAATACTTGACAGCAGCTTGGCTGGAACAAGACAAAACATATCATTGTGGGGCGATGAGGGGTAGTGAATGGAGTGCAACGGGATTGACTTTTTCGATACTTTTGGAAAGTACGTTTTTCGTAAAGGAGGGCAGTTAGTGACGATTGAGCAAAACTATGCTGTTCATGTAACCACCTTCAATCAAAGTTAATTGCGACCCCCGCTACTTATGAATACCTTGCGTGGTTGCTGCTGTTGAGGCGTGCGGGTGGAAGTGACGTCATCTGTTAGAGGCTGCGCAGCAAGGGCTTTCTCCAACTCCTGTTCCTGCTGCAGCGCCTTGACAAATGCCGCCTGGAGGAACAGATGTTTACATAGGGTGCAAGACGCGCATGTCGATCATGGGCATCCCGAGAGCGTACGTTACACGGGTAAGCCGCGTGGCATACACGCTGAGAAAAAGTTGATTTGTCAATGTGTAAGTAGTTGAGGATTGTTCCAATCGAGTCCTTTATGAATACTTTTAACTTCATTTAACTAACAGCGGTCGCTTAGACGATGGGAATATAGCTACAACTTTCATAGGCTTAAATAATGTACTATGCCTTTGTTTCAGCTTTGCGTAAAAAACGCTCAAGTCTTAACAAATGAAAGAAAAAGTATAAAATGCAATTTTCAAGCGACTATGGACGCGTCTCCTTGCTACAGTATCAAGTCATTGTTGATATGCTATTGTCTTCATAATATGTCGAATTCGTGCTTCTAGGGTTCAAAGTTTACATTTAGCGTCCTCCGCTAACTATTTGCCACTCAGCTGAATACTAGGAATGAACGACTCTCCCGCTGAGTGAGCAGCTCACCTTCAGGCGGGCCGTGTGTTCCTGCTTCAGCACGCGTTTCTGGTTCGACGAGACGCAGCTCTCACAGATGACGGACTTGGAGCCCGGGCGGTCGCGCTTCCACACCGGCGTGAAGTCCGTCTTGCACTGCACGCAGCTGAACGGGTGGAACACGTACTTGACGCCTTCACCGCCGCGGCCGCCTCGCGCCGCCGCCGCCTCGGTTTCTGTCAGGTGCTTGACCACCTCCTCAAGGCCCACCATCATGCAGAAGTCGCCGGCCTGCACAGAACAGGTGTGAGTTATAGGATAGTGCCCTGCGGGGCAAAACAGTGGTTTGCCTGTAAGGCACCTCGTTCTGGCGCTACAACGGACAGCACAGTACGAGGCGTAAACCGTGTATCATGTTCGAGAGTGAGAAGACCATCAAATCCTGGCTACCCAAACGCCTCTAAAGTAAAAAGAAAAAAACCTTGATTTTCCAAGCTAAGCGATTTGCGTGTAATATTATTTCCTTCAAGAAAAACTGAGAACGACTTTCATCCCTCTATTCTTCCCTTCTAGCCTAAAACTAATAATTCCTAGCATAAGCCCTACTCATCTTTCCACAATAAAGCTTCTCATCTACAGGGGGGGAAAACGAGAAGAAAGAGTACAAGTGCTGATAAAAGGAGTCAAAGCTTGACTCCAAAGCAAATTGAGCAGGCCACATCTCTTCAAGGAAGAGTAGATTGTTTTTAAACACTGCAAGCTGAAGTGACCTAATAATCGAAAAGTAAAGACAGCCTGTGCATGAGCATTATATTGCTCGTAAGCGTAATTGTATGTATGGCAAAGCTCGGGCCGAACGACGACAGACTGCGCAAAGACGCGAGCAGCTGCACGAGGTAGCGCTGCTCACCTGCAGGGACGGGATGAAGTTGAGCTCTGGCGGAGGCGGCTTGGGCGCCGGGATCTGCAGCAGTGTCTTCTCCAGCTGCTTGCGCAGCGCCTGCTTGGCGGCGGCCTGTCGCTGCTCCAGGCTAGCGCGCAGCTCGGCGGGACTCGGGGCTGCTGGCCGGGGCGGGGCCGTCGGTGCCGCTGCCTGCTGCTGGCGCATAGACACAAGCTACAGACACTCGGGCCCTTGACTAGACACTCAGTACATGATGGAAGCATACCGCTTATACAAACCTAAGCGTAACCTACGATAAAACGTCCTTAAGAGGGCAGCGCGTTCAAGGCTGATC
>CBDETG010000006.1:0-56787 GCA_965242745.1 Leptonemataceae bacterium
GAGCCTAATAAAGCTCCCATGTAGATAATGCCATCTCCGCTCACGCTCAGTGCGGCATTACGCGCATGTACATTCCGCAATGTTATGTTAGTAGCTATGGCGCAGATTAGGCCCGTGTAAATAAAAGCGTTGCTGGCCCCGCCCGTACGGCTGGCGCTGAGGCTGGGATTTGCAAAGAAGATGTCCCTGATGGTGTTCTGGCAGCTGGTGAAAAAGCCAACACTCGTGCTTTTTGTATCAGAGTTATTAGGGGCGGTATAGCTGTGCTGGATGTCCAAGTGTGAGATGGCATGGCCATTGCCGTGGAACCTGCCTGTGAAAGCAAGAGAGCTTGTGCCCGTGGCTGTGCCAATGGGCGTGGAAGTTGCCGTCCGCATTGCCGTTCAGGTCGATGTTGTCGTCTGTATCGTCATCGTGACCAGCAGGGTATCCGTCAAGCCCGGCAAAGTCGATGTCAGCAACCAGCTCGTAGCCGCAGAGGTAGACGTTATTTGTTGCCGTGGTGCAGTGGTCGGTGGGGCTGGTGGGCCCGCCCGCCGTAGAGGCCGTACTGCCATCGTTGTAGCTTGTGCCAGCGAAGTTATGGCGCATGTTGTGGAGCTGCTGGGCCGTGGCGATCTCTATCAGGCCGTCGTTATCGTCGTCTACGTCCTCGCTGTTTTTACAGCCGTCTCTGTCCGGGTCGGCAGTGGCAGCGTGATCTACGCCTGTGGGGCGGCCCGCCATGCCCATGGGGCAGGCATCAGCGATTAGCTCCGTGTCGCAGCTGCTCACCAGAGCATCAGGCAGGCCGTCATTGTCGCTGTCTACGCTGGCGCAGGCATCGAGGGGGAAAGCGTCATCGCTATCGGAGACGCCGTCGCTGTCATCGTCCGTGTCCTCAATCAGGCTGGTGGAACAGCCTGCAAGCAGGTGGTCTGGCATGCCATCACTGTCGCTGTCTACGCTGGCACAGGCATCATCGGGGAAGGCGTCATTGCTATTGGCGACGCCGTCGTTATCTCTGTCGGCTGTCCACGAGAGGCAGGGCCAGCCGCTTCTAAAGCAGCCCCAGAAGTTGCTGTCCCAGCCCAAGCCGGCGGGATCAGCGTCGTTGGCTGTGCTTTCATCCAGCGTGGCCTGCAGCCATGCGCGGCGCTGCTCATCTGTATTGCCCGCTACGCCGGCCCGTATGCAGACATTGCTGTTGGGGCAGCCCCCGTTCGTGCCAACAACGTCCACATAATAATTCTTGCCCGTGATACTGCTGCGGGAACTGCCCCCCACAAGCCCGCCAACAACAGAAAGACCCATGACGCTGCCCGCAGCATAGCTGTTACTTATACTACCCCCATTACTCAGCCAACCAATCAGCCCGCCGGCATAAGCGCCATCACTACTTGGGGCGCTCGCGGAGACGCTGCTTGTCGCGTAGCTGTTACTGATAGCGCTATTATCAGCCTGCCCCACAAGCCCGCCGATAACACTATGCCCCGAGACGCTGCCTGTCACATAGCTGTGGCTGATGCTGCTATTATCCACCCTCCCCGCCAGCCCGCCGGCTTCGCCTTCGCCCATGGTGTCTATGTAGGCAGCGCTTAGGCCTACGTTCGTTATTGTTGCACCATCTGCATAGCCAAAGAGGCCGCCGTAGGCCGCGCCTGTCTTGTAATAGAGATTGCTGATCGTGCGGCCGCTTCCGTTGAAGACGGCCGTAAATGGCCTATCATCGTCAGCGCGAAAGCCGCCGCATGCACCATCTGCGCCGCAATTGCCCACTGGAACCCAGGCGCTTTGGCCTGCGCCGCAGTCATCGGCGTTGCTGCCATCGTTGTCGTCTGGCGTCAGGTCATCGCCATTGCTGCCGTCGTAGTTGGGGCAGCTGGCGCTTGCGTCTATGTCTGCCGCCAGCTCGTAGCCGCAAAGATAGACGCCGCCCGTTGTGGCCGTCTTGCAGAGGACGGTCGCTCTTGTGGGCGCGCCCGCTGTACTGCCTGCGTTTGCCCCAGTGTCATCGGCCTCGTCGTCGTAGCTTGCGCCAGCAAGGTCGTAGCGCATGTTTTGGAGCTCTTCGTAGCTGGCGATTTCTATCAGCCCGTCGTTGTCGTCGTCTACGTCCATCGTATCGGGCGTGCCGTCGTTATCGTCATCGTCATCGCAGGCGTCGCCCGCCGTGTCGCGGTCGTTGTTGGCCTGGTTGGCGTTGGCTATGGCAGGGCAGTTGTCCTCGCTATCACCCACGCCGTCTCTGTCCATGTCAGGAAGGCAGGCGTCCTTGGCGGCGTTGCGCGTTTGCGTGCTGTCGCAGGTCTGGCAGTCGCCGTCTGCGGTAGCCACGCGGCCGGCCTCAGCAATGCAGGCGCCGTCCGTAATACATTCGGCATCGTCCAGCACGCTAAAGGCGCCTGAGCTGAGGCTCTGGCATTCGTCTACGCTGAGGCAGGCGCTTTTTTCCATATTACGGATGGAATCCGTGCCCTCGCAAGTCTGGCAGACTCCGTCTGTGGTGGCCACGCGCCCGTCTTCGGCAACGCAGGCCGCATCTGTAATGCACTCTGCGTCGTTTAGCACGCTAAAGGCATTGTCGCTTTGGCTCTGGCAGGCTGCCGCGCTCATGCAGGCAGTTTTTTCCATATTGCGGATGGAATTTTCTCCTGAGCAAGCCTGGCAGACTCCGTCAGTTGTGGCAACATGGCCCGCCATCTCCTGGCAGGCTTCGTCTGTAATGCAGTCAGTACCCAGTAGGCTGTTGGGGCCTACGCTTGTGCCCTGGCATGCGGCCTCGCTGATGCAGGCTGTTTTCTCCACATTGCGCACGGGCGCATCTCCTGTGCAGGCTTCGCAGTCGCCTCTTTCGTTTATGAGCTGATTGCTGATGGCAAGGCAGCCGCTTTCATTAATACAGGAGCGGCCGTCTGTGCTGAGTAGCTTGCCTGTGGCGTCACGGCAGGCAGTCTCGGCAATGCAGACAGGCGGGTTTGCGGTCGTGTCTGGAATTTCGCCTTCGTCACAGCTTAGCTCAAAGCAGCTGTTATCCGTGGGGTTGAAAATCTGCCTGCCCGTGCATGTGACTTGAGTCTCGCAAGTGGGCTTGCCTTCTACTTTGATCTGGCCATCTGGGCATGTGCTGACACAGGCCGTCCTGTCCGCGTTGGGAAACTGTGGATCAGGGCAGGCTTCGCAGCTGCCATCTTGCAAGATTTGGTCGCCAGTACAAGTCGGCGTGCCATTGTCTCCAGAGCTTCCAGATCCGCTGCTGCTCCCGCAGCCACTACAGCCGCCAAGAAAGGCAAGGCTCAGGCTGAGGGCAGCGAGCGTGATAAAGCGAGCGCCGAAATTAGCAAAACCAAACTTAGTTGATCTCAAGTCAGCAGAGCTAAGCTTAGCTGATCGCAAGCCAGCAGAGCCAAAGCCCGGCCGCTTATACAAAATTCTATGTGCGCTGTGGGGCGCGCATTTCCTAAGTGATTTTACAGTAGACATAGTAATGTCCTCCTTTGTGATGTGATGCTTCATAATTCTTTCCTCCCATTAATAGAAACAAAATGACTGCCCCGCTTTGCAAGACAGCTCTAGTACAAAACTTAGACAGGGCGGGGAAAAGGGCAAGTCCTTTTTGAAAAAAAATTTGTAAGACCTACGAACATATTTCATACTTTCTGGGGTTAATACTACAGGCTGCGATCGAGCTGGCATACAAGCCGGGCCTTTTACAATTATATAAAAGTCCTGCGTGAAAATGGATATTGTCTTTGCGCTCTAAAAAGCAAAAGTAGACGGCCGCATAACTCGCCAAACAAAACTTCTTGTGAAGTAGAGCCTAAGATTTTAGAACTACGCGCTGTGACTTGGATTGATGACTGTAGTAGAAATGTTTTTGTCCGTGTTTGTGAAGTATGAAGCTCCTGCCAAAACAGGTTTTTGATAAAGAATAGCTTGAGCCACAAACAGCTTAGTGTGCAAAATGTCCGCAGGTCTTACACGGGCGCTCATAGCGCCCTCTTGATATAGGAGCTTTCAGGAAAAACTCTGTTTGTTGCGTCTAAGGATAATTGTTGAGCGGGAGCTACTTTCGCTAAGGCCTCTAGCCGATAACTTATATTTGGAATATATGATATGAAAAGTCTATTGCGTTATGTCCTTGCTATTATGATCTTTCTGGGCATGAGCGTGATTCTCATCGTCTTTGCTTTGTATCTTTGGGCACGGGATACAAAGCAGCTAGAGGCGAGAATGCTCGACCAGGCGACAGCTATGGCAACGGTAATAGAGGGCGCAGCGAGTGGAAATTATGGGCAAAACAGCAGGGTGCTGGTCAATATGCTGATGTCTCGTCTAGTCAATCTGTCACGAAATGAAGCCTGGGACTTTCAGATCAAGAATTTGTTTCTTTTGGATACCGCAGGCAAAGTTATTGCGCATAGTGATATTATGCATGTGGCCAGAAGCATGTCTAAGAACTATAAGAAGCCAGAGTATTTTTCTGTTGTGCAAAGTACAAGCCCGCAGCAGCCTATCAAGATACGTCCCTTATCCTTTCAAAAGACAGAGCTTGCTAATCTTTTTCTGCGCATAGAACGCTATTCTCCTTTCCTTGCGCGTGTGGGGCGACATATGCTGCCGGAAAAAGCGCCTTCTGCGTATCATATCAGCGTGACCTGCTATCATGATAATAGGATAGGCGGCCCTGTAGGGAGTTTGCATCTGCGAGGAAGGCCCAAAGACTTGGCGTTACAGCTAAGCCCTCAGCTTTACTATCAGCAGCATCCCCTTCATCTTGTTTTTTTTTGCGCTCTTTCTCGTCGTGTTTTTGTGGGCTCTGAGCAGCCAGTTTCATGCCCCTGCAAAGGATAAGATAGGAGCTCTGCCCGAAGAAAAAAGATTACCCGCATCCACGCCATGGCACGAGTATCCCAGAGTATTTGTTCCTCAGGAAAACCATACTCCTGTGGCTTATTCTGTAGCTCCTCAAAGCTCTCTGCAGCCTTCTTATATCGTGGAGGCAATACCCTTGCAGCTGCATGATTCCTAACGGCAAGGCATAGGCATTGGTCTGGCGCGGCGACATCCTTGACGGCAAATCATAGGCATTGGTCTGGCGCGGGCGGCTTCCATGCCTTAGCGCCAGACTCTCGCACCTCCTGTGCTCGTGACGCAATGCCTATGCCTTGCGCTGGATTGTTCTGGTATGTACAGCTCCAGCAAAAACCATATCTGTTTTGTCAGCCCTGCTTTAGCGCCAGACTCTCGCACCTCCTGTGCTCGTGACGCAATGCCTATGATTTGCACTGGATTGTTCTGGTATGTATAGCACGCAGAGACCCAGCGCCCAACGCGACATAATGCGCCGCCCAGACTCCGCATATTACAACACCGCCCGCCCTGTCATCACTACAACACTGCTTATTACAACGCCTTCAGCCCCGCCGCCAGCATTATGTCGCGTTACGAGAGTAGCCCCCCATCATCCCCCTATAAGGAATGGGTGGGTGGGCTTTTGGGTGCTAATTTTCGTTTTCGTTGCGAAAAAACGTGTGTTTGTGTAAAAACGGCAAGGCATAGGCATTGGTCTGGCGCGGCGACATCCATGTCTTAGCGCCAGACTCTCGCACCTCGTGTGCTCGTGACGCAATGCCTATGCCTTGCACTGGCTTGTTCTGGTATGTATAGCACGCAGATGGGTATTAGGCCTGTGTTGCAGCTCTAAACGTTGCCGGGCTTGTTCTGGTATGTACAGCACACGAGCACCTGCGCCCCGCGCTCAAGCGCATACATATAAGCTCGTGACGCAATGCCTATGATTTGCACTGGATTGTTCTGGTATGTACAGCACACGAGCACCTGCGCCCCGCGCTCAAGCGCATACATATAAGCTCGTGACGCAATGCCTATGATTTGCACTGGATTGTTGTAGTATGTATAGCACGCAGATGGGTATTAGGCCTGTGTTGCAGCTCTAAACGTTGCCGGGCTTATTCTGGTATGTACAGCACACGAGCACCTGCGCCCAACGCGACATAATGCAGCGCCCAGACTCCGCATTATTACAACAACGCCCAGACGCCGCTTACTACAACACCGCCCGCCCCGTCATCACTACAACGCTGCTTACTACAACGGCGCCAGACTCTGCCTATCACCGCAAAGGCCCGCCGTCAATCCTATAGAGTCCCAGTACTCAAGCGCGCCTTGCTACTACAACGCCTTCAGCCCCGCCGCCAGCATTATGTCGCGTTACGAGAGTAGCCCCCCCACCATCCCCCTATAAGGAATGGGTGGGTGGGCTTTTGGGTGCTAATTTTCGTTTTCGTTGCGAAAAAACGTGTGTTTGTGTAAAAACGGCAAGGCATAGGCATTGGTCTGGCGCGGCGACTTCCATGTCTTAGCGCCAGACTCTCGCACATCCATGTGCTCGTGACGCAATGCCTATGATTTGCACTGGATTGTTCTGGTATGTACAGTAGCAGAGACCCAGCGCCCAACGCGACATAATGCAGCGCCCAGACTCCACTTACTACAACACCGCCCCAGTCAGCAAAACGGCAAGGCATAGGCATTGGTCTGGCGCAAACGGCTTCCCTGCCTTAGCGCCAGACTCTCACGGCAAATCATAGGCATTGGTCTGGCGCGGCGACATCCTTGTCTTAGCGCCAGACTCTCACACATCCATGTGCTCGTGACGCAATGCCTATGATTTGCACTGGATTGTTCTGATATGTAAAGCACGCAGATGGGTATTAGGCCTGTGTTGCAGCTCTAAACGTTGCCGGGCTTGTTCTGGTATGTACAGCACACGAGCACCTGCGCCCCGCGCTCAAGCGCATACATATAAGCTTGTGACGCAATGCCTATGATTTACACTGGATTGTTCTGGTATGTATAGCAGCAGAGACCCAGCGCCCAACGCGACATAATGCGCCGCCCAGACTCCGCATATTACAACACCGCCCCAGTCAGCAAAACGGCAAATCATAGGCATTGGTCTGGCGCAAACGGCTTCCATGTCTTAGCGCCAGACTCTCACGGCAAATCATAGGCATTGGTCTGGCGCGGCGACTTCCTTGTCTTAGCGCCAGACTCTCGCACATCCATGTGCTCGTGACGCAATGCCTATGATTTGCACTGGATTGTTCTGGTATGTACAGCAGCAGAGACCCTGCGCCCAACGCGACATAATGCGCCGCCCAGACTCCACTTACTACAACACCGCCCGCCCCGTCATCACTACAACGCTGCTTATTACACCGGCGCCAGACTCTGCCTATCACCGCAAAGGCTCGCCGTCAATCCTGAGGCCTCCCCGGGATCCACCGGGCGCCCAGACGCCGTATATTACAACAAAGCCATGGCTATTTTTGCCAGTATTATGTCGCGTTACGAGAGTAGCCCCCCCACCATCCCCCTATAAGGAATGGGTGGGTGGGCTTTTGGGTGCTAATTTTCGTTTTCGTTGCCGAAAAAAACGTGTGTTTGTGTAAAAACGGCAAATCATAGGCATTGGTCTGGCGCGGCGACTTCCTTGTCTTAGCGCCAGACTCTCACACATCCATGTGCTCGTGACGCAATGCCTATGATTTGCACTGGATTGTTCTGATATGTATAGCACGCAGATGGGTATTAGGCCTGTGTTGCAGCTCTAAACGTTGCCGGGCTTGTTCTGGTATGTACAGCACACGAGCACCTGCGCCCCGCGCTCAAGCGCATACATATAAGCTCGTGACGCAATGCCTATGATTTGCACTGGATTGTTCTGGTATGTACAGCAGCAGAGACCCTGCGCCCAACGCGACATAATGCGCCGCCCAGACTCCACTTACTACAACACCGCCCGCCCCGTCATCACTACAACGCTGCTTATTACACCGGCGCCAGACTCTGCCTATCACCGCAAAGGCTCGCCGTCAATCCTGAGGCCTCCCCGGGATCCACCGGGCGCCCAGACGCCGTATATTACAACAAAGCCATGGCTATTTTTGCCAGTATTATATCGTATTGGCGCAGGATTGGGATATACTAAATTACTCTCCCATTCTTACAGATAGAACGAAATGTTACCCTTCAAATGTGTGCAAAATGTCTGTAGCTTGCAAAATTTTTTTCTAAAAAAAGTTTGACATATATTTCCTGTGGTGCTAAAGTAATACAGGTTTTTGTTTATAGCATAAGGGTATAACACAGTGCTTGCAAGCGCCGCATAAGGTATATATGTCTGAAATGTATCATCGTTCTTCTTCTGCCTGCGCTGAGGCGCAAGGGGGTGAGAAGGGCAGGCTCAAGACTGAGCAAATTCGCAGCTTTTTTAGCGAGAGTCCACATGGCTTTCTCCTGACGAGTCCTAAGGGAGAGCCTTTGTATTGGAATCGCCGTCTCCATAGCCTCCTTGGCATCCCAGAATCCCTGCATGGGGGCCGGGCGCTTTCGTCACAAGAATCTTTGTCTTATTTTTCTCTTAGAAAGAATATTAAAAATCTAGAGCACTTTGAGCTGCATTTGCAGCAAGTATATTCCAAGCAGCGGGATGTGGATTTGCTTTTAGAGCTGAGGACAGGGCAGGTATTGGAAATATGCATCTACTGGCGCAATGTGCCTCAATATGAGGGGAGCGCCTGCTTCTGGAGCGTCAGGGATGTAAGCGCTAAGAGCCAAGAAAAGAAATACCTGCGTAAACTTAAGGACCGTTACGAGATGGCTCTCCATAGCACGCAGGATGGGATTTGGGATTGGGATTTGAAGAATAATGTATTGTATCTAGATCCTCGTTGGCGTAAGCTGCTGGCTTTGGATCGACAATCTTCTAACCACATACTTGAGAATCATTTTACAGACCTTTTGCAATATACCTCACTCGAGGAGCGCCTCCTTATTACTGACACGCTAAGGCGCCATATCCAAAGCAGCGCTTCTTCGTTTCAGATAGAAGTGCCTGTGCAGGATGACAAAATAGGTTTTATGTGGCTTCGCCTGCAGGCTGTGATCCTGAGAAAGGAAAACGGCGCTGCCTACCGTATTGCTGGTTCCATCAAAAATGTAACGAATAAGCGTCTTGCTGAGGTTTGTAAAACGGTAAACCAACGCTATGATCGTCTCACTGGCCTGCCGAACCGTCTGTTTCTGGTAGAAAAACTGCGTGATATGGAAGAGCAAAGAGCAGGGAGCAGGGAGGAGCTGCGCTTTGCGATCCTTGTTTTGAGTTTGAACCGCTTTCGTATTATTAATGAAAGTTTTGGCCCTCACTACGGCGACAGGGTTATGCGTGAGGCTTCACAAAGGCTCAAAAATATCATCAGAGCTGAAGATACCCTGGTAAAATTAGAGAGTAATAAGTTTGCCGTGTTGATAAGCGACATAGCAAAGAGCGAGGAGCTCTTCGTTCTTGTGGAACGTCTGCAGGAGACTTTAGGCAAAGCTCTTGTTTTCGAGGGCAGGTCTTTTATTCTTTCGGCTTGTATAGGCATGGTCTTGCCCTCCCAAAATTCCTTTACTCCCGAGAAGCTCCTGCGTGACGGCGAAAAAGCGCTGAATCAAGCAAAAAGGTCACGAAAGAAGTACTGTATTATATCTGGGAATCAGCAGGAGCAGGCCGTAGAGAAATCAGCGCCGAGTCTGCTTTTGGATGAAGTGACATATAAGGCGCTGTCTCAAGATCAATTTCAAGCCCATTTCCAGCCTATCATTGACTTGAGAAGCGGGCGTGTCCAGAAATGCGAGGCCTTGCTGCGATCTCGAGCGCCTTTGCCCTTTAGTCCTTCTGAAATTATTACGGCTGCAGAAAAGTCTGGTCAAATTACGCAGATAGCTTATGTGACTCTTCAAAACGCTTGTCGTTTTGCAAGCGCCCTTGCAGAGCAGGGTTACTCGGATATAGAAGTCAAAGTGAATATCTCTCCTTATGACTTGGGGCAGTATCAGTTTTGTGAGATTTTGGAGAAGATGCTCACCAAACATGCCATACAAGCGTGGCAGATTGGTTTGGAAATTACTGAAAATATTTTCATAGAAAAAGATAAAGCTATCCAAGACTGTCTTAAGCAGCTGAAGAGCCTGGGGATCAGTATCGCTTTGGATGACTTTGGCACAGGCTTTTCTAATCTCTCTGCGCTAAAAATGTTGCCCCTGAGCTCTGTAAAAATAGACCAGTCTTTCATTCGAGAAAGCGTCACTTCAGAAAAAGACGCTGCGCTGGTAGCCGCTATCATTGTCTTGGCGCATGCCCTTGATTTGGAAGTGATCGCAGAGGGCGTAGAAAAGCAAGAGCAGCTGGATTTTCTTACAGTTATGGAATGTGACTACGCTCAAGGCTTTCTTTACAGCCCTGCCCTTCACCCCTCAGACTTTTTAAAGTGGCTTTCTGTCCGAAACTCCTCCAGCATTCAGCTGCCCGAATAAGGTAGAAGCAAAGCGCAAGCTAAGAGCTAGGCGGCCTTGCCGGTAAGATACATTAGATCAAGCCCGCTTCTCTGAGCTGGGCTTCAGTGAGGCCAGTCATCTCAGTAATGTCAGAAAGGGGGTAGCCTTTGGATAGCATAAGACGAGCTGTCGCAATGGCTTTCTTTTGCTCACCTTTTTCAATACCCTGCTCAATGCCTTTTTCAATACCCTGCTCAATGCCCTGCTCAATGCCCTGCTCAATGCCTTTTTCAATACCTTGCTCAATACCCTGCTCAATGCCTTTTTCAATACCCTGCTCAATACCTTTTTCAATACCCTGCTCAATGCCCTGCTCAATGCCTTTTTCAATACCCTGCTCAATACCTTGCTCAATGCCCTGCTCAATGCCTTTCTTTTCAAGTTGTTCTGCGATGGTCATAACGCGTTCTCCTGCTTCTTTTGATATATATTTATCTGCAAATTCAACAATGATCTCAATCTCTAATAACTCTACACTTTGTATAAAATAGCGGAGTAAAATTTCAACTAATTTTTTATCCTTCTGTTTATGTAAGCTGCGTAGATAATTCTTAAACAGCGCTTCCAAGTGTTCCTTTTTTGATAAATACCAGATTTCTTTTAGACTAGCAAGAAAAGCCTGCATGCGTGGAGGATACTGTTGGATATTAGCTGTGGGAGAAAGATCAATAAGTTCATACGTGAAGTCTGGAATGTATTTGCGAAGTGGATTTGATAAGTCGTCGGGAATATCTAAAAGATCAGAAAAAGCCCGCACCACCTTCCATTTCTGCTGGCCATGATACAAGACGATGGGAATTACAACCGCACGTTGCTTTTTACTCTGGTAAATTGCTGCAAGATAGCTAAGAAGCTGGCAAAGTACTGTTTTCTCAGGATGCGATTTATGCTCTATTAAAGCATAAATACGAATACTTTCCTTTTGCTTGTGCGGAATGCTAAAAAGCAGATCAGTGAAGCGTTCGCGGTCTTTGGCGTCAATGAATGAGCCCTGTTCCATCTTGAGCTTAGTAAAATCAAGCTTGTCTGCGATAGCTTTATCAAGCGTGTTTTGCAGCAGGTCAATGGCATATTTTTTCTCAGATAGAACGCGTTTTACTACAATGTCATGTTGATTTGTTTGAGGCATATTCTGATGGGAGCATTTGCTTGGTTTTTGTAACTGCAAGCAATTTAAGACTTGCTCTAAATGAGCATAAGCCAAGACTCAACTTTCAAAGTCTAATGAGCAATGTTCTTTTTTAAGCGCAAGCGATACTGCCTGTTGTTTTTCTATATTTTCTTGCATAAGGCAAGCTTGCAAGCCACTGATCCTCAAAAGGAGCATCTTTTTTTGCCGCCCCTCCCGCAAGAAAGCTTTCGTACAGCAGAAAACAAAAGTATGAGCGCTGCCAGCTCAGCAATCTGGGCCCTTTTGCATGCACCGCAAATGGACCTTTCTGCCATCCTAGCCGCAACCTTGGAACAGGAAAAGAGCATACAAAAATGGCAGAAAAACAAACAAAAAAAATTACACCAACAATTTTGTTCTTTGGGGCAGGCAGAGAAAAAAAACTATTACGCTAGTTTAGAGCAAGAGCGTAAAAAACAAGACTTGCTTTGGCAAAGAGTACATAAACATTACAAAAGCTCAGTCATATACTATTTAAAAAAAGAAGAAAGTCAAAAAAGAATAGACAAGGCTCTTTTGGATCTTCTGCTAAAAAGCTTTTCTAATCTGGCCCAAATGCGCAGCCACAGACAAAAGCTCTATAAGCGCAGCTGGGATAGATGCTTCCAAGCATATAGGCACGTGGATTCTTCTCAGACAAACTGCCTGCTTCCATTAGCCTGCGCAGAGCCGTCGCAAGAGCATTTCTTCCAGGCCTACTATCTGGGCCTCTATCGCTTCTTAGGCCTTTTCCCTTACAAAGAGCGTCTTGCCTTCCTCCGTTATTTCACTAGCCCTGGCAGCAAGCCCGCAAGGCAATAGAAAGTAGCGCTGCTTTTGCAATTCTTGTCTTGTTAGAAGCGTATATTCCAGTTAAGGCGCTGAGCCTCGGGACCTTACTTCGATTATACGTGCGCCTCGGACATAGGAGCGCTAAGAGCCTTATGCAGTTCCAAGATACGATCATCCAAAAAATTGAGGCCTTGCCGAGTCCACTGGAAATAATCCTCTCCATTTTCACAAAAAAACAGCGCTTCTCCTTTATTTTGCCATCTATGTATACAATCTCTGGCTCTGCTAAGAATCTCTGGATGAAAGCGGCATTTCTCTAAAAATATTTCCTTCCACAGGCTCCACGACAAAGGGAAAGTAATGCGTAAAAATAGCAAAGGCATATCTAGGAGGGCTTGGTGCAAGGCATAGCTGGAATCTGTATGATGGAAATAGGCTTGGATACTGCGTGGGTTGGCGTAGCGCAGCTTTCCATCAAAACCATGCGCCCCAGGTCCCAGTCCCATATAGGGCTCATAGAGCCAGTAACGTAAATTATGGCGTGAGCACGCAAGGCCTCTTTTGCTAAGGAGCGCAAAATTGGAGACCTCATACTGGCGCATAGAAAGGCTTGCTAATGTTTCAGGCAAAGCGCGCCATATCTCCCCTTGCATGCCCTCATCAGGAGCTGAGGCCTTGTTTTGGTCCACAGAACGACCATAAAATGTATCCTGCTCAACAGTCAGGCTGTATAAGGAAAGATGAGCAGGAGATGCATCTAGGACCTTTGCTAAATCCTGATAAAAACTCTGAGCGCTCTGCCCAGGCAAGCCATAGATCAAATCTACGCCAAAGCCTTCTGCAAAGCGGCTCTCTGCCAAAACAGAAAGGACCTCTCTATAGCGCTCTGCTTGGTAATAGCGATTCATCCCTTTTAATATAGACTCCTCAAAGCTTTGCAGACCCACATTGACCCTGGTAATGCCTGCCTCATATAATTCTTCTAGATATTTCTTGCTTAGGTTTTCAGGATTTGCCTCCAAACTAATTTCGCAGTCCTTAGAGAGCTTAAAGACGCAGGAGAATTCATAAAGTAAATCAGCTATACATTGCGCAGGCATGAGCGAGGGAGTGCCTCCGCCAAAATAAATACTGTCTACTTCTTGATAAGATGAAAAAGCAGAATGATCAGAAAGGCGCAGGTGGAATTCATCTTTGATGCCTTTTACATAGCGATCTAAGACTTTGGCGCTTAGACTCTTATTTTGCAAGGCAGCTCCTTCCAAAGCAAGAGAATAAAAATCACAGTAGTGGCATTTTTGCAGGCACCAGGGGAAATGTACATAGAGACCGAGACCTGCCTTAGAGAAAGTACAAAGTTTTTTTAAGTTTTCAAAGCAGAGCGCAGCATAAGCCCTCCCCCTGTCTTGGACATCGTAGGAATGATTCATGCTAGAGAGTATTGAGCAAGGAAGCGGCTTCTAAGACTTCTTCATCACTATTGTAAAAATGTATGCCTACGCGCAGGTATCCTCCTCTACTGGAAATGCACAGCCCCTTTTGCGCAGCAGACTGGCATAGCTTAGCTGGCGGCTCTTCTTCCCGCGTTACAAAGCTTAACACGGCGGAGTTATGTTCAGGCGCAAAGCGGAGGGGCTTAAAACGCAGCTGATCTATCTTAGATAAAAAGAGACTTTGCAGCCTTAGGATCTCGGCGTAAATAGTATCCATGCCATAGCGCAAAAAAAGCTCTTTTAGGCAAAGCCAAAGCTGGTAAGCTAATTCATATGAGAGCGTGGAATACTCAAAGCGTCTTCCGTCCTGATAAGGCTGCCAACGATGATCCAAGTAATCCTCACCTTGCAGCATAAGATCTGCTCCAGCCATGCAAAAATCCAGCTTAGTGCGCAGGCGCGGGCTGGTATAAAAAAGAGCGCTTCCTATAGGTCCCATAAGCCACTTCCAAGCCGAAGCAGCCACAGCGTCTATTCCCCATTCTTCAGTCTTCAGCGGCAGAGCGCCTAAACTCTGCGCCGCATCTACTACAAGAAAGATATTCTGATCCTTACAGAGAGCGCCCAGCTTTGGCAAGTCTGCCGCAAAGCCGCTTGTGAATTGCACGTGGCTTAGGGCTATCATACGCGTTTTCGGTCCTATGTTTTGCTCCAACTCTTCCCAAGACCAAGCGCAGGGTTTTCCTTGAGCTAAGGCATTTTGACTCGCATCGTAATTTTTCAGCAAATTCAGGCGGACTCCTCGTTTTTTTTGCAAAAGCCAAGGGTAGTGGTTAGAGGGATATTCGCAAACGTAACTGAGAATTTCATCACCCTCCTGAAAGGGGAAGGCTTGGGCAAGCATAGATAGGGCTTCGGCAGTGTTGCGAAGAAAGGAAATGTTTTGGGGATGGGTCGCTAAAAGAGCAGCTGCGGCCTCATGCAGGTCCTGCATAAGCGTGGCATACTTGTCTACAATCCCTATCCCCAGAGAGCTATGGTCTCGCATAAAGGCAGAAGCTGCCTCTGCAGCCCTGCTGTAAAGAGGCGCTATGCCGCAGTGGTTGAGATAGATGCACTTTTCTTTGATCGGGAATATGCTTGGGCTCTTGTCGATTTGTGTTTGCATTCTATATCAGCGCAGATATTCTTCTCTACACAAGGTTTTGCAAGAGAGAATCAAGCATGGAGATAGGGTTTTCTTGCAGAGCCTTCTAAGGCCTCTTGCAGGAGCTCCCAAATACGTTCTGGAAGCAATTCCTTCATGCAGCGAAAATGTCTGCGAGGACAGGAAGGGCGCCCATTGAAGCCGCAGGGAGAACAGGCTATGCCTTTGTAAGCAAGATAATGAGATTCCAGATCAAACATAGCAGGGTCCGTAGAGCCAAAGATAGCAAGCGTAGGGATGCCCATAGCACGGGCTATGTGCATAGGGCCGCTGTCATTGCATACAAAGGCACGGCAGTAGTGCAGCAGAGCTGCGCTTATGCGCAATGGAGCTCCACAAAGATTTATGATAGCTTGAGCGCCTAATTGCTCCTGCACTGCCGATGCCCATCCCCTTTCAACTGCGCTGCCCAAAAGTACAACCTGCATATGATGCAATCGGAGCTTGTTTATCAATCTGATAAAATATGCCCCAAGCCAACGCTTTGTCTCCCAGGCGCTGCCCATAGCTATGCCGATGATTTTGTTGCCAAGCTCTGCTCTTTGCTCCTCCAGCAAGGCCTTTGCCTTTGCCAATTCGTCTTCCGAAGGAAAATAGCGCAAAAAGCCCCGAGGCAAAGCAGCTCCGACTAAGCTTTCTGTTGCTGCATGAAAACGATTTGCAAAGAGTATACGGGAGTGATAATTCTTGTAAGATAAAGGAAGAGGAATATAATCCCGTATACTGCGGTTTTTCCAAGTACATACCACTCGCCCCCATTTCCATAGAAGAGCCCGCAGTACTTTGCTGCGCAGCTTGTTATGCAAATCTAAAATTGCCCCGGCATCCAGAGCTCTGAGGCGCTTTGCAAAAGCAAAGAGAGTCTCTCCTTTTTGCAAGGCTATGATTTTTGTTATATAAGGATTTCCCTTAAGGAGAGGCGCCATCTCCTCCTTTGTTGCAAAAAAAATACGGCACTTAGGCCAGGCCTTTGCCAGTGCTTCCATAGCAGGAGTGGTTAAAAGCACGTCGCCTAAGGAACTAAAACGTAAAACTAAAATGCTTTGGGGAGTCAGAGGGGAAGAGAGCATGGTTCCAATTCAGGCAAGTCTTATCTCTCCACTATCCTGCTAGGAAGCGATACAATATCTATGTTGATAGGCGTCATAGACAAGGAGCGCATTCCAAATACAAGCAATAGAGAAAAGACAGGCCTTGCAAAGCTTCCGATCTCAGCGCGCCTTGTAGCTTGCCTGATGATTACTGCCGACGAGGCTGCTTTCGCCTTCGCATATCTTGCAGCTGCCCGAAGCAATTCCTCATAAGAGAGCCAGTCTCCAGCAAAATCTCTATATTTACAAGCCTTTTTCAAAAGCGCATCAAAACACATGGCTGATGCTTCTGGATGCATTGTGGCACTCCGAGAACTTGTAGCGCTGCTGTGGGAATAGTTGGCGTCTGTAGAAGCAAAAGATGACGTGCGCTTTTTGTAAAAAGCGGCCTTAGGGTGCTGGGGCCTTGTAGTGATGACGGGGCGCCCGGGGAAATGAGTAACGTTAGAAATAAGCAGCCTTAGTTTTGATAAGGGCGGGCCTTTGTTGTAATATGTGGCCTTTGGTGTTGTTGTAATAATGAGGTGTTAGTGCGCCTGGTGGGGCCAGGGGACTCTATAGGATTGACAGCGGACGGTGTTGTAGTAAGGGGGCGCTTGTGGTCGGCGGCGTGTGCTCTGCTGACTGGAGCCTTGTTGTAATAAGCAGAGTCTGGGCGTTGTTGTAATAATGTAGCGTTGGTTTTGATGACAGGCGGGCGTTTGTGGTAATATGCGGCGTCTGGGCGTTGTTGTAATAAGCGGCGCTTGTGATCGGGGGCCTTGGGGTGATGACAGCGGCGCCCGGGGAGTAAGCAGCGTTGGTGTAGTAGGCGGCGTTTGAGTACTGGGAGGCTGTAGGATTGGCGGGGCCTTGTCGTAGTAAGTGGCGTCTTGGGCGCAACGCGACATAACGGTAAATCATAGGCATTGGTCTGGCGCAAACGGCTTCCCTGCCTTAGCGCCAGACTCTCGCACATCCTGTGCTCGTGACGCAATGCCTATGATTTGCACTGGATTGTTCTGGTATGCTGGCGGCGGGGCTTTGCAATAGGCGGCGCTTGGAATCAGCAGCGTGGGAATTGATGACAGCGGCGGGCGTTGCAATAGGCGGCGCTTGAGTACTGGCGCGTGGGGCTTGGCTGACTGCGGGCGTTTTTTAGATATACTTTACCCAGGCAAAACGCTCTATAAACATTTCAAAAAAGGATGTGCGCAAGTCGAAAGCTAGCTTAAATTCTATGCGCAGGATGGAAGGAGCAGCCGGGAAGCGTGCAGCCAGCCTTGCTAAAAGTGTCCTAGTCAAACTGAAGGATCATGAAGGATCAACATATACTGCTAGTTATAGCAAAAAGACTTGCCCAAAGAGGCCTAATTCAAAAGCATATCAATACTGGGAGACCTAACTTATGTCTGGAGTAAAGGCCATCAAAAAGCGCATCACCTCTGTACGCAATACGGCAAAAATTACGCGTACTATGGAAATGGTGGCAACTGCAAAGTCTAAGAAACTTATAGACAAGCTGAACAATTCCAAGCCTTACAGAATAGAGCTTATGAACTTTTTGGCAGCGCTCCAAAAAGAGGCAGGCAATACTGCGCTGAGCTCCCCATATCTCTGGCCGCAAAAAGCAACGCAGCGCCATGCCTTGTTTATCATCACGGCAAATCGCGGGCTTTGCGGCGGCTATAATAGTAATGTGCTGCGCCTTGCCCAAGATGTTATGAAGAATACGGCAAAGCAGGTCTCTCCTGCGATTTGTACGTAACTGGGAAAAAAGGCATTGCTTTTTGAAATACATGAATCTGCCATTGCATAAATCTTATCAGGACATAGCTGATGCTTGTACATACCAGCAAGCAGAAGATATCGCTCTGTTCTTAATGGAACAATTCAGGCAGGGTATATATGCTAAAATAGAAATGATCAGTACAGCCTACCACTCTGCTGCTTCTCAGACAGCCGCCCGCAGCCTTTTTCTGCCCCTCGCTGTTGCTTCCAATGCAGGGTGGACAGCGCTGGCATGGAAAAGCAGCAAGATGGAAATTTGCATAAACAGTATCTATGTGAACCTGGAGCAGACCGCCTTCTTGTAGAAGCCATTCCTCTGCTTATTAAAAGCAATTTTTATATGACCGCGCTGGAGGCCTTAGCTTCAGAGCAAATTTACAGGCGCATTGCCATGAAAACGCTACAGACTCTGCAAGCGAAATGCTTAAGTCTCTTACCCGCTCCTACAATCGTATCAGGCAGGCCTCCATTACGCAGGAGCTGGCAGAAATTGTGGCAGGCGCAGACGCTCTATAAACTTTTCCCGTGGCAGCGCTTGAACTAGACTTCCGATACGGCGCAGGCCTTGGCCTGGATATTGAAAACTATGCGGTTGCGGCTAAGGCTGCGCAAAGGCTTTTAGAACGAGGGGAAGGCCCCGGCTCAGAATATCTGGGCTGGCTTGAGCTCCCTTCTTCTTATTCCAAGCAAAGTCTTGCCCCCCTTAAAGAAGCCGCAGAGCTCATCCAAAAAAGCGAAGCCCTTGTGCTCATGGCATAGGGGGCTCGTACTTAGGCGCACGCGCTATACTGCGCGCTCTCCTTCCTCCCTTTACTACGCCGAAACTTCCTGTCTACTTTGCAGGCTATCAGATGGACTCGCACTACCATAATCATTTGCTGCGCTTTTTATCCGGCAAAAACTACAGTATCAATGTGATCTCTAAAAGCGGAGCTACTCTTGAACCTGCTTTGGCTTTCCGTTTCTTTTGGAAAGAATTATCCCAGCGTTTTACAAAAGAAGAGCTCCGAGAGAAAGTCTTTGTCACCACAGACGCGCATAAAGGGCGGCTTAGGGACCTTTGCAAAGCTCCATCATTTGCCATGCTTTCACATAGCAAATGACGTAGGGGGCCGCTATAGTTTTCTACTCCCGCAGCGCTCTTGGCTTTATGCGCTGCCGGCATAGATATAGACGCCCTGATTGCAGGGGCTGCAGAAATGCGAAGGCAGCTGCAATCAGAACGCTTTGATGAGAACCCTGCCTTGCAGTATGCGGCGTATCGACAGAGCGCCTACCGCTCTGGGAAGAAGATCGAAATTCTGGCTTTTTACCAGGAAAACTTAGAGTATCTGGCAGAATGGTGGAAACAGCTTTTTGGTGAATCAGAGGGCAAGGAAGGGAAAGGCATTTTTCCCACCTCTGTCCAATTCAGCACAGACCTGCATTCTCTGGGGCAATGGATGCAGGAAGGTGAAAAGAACTTTTTTGAAAGCGTTTTGGACCTCCAAGTAGAGCAAAGCAACGCCATGCCTATACCGCATATGGAAGAAAACACAGACCAGCTAAACTATCTCTCTGCTTCTATGAATCTGCATCAGATCAATGCTACAGCGCTTGAAGCTGTGCTCAAGGCTCACAGAGAAAAGGCTTTGGCGCCCTGTCTGCGTATTGCAATAAGAGAAAAGTTAGACGCCGCATGTCTTGGGGCCTTGCTCTACTTCTTTGAGTACTCCTGCGCCCTTTCAGCTTATATGCTGGGAGTAAATCCCTTTGATCAGCCGGGCGTAGAGGCCTACAAAAACAATATGTTTGCTATGTTAGAAAAAAAGGCAAGGCACGAGGACTAGAGCTGATCTCAAAATGCTTATACCTATATGCGCCGCGTTTGCTATGAAACTGCTTGCCGTCGGGCGCATGAGGCATGACGATGGGCTTGACTGAAGGCGCCTTCTAAAACAATTCTCACGCTTGCCATGCCCGAAGCGCATCGGCGATCTGTATGGCCCGCATGACTGCGCTATGAGGCGGGCGCATGGTCATGGGAAATAGAATGAGGAGCCGTATTTTTATGTAATGCTCTAGGCGCTGTTAATATGACACAATCACTTTTAGATAAAGCTTATATCATCACCTTAAAAAATGATGAGAAGGAATTTGAGCGTTTTTTAGCCAACAGTACTTTGAGAAATATTCTTTTTGTCCTGATGAAATTCGGGAGATTAGAGAACGCTAAGAGCAAAAAGAACCTTCTATCTTTACTCCATAATCGTCATGAGAATGTGCGCAAATTGGCGATTAGCAATCTAGCCAAATTGAAGGACCTCACTTTGTTGGATGTCTTTTTTCAAACAGCTCTAAACGATACAAGCACGATTGTTCGCCGGGAAGCCGTATCGGCGATGGGCAGGCTGCGCAGTGAAAAATCTATTGCTTATCTTGTAGAACTCTTAAGTGACGCAGACCCTAAAGTCACCATGCAGGCGATTAGGGGATTGCTGGCGTTCAAAAATCAGCCAAGGGTGCAAGAGAAATTAAAGGCGCTCGAAGATCATCCCAATGAAATGATACAAGAGCTCATCAAAAAGGAATTGTACCAAGCGCAGCAAAACCACTCCCAAAAGCATTCTCAATTCCCCGCCTATCTCAAAAATAAGATTATCCATGGTGATGCGCTCAGAATACTCAAAATTGTAGAGGATGAAGCCATACATCTCACTTTCACTTCACCTCCTTATTACAATGCCCGTGATTATTCTATCTATAAAAGCTATGAGCAGTATCTTAGATTTTTAGAAAATGTTTTTAGGGAAGTCCATCGCATCACCAAAGAAGGACGTTTTTTCATACTCAATACTTCACCGATCATTATTCCAAGGGTGAGCAGAGCTCACGCAAGCAAACGCTATCCGATTCCTTACGATATTCACCCGCGCCTTACAGCTATGGGGTGGGAGTTTATAGATGACATTGTTTGGGTGAAACCAGAGGCGAGTGTCAAGAATAGGACGGCAGGATTTTTGCAACACCGAAAGCCCCTTGCTTACAAGCCTAATTGCCTAACCGAGATGCTGATGGTCTATCGCAAAAAGACGCACAGGCTCATTGATTGGAACATCAAACAATATCCACAGGAGCTTGTCGAGAAGAGCAAAGTGCAGGGAGATTATGACACGAGTAATGTATGGCGCATTGATCCTTGCTTTGACAAAGTACATTCTGCTGTCTTTCCACAAAAATTGTGTGAGCGCGTTATTAGATATTATTCGTTCATAGGAGATTTGGTTTTTGACCCTTTTGCGGGCAGTGGCACTTTGGGCAAGGCTGCTCGTGACTTGGGCAGGCATTTTTTTATGACCGAAAAAAAGGAAGATTACTGTAAATGGATGAAGGAGTATATAAAGGATGACATATTCTGCGCATTCAGTTCTGTAAGGGAGTTCGAAAAAGAGGCAAAGCTGTGACCCTTTCTCAAGAAATCGTAAAGAGAATTATTATTAAATTACTCAATGCTGATGATTATCGAATTGAAGTCGTGAATATCCTCAATGCCCGTTTTCTTGAATTTGCCATCGATTTTTTTAAGAAAGTGGCTGCCGCGAAACTTGATAATAAAACAATAAATAAGGATTGGTACAAAAAACACTTTTTAAGCTCTGCATTGTCATCCGAGGATTTTGCTATTAATTCGGGTTTAAATAAAAAAACTATAAATAATATGTATGGCTCTGCTGCGAGAGAAATTGTTATAGAAGCCTCCAATAAACATTACAAAGATTTTAGTCGAGTTGTGAATGAATTAGTCAAATATGAAGGGAACATTGATTTAACGCTTACGATAAAAATAAAAGGGGTCAGTATAGATTTAAATATTAGTGAAAGCCTTTTGGTTATCAATACTCTTGCGGTTAAAAGAGCAGCTTTGAGGGGCGGGCTATGGAGCACAGCCGGCAAGAGAGTGGAAAGGCCATTGATGGAAACATTATGTAAACTCTACCAAGTGCCAAACGAAAATTATAGCGCAAAGATAAAAAAGAGCATCAAAGAAGAGAGTGAAGATGATTTTGCAAGAGAAGTGGATTTCTTTTTGATAGCTAAAGGTCAGGAATATAAATGTGAGGTGAAATTGATGGGTAAAGGCAATCCCGAAAGTGCAGATGTGATTTATGCTAGATTTCCTAAGGTTTTTGTTGCTGACACATTGTCGGGTTTGAATATCAATCAACTAAACAGCAATCACATAGGATGGGTTGAGTTGAAAAGTGATTTGGGCTTTAGGCGGTTCAAAAAAGTTTTGGAAGATTTAGACATTCCCCATCGTGATCTGAAAGGTTCGCTGGATAAGCAAGTTAAAAAGATTTTTTCAGAGCTCTTTTGAGTTTGTACTCCGTGTTTCCCAAAACAGCTATCATCATGCAGCGCGCCCCAGCCCAGTTCCCGCTGCGATTGCCCTAAGCGCAGCGCCTTCTTTCGAGGCGCATGGCGATGGGCTGATGGAGCGTGACGCTCGCACATGAGGAAAGGCAGCTATGTCAAAGCCGATTACGCATCGCATATATGAAAAAATGTTTGCGCTGCTGGAGCAGCATCCAGAGGGCCTGCGCCGCTCAGAGCTTCTAAAAAGAATGGAGGAATTGGAACCTGATGCCCACCCAAAAACAGTGAATGGATGCCTTTGGAAACTTGTAGAAAAATATCCCAGCGAGGTCTATAAGCCCTCCAAAGGAGTTTTTCGTTTGCTAAAATACCAATCTTCTTCTTAAGTCTTCTGCGCCTGCTGCCTGCTGTTTCAAGCGCAATTTTTGGGGTACTATATACCTAAAACCACAAAAAATGTCACACCATTATAGTAATGTAAGGTTATGAAGACATTGATGGACTTTACAAATAGATTTGCCAAACAAGCTGACTGCATAAAACATCTTGAAAGTATAAGATATAAGGATGGCATATATTGCCCCCACTGCATGCATACTAAAATCTATAAAACGCAAAAGAAGTATCGTTGTGCCAATAAAGCTTGCCGTAAAGATTTCACAGTCACAGTAGACACAGTATTTCATAATAGCCAGATACCGTTACAAAAATGGTTTATTGCTATATTCTTAATTACTACAAGTAAAAAAGGAGTTTCCAGCGTTCAGCTTGCGCGTCAATTAGGCGTCACACAAAAGACGGCTTGGTTTATGGATCACCGCATACGCCACGCGTATAACGAGGATCAAGCAGTGTTTTCAGGCATAGTAGAGGTAGACGAAATGTTTGTGGGTGGTAAAGAAAAGAACAAGCACGCCAGTAAAAAGAAAGGCGCGTTGCCTCCGAAAGCCGCTGTCGTGGCATAATCCATCGTGAGCAAAAGCAAGTCATAGCAAAGCACGTGCCGAATACAAAAGCAATAACGCTAAAGAGCTATATTTATGATAATGTAGCGATGGGCTCTGTTGTTATGACGGATGATAATATGGGCTATAGGCGTATGCAGCATGCGTATAAGCATAGAGCAGGCAAGCATGGGCAAGGTGAATATGTGAAAGGTGAGTGCCACACTAATAGCATAGAGTCGTTTTGGGCGACATTCAAGCGTGGCTATATCGGGATATACCACTATATGAGCTCGAAGCATTTACAAAAATATGTTGATGAATTTATGTTTAGACATAATAATAAAGAAATTTCAAGCGCAGGCTTATTAAATTTCACTTTAGAAAATATGAATAACAGAATAAGCTACAAGGAGCTCACCAGTGGATAAAGACAGCAAAGACAGTAAGGACAGCAAAGACATAGAGGATTGCTCATTTGATGAAGCTCTAGAGGTTCTTTTGAACCCGCTAAAGCAAAGCAGCAAGTAATTCTATGAACAGTCTTGTAACTCTGTCAATGAATGAGAAAGATTAGAGAGTATAAGCAAATGCAGCTATTTTAGACTATTCCTGTGGTTTTAGGTATATAGTACCCTAATTTACGGGAAGCATATCCATAACCATAGCAAGTTATATAAGCATTTTTAGAGGCTGAGCTATGAAATCACAGAGTAAAATGTCAGGATAAGACCTTTTTTGTATAGGCATTTATCATATATTCCAAGTATAACAAAAACAGAATAATTTAGTAGTTGTGTTCATGGCTGTCAAAAAGAAGATCCATCTCTCAGGTATGACATAAATAAATATGACCTAATTAGTTATTATGCAGGTATGTATTCACAAGATTTTGAGAAGCTATGCAGTTTCATTGATTCTAAAAAAAAAGCACAAGGATTGCCTATTTGTATTAACGACATCCGGAGGCTCGCCTCATATCGCATACAAAATAGCAAGATTATTACGAAATACATATAATAAAGTTGATATATTGGTTTTAGGGGAATGTAAAAGCGCAGGCGATATTGTTGCAATAGGCGCTAATTAAGAGCAGCAAAGGTGATGATTTAGTCACGCTGGATGCTTATATTACGTATCTTGTGTTCCCCGTCAGAGCCGCCTGTGGCTGCGCCAAAACCAAGATAGCCATCCTGTATGTGAAGATGCTTAGCCTCTACAAGGCGGCCTCCCTTCTTCACGAAGATTGCATCCTTGCGAACTTCTATCTCTACACGAATCCACTGATTATCAATATACACGCTGTTATCTATCATGGTGCTTAGGATATTCCCATCACCAGACTGTATATCAAGACTCTTGTTCGGACCATAGACGGCAAAATGCACGGAATAGCCGGAGCCATCACTAATGACAGCACGCTTGTATCCTGTTGGAATCTCCGCCCCATGTATATAGCCAGAGACATCCTTCCCGATGATCACAGAAATACCGTCAGCAACATTCCACTCAGGTCTTGCAGGGCCATCGTTATCATGTATCAGATATTCAAAGCTCACCTTATACGGAGCGCTCAGCTTCGCATTGTAGAAAACTACACTACCAGCGCCGTATGCATCATCAGGGATCAAAGTCAACTCAGACAAATCTTCTGATACCTTAGGATAGTAGGGACTAAGATTAGAAAAAGCCCGGAAGACCAAAGACCGATCAGAGCGCCTCAGAATACAAGCGCAGTAGAGCTTCGCCTCGTCACTTGTTGTAATGTAATTCCACTCGCCTTCTGCAAGGGTGCAAATGTCATCACACACAGACTTGGCGCCGGCCTCTTTGCTGAAATCAGAGCCAGCAGGAGCCTGCACAAAGCTATACGGCGTCTGGCCGAATTGTCCTCCATTGCCGCCTCCCTGCCAGAACTTAGGATCACCAAACTGAGACCAGCCCTTAGACTTTGCCACCAGCTTTTTATCAGGAGAAGCTAAGGCCAGACCATAATCAGCTTTCAAAGTCACATAGTATTCTGGCCGACCTGCGTCTTCCTCTTCTGCGCTGCTTGCAATAGGAGCGCCTGCACCGACAGCCTCGCATATGGAATCCTGAATCACTTGAGCCGTGTCCTTAATGTTTTCCTCCGAAGGCTGAGCTGCGCCGTCCACTGTATTGGGCGCCGTGCTCAAGCGCTCCAGAATATCCCTATTCTCCGGCTTGCTGGTCAGCACTGCAGGACCATCTTGGCTGCTCTGCGCAAGACGAGAACAACTCTTCTGCTCACTGATAATTTTGATCTTACGGATACGATGCTCACCGTCTCCCTCACCATTACCAGCAGCAAAGCCTATGTAGCCCTCGCCTATGTGCGGATTTGTATGCTGAGCTGCAATCTGCCTGCCATCTTTGGAAATGATCACAGAAGACTTGCGCACCTGCACGCGTACCTTCTGCCACTTACCATTACGGGGCAACTCACTCGCATCAGCCAAGACCTCACCCTGCCACAAACTGCCAGATTTGAGCCTAATGCCTTGAGAATCGATTTGCTTACCCGCCCAATGCACCCCATCCCATAAAACTATTTCTTCAGTAATGCCAACATTCCTGAAATGCACCGCATGCAGCAAACTACCTCCCAGCAAGAGACCTGCTCTCTCGCCCCAATCCACGCTGCCTGACTGGCCTGCATAGTAGCTCTTGTAAGCATCTATAGCTTCACGACTCACTCCCAAAAGCAAATGCACGCCATGACCAGATTGCCAAGGACCAAAATGCCTGTCATCATCATAGCTGCGATACTCAAACTCAACTGTATACGGAGCCTTTTGTGGAGCTTCGAAGAAGACAGCTGAGGCTGCATTATAGGCATCGTCCGGAGTCAAAACAATCTCACCTCCACTCCCTGCTACACGAGGATAGGAAGAAGTCAGATTAGAGAATGCCAGAAAATCCAGAGAGGCGCGATCCAGCTCACACTCGCATACAGACATCTCGTTCCATACAGTAGTCCACCAATGGCCCGTCCACTTCGCTCCAGCTGCAGGACAGGCTGTGGGACAGACTCTGTGTGCATGGCTTTGTCTCCAAAGCGGACCTACCTCCAACATGAACTTCACAATTTGCTTTGGCTTCCTCTTGCACTCGCATACAGACATCTCGTTCCATATGGTAGTCCACCAATGACCCGTCCATTCCGCCTTCTCATCAAAAAAGCAGGCTGTGGGGCAGACGCTTTCAGCATGTCTTTGCCTCCAAAGCGGACCTACCTCTAATGCGAAAACAGTAGGCTGCTTTGCCTCATCTTCGAGCTTATCACCACAAGCGCTCTCCACAAACATAGCATGCGCACGCAAGGCATAAGCCCCCTGCACCGTCTGCTCCTGTTCCTGCTGAGCAATATAGCTCTGCAGATTTGATGGAAAGTAACTATCACCATAAAGACGCCTTGCCTCCCAAGCCGACCTTAGGACATGGTGGTAATTTTCCTCAGGCAAATCACTCAGCTTCACCGGCACGCCAACTACCTGCTCTGAGCGAAGATTCCCTGTTTCTCCTTTGGAATCGGTGTCAGTGCAAGAGGACACAGCCCCGAACACACACCCTACCAAAATACAAAAAAGTAACCTACGTTCCTTCTTCATTTTCATCTTACAATCCTCCTCACTTTAGGAATAAGTTTAAGAAAGAGCGCAGCATAAGCCGCAATCTTTTTCTTAAGTAACTATTACGTAACATATACAAATTCTCTACATACGACAACACTTTTTTTATATTATTGCTAAATGACAACTTGCTATTTTTGCTTTTTCGTGAAAGCTCTTGACAAAAGAAAGGGCAAAGAAAACATATGCACTGCGTATTCTTAAAGAGGCGAAGCTAAGGATTTGCGAAGGGGCTATAGCTTTTTAGAAACTGTCGCTTTAGCTGAAGACAGCTCCTTGTAGCATTCATTTGGAATTCTTATAGGCTTAACTCATCAAAGAAGCGCTGCAGAAGTAAGCAAACGGAAGTGAGGTGAAAATCCTCCGCTGCCCCGCAGCCGTATTGGGAACGAAAGCCATCATAGCCACTATCCTTTTAGGACGGGAAGGCTGGCAAGTAGGTTAGCCCTAAGCCGGAAGACGTCTTAACTTCGAAGTAATATTTTCGAGGGAAAAGTTTATGATTCTATTTTTCTTGGAGTGGAGAGCTTCTACTCCTGTGATACCTAGACGCAGGCCTGCCTTCCAGGCCAAAGCAAATCCGCTATCTGTATTGTCCCTCTTGCTAAGAGGAGATGCCTGTGAAAGCAGATAGTATTCGTTGTATTGCAAGTCTGACTTTCTTGCTTCCTCTTGGGCGCAGCTATTGCCTTTTTTACGCATTGCCTTTGCTTTTTTTGCACGCTCAGCAGTCTTATGCCCAAAGCAAAAATCCTCCAGAAAAGAAAAAAGAAGCCGGCGCTTCTAAGGCTTTAGAGCAGAAAGAAGGGAAGAGTGGCGCAGCAAGCCCCTTGGAATCCTCCAAGTCTTTTCAGGATTCCATTATGATCCGCGAAGAAAGATCAGGGCAGGCGCCAGACAGAACATACCAACGCATCCCCTTACACCAGGGAGAACATAAGACGGCTTCCAAGATCAGCGATGTTGTAGAAAAGCAAAGCGGGGCGCGCCTCAATCGTTTTGGCGCTCCTGGGAGTTTCAGTCATCTTTCTATACGCGGCGCAAGCCCCGCACAAAGCGGTATCTACATTGCAGGTATCCTGCTCAATGGCCCCCTTGAGTCTGTTGTGAATCTGGAGAACCTTCCCATAGAACTTTTTGAAAGCATAGAGCTCTACCGCTCTTGGACCCCTCTCCATCTTAGAGGCAATCATATAGGCGGGGCAATAGACATGATACCACATAGCTTGGGCGCTGGGAAGAAATTCGCTTTTCTCAAGAGCGAGCTTAGCAGTCTGCAGGGCGCCTCGCTGGGGCTTGGTCTGGCTCTGCCTTGGACTCTCCAAGCAGTCAAAGTGGAGGGGAGTAAAAACCGCTACCAATACTATGATGATAATGGAACGCCCCTTGTAAACCAAGCAGATGACAGCGTGCGTACCAGAGAAAATGAGGACTACAAGGCTTGGTCCTATACGGGCCTTTTTACTTATGAAACAGGGGATCATGTACTCAAGGCCTTGATCGATGGCTTGGAAAAAGAACGGGGCGTGCCGGGTCCCATAGGTGATAGACTGCGCTCTGTGCGTTTTGAAGAGAGGCGTAAAGTAGCCAAGCTGCTCTACCAGCGCTTTTGGGGGGAATATTTTAGGATCGAAGGCAGCGCTGCTCTGCAGCAAAAACTGCACAGATTACAGGACCCCGAAGAAGAGCTCGCAGCAAGCCTCATTGCGCAAAAGCGTACAGTCGAGCAGGTACAATGGGCTTTGCGTCCAGCTTGGTATTTTTTTGATGATAGCTTGAGCCTGCAAAGCAGCTTGAGTATGGCGCAAAGCAATGTGAGACGCAATGGGGCAGGCCTGGCAAAGAGGGAGGAAAGGGAGGCAGGATGGGCACTGTCTTTTCAAGAGGAGCTTTGGGGACAAGCGCTGTTGCAGGAAAAATATCTAAGCGTGCGTGATCAGCCGCAAAAGGCGCTTTTGCTGGAGCAATTACCAGCGCAAACAGAGCTTGCTTCGTTCCAAGAGCAATACCAAAGCCGTTCTGCGCGCCTGGCCTTCTTCCCCCTTGCCTTCCTGCAGCGCAGCAGGGCAAAGCAAAAACGAAAGCAAAGACGCGTCTTTCTAGAAACGCATATTATGTTTTCCTCGAATAGCCGCCTTCCCTCTATCACGGAAAAGTATGGAGATGGCGTATTTACGCGCCCAAATCTCGAGCTCAGAAAAGAGAAAAGCCAAAGCCTTGATTATGGCCTGAATGGAAAGTTTCGTCACAAGGGCTTTTTCTTCCGTCTCTCTGCCTCTTCTTATAGAAAGCGTGCCAAGGACCTGATACTCTTTGTCCAAAATTCTCCGCGGACGATCCGGGCAGAAAACGCAAGCAGCGCGGATATAAGCGGATACGACATGGAAATCCATGTGGAGTACATGCCATGGCTTTTGACAAAGCTGCGCTACAGCCAGCTTGAGGCAAGGGACAGCAGTGAGGGCTCGTTTTTCAAGGGAAACTTTTTACCATTCCATCCCCGCCATATGCTGGAGTACTATCTAGAAAGCGGGAACCAGCGCTATCGCCCCTTTCTTCGCATCCATTACTTGGGCCTGCTCTATCGGGATAGAAATAACTCTGACTTCAAACTCGTAGAAGGCCGCAAACG
Source organism: Leptonemataceae bacterium (assembly GCA_965242745.1). GTDB lineage: Bacteria > Spirochaetota > Leptospiria > Leptospirales > Leptonemataceae > JABAAI01. The sequence goes on from CBDETG010000006.1 coordinate 29,415, forward strand.
CATAGATATTGGCATCAGCGCGTATTTCCAGAAAGAAGAGAAAAGTCACCTTAGCTTCGTAGTCCAGAATGTCATGAACGCCTATCATAGTGATTACCTTGGCTATCCCATGCCAAACCGCACATATAAGTTACAAATTTACAAGGAGTTTTATATAAAACAATAGCTCTGCTGTTGTTTTATGTAAGGCAATGGCAGAAAGCTGTTCCTTAAAGGAGATAAATATGAGTAAAACAAAGATGAAAAGAGATGCTTCGATATACAGAGGCATCTTGAAATTGGGAAGAGGCGTGTGGAACGCCTCAGTTAAAAAGGATGCTTCGATATACAGAGGCATCTTGAAATTGGGAAGAGGCGTGTGGAACGCCTCAGTTAAAAAGGATGCTTCGATATACAGAGGCATCTTGAAATTGGGAAGAGGCGTGTGGAGCGCCTCAGTTAAAAGGGATGCTTCGATACACAGAGGCATCTCGAAATTGGGAAGAGGCGTGTGGGGCGCCTCAGTTATATGCTCCTGCTTCTTGTGTCTTGCGCAGTGCGCCTCAGACAAGAAGGAGCAGGCTGCAGTTCTTGTGAGCGGCCATACCGTTTTGGTGGTGGCAACGGCTGTGTGGACTGATAGTGGAGGAGTCTCTGTGATAGACTTGGATGATCATTACCGCGTGTATGATGATCTGAGTCCCGCCGGCTCTGACGTGCGGATTAGAAGGCTTGGCGATGGCCTTGTCTTGATCAATAGAAGCGGCGGCGCGTTTTCGGGGAGTCCTGCCAACAACGTCACTTCACTCGATGCTGCAGACGCCTTAAAGGCGGAGGCAGAGCTTTCCACAGGCGAGCAGAGCAATCCACAGGATATTGCAAGGATCAATGATGCAAGCTCTTTGGTAGCCTCGCTTGGTCTCGGAGAGCTGCTTCAGGTGAATCTACAGGAACAGGAGATAGAGAAGCGCATAGACATTTCCAGTTATGCAAGCGAGGACGAAATTCCGGATGCCTCTGCCCTGCATAGGCATGGAGACTCGATCTACGTAGCTCTGCAGGACCTGCTACCTAATCATGCGCCTGCCGGGCCCGGCAAGTTCCTGCGCTATGATCTTGCAACGGAAATGCTGAGCGAGTTGGAAGCCATGCCTTTCTCGAATCCCTCTGCTGATTTCTCTTACTATGTAGGCGAGCTGGGCGGGACCTCAAGTGAGTGGCTTGTTATCGCAGCGCCGGGGCAATTAGGCTCTCAGTACTTGAGTACAGCAGCAGGCAATGACTCTGGGATTGCGGCCTATGATCTGAAGGCTGACAACGCGGGCTGGATTTCTCTTTTGGAGTCCAATGCAGAAGGGGAGGAGGCAGGTGATTCTGTCGATATTGCCAATGCCTTGCTTGTCTCTGATAGCGTAGCTTTTGTGATTTTGACCCATGCGCCTACGAGCTGTACTCAAGATAGTGAGGACACTTGCAGGGGCAGGCTGTATCAATTTAATCCGAAAACGAAGGTACTTGGGAAAATGCTGCTAGAGGTGCCGGGCGGCTCATGGGAATTGCCGGACATGCTGCATCACAATGGAAAGCTTTTTGTGGCAGACCGCCGTGATGCGGGGGGCGTGCGTATCTTTGACATTGCTACGGGCGAGGAGGACCCTGCTTCTCCTGTGATGACGAGCAAGCCTCCCGAGTCTATGGTGATCTTTGAGCTGGCAGACGATGCTTTGGATACTATAGAGATGAGCGAGGATTCCGATTCTGGAGTGATCCTGGAATAAGGCTTGTGAGTACGAAGAAAAAGATACGTGGCTTGTTTAGAAAGGCCTATGCGGGCAGGGGCAGGGCAGGGGGCTTGCTCCTTGCTTTGTATATCCTGCATAGCCTTTCTGTCACGCAGCTGCAGCCTGCTCCTTTGGCGCAAAAGAAGGCGCAGGCTGTGGTGCCGGGGGGTATTTTTGCCGCAGAGATACTATGGCGTCTCGGGAAAGAAGCGCAAGCTAAGGTGCGTGCCGTGCCTGCAATGGTTGATGACTCAAGATACAGTGACATTGCAGCTTTCTGGCCCAAAGAGATGGAGCGCTTTATGCGTCTCTCAAGCGAGGCTTTGCTTTTGCTTGCGCCGGACCTTGTTATTCTTTCTGCTTTTCACGACTCTGCTTTGCAGCATGTCTTGAGGAAAAGAGGGATCACCTATACGCTTCTTGAGCCGGCGACAGGCTTCCAAGCCTACAAGAACAACGTGCGCCGCATTGCCCTTGCTGTGGGCTATAAGCGGGCCGGCGAGAATTTGATCATGCGCTTTGAGAAGCGCCTTGCCGCTATACGCAGCAAGGCAGGCAAGGCAGCGCCCTTGACGGTCGTGAGTTATATGTATGGCCAGTGCGCAGGCCTAAAGACCAGCATACATGACTCCATAGAAGCCGCTGGTTTTACAAACCTTGCTGCAAGCAAGGGCATACAAGGCTTTGCCCCCATATCAGCAGAGCAAATCCTGCTATGGAAGGCAGATATTGTCCTCATAAGCTGCAAGCAGGGCGGATGTAAAACGGCAGAAAAAGACTTTGCAAAAAACATAGGGCTGGGCCGAAGTAAGGCTTTGGCAAGTACAATCGTAGCTATAGCTTCTAACATACTTGGGAACGTAAACGAAAACATGCTTCTTGTCGCAGAATTGCTGCAAAAACGTATGCTCAAATGAAATGCGAGAGCCTCCCCAAAAGCAGAAAAATGAAAGCTAACTTGTCCCGGGCTGCCTTGCTCTATCCTTGCTTGTGGGCTTTTTCTATTTCTTTGCTGTTCTTGGGCCTAAGCTGGGGAGCAGGAGACGTGACTTTGCGGGATGTTTTTTTTCTTATCCTGCATAAAATGGCTTCTTTTTTTCTTGGCATAGACTTGTATGCTGCTCTCGGCTTGGAATCCAAGCTGGACTTTGTTACTCTGGAAGCTTTGGTTTGGGAGCTCCGTTTGCCCCGCTCCCTACTATGTCTTATGACCGGGGCTGCCTTAGGCTGCGCTGGCGCTATGAGCCAGGGCCTTTTCCAGAATCCTCTGGCAAGCCCCGATACCTTAGGCTTTAGCTCTGGCGCAGCCTTGATGGTAATAGCAGCGATACTCCTTTCTTGGGATGAGCAGGGGCTATGGTCCCTGCCTCTTGTAGCAGCCTGCGGCGTCTTATTGGCTCTGCTTTTGCTCTATTTTCTTACAAGGGGGCTGGGGGACATTATGAGTCTGCTTTTAGCTGGACTTGCTCTATCTATGCTTTTTAGCGCTGCGATCACAATGCTGCACAGCCTGACTTTCACGAATTATGAAGCTATGCGCAAAAGTATGCAATGGCTTGTGGGTTCCTTTGATGCGAAGTCTTGGGAACATCTGCTCTGGGGGCTCTTAGCCCTAGGCGCAGGCCTTGCTTTGTCTTTTCCCCTAAGCCGCCAGCTCGATGTCCTACACTTAGGCAAACAGACAGCTCTTTCTTTGGGTGTGCATCTCAAAGGTACCTATAGCCTTGCTGTCTTGTCCATCGCCCTGCTGGTAGGAGCCGCAACAGCCCTGGTTGGCATTATTGCCTTTGTGGGCCTGCTTACGCCGCACATAGCCAGGGGCATTGTGGGAGCAAAGCATAGCTCTCTGATTGCTATGAGCATCACTTTGGGAGCCTTGCTGATGCTCATAGTCGATACTGTTTCCCGGACCTTCCCTTATGCCTATTTAGCTCCCGGTGCGCTTATGAGCTGCCTTGGCGCTCCCTTTTTTCTATGGCTGATTTACAAATACTATGCTGGCGCAAGAAGGGAGCTGGGTTAACTTGCATATGAAGCTGAGCTGTTTCGATCTTTCCTATAGCGTAGGCCAGGGGAGGGGGCAAGTACGCAAACTTTTTTCTGAGCTTTCCATACAAATAGAAACATCCCGCCTGACAGGCATGATTGGTCCTAATGGTTCAGGCAAGAGCAGTCTCCTGCGCCTATTGCTTGCGCTAAGCCCTCTCCAAGATGGGAAAGTCATGCTGGATGGGATGGAGCTGCGTCAAATGAAATTGCGGGAGAGGAGCAAAAAGCTTGCGTATTTGCCGCAAAATTATCGCATCCCTTACGACTTATGCGCTTTCGATGTGGCGCTTCTGGGTCGGGCGCCGTATGGGGCTTTTTTTGGCCCAAAGAACAAAGAAAAAGATAGAAAGATCGTGCAAAAAAGTCTGGCTATGGTGGGGCTCCTGGGCTATGAAAGGCGTTACCTTTCTTCTCTCAGCGGAGGTGAGCTCCAAAGAGTGATGCTGGCTCGTATGTTGGCTACGGAAGCGCCCTTGCTGTTCATAGATGAAGCTATTACAGCGCTGGATATAGGGCATAGCCTTGCTTTCTTGGAGCTCTGCGCTTTCTTGTGCCGCAAGCAGGGCAAGGGCATTGTTCTTAGCATACACCAGTTAGATTTAGCCTGGCGCTATTGTGACATGATACTGCTGCTCGGCGCGCCGAACTCCCGCTCTTGGCTTTATGGCAGGCGCAAAGAAGTCATGCAAAAGGAAAACTTAGAGGCAGTCTTTCAAGTCAAAGTGGAGGAAAAGAGGGGTGAGCTTTATTTTTCTTGCAGCGAGGAGCTGATTGCAAAAACTATCTATGCTTTCTAAATATGTCCTTTTCTCTTTTTTTTCAGCAATGGCAGGGGCCGGGCGCCTTTCTTTTTTTTCTTTTGTTTTTGTCGCTCCTCGTATCGTGGATACTGATCATAGAGCGCTGTATCTATTTTTATTCTAAGAAGGCAAGAGGCAGGGAGGCGCTGCAGGTCTTTCAAAGTTTGCTTGCAGATAAAGACGCAGAGAAGCTAGAAAAGCTGAGCCTGCAAAAGCCTATTTTCTATGTTCTGAAGGAATGTCTCTCCAGCCTTTCCTCTAAAACGAAGAATCTCCAAGAACAAGAATCCTTCTTTGAAGAAACGAAGAGCCGTGCCATTGCAGAGAAAATACCAGAGATGGAGCGTTATCTCAACATACAAGGCAGCCTTGGCACAGTAAGTCCATATATAGGGCTTTTGGGAACTGTATTTGGCATTATTCGTTCATTCACAGGGCTGGCTGTCTATAGCAAAGGAGAGGCAGCTATGGCGCATACGATGCAGCTGCATGCCGGCATAGCCGAAGCTCTGATTGCTACAGCTGCCGGGCTTGTGGTCGCCATTCCAGCAAGTATTGCTTACAATAGCTTTCGCAAAGCGATGCAGGGCATGCTGCGAGAAATAGAAATTGCAGCCTCACATCTCAAGAAAGCCCTGCTCCAGTCTTAGAACGCCGCAAGAGCCCTCAGCAAAGCCAAGGCTGCATTACTACAACAAGGCCGCCGTCAGCAGAGCCCCTGCGCTACTGAGCCACCACACTCGCAAACAGGAGCTCTGCCGTCGCGCCGGAAGGCTGAGCCCATCTTTATGATGGGCGAAGTGCAGAAGGCATCGAGCCTTCTGCCAGTGTGCATGGGCACACTGCCGGGAGATTGTTAAGGGGTGTGCTTAGAGTCTGCTAAACAACCACAAAACCTAACTACAAACTGCGCCGAATCGCTGCATAAACGCAATCTATGCTCTGCTTTTGAAGTTTTTCAACAGACTCGCTACGCTCCCCTAATCTTTCTCATATGCAAGCTGTTAATAGAATTACTTGTTGCTTTGTGTTGGCGGGTAAAAGAACTTCTACTTTAGGGCTTTATCAAATGAGCAATCCTCTATGTTTTCTTTACTATGATAGTGTGACATTTTTTGTGGATTTAGATATATAGTTCCCTTCTTCTTTAATAAATTTGTAAAAATAGAAGAGGGCCATTTGCGTACTGTAATTTCGCACTCCTGCTCTATCTAGTCTGCGATTCAAAGAAAAGCTTTGCGATCGTCCCTGCTTTGCTGCGCAAGCTATATATACAAGACCGACGGGCTTGTTTTCTCCTCCTTGCGGCCCTGCTATCCCGCTTATTGCCAGAGCAAAATCCAGCCCAAGTTTTTCCAGCAGGCCGCGCGCCATAGCCAGCGCGCACTCTTCGCTGACAGCTCCCTTTTCCCGCAAGACTGCTGAAGGAACCTTCAAGTGCGACTCTTTTACAGCATTGGCATAGCTAACGATGCTTCCTTGAAAATAAACAGAGCTCCCAGGATGATCTGTAATAGATGTAGCGATCAGTCCTCCTGTGCAGGATTCTGCTGTGCCTATTTTGACGCCGCTTCGAGTGCAGATATGGTGTAGAGCAAGACTTGCTTCCTCGTGCATAAAATGCTCTCCAAAAACCAGCTTTGTTTTTTTAAGCATCTTGTCCAAAAAATCCGCATTCCCTGACTCTAGAACAACTTTGAGTTTTCCCAGGTCTGCGCTCAGGCCCCAAAGAAAATCCTTGGGGAGCTCAGAGCTTAGGAAGAGCGGCGCTTTGCATTCTGTCTTTGTTTTCTCTGCCTTTAGAAAGCGGCTTTGGAAAGATGATTCCCCTATGTTATAGATATAAAAGATGCGTCTCTCCTTTAGGCTGCGCTGAAAGCGCTGCTTAAGGAAGGGCCAGAGCTGCTTATGAAAGATCGCCTCCATTTCCTGCGGGACGCCTGGCAGGGCGGCAAGAAGGCAGCCTGCTTTTTCCCCGTGTTTATGCTCGGAGGCCTTTGCTTCCATAATGAAGCCGGGCGCAAGCCCCACGGGGTTATCCAAGACTTTGGCTCCTTTGGGGATACGGACCTGCGCACGCGCCTCTTCTAAGTCTATGCTTTCTGGATTACGTCTGCAAATTTCTTTCAGACGCTTGAGCGCTTTTGGGTCTTCTATCACCTCTGTTTCGTATATTTGCGCTAGAATATCAACGCTATGATCGTCATCCGTAGGACCTAAGCCGCCTGTCATAATGAGCAGCTCTAAACCCTGCTTGCTATTCAGGAGCAGGCGAATACTTTCTCTGAGTATCTTTGGATCGTCAGGAAGTATGCTGCTGCCTCTGATAAAAAAACCTTCTTGGCTGAGGAAACGAGCAAGGTATGGCGCATTCGTGTCTATAGAATGTCCACAACTAAGCTCAGTCCCTGTGGAAAGTATATAAACCTGCCTGCTTTGCATCGAAGACATGCTTTGTATAGAATAAGCTTGAGGCTATAGAAGCGCTGCTTTTATTTTGAAAACCGCAGGGCTGTTTCTTTTCCTCTTTGTTCGTTTACAAAGAAGCAAAGAAGCAAAGCCAAAGCAAAAAAAGCAGCCAGCGCTAAGAATGCTTTTTGCAAGCCAAAGAGATTTTGCAGCCATGCTATCGCAAGCAGGCCAAAAGCAGCAGCCATTTTAGAAGATATGCCCCACAGGCCAAAGAACTCGCCTGCTTTCTGTGGAGGGGAAAAAAGGGCTACAAGGGCTCGGCCGGCAGACTGTGTAGAACCTAGGGCAGAGCCCGCAATAACGGCAAAGACCAGAAATATATCTTGGATTCTATAAGTAAGGCCAAAGCTGGTCAAAGCGCCGTGAATGTTTTCTAAAGAGAGTATTAAAAAGACGCAGAGCAGCCACCAGCAAAGATTCATCTTGAAAGTACGTATGGAACCTATGCGATCTTGGATCCAGCCAAAGCCAAAAGCGCCTGCAGCAGCCGAAATTTGGGTAAGCACAAAAGCAAGAGCTTCATCTCCAGTGGTCAATTTTACTTCTTGTTTCCCATAGATAAAAGCAAAGGCTATGACGACAGACAAGCCAGCCATAGTAAAAAATAAAGCTAATAGAAAAAGACAAAGGTCTTTGTAGTTTCTAAGATGGCTTAGGCTTTCCTTCAATTTATGGTAAGCCAGACGGAGATACGAAGACAGCCCCGCCTGAAGGCTTTGTATTTGCGGCTCTTTGACAAAAAGAAATGTAGGAAGACCAGCAATGAGAAAAAAAAGAGCCGTTAGCGGGCCTGTCCAGCGCAAATTTTCATAGTTTTCAGCCGTGCTTTCCCCTACAACAAAACGGATCAGAAGCAGCGAAGACATTCCGCCTATATATCCCAGAGCCCATGCGTAGCCTGAGATTCTACCTAAGCTATCCGGCGGCCCTAAAAAGGGCAGAAAACTAGAAATAAAGTTCTCACTTAAGCAAAAGGCATAGTTTGACAGCAGCACTAAGAAAAAAGCTAGGAGATAGAATTGGGGTTCAATAAAGTAGAGCGACGCGGTAAGGATGATGCAGCTACTGTAAGATACAAAAAGAAAGGTCTTCTTATTTGCTCTAAAATCCGTAAGCGCTCCAAAAAAGGGGCCAGAAAAGACTGTCATAAGATAGGAGATGGCCAGCGCCACAGCCCACAAGGTATTAGCAAAGGCGTAGGGATCTCTGCTGTCGCGTGATGGCTCTATGATGATTGTGGTGAAAATGGGGCTGAAGAGTACTGTAATGATAACCGTAGTATAAGAGGAGTTTGCAAAATCGAAGCAAGCCCAGCTCCATCTTTCCCTTCCTGAAGCCAAGACTCTTGACATAAGGGCCATCAAAGAAAGATTCATAAAAAATAGCAAGGCTTTCTTGTTTTCTTATGCTCAAACAAGCGCTCAAACAAAGGCAGAGCAGCACCTCCTCAGTACGCCCTGCAGCAAAGGAGGCTATGTGTAGCGTGCTTAGCGTTTTATGTATTTTCTTTTTCTTACAAAACCTGCACGCCTTCTTACTTCCTTTGCTGAGGGAAGCCCTTAGCCCCATAAAAGAAAGCTCCTTTTTCCCCTTAGTTCTCATAGCTGCAGAAAGATTGCTTTATGCCTGCATCTACTGCGGCGGCGCTTACTTATGCTTTCATAAACTGCTTGCCCATAAGCTGGAATGCCGCAATAGCGTCTTAGATCATCCCAAGCGGCTAAGAGCAAGGCTGGTCTCGGCTCTCTCTTGGGCGATGGCAGCGGCTTTTCTGTGTTTTTGCTGCGTTATCTTTTTGGATTATCTGGATTCCCACTATTTTGGCTCTATATTCTCCTGGCAAGAGATGCGCGCCCAAAGGAATTTAGAAATTGCTTTGCATCGCTCAAGAGAACTTTTCCTATGGCATATTCTGTGGAGCGCTTTTGTAACAGCTGCTTTAGAGGAGTTTTTTTATCGCGGCTGTATCCAGCGCTGGCTGCAAAACAGGATCAGCCCCCTGCCTGCTTTGCTTGTATCTGTTTGCATTTTTAGCTTTGCGCATGCGCGCTTCAGCTGGATTATGTTTGCGCCTGCTTTGTGCTTCAGCCTTGTATTCTGGAGGCGGGGCCTGCTTTGCGCAATCCTAACGCATGCCTTCTATAATAGTATGATCCTTGGAGGGAGCGCTATGGGATTTTGAGCCCCGTGTTTGCAGGAATGTTATTTTATACAAGCGGGAGTAGGAGAAGGAAAAGACTTGCGCTAAAGAAAGTTTTCTGTTTTCATTATTATTATGAAGGATCAGTCGCTTATACGGAATTTTTCTATTATTGCGCATATCGACCATGGTAAAAGTACGCTTGCAGACCGCCTCTTGGAATTGGCGCAGGTGACGGATATGCGCACCAAGAAGGAGCAGATACTGGACAGCATGGATTTGGAAAGGGAAAGGGGCATTACTATCAAATCTAACTCCGCAAGCTTTAGCTGGAAAAACAAGAGAGATGCGAAAGAATATATGTATAATCTAATTGATACTCCTGGGCATGTGGACTTTTCCTATGAAGTGTCGCGCTCTCTTAGCGCATGTGAGGGGGTTCTGCTTGTCATTGACGCTACCCAAGGCGTCGAAGCGCAGACATTGGCGAATTTGTACTTAGCTATGGAAGCAGAGCTGAGCATTATACCTGTTATTAATAAAATTGATCTGCCTGCGGCGGATGTGGATTACGCTTATCAACTCATCGAAGACAGTCTGGGCCTGGACCCAAAGATAGCAGTGCCTGTTTCAGCAAAGACGGGAGAAAACGTAGAAAAAATATTAGAAAATATAGCCTTGCATATCCCCCCCCCCCAAGGTAATCCTAAAGCCGCCTTGAGGGCTTTAATTTACGATTCTTATTACAATAGCTTTGCTGGCGCAATTATCAAAGCCAGAATTTTTGATGGAAGCCTGAAAAAAAACGATCGCATTCGAATGATGAGCAGCAGTCAGGAATTCCAAGTCACAGAATTAGGCACTACGAGCCTAAGGAATCAGGCAAAGGAAAGTTTAAGCGCAGGTGAGGTAGGTTATATCATAGCTAATATCAAGACGGTTGCTGATACTCGCGTAGGAGATACGATTACCTCAGCGCATAAGCCTGCGCTAAAAGCCCTGCCGGGTTACAAAGAGGCCAAGCCGATGGTTTTTTCTGGCCTTTTCCCAGTCAATGGAGAAGACTTTGAAGACTTTCGCGATGCTATTGCCAAACTGAAACTTAACGATGCTGCGCTTAGTTTTGAACAAGATAATTCGCCTGCCTTGGGCTTTGGTTTTCGCGTTGGGTACTTAGGGCTTTTGCATATGGAAATTGTCCAAGAGCGCCTTTTGCGTGAGTTTGGATTGCAGCTTATTAGTACTGCTCCTTCTGTCTCTTACCGTATCCATAATGTCAGGGGAGAATGCAGCTATATTGATAATCCATCCCGCTGGCCGGAAGCGCATCAGATTGCTAAAATGGAGGAGCCTATGGTCTCTGCCAGCGTCATTAGTCCACAAGAATATCTAGGGAGTATCTTTGCGCTCTTGCAGGAAAAAAGAGGAGTGCAGAAAAACGTTATACATATGCAAAATAAAAAAGCGCAGCTTGTCTATCGTATCCCCCTTGCAGAGCTTGTTTTTGAGTTCTATGACCGCCTGAAATCCTGCTCCCGCGGCTATGCCTCTTTAGATTATGAATTCGATGGCTTTACAGAAAGTAAGTTAGTGAAAGTAGAAACGCTTGTAAATGCTATGCCTGTAGACGCCTTGGCTATGATTGTGCATTACAGTCAGGCAGAGCTGCGAGGGCGCAAGCTTATAGAAAGCTTGAAAAATTTGATCCCGCGCCATCAATTTCAAATCCCCTTGCAGGCTGCAATAGGGGCAAAAATTATTGCCAGGGAAAATATATCCGCTCTCCGTAAAAACGTTACTGCTAAATGCTATGGGGGAGATATTACTCGTAAACGTAAACTGCTTGAAAAACAAAAGGAAGGCAAAAGGAAAATGAAGCAAATCGGGCAAGTAGAAATTCCGCAAGAAGCCTTCCTTGCTGCCTTATCAAGTAAGTCTTAGGAACAGATGCCAGTATGTCAAGGGGACGCAATGCCCCGGCAAGGCATAGGTCTGGCGGGGGCGCCATCGTCATCACTTGCCCCGCTGTTTACACCAGACGCCTCTTATCACCACAACGCCCTCGTTTTTTGTAAATTCACATTGCACGCTAAAGAGCATAGAATAAGATAGTAGAATGTCTGAGCGCATAAACCAAGCTTGATCAGAAACAAGAGTGCGCTGTTTTCTTCTGGCCCTTCGGCTATGAGGTCCAAAGCGAGTATGAGCTAAGCACAGTAACAAAGCGCATCGATGTTGTAGTCCTGCGCAAGAGCCATATACCTCCCCTTGCGTTGTGTGCCTGCTAACTCTTCGTCTATCGTTTTTGCTGGCGCAGCAACATAACAATTCTTGCGATCACAATAGAGCAGCCGTGGGCGACCATAACCATGAGCCAGCATTTTTCATAAGGCCCCTCAAAGCAATCATGGTAGCTGCCATCAAACTGATGTCATGTCTCCAAAATATTCTTTACGCGCTCTTTTTTGCGGTGTTTGCGGCGCCTACGCTACCCATAACTTATGCCCTCTTTTTTGAGCCACTGGCGCAAATCCAAGGACATGGCGCGGTTCGAAGGACGGCCTCGGTTGCCATGCGCTAATCCTTTGCCCCCTTTTTGTTTATAGCGCTGCCATATACGCTTCATCTGGCGATAGGATATCGCAAGCATGACACTGCTTTCCTTCATGCCACTTTCTACTTGCTTACATACGCTCAATCTGTTTGCCTCTTTCATATTTAGAAATGTTTTGTTGTTTGAAGAGATATTTCTAAATTGTTTTTAGGGACTCATGCTTGTGACTCTTCGCATTTACTCTTCTTGATCTTAGGAATGCAAAGCAACAAGCGTACTCTAAGATCATTTTGCACGTCTATATAGTATAAGAAGACTGCCGAAAGCAAGTATGGAAGCTGTGACTGCATCTTAAGTACAAACATTTTTCTAGGAAAGAACTTGCTAAAAATAGGATGCCTGCATAGCTTGGCAGTGGCGCTGTAGCTTTAGGACAGGTCTCAGACATTGTGCTGTGTATTTTTGAAACTGTTTGAAAGCAGCCTTTCATAGCGATGCTGCCTTCTTGCTCGGTATAGGGAGAGTGAGTTCTACATTATGAAGCGGACAGAGTTAGAGCGTATAGAAAGGGAAGTGCGCCGCGTAGAGAAGCGAAGCGAGTTCCTGCAGCGGCGCCAAGGTTCCCAAGGCGCGCAGAGCGTAGGGGACTACATAGAAAAGCTCTATGGCCTCTTTCGCTATGATGAGGAAGAGATATTTAATACGCAGGAAGACTTGGCTATACTGGAAGTCTTGGAAGAAATGCAGCTAAGCCTGCCGCAAAAAAAATGGGATGATGTCCTGCGCAAAGCCATCAAAAAGGCAGGCGTAAGGCATAAAGACAAGGCCTTGACAGAACTCAAGTCTCTGCTAAGCAGCCCTGCCTAAGTCTGCTGTCCTGCTTGGGAACGCTAAGCTTCCTATCTTTATTGCCTGAACAGCTTATAGAAATTGCGCCTGCGCTCTTTGCTGCGCCCATACATATCATTTCTTTGTGCCTATCGGTATTATTACGAAAGTCTATGGAACTGTATACAGTATCATAGACGAGCAGGACCCAAGCCTGACCTGGCAGGCGAGTTTACGCGGCCGCCTGCGGCTGAAAAAGGCAAGGCCTCCCCGTGCCCGTGACTATCAAAAGCAAAGGCATCTTGCAGCAGTAGGGGATCGTGTATACTATAAAGTGTCCGCTGCAGACCCGCCTGGCAGGATGGCAAGGGAGGCTGCTCCCCTTGCTTTCATAGAAGAAGTCTTGGAGCGCCGGAACAGCTTAGAGAGATCCACGCGTTATGAGCGCCAATGCCTGGCTGCAAACTTAGATAGAAGCCTTATTGTGCTCAGCTTGTCTCACCCTAAGCCTCGTTTTGCTTTCCTCGAACGTTTTCTGTGCGCTGCGTGGGCAGGCGGCGTAGAAGCCTGGATTATCTTCAGCAAAACAGACCTGCTTGCGAGCTCCGAGCAAAGACGTACATTACAAGAGTACAGCGCGCTTTATACAAAACTGGCATATAAGGTTTTTTGTCTGAATCTTCTGGACAGAGCCTCCTTGGAATCTTTGCGACATATGCTTGCCTCTGGGATGAGTCTTTTTGTCGGGCAATCAGGCGTGGGGAAATCTACGCTTTTCAATCAGCTCATTGGCAGCAAGACGCAGCGCACCTCACCTATCAGCCAAGCTACTACGAGAGGCAAGCATACTACAACAAATACTTCTCTCATTGTATGCCCAGACAAGCATACTTTTTATATAGACAGCCCTGGCATAGAGGAGTGGGGCATAGCGCACCTCAGTACACAGGATGTTTTAGAAGCCTTTCCTGAGACACGGCCTTACACGAAAAAATGTATGTTTTCTGATTGTTTGCATGATGTATCCAGCTCAGGATGCGCTGTAAGAAAGCTTTTGGACAGGTCCCACGCTTTTTACAAAAACAAAACCGCATCCCAAGGGGAGGAGTCGGAGTCTCAGACAATACTTAGAGCCTCCAGACTGCAGGCTTTGGAAAGTATTTTAAGCGCAGCAAAAAGCTCTGGCAACAAGCAAAGGACATAATACAGCACGGCAAGCCATAGGCGTTGGTCTGGCGCGGGCGGCTTCCATGCTGGGCTTGCTAGTCTCTTAGCTTTGGCTTTTGCCTGCCTGCGCAGGCAGGTGACTTTTGTTTTGTACAAGCTGAAAAAGGAAGCTTCGTATTTCTTATATACCAGACTCTAGCTTTTGCATGTCTTGCTTTAATTCTTCCTTCATTCCACCTGCGCAAAAATATTAAAAATTGCTTGCCAACCACGCATGCTTATTTTACTATTGTGTTTTTGCAAGCGCTGGCAAAAGGTCTCAGGCAAGTATTTTTGTTGCGTAGAAAACGTGTAAAAATATAGTTGACATCACACTGGCATTTGTATATATTGTACTATAGGTCATGCTTGTTTCAACATGGCCTATAAAAAATTACGTTTTTGAAGGAGGTAGTTATGACAAAGTCATGTACCATACAAAGCTCCGCGTTAGCTCAAAAAACGCAAACACGGTGGGATGGATCGGGGATACAAGGAACAGGGACATTACCCCCCCCCCCCCCCCCATCACAAAGGAGGGGCGCTAAGATACAGACACTTAACAGAATTACAGTACTGAGCCTGCTCAGTTTGTCCCTTGCCTTTCTTGGCAACTGTGGCGGCTGCGGAGGGAGCAACGGGAACGGAGGAGGAGGCAGCAGCTCTGCTGATCCCGCCTGCGTTGACAATCAGATTCTACAAAACGAGCAATGCGAGGCATGCACGGCGCCGCAGTTTCCCAATGCGGATCGCACGGCCTGTGTTGCCAACTGCCCAGACGGCGAGTACAAGCCGATGGCAAAGCCCACCTGCGAGGCAAAAGCAAGCTGCACGGGCAGGGAGATACACAATCCCAGGGATAACAGCTGCTTTGTGCTAAGCTGTGACGAGGGCGAGATCGCAGATACGACCGCAAGCCCGCCCGCCTGCATCACCGAGCAGGCCTGCCGTGATGCCACAGGCAAGCTTGTAGGCGTGGACGGGCGCTCCTGCATCACTGAGGCCTCCTGTACCTCTGTGGCAAACCAGCTCATAAACGAAAGAGGCGAATGCGAGGCCTGCAGCGGGGATAATCCCGTACGCAATGCGGCGATGGACGCCTGCATCAGCGCAGACGAATGCCAGACTGGCAGCTCTGGCGCCTATAGCCTGCTGGGCGAGGCCAACTGCATTACGGACATGGCTTGTCAGGACATGCCCGGCCATGTCGCCACCGTAGACGGCAACTGCCAGCAATGTACGGGCGAGGATTCCATCCGTAATATGGAAAAAACCGCGTGCATGAGCATAGGCGACTGCCAGAGCCTCAGCGAAAACGCCTTTAGCGTGCTAAACGACGCCGAGTGCATCACAGACGCAGCCTGTCAGGACATGCCCAGCCATGTCGCCGCCAGCGACGGCGATTGCATGGAATGCACGGGCACGGATAACGTGCGCAACGTGGACAAAAGGGCCTGCATCAGCGCGACGGACTGCCATAAGAACCTGAGCACGAATCCCAATAGCATCTTGGGCGATGACTGCATCACAGACGCCGACTGCAACGACATGGCGGGCCATGTAGCCCAGCATGACGGAGTCTGCCAGCAGTGCACGGGCCAGACGGCGCCGAACTTGGCCACAGCCATGTGCGAGGAAGACAGCGACGGCGACGGCCTGGCTGATGCAAACGACGCCTGCCCCATGGGCGAGGCGGGCGCCGCCACGACTGCTGACGCAAGCGCCCTCACAGCTGACCCTGATGGCGATGGCTGCAAGAACAGCGAGGACTCAGACGATGATGGCGATGGCATAGCTGACGCTGACGATGATTTCCCGACCGACGCATGCGCAAGCGTGGATACGGACGAGGACAACAAGCCCGACGCCTTGCGTGCGGGCTGCACGAGCAGCTTGACAGAAGACACGGACGATGACGATGACGGCACGCCCGATGCCATGGACGTAGACGACGATGGCGACGGGCTGATAGAAATCGCCACCTATGCGGAGCTCCAGAACATGAAGTACGACCTTGCTGGGGCAAGCTACAAAACAGGAGCCACGGCGGCGCCACAGATTGCTGGAGCGCCCGAAAGCGCCACGGACGACTGCGACACCGCTGTTGACTATCACGTTGTGACTGCAACGGGCGCAGCCAGCCTGGCCGGCGGCGATCCCGCACCCGACGGCTCTACGACCGTGAGCGTCTACCTTTGCGGCTACGAGCTGACGGCAGACATTGACGCAAGCGCAAGCTGCCCCAACTACGACGGCACAAACGGCGATGATCTAACGGAAGGCGATGGCGATGACGATAACGCCGATGACTGCGGCAGCGGCCAAAGCGCCTGGGTTCCAGTGGGCAATTGCGGCGCAGATGTGACATGCGGAGGCTCTCACGCTGACGATGATAGGCCATTTACGGGGACTTTTAACGGGCAGGGCCATAGGATCAGCAATCTCTATTACAAGGTAAACGCGCTCCATGGAGGCCTCTTTGGCGCTACGCAAGGAGCAAGCATTGCAAACCTGGGCCTCATGGACGTTTACATATATGCCAATACTAATACCGGCGGGCTGGTGGGACAGATGACTGATAGCAGCAGTATAAGTAAGAGCCATGTGGTGGGCAGCGTCACGGGTAATAACGCTGTCGGCGTGCTGGTGGGGACGATGACTGATAGCAGTATCAGCAACAGCTATGCTGCGGGCAGCGCCTTTAGTTTTACTCAGGCTGTCGGCGTGCTGGTGGGGCGTATGGAGAGCAGCAGTATCAGTAACAGCTATGCTGCGGGCAGCGTCCAGGGTTATGGCCGTGTCGGCGGGCTGGTGGGGGATATGACTGATAGCAGCAGTATCAGTAACAGCTATGCTGCGGGCAGCGCCAGGGGTACGACCAATGTCGGCGGGCTGGTGGGGCGTATGGAGAGTAGCAGCAAGATAAGTAACAGCTATGCTGTGGGCAGCGCCGAGGGTGATGGCGATAGTGTCGGCGTGCTGGTGGGATTTATGCAGAGCAGCAATGTACGTAACAGCTATGCAACAGGCAGCGCCAAGGGTGATGAGCGTGTCGGCGGGCTCGTGGGGCTGATGAATGCTGATAGCAGTATCAGCAACAGCTATGCTGCGGGCGGCGCTGAGGGCAATGATCGTGTCGGCGGGCTGGTGGGCTGGCTGCGCAGCGGCGCGGTCCTAGGTAAGAGTTATTACGTGCTTTCTGCGGGCACGAATGGCATAGGCCACGGCCTCGCCTGTCCTGCCAGCGTGTGCATACAGGCAACGGGCACGGATGATGCCAGCCGCCGCCTGTGGCTGCAAACAGCAGACGAAAGCACAGTGGCCATCTTCCCCACAGACGCCACCGGCGCCGACCACGACGCTAACAGCAACACGCCCAATATCACATGGGAGGCTTGGGACAGCAGCGTCTGGGGCAACTTCACCAGCGGCTGGCCCTGTCTCAAAGATATGCCGCCAGGCGCGCCGGTGTGTGATTGAATATATTAAGGGGGCCCGGAGGCGGGGGTTTTGCTGACTGAGGCGGTGTTGTAGTAGGCGGCGTTTGTACTCAGGGACGTTATAGCGCTGACAGGGCGTTGTTGTAATAAATGGAGTCTCGGCGCCGCGTTATGTCACGTTAGATCTGCTGACTGCGGCGGGGGTTGTAATATGCGGCGTTTGTACAGGGCGTTGTTGTAATAAATGGAGTCTCGGCGCCGCTCAGGGACGTTATAGCGCTGACAGGGCGTTGTTGTAATAAATGGAGTCTGGGCGCCGCGTTATGTCGCATTGGGCGCAGGGGGCTCGTGTGCTGTACATACCAGAACAATGCCTATGCCTTGCCGATATGTCGCGTTAGGGCTGGCGCTCTGGGGCGCAGGGGGCTCGTGTGCTGTACATACCAGAACAATCCAGTGCAAATCATAGGCATTGCGTCACGAGCACAGGAGGTGCGAGAGTCTGGCGCTAAGACAAGGATGTCGCCCGCGCCAGACCAATGCCTATGATTTGCCGCTAGGCAGCATGTCTTTCAATCACATGCAGGAGTTCTTGTTTTCTGAGTGGTTTTGTAATATGTCCATCACAGCCGGCAGCGTTGCTCTTATCAATTTCCTGTTTCATAGCATGGGCTGTGAGCGCATAGATCGGCGTAGCTTTGTTCTTTTTCCCGCTTTGGATTTGACCATTTTCCCATTTTCGTATCTGGCGCGTAGCAGATAAGCCATCCAGTACGGGCATCTGTATATCCATAAAAACAAGATCAAAGTCTTTTCTTTGCACTTGCTCCAGAGCTTCCATGCCATTTGCTACCACTTGGATTTCATGAGCCATATTCTTGAAGTAAGCCTGAAAAAGTACCTGGTTATCTGGATTGTCCTCTACAAGCAGGATAGCAAGTTTTTTATTGCTATGTATGCTGGCATTTTCCCGCTCCTTATGCTCAAGGCCGGCGCTTGCTTCCAGGGAATCATAGGCAGCATAGCGCAGGGGCAGCAGGCAAAAGAAAGTACTGCCTTGGTTTTCCAAGCTCTCTACCCAAATGCGGCCCCCCATGAGATTTACAAGATGGCGCGTAATGGCAAGGCCCAGCCCGCTACCCCCGAAGCGACGCGTGGTGCTGGAATCAGCCTGCGCAAAGCTTTCAAAAATCGCATCCCATTTTTGCACGGGTATGCCTATGCCTGTGTCCTTGATTTTCATAAGCAGATAGAAGCCCGGGAAGTCAGATATCTCTGTACTGCAGAGTTTCGGCAGTTTGTCTTGAGAGCACAAACTAGTAGTCACCTCGACGTAGCCTTCGTGCGTAAATTTGACCGCATTGCTGCATAGGTTCATAAGAATTTGCCGCATTCTTGTGGGGTCTCCCTCGCAGTAAGGCAGCGGTTCATCGAGGACTACGCGCAAAGCTATGCCTTTTTTTGCGGCTTCCGTACGTAAAAGCTGCGTTGTGCTGCGAATCAGTGACTTGGGACAGAAGATGACCTTCTCCAGCTCGATTTTCCCCGCTTCTATTTTGGAGAGGTCTAAGATATCATTGATCAAAGCCATCAGATTGTCGCTTGCGTTCTTTAGTATTTTGAGATAATTTTTCTCTTCTGTATTGAGCCGGGCTGCCTCCAGCAGCTCTCCCATACCCACAATGGCATTGAGAGGGGTGCGAATTTCATGACTCATATTTGTCAGGAATTCATTCTTGGCAACTGTGGCCGCTCTGTAATCTGCGTTTTTACGCCATGCCTGGCTGATCATTTTGGCTATATAGGCGCAAAAGCACCATAAGCTTAGGCTTCCTGTCAGAGCAAAGAGAGAATGCAGCTGTGTCAGCTGGCTTTGTGAAAGCTGCCCCATATCAAAGAGGGTGTACGCAAGATTCGAGGGCAAAAGCAAGAAAAGAGCAAGCGCAAAATAGAAACCCGGCAAATAAGCTTTGCGCAAGCCATAGAAGGCAAACAGCAAAAGGAGGAGGCTGCCAATAAAAAGCCATCGGTAAAGTGAAGAGAGGCTTGCAACTTCATCCGATAAGAAATATAAGGCATGGACTATATAAGCAGAGGCAAAAAAGCCCGCAAAGGCCAGGAAAAGAGCATAAAACAAAAAGCGATTTTCTTTTACAGAGGCATAAAGAAAGACATGCTGGGCAAGGCATAGGGCTATGCTTCCTATAAAGATACCAAAGAGAAAGTTTGTTTCTGCTAAAAAATATACTACCATGACCCTGCAAGCATATAAGACGCTGACAGGCCAAGCTTAGTTACAAGAGTGATCCTAGTATTGTGTCTATGTTAGGCGAAATCCTTCTTTATGCTAGACGACAAATTCGCTTATGCTGCTAAGATTTCAGTATGTTCTGGAAAAGTTAAAAGCTATCGAACGTGATATCAGAGACCTGCAGCGCCTTAAGGAACGCATCCCTTCCAAAAGGTCCTTTAGTGATCCTTTGATCATTGCTTTTGATAAGCAAATTAATAATCTTCTCAACTACAAGATTGGCTTGGAGAGCCTGGAAATAGATGATCTGCCGGATGAGCTGGCAGAGCAGCTCCTCTTTGCCGATCAAGTTACTTCTTCTCAAATACGCGCTGATGGCCGGTTTTTTTCATCAAAAAACGAAGAAAAGCTCAGCGCAGAGCAAAAGCGCATCGCAGAATTTTTACAAAGAATGCCCAAGACAGAAATACATCTCCACATGGAGGCCTGCATTTCCCATGAGACTCTCAGCGCGCTGATGGAAAAAAATAAGGTAGAATATGATACAGAGAAAATAAAAAAGCTGTACAATTTCAAGAATCTACAGGAGTTTGTCCAGCTTTTCCTCTTTATTTTAGATGCGATCAAAAGCCCGGATGATTTTACTTTGATCTTTGCAAATCTCCGTACTTACTTAGAGGCAAATAATATCCGCTATGCTGAGGTCTTTTTAGCGCCGTCCCGGATGATAGCAAACGGCCTGGATTTTCAAGAAATCGTAGAAAGCTTGGATGGCCTTGCTGGGGAATGCCAGCGTTCTGGAGGACCTGAAGTCAAATACCTCATTGATGTCTCCCGCACCTTTGGACCTGAAAATGCCAGCAAGAATTTGCAGCGAGTGATACATGCCAAGTCTAAGCATGTACTTGGCATAGGTTTAGGAGGCGCAGAGCTCATGGGACCCGCCAGAGATTTTGCCAAAGTCTTTGCGCAGGCTCGTTCTGAAGGCCTGCGCTGTGTAGCTCATGCTGGGGAAGATGATGGGCCTTGGTCCGTGCGAGATACAGTCTTGGAATTGCAAGCAGAGCGGATCGGACACGGGACTTCCGCCATACAAGATCCAAGCCTCCTGCATATCCTAAAAGAAAGAGAAATACCCTTAGAAATCTGTCTGAGTTCCAATCTCTTCACGGGCAAATATGTACGGGAGGCCCGCGAGCATCCCGTAAGACGCTATTATGACGAAGGCTTGATATGTACAGTCAATACGGATGATCCTGAGATATTCAGAGTAAATCTTTCGCAGGAATACTTCAAGTACTACCAGCATCTTAACTTTACTCTGACAGAATTGATAGACCTGAACCGTCAGGGCGTCTACTCTACCTTTCATCCCCATGCTTCCCGCCTGTGGCAGGAATTTCAAAAGGAGATTCAAGCCCTGCGTGATGAGCTTGCCCTCTAATTGTGATAGAGCGTTATTCCAATACAGAAATCGCTTCTTTGTGGAAGCTGGAAAGCAAATTCCGCTATTGGCTCCAAGTAGAATTAGCCGTATGCAAGGCATGGAATAAAAGGGGCCTCATCCCCGATGATGCTTGGGAGGAAATCCAAAAGAAAGCTGATTTTCAAACAGAGCGCATCCTAGCTAT
Source organism: Leptonemataceae bacterium (assembly GCA_965242745.1). Taxonomy (GTDB): domain Bacteria; phylum Spirochaetota; class Leptospiria; order Leptospirales; family Leptonemataceae; genus JABAAI01. The sequence goes on from CBDETG010000006.1 coordinate 50,546, forward strand.
AGAAAGTGAAGTGCAGCATGATATGATAGCTTTTTTGACCAATGTGCGTGAAAATACAGGGCCGGCAGGACGCTATCTGCACTATGCCTTGACGAGTTCCGATGTGGGAGACACAGCTCTTGCCCTGCAGCTGCAGAAATCTACGCGCATTCTCCTGGACCGCTTAGACAAACTCATAGCAAGCGCAGCCAAGCAGGCCCTGCGTTACAAGGATCAAGTTATGATAGGGCGTACGCATGGCATACATAGTGAGCCCACTACTTTAGGCTTGAAATTCGCCCTATTTTATGCAGAGCTCAGGCGCAGTCGCAGGCGCCTGGAAAGGGCGGGCAGCAGGCAGGAAATTGCTGTAGGTAAATTGAGCGGCGCAGTAGGTACTTTTTCTAATATAGAACCAGAGATAGAAGAGGAAGTATGCAAAGACCTGGGACTAGGCGTGGACTTGGTCACTACGCAAGTCATAGGCAGAGACCGTCATGCTTATTATTGCTCTATCTTAGCGCTCATTGCGGGGAGCTTAGAACGCATGGCTCAGGAAGTCCGTCTTTTACAAAAGACGGAAGCGCGAGAAGTGGAGGAGCCCTTTGCCAAGGGACAGAAGGGATCAAGCGCAATGCCGCATAAGCGCAATCCTGTTATTTGTGAACGCATCTGCGGCATTGCAAGAGTGATTCAAGCCAATGCCCAGAGCGCATACAGGAATATAGCTTTGTGGCATGAGCGCGACATCTCTCATTCTTCAGCAGAACGTATTATTTTACCGGACTCTATCATTGCTCTGGAATACATTCTGACAAAAATGGATTACGTTATTTCCAATTTGCATGTGTATCCTGAAAATATGCAAAGGTCCTTGCAGCTTACGGGCGGGCTCTTCTATTCTCAAAAGCTTTTGCTTGCTCTCGTCGAGAGAGCTATGCAAAGGGAAGAGGCCTACGCTCTCGTACAAGAGATCAGCATGAGGGTATGGCAAGATAAGACACTGCATCTCCAGGAAGAGAGCAGAAAGAACAAGAAAATCTTTCAATGTTTGGGGGAAGCTGCAATCCATGAAATCTTTTCTCTTAAAAGCTATTTGAGTCATGTAGACACAATTTTCAGGCGTCTGCATTTGCTTTAGAAGGCCGAGGATCCTGCTTTGGGGCGGATTTTGTCTGAGTTTCTATGTCCAAGCGCATTTCTTCTTTACTGCTTAACCATGGCTTCTTCTTGACTTCTCATCATTCTCAGAGCTGCTTTCCCCTGCCAGTCTTTATTAAGGCTTGACTTAGAATGGAGCTTTGCATTTCCTGTTTATATGACATAATATCTTTGCAGCATCATGGCAATCATGCTTGTGCAGCTCGCAAAAGGTCTTCAGACTTTGCCGGTCGTTTTAGGATGATACAAAAAGCTGCATGCCTCCTTTCTTTCTTTTTGCTTCGCTAAGCATAGAAAGGACGAAAAAGGACTGACGAAAAAAGGAATAAAATAGAAATGAAAATCAAACGCTACTACACTTCCCACTCCCCAGCAAAACCGCAAGAAAGGCATCCAGAGGGGCATAGAACGCGCTACGGGCCTAAGCAAGTTTGGGATCTTTTGGAGTGGGAAAGCCGTGATTCGCGTATTTGGAATACGGACGGCTCTATTGCCTTTGAAGCAAAGGCTTTGGAAATGCCCGCTTCCTGGTCTCAAGTTGCCGTAGACATACTTGCGCAAAAATACTTTCGCAAAGCAGGCGTGCCTGTTTATACCAAGCTTGTACTCGAGCCAAAAGTGCCGGAGTGGCTTGCGCGAAGCCTTCCTGATGAAGAGGCTTTAGCAAAGCTTCCTGTAGAGGAGCGATATACGCAGGAGCTTTCTGCAAAGCAGGTTTTTCATAGGTTAGCGGGGTGCTGGACTTATTGGGGCTGGCGCTATGACTATTTTGCAGACGAAGAATCGGCGCGTATTTTTTATGAGGAATTATGTTACATCCTTGCTTCGCAGACAGCTGCGCCTAATTCACCTCAATGGTTCAATACGGGCCTTCATTGGGCTTATGGCATTGATAGCCCGCCGCAGGGGCATTATTATGTAGATGCCCGTAGTGGGGAGCTGCAGCTTTCCCATTCTGCCTACGAACATCCACAGCCGCACGCTTGTTTTATCCAGTCTATTCAGGATGACCTGGTCAATGAGGGTGGTATTATGGATTTATGGCTTCGCGAGGCGCGGCTTTTCAAGTATGGCTCTGGTACAGGTACGAATTTTTCTAATTTGCGTGCTGAAGGTGAGCCGCTTTCGGGAGGAGGAAAGAGCTCAGGTTTAATGAGTTTTTTACGTATAGGAGACAGGGCAGCGGGAGCCATCAAGTCAGGAGGCACAACGCGCCGGGCTGCAAAGATGGTATGTTTGGATATAGACCACCCTGATATAGAAGAGTTTATTAACTGGAAGTTAGTAGAAGAGCAAAAAGTAGTCTCTCTTGTAAGCGGCTCAAAAATGTCTAATCTGTATCTCAATAGAATCATGCAGGCCATTCATAGGCAAGGGCAGGAAGCTTCCGAGGAGCAGGCTGCTCCAGAGATCCTTGCATTAGAAGAAAAATGCAATCCGAAAAAAAATCCGCAGCTGGGAGCGGCCCTTGCGCAGGCCCGCAGGGCCGCCATCCCTGAAAACTATATACAACGCGCCATCTCTCTTGCTAAGCAGGGCTATACTTCCCTCTTGTTTGAGGAATTGAGTACAGATTGGCAGTCCGATGCCTACCGTACAGTATCAGGTCAAAACTCAAATAATTCTGTGCGCGTCTCGCAAAGCTTTATGGAGGCGCTAGAAGAGCCTCATGCAAAGGAGTGGCATCTATATTGGCGCACAGAAAAGGAACAAGCAGCTAAGGAAGGCAGAAAAGCAAGGCCTGTTAAGAGCATAAAGGTCCGCGAGCTTTGGGATGAGATCGCCTTTGCAGCCTGGTCCTGCGCCGATCCAGGCCTGCAATTTGATACTACCATCAATGAATGGCACAGCTGCCCGGATGCAGGAAGAATACAAGCCTCCAACCCTTGCTCAGAGTACATGTTTTTAGATGACACTGCGTGCAATTTGGCTTCCTTGAATTTGGTGCGTTTTCTGAATGAGAAGGGGAGCGAGTTTGACGACCTGGCGTACCGCCATTGCTGCCGCCTTTTGACCCTCGTTTTGGAAATATCTGTTGCCATGGCGCAGTACCCTTCTGCCAAGATAGCGCAAGGCTCCTATGATTACCGTACTTTAGGCTTAGGCTACGCCAACCTGGGCGCTCTGCTCATGATTTTAGGCCTGCCCTATGATTCAGACGAAGCGCGAGCCTACTGTCAGGCTTTAACCGGCATTATGCACATGAATGCCTATGCTACCAGCGCCGAGATTGCAGTCAAGCTGGGTCCCTTCCCTAAGTACGAGAAAGAAAATATGCTCCGTGTCATAGAAAATCACTACAAAGCGGCCCATCACGCTCCAGACAGCGAATACAAAGGCCTGAGCATCAAACCAATGCGCATAGACCCCAAGCATTGCCCCGCTTATCTGCGCCAAGCCCTGCATGAGGAAGCAGAGCGCGCCCTTGCTATGGGGCAGCAATACGGCTATCGTAATGCGCAGGTAACCGTGCTTGCCCCCACAGGTACGATTGGCCTTGTTATGGATTGTGACACGACAGGTATAGAACCGGACTTTGCTCTTGTGAAATATAAGAAAATGGCCGGCGGGGGCTATTTCAAAATCATAAACCAAGCTGTGCCCCCAGCTCTGCGCAGATTAGGCTACACAGAAGAAGAAATCCAAGACATCACGCAGTATTGCATGGGTCATGGGAGTCTCAAGGGTCATCAAGGAAAACTGCATATAGAGGATCTTGCGCGCAGGGGATTTACCCCGGATGCGCTTGCCAGACTACAAGAGGCCCTGCATAGCGCCTTTGATATAGGCTTTGTTTTTAATAAGCATACTTTGGGAGCAAGCATGCAGGGCATGTGGGACGATATAGGCCCTGAGGCAGAAAAGGACAACTTCCATCTACTTAGCTGGCTGGGCTACTTGCCGGAAGAGATACAAGAAGCTAACGAGTACGTATGTGGAACAATGACTCTAGAAGGAGCGCCCCATCTGAAAAAGGAGCATTATGCTGTTTTTGACTGCGCTAATCGCTGCGGGCGCCACGGAAGGCGTTTCTTATCCTGGCAGGCTCACATCAAAATGATGGCCGCAGCACAGCCCTTTCTTTCTGGGGCAATCTCTAAGACCATCAATCTGCCTGAAACAGCCACTGTCCAGGATGTCAAAGAGGCCTGCATGCTTTCCTGGAAGCTCATGAACAAAGCCGTAGCTCTTTATAGAGACGGCTCCAAGCTTTCCCAACCCCTCAATATCCAAACAGACCTGGAAGAAGAGACAACTGCAGAAAAGGAGAAGGAGCTGAGCGTAGCTGCAGAAAAGCCAAGCCTGACAGACAAATTGCTTGCGTCTTATGTGGCCCAGCGCCAGCGCCTGCCTTATAGGAGAGGGGGTTATACTCAGAAAGCTACAGTAGGAGGTCATAAAATCTATTTGCGCACAGGGGAATATGAAGACGGCCGACTTGGTGAAATTTTTCTGGATATGCACAAGGAGGGCGCTGCCTTTCGTTCCTTGATGAACTCCTTTGCCATAGCTATTTCGCTCGGCTTACAGTACGGCGTTCCCTTGGATGAATTTGTGGATGCCTTTATTTTTACTCGTTTTGAACCCAATGGCATAACACAGGGGAATGCGCACATTAAGATGTCTACTTCCATCATAGATTACGTCTTTCGCGAATTAGCTGTGACTTATTTAGGCAGGCATGACTTGGCCCAAGTGAGCCCTGAAGACATACGTTCAGATTCCATCAGCATCCCCCCTGGCTCTCATAAAAGCAAAGAGGCCTGGCAGGATACTTCAAGCCAAAAGCAGCAAGGGCAGCAGGACAAAAAGACGCCCCATTTATCAGAAGAAATAGAAAAAAAAAGCGCTCCGGCTGAAGCATTGCTCTCCGGTATTTATACAAATGGAGAGCAAAAGGACGCTTTTTCCCACGAAGCGCCGCAATCCCCGCCAAAAGACGGGGCACACAATGAGCTGAGAGTACCTGAGCCGGGCCCGCAAAACAGCTTGCCGCAGCGCCTGCCTGAGAAATTGCAGGCTATGGCACGCTTGAAGGGTTACGAAGGAGACCCGTGCGCAGAATGCGGCCAGTTTTCCCTGGTTCGCAATGGCTCGTGTCTGAAATGTCTTTCCTGCGGCTCTACTACAGGCTGCTCCTAAAGGCCTGCCCGCCCAAGCTGGCGCTGCTATACTTTTGCGCATAACATGAAGAAGGGCGCAGCTAAGCCACAAGAGAAGGCTATTCTTGTTCTCGTACTCCTAGGGCCCACTGCTTCAGGCAAGACAGATGCTCTGTATGCCTTGGCGGACAGGGAAAAGCACGAAGTTGTTTCCTGCGACTCACGCCAGATTTATCAAGAGCTGGGTATTTCTACTACTGCACCCTCTGCTAAGATACGCCGCGCTTTGCCTCACCATTTGCTGGACATCATTAAGCCTAGGGAATCCTTCAGCGCAGGGCGATTTGTACAGAAAGCATCCCGTGCTATTTATGACATAGCGCAAAGAGCTAAGCTCCCTATACTAGCCGGGGGAGCAGGCTTTTATTACCGCGCCCTGTCCAGAGGCATGTTCCCTGTGCAGACAAGCCCCAGCGCGCGCAAAAGGGTAGCTGCAATGTCGCACGAGGAAGTATTAGAAGAGCTCTATAAGCATGACTCTCAGGCAATCCTAGCCACCGGAGAAGAAGCAAGGGCGGGCACCATCCATCCTAAGGACAGCTACCGCGCTGCGCGGGCCTTAGAGATCATATTGTCTTCAGGAAAAAGCTGGAGCTCTTTTTGGGCAGAAGCGCAAAAAGAGCCGGCGCAGAGCCCATTTCGTTTTTACGGCTTTCGTTTAGAGAGAGAGGAATCAGAATACAAAAGCATTCTTTTAGAAAGGGCAAAGAAGATGATTCAAGCGGGTATGATCGAAGAAGTGGGAAAAGTCTATAAGAAGTACGGCCCTTGCCCGGGTCTCGCCAGCCTAGGATGCTCTGCAGCTCTGGAGGTGTACCTGGGACGAGCAAAGCCTAAGGATTTAGCCCTCGAACTTGCAAAAGCGCATTATGCCTATGCGAAAAAACAAAGAACATGGCTGCGCAAAGAAAAAGCATTGCAGGCTCTGATCACAACAGA
>CBDETG010000007.1:0-36403 GCA_965242745.1 Leptonemataceae bacterium
GTATTGAGCGAAAATGGCGGCGCAATCGCTAAAGAAAATATCACAGCTATTGTCTGCAAAACGGGCAATTTTTCAAATCAGGAGCGCAATGCCATCCACGAAAAATACGCGGTTTATGACCGATCCCAGCTTTGTAGAGTATTGCAGGACCATGTCTCTGCTTATTTTTTGGTACAGGACTTTCATAGCCATTTGCAGAGTAAGGATAAAGAAGCGGAAGGATATAAAAATTGGACGAGGGATAACACTCCTAAGGCTTGGTTCCAGTGGCAGGGCTTCTTTATGGAGCTCGAAGAAAAGCTAAAAAGTCAGAATCCAGGCTGGGCTTATGTGCCTAATCCAAACGGCGGTTTTTTTGGCTTCTGGTGGCATGCAAAAGACCATAACATTGCAGGTATTGACTACAGTTTTTATCTGCAGCTGGAATACCAAAAACTTTGCTTTAAGTTAGGGCATCCCGGCGGTGGTGAGCGCACTGTGTCAAGCACCGCAAGGCAATGGCACAATGCCCTTTTGCAAGTTCCAAACCCAGTTATAGCTGTGGAGGAGCCAAGGCATATCAGAATAGACAAAAGGAGCAAGACTATGACGCTTGCTGTCTCAAAAGACGGCGGCGCCTATTTGCAATACGACAGCGCCGGCAGACTGGACATAGAGGCTACTGTCGCATTTTTAAAGAAGGCCGAAGAGCACATGGATGCGGCGCTAGAAGAATTTCTAAAAACGTAGAATTTCTAAAAACGAAGAATTCCTAAAAACAGTATAAAGCCGGCCTGCGCGCGCAGCAAGTCTACGCGCCCTTCAGTCTGCTCTGCCATTGCTTTGTATCTGCAAGTTCCAGCAAGCGATCACGAATCGTTTTTGCGTCCGCAGCTAAGTCAAGCGTAGCAAGGCGAATCACATGCCCCTGCAATTCCATCAGCTCGTCTATCTCTTCGTCTATAGCGGGATGTAGTAATAATCCGTATGAGTTTTTGACTTCTGCCTTTTCCTGAGAACGTACGTAAGCGTATATTTGGTACAGATACCCGCTTTTGAATCTTTCTCCGTACTGTCCTTTCTGTAGAATATGCGTAAACTTAGTATCCATGATGATGCGCTCCGCCTGCCTCTCTAACACAATGTCTGTTTTCATCTGAGGCAGCAAAGCTGTAATTCCCGCTGTGTGCTTTCCATTTTCAAGCGGCCAGCCATAGTTCCTAGCGCCCACTTTCCACCTTGACTCTCGCAGCTTGATTTTGTAAAAGCCCAAGACAGCCTTTTCAAACAGCTCCCGCAGCCAGCTATCATCCCGCTGTGGATGAAAAAGATCCTTGTTCCCAGCTTCTTCATTGAGCAGCGCCAGACGCAAAGCGATATATGCCGCATCGACCATAGCCTTATCATCCTTGTCTTGCGGGTTATAGCGCTCACATAAGATTTCAGAATCCCTTGGCGGCGCGCTAAGGACGCCCAGCTGCTTTAAAGCTTTGCGCTAGACTGCGGCATGTATTTGCAAGCGCTTGAGAATCCTTTGCTTTTAAGAGAGCTGCGATTTTCTCAAGGGCATAACGCACATAGCGGTAGCGCGGGGTATCCACATTCATTTCAAAAAAAGAGCAGAAAACTTTGCCCCGCTTCAGCAATTGAAAGCGCTCTGTCGCAAGTAGATCGATGCGCCCCCGGAGGCGGCTTAGCTGCGCTTTTTTTGCTTGATAATGCAGGTAGAGAGAGCGCTGCAGGCGTTTTGCCGTAAGCTCAGTCAGCACTTCAGCTGCAAGCTCAGGTATATCTTCCGGGCTTTCTTCAAAAGCGGCGTCGAGTTTTCTTGCGCCCAGCTTGCACTCACAGGCGTAGAGCATCAAGAGCCATAGGTTTCGAACAGGGATACGGGGGCTTGCAGCCTTAGTAGTCTCTTCTGATTGCGCTGGCGCCACGTGACTTAGAAATCAGCTGCCAATGTTTTGGCAGCGTCTTTAGCTTTTTCAGGTGAATCAAAGTAGTACTCCTCTAAGAGAGGCGCTATCTCTGTTTCTACTTTCTGCCTAAACCACGACCTGCATTCTTCTGCATCCGCCATTGGCCTGGACGGAGTTACAAAGCTATGCCCTATTTGGTAGTGCGGGCCCAAATTAGAGTCTGCTGCAAGAGCTTTATTTAACGCTTGCATACGTTCTTGGATTGCTTGAAGGATTGCCTTATCGTAGCCATAGGATTCATGTACCCACTCCAGCCAGCGTTCATTGATCTGCGGATCTAAGTCAACAAAGGCAAAGCGCCGGCGAAAAGCAAAATCCAGCACAGCCAAAGAGCGGTCTGCAAGATTCATCGTGCCAATTAGGTATAGATTCTTAGGCAGGCAGACTGCTTCCCTGCTATAGATGAGCTGCATGGCATGGAAGCTGCGCCGTTTATCTGCTTCGAGCAAAGTCAGCAGCTCGCCGAATATCTGCGCGGGATTGCCGCGATTGATCTCGTCAATGACGAAAACATAGTCTCCCGCATCGCTTTGCGCCGTTTGGCTCAGCTCCAGGAAGGGGCCCTTTGCAAGCGAGAGTCTTCCATCTTCGCCAGGCCGAAAGCCCTCCACAAAATCTTCATAAGACAGGCTCTGATGAAACTGCATGTTACAAACGCGTTCTGGAGCTGCTTGGCCCATCAGCGCATAGGCAAGGCGTTTTGCCAGCCATGTTTTCCCGGTGCCGGGCGGGCCTTGTAGTATGATGTTCTTCTTTTCCCGCAAGCTTTGCAGTATTTTCTCTAAGCGCTCGGGCTCCAAAAAACAACCATCGTCTATGATATTTTCTATGGAATATTGGCCAGCCTCACTCTCGTAGTCTTTGCCATCGCTTATGTCCGCTATTGCGTCTTTCGTTTGTTCTTTTTTGTTCTTTTTTTCCTGGTCTTTTTCTTGCTTGGCTGTTTCGCGTTTTTCATAGGCTGCAAATGACAAGGCGGGGAAGGAGCAAATAGGATCACCTGCCGCCTTAGCTTCTTCAAAACGTTTGGGAAATTTCTGGAGCAGCCCTACATATTCCTTTGCTCTTTACTTTACTAGGCAATTGGTCTCCGTATTGCTCCGAGATATATGCCCGTGAATGATCGTCCAAAGTTATGTACTTCTGCGGCCGTATCCAATAGAGCCCCATAGTCAAGTATGCGCTGCCCGTGCCGGAAACTTCCAGAGCCTTATCGAAAGCCGCACAAAAGGCATCCAGTTTTTCTTGATCCTTATCATCATCTGCATATTCCAGGGCCCTTGCAAAGGCATTCCAAAGAATGAGAATATCTTCTTCTTTCCTCTTGTTGGCAAAAGTAAAAAACCATGTTTTTATGGGCAGCACCATCGGTATTGAATCAAAGGAAGTCGGCGCCCCCATGGAAAGCTGCAAAATAGCAGCGAGCTTGCCTGCCATTTCTGTACGCATTGGGGGACGATCTTCTTGGCCAGGATCTTTTGGGCGATTATCTCTAATGTTTTTATTAAACATAGCCATAGTCGTGAAGGGGCAAATATCCTCCAGCGGGCCTTTACGGCCATCTGCAAATTCGTCCTTCGGGAGTTTTATATCCAGCTCCTCACTGATCTCGTGAATGGCGGCAATCAGCGGCTTTCTATCATCTTTGTACTTCAGCAGGGCTGTTGCGAAGGCCTCGTAAAATGGAATCCATTGAAAATTAGATGGGGGGGTATTGTGTCCCGCATCCTGTCGTATATCTTCACTGCTTTGATTCTCAGTATTTGTCATAATCTATCTCCTTTGCTGCAGGGCCGCTAAGCTCTCGGCTATGAAAATTCATCCAAGCATCTATGTACTCTTAGGCGCCCGCATGCCTTCCTTCAGTCTGCATGCAGGCTAAGAGTACAAGTAAACCAGCGACGCATAATTGTATGCTATAAAAAGGGGGCAAGCCTTTTAATAAAATTTTTGAAGACGGGCGCCGGGAGCTACGCTTGCAAAAACCGATATTATAGGCAAAGTCTTAAGATACAATTATTATCTATCAATCGCTGCTGCATGTCGCAGCAGCCGCGTGCGTCTTATGAATCTTATCAATATCCTTATTGATCGCATAGCAGAAACCAATATCTTCAGCATGATCGACAACAGACGGCGGCGCTACCATACGCATATGCAAAACGTGCTGGCAGAAGACCTATTACAGGAGTTTTTATCTGAAATCCAAGCTCTAGGCTCTTTTTTCTATCTTAAGCAAGAAAGCGCCAAGCCTCATTTTCTTGCGGAGTTAAAGCGCATAGGAGGCGCTTTTTACAAGCAAATTTTCCCCCAAAGCATACAAGAGCGCCTGCGCAAGAGCCCAGAGATATACCTGCTCTTTCATACTAAAGGGCTCATGGCGCAAATTCCATGGGGGCTGCTGCATGATAAAGAGCATTTTTTAGCAGAGCGTTTTTATCTTGCTAATAATAATTCCGGGCAATGGTCGCAAAGTAATCCATTCCGTAAGGAGAAGCTGCGGATGCTCATTGTTGCAGACCCTGGAGAAAATTTAGCTTGGGCGAAGGCAGAAGGTGAACTTTTATACGAGATGCTCCAGACAGAATTCAGCAGGCAGCGTATAGATTTACGTATCATGAGCGGCAAAAGAGTAAACAAGATCAACATTCTGGATGCCATACAAGACTGCGATATTATCCATTATACGGGACACAATGCCGCTGCTTTTTCTTCCCGAGCCAGCGGCTGGCTCCTGCATGATTCCAAGACTCTATATACCAGGGAGCTCCTGAGGTCTGGGATAGAGCCCCTGCTTATTTTCGACAATAGTTGTATGAGTTTAGCATCTCCTTTTGCCGGCGAAAGGAGCTCTGAAAAAAGAGACAAAACAAAGCAGCCCGAAGAGAGAAGCAGTCCAGAAATCAGCATAGCCGCAGAGGACATAGCAGACTTGATCAGCACAGGCAAAAGCAATTACATAGGAACATACTGGAAGCTTCATGATAGTGAGCAGACATGCGCATTTGCTTTGCAATTCTATCGCTTCCTTTTTGAAGAATACCCCATTGCAAAAGCGCTCTTTGAAGCGCAAAAGTCCGCATATAGGCACAGTACGAATAAGCAATTCCTATGGGCAAACTACGCCCTCTATGGCGATCCTATGATTCACATTGTGGCTGCCAAAAATAAGCGCAGTTTTGACGCTTCCAGCACAGGCGTATTTCTGTGGAAAATGCGCGAACATTATCCTCTTCCTATTTGTAAAAAATACCTGACTTTTAGAAAAAAAGAAGATACGACCAGAGAAGACAGGCATGCGCATTTTCCTCTTCTGCACGGCAGCTATATAGATACAGTCTATACTTTAGCGGCTATAGTCTTTGCTCATCACCAGGCAGAAATGCGCCTAATCCTATCTTCGAGACCTCATTATGAAATCCATCTGGACAATGTATTACAATGGATGTACCAATGTATTGAAAGCCCTCTTATACAAAATGCAAGCCCCCTTCCAGAGCGCTTGCAGCAAGCTTTAAAGCTGCATAAAAAAGAATTGCATCAGCTTGCGCTTTGGTCTGATCTTCTTGCAAAGCCAGGAAGTCATGATAAAAAATCGGCCGCACGCATGGTAAGCTATCAATATCTTTTGGAAAATTTTCTGAGTGATTTGAGTTTTTTTACCGCAGCTCAGCTTTTGTACATCTCAGGAGCAAGTACGATTCTTTTATTAAGCGGCGAGAAGGAACACAAATATCCCGCTGCTTCACCTTTTTTGAAACGCATCAGCGCGCATCCAAAGCTTGCTTCATACGAGCGGCAACTCTGCCTTTATGACACTGAGCATGACAGCTTTCTTTCGCTGAATGACTATTTACGTTACAAAGCTAGGGAAAAATCTTTCAGCTTCTTTCTTAATAATTCACGGGGAAGCTATATTCAAATTGCAAAAGATGATTATGCCCTCGTATGACATTGAATGCTTGCCCCGCCCCTATAGCCCGGTTTAGCGCCCACCATGCCCTAATATATTCCTGATTCCTATAGGGTTTATGACGCATGCTAAAAAAACGCGTGCCTCCAATCCAGTACGCCAAAGCGTCTAAGAAAAGATAGAAAGACGCTCTGCCAAAGGCCTGAACTTTACGCAGGCGCGGTGAGGCGTAGGCCTGATATATCTGACTCAAAGCGGGGGAAAGCAAATTGGCAGCCTGCGCTGCCAGGTGTGACTTCTCTTCTAGTTTCTGCAATCGGGAATTGGGGCGGAGGGAGCTGCCCTTGTTAATTACTCCTTCCAGCTCTAAAAAACGCGCCAGCGTATCTACATCACCGCTGTCCCCTTCTATACGCACTATGGTCTGCTTCCTTTTGACAAAGAGTTTCCCTGCAAAAATATGATAGCTGTACGCTGAAAAAAAGTCACTCTTATAGTGATACTGGAAACCCTGAGTCTCTTCTTCTTTACTATAAAAGCCCTTATCAAGGCGCATGAGCGATCTTTCCAAGGCGCTTTGCAGCTCATTTTCTTCTACAAGCAGAGGGCTTTCAAAGACGCGTACGCTTTCTGCATATAAGAAGGGCGCCTTAGCTAAAACAAGCAGGCACAGCGCAGGGAAACAAAAATATAATTGTTTAGAAATGCTGCTAGATAATGTCTTCATATGCTATGTACAAGCGGGCTGCGATCCTTTTGCGAAACAGGGCCGCCGCAGGCCTTGTATGATTCATAAAAGCCAAGCAAGCATGCTAGGAGCTAAGTTGTCCCAGCTTCTCGTCTATCAGCCTGCGCAGGTCCTGAGGAGGAGCTTGCGCTTTTGCCTTCTTCATCACTTGGCCTATCAAATGCCCCTTCACTCTTTCATTGCCATCAAGTATTTTTTTTACGTTTGCCTCATTTTCTAAGAAGACCTCTTCTATGATTGCCTGTATATCTAATAAAGAGAGAGTCTTGTAATTGTACTTAGTAATCACTTCCTCAGGCTCTAAGTCCTCTTGGTATATGTGCGCAAAGATTTGCTTTGCCATAGGGCTCGTGATTTTCGCATCATTGAGCAAAGCGATCAGCCTGCCCAAGCGCTGCGCAGTACAGGGGAAATTTTGTATAGAGCTTTGATCTTTATTGATAAGGCCCAAGACTTCGTCCTTAACCCAATTTGCGGATTTTTTGGCATCCTTGCAAATAGCATAGACCTGTTCAAAATAATCTGCGAGCTCTTTTTGGCGAACAAGCACGCCCGCATCATAGCCAGAAAGCTGCAGCTCCCGCATATAACGCTGTCTGCGTTCTGCAGGCAGCTCAGGCATTTGTCTGCGTATATCTTCTATCCATTCTTCTTCCAATACTAAAGGCAAAAGGTCCGGCTCTGGGAAATAGCGGTAATCTTCAGCATCTTCTTTCTTACGCATGAGGATCGTTTTGCGCCGGTCAGCATCCCATAAAAGCGTCGATTGGCTAAGCTCCTCTCCCCTGCCCAGCGCCGCTGTCTGCTCTTCTATTTCATAGTTTATAGCAGAGCGAAGAGCCTTATATGAGTTCAGGTTTTTGATTTCCTTTCTGATGCCTAAAGGCGCCTCCGGCCCCTTGCGCACTGAGACATTCGCATCGCAGCGCAGACTCCCCTCCTCCATATTACCATCTGTTACATCAATGGCGCGCAAAATGGCCTGCAAAGTCTGCAGAAAATCCGAGGCTTCCTGAGCTCCTCTTAAGTCCGGCTCTGTGACAATCTCTAGCAAAGGCGTCCCTGCTCTGTTTAAGTCTACATAAGATTGCGATTTTTGACGATCGCCGGCGGGGCTTGCGTGTATGAGCTTCCCCGCATCTTCTTCTATATGGATACGATGGATCTCTACCTTGCGCTTAGCCTCCTGAGATGTGAAGAACTCAAGAAAGCCTTTTGTGGCATAAGGCTGATCATACTGCGAAATCTGATAACCCTTGGGCAAATCTGGATAAAAATAATGCTTGCGATCAAACTTGCTCAGCTTGGCAATTTTACAGTTGAGAGCCAAAGCTGCCATCACCGCCATACGAGCCACCTCTTGATTCAAAACAGGAAGCGTGCCAGGCAAAGCAAGGGTATAAGGACCCGCATGGCTATTGGCTCTTTCCCCGTACAGATTGGGATCATCGCAAAAAAGCTTAGTTCTGGTTTTGAGCTGGCAGTGTACTTCCAAGCCTATCACTGCTTCATAACTATGGGATTTACTAAAGGACATACATTTACGGCATGCTTCTGCTTTTAGGCATGGGTCATGTCGGGGGAAATAAAAGGATATTGTGTTGTATACATAGCCCCCTTAGGCTTGGACATTGCGTCTGGCTTGCAGCGCTTTTAGGCTCTAGTTTAGTTTCAGGGAAGCCGCAGCTTCGTCATGCCTGCCTCCGCGCCTGCTTATACCACAGCATAAAAACTACGCTACCTGCATAACTCTGATGTCAATCACAAAAAAACGAGATGCGTCGCCAGGTGCAGTTCGTTTGACTAGAACATTCTTAGGGCGCAGTGAAAATGCTGTCAAAACACAAATATGGATCGCGCTTATCCTCTACATTTTACTTTGGAGAATGTACGCATATCTTCACAATTCCTTACTGGAGTTTCTTGTATATTTGGAAAGAACGAATGTTTCTGCCAGACCCAAATATAAAGTTTAGAAACAAAGCCCCGCCAGATTTACAACTGAGGCTCTTTGATTTTGGGAAAAAATGCGCATGAACCGAACACTTATGGGGTATAACACAAAGGGATTATGTTCTTGCCAAGATACTTCTTAGTTGCTCTACTGGCTCTATGCAGATTCAAAGCGCGCGCCAAAAAGGAGATCGTTATGAGCGACTTGTAAAATATCACTTAGAAACAAACTATGCTGGACACTTCAAAAAGGTGTGGCTGTGGAATGACTGGCCAGGGCGGGACGGCGCAGACACGGGCATCGACATTGTCGCCGAAGGTCTGGGGGGCAATGAGACGTGGGCAGTCCAATGCAAAAGCTTTGAGCCTGCAACACGCATCCAAAAGCATCACTTAGATTCCTTTTTCACGGCATCGGGCAAGCATCCTTTTACAGCACGTCTGATTGTGGCGACTCATGATAACTGGAGCGAGCATGCGGAGGCGGCCCTGCACAATCAGCAAATCCCCTGCCACCGCCTGCGCATAGGTGACGTGCTAAGCTACTACCGTGACACTCTGGACGTGCGCAAGCCGAGCAGAGATGCGCTGCGCGCGCCGCAGACACTACGACCGCACCAGCAAGAGGCGGTGGACAAATCCTTGCATGGCCTAAAGCAGCATGATCGCGGCAAGCTCATCATGGCCTGCGGGACGGGCAAGACGCTGACGGCTCTGCACATTGCCGAGAAACTGGCGGGCACAGGCGGCCGCGTGCTTGTTGTTGTGCCCTCGATTTCGCTCTTGTCGCAGTCGCTGCGTGAATGGGCGCTCAACAAAAACGCAAATCAGCGCCACTTTGCAGTATGCTCAGACACTAAGGTGGGCCGTGACAATGAAGATATGCAGCTGGTGGACCTGGGCTATCCTGCAACGACAGACGCTGAGTCTCTGTATGCGCAGCTCTCAGCCAAAGCCTCTGATGCAATGGCAGTGGTATTTTCTACGTACCATTCTTTAGACGTGATCTCGCATGCGCAGGCAATGGGCGCAAGGGGTCTGCCTCCTTACGATCTGATCATCTGCGATGAGGCGCACCGCACTACCGGCATCGAACGTGAGGGCATGGATGTGTCCTCTTTTTCCAAGATACACAATAATGCCTTTATCGCCGCAAAAAAGCGCCTCTACATGACCGCAACGCCGCGCCTCTACAGCGAGGCCAGCAAGGCGAAGGCAAAGGAGCGGCAGATCGAAGTCATCTCTATGGATGATGAGAGCATGTACGGTCCGGAGTTCTATAGACTGGATTTCTCGGAGGCTGTAGAAAAGGGGCTTTTGTCGGATTACAAGGTCTTGATTCTGGGCGTCTCAGAGAATTTCACGGCGGCGGCGATGCAAAGCATGCAGAGCAAGGACGGCGAAATAGCGCTGGACGATGCTGCCAAAATCATAGGTTGCTGGAATGCCCTGCGCATGCCGGAGGGCCCGCAATCCAACAAGCCGCCGCTTAAGAAGGCCGTGGCCTTTACGAACAGTATCAAAACTTCCAAGAAGGTGAGCAAGTATTTCCATGAACTGATAGCAAAGACAAGCAGCACGGAGCTGCAGGGGCCCATGCTAAGCTGTGAAGTGCGCCATGTAGACGGTACATTCCATTCACTAAAGCGCAATCGTGAGCTGGACTGGCTACGGAGCGCTGGCGAGGCGACGGGGGATGCAGCACAGTGCCGTATTTTGACGAATGCGCGCTGTTTGTCGGAGGGCATCGATGTACCCGCCCTGGATGCTGTGATGTTTGCAAACCCGCGCAAGTCGCAGGTAGATATTGTGCAGGCGGTGGGACGGGTCATGCGCAAGGCAGAGGGCAAGGATTACGGCTATATCATCCTGCCAGTTGTGACGCCGAGCGGCGTGGCGCCAGAGAAAGCGCTGGCAGATAACAAGCGTTATGAGGTGGTCTGGGAGGTGCTGCGGGCCCTGCGCTCACACGACAATCGCTTTAACAGCATGCTAAACAAGCTGGAGCTAAACGAGCAAAAGCCTGTCAACCTGCTGGTGGGCGCAGTGGATGAGGCCGGCGAAGCCAATTTTAGCGATCAAAGCGGTGTGCAAGTTAACGTAGCTGCTGAGGCCCTGCAGAGCGAGTTTGATTTCAAAGAATGGCAGAATGCGATCTATGCAAGGCTCGTAGACAAATGCGGTGACCGGCGCTATTGGGAGACTTGGGCGCAGGATGTAGCAAAGGTGGCAGGCGCCATTAGGGCGCGCATCGATGCCCTGCTTGCCAAAAAGGGCGGGCTTGAAGAGAGCTTTGGCGCATTTTTGGCAAACCTGCACGCAAATATCAATCCCACAATTAGGAAGGAGGAGGCGGTGGACATGCTGGCGCAGCACATGATCACGCAGCCGGTCTTTGACGCCCTCTTCCAAGATTACAGCTTTTCCCAGCATAATCCGGTTTCGCAGGCCATGCAGCAGGTCATCACCTTTTTGGAGTCGGAGGGGCTAAAAAGCGAGATCGAGCATCTGGAGCAGTTTTACAAGAGCGTACGCGAGCGGGTCACTGGCATTGATAATCTGGCAGGCCGTCAGCAGGTCATCATCGAGCTCTACGAAAAGTTTTTTGCAACTGCCTTTCCCAAAGTCGCCGAGCGCTTGGGCATCGTCTACACGCCGATAGAGCTTGTGGACTTTGTGCTGCACAGCGCCGAGCACGTCCTACAGAGCGAGTTTGCAAGCAGCCTACGGGACGAGAACGTGCACGTGCTGGATCCCTTTACGGGTACAGGCAGCTTTCTGGTGCGCCTTTTGCAGAATGAAGCGCTGCTGCCTGTCGAGCAGCTGCAGCGCAAATACACGCAGGAGCTCCACGCCAATGAAATCATGCTGCTGGCCTATTATATCGCCGCGGTGAATATCGAAAACGCTTATCACGACCGTATAGAAAGCATGACGCAGGTTAAAAACGATGAAAATGATCGTAAATAGCGCAGTAACAACAGCTCACAATAGAACGAAATGTAGACAAAAACCGCGTTGACGCGACAATGTCAGGCGCAGCAATGCGTAATTATTGTTTGCTTTTTGCAGCGTCATTTTATTCCGTTAATATATTATATGAATGATTTTCATATAGACTTAGATGATATCTTGGGACTGGGCGGTTATATATATAGCTCCCAGAAGTGAGACTGTATATTATACCGCTGAATGCCGAAATTAAGCGACGCTGTCCAGACCGCGCCCAAGTCGCCAGCGCTTTATATTATTTTTTATTCCTTGTAAAAAAAACTCTTTTGTATTTACTGACAGTGCCCTATATTATTTTATAGTCAAATGTTCAAAAAGAGGAGCAAAAGCAATATGGATACAGAAATAATGCCAAAAATACTTGAGGATAATGATGATTTTTCACAAAAATTGATAGATCATGGATACTTTGAAAGTCCAGACCATTTTCGATATAAGATTGACAAAAATTATTATATCTATAACGTAAATTCAAATGACGCAGTCAGCATATTTGGTGATATACTAATGCGCCGGCTTGAAAGGTTTTTAAGAGGGCATGGCTAATCGAAATAAAAGGAAAAAAGACTATAATATAGCAAATACTCAAAAAACTCAGCAAATTAAGAATGTGCAGCATGCAGAAGTGCGCATGCCAGCGCAATTACATCCTGGAATAGTTGCTAAATTTGGGCCAAAGCATATTGATGATATTGTAAAATCATTCACAAAATCTATAGAATATCAAAATGAAACAGATAGGAGCCGTATAGAGAAAAGTTATCAATACGAAAATAGTAGTGATAAAAGATCAACTTATTCCTGCATTGTATTATTTTTAGTAACTTTAATTCTTCATGTTATATACCCTGATAGACTGGAAGGCTATATAACGACTTTAATTCTATCTCTATTAGTAGCCTCTATTAGTATATCAAATCAATTATTCAATTTGATTCATAAATTTTTTAATTTTATTCTAGGAATAGTGAGCCGCAAAGAATCTAGATCAAACTAATATCTAGCTCCCAGAAGCATGCGACTTGTGTATTATACTGCTGAATGCCGAAACGAAGCGGCGCGGCGCTGTCCAGACCGCGCCCAAGTCGCCAGCGCTTTATATTATTTTTTGTATGGAAACCACATAAAAAGATAACACATTTTGGAGTTGCTATTTTTATATATAGTAAAATAGTTAGGCACATTATGCTGAAAAATCCACTAAAAGACATTCCAAATGGTAGAATTTTTACTACAGACAAAAAGAGATACAAGACAATCTGCTTTTTTGAGATTATTTTTACATTGCAAGGACAATCTGGGAAGCGTGTAGAGCAAGTTTATGGCTTTCATGTCCCAGTTGTGCGTGAAGATGATGGGTTGTTTTATGCACTATGTATCGAAGCCAATCAAGTTACATACGGCTCAACGACCAAGAATGCTATTGCTAGAATGAATGACTTAATTAGTTTTTTTGCGCAAAATTCCTTGAATAAAGAAGGAAGCTGGGAAAAATTCTTATCTAATCAAATGGATAAAATATATCTAAATATTTTTCACGAAGTCAAATTAAGTATATCCATAGAAAATGCTAAAAGATTGGATGGCTTTATTGAGCATGATTCCCCTGACAGTGACATTGATCATCACGTAATACATAAAATAGTTAGCCAGATACGTGGTACATTAGGCAGTGCAACAATATCACAAAAATATATAGATCATCAATTCCATTATGCCGCATCATGATTTATATTATTCACCAAATGACATTTATTCTTTTTTTAAGAAGAAATCAGATGAAGAGTTCTCAGTCACAGTTGGCAGAAGGCAGGATAAATATATAATTCGCCTGCATTCAAAGGAGCAAAATAGATGCGTAACATACATAGATTATTTTGACACAGAAAAAATATTTGCATACCTCATTCAGAAAAATATTTAAAACAAAAAACAGCAGAGTTAAAACGATATTTTGGCATTGATTTTTCAGGTTTATTAAAAATTGAAAAAAAAGCACAAAAAACAATACATGCAGAATCTTTTGATAAAAAATAGCTGTGTAAATTTTTAAGCAGCACAAGTCTATCCTAGATCAAACTAGTATCTAGCTCCCAGAAGCATGCGACTTGCGTATTATACTGCTGAATGCCGAAACGAAACGAAGCGCCGCGCTGCTGAGCCTGCGCCCAAAGCAAGCCTAAAATGCCAAAAAACGCCGCCTGCTAATTCAATCGGAACTATTGCATAACTGACCCAAGAATCACCTAAATTAAAAGTGAAAAAATGCGTAATATTTGACGATCTTGAGACATATTATTTTTGTTGCATCTCATCGATAATATAGTATATGGATAAAAGTAAAAAATTTATGTTTTTTTCATTCCAAAATATAAAAAACGGGCAAGCTGGCCATACCTACTCTATTATAGAAATGTTTAAAAACATTATAGATAAGGATATAAAGCACACAATTGCTCCTAAACGGGAGCTTTTTTTCCCTAGAGGTGATATTTGTTTTACGCCTAAGGGAGAGGAATATCAATTTTCAACTATTCATGGGAAAATAGGGTTTCAGACCAAAAAAGATATTACTATCGAGGCTTATGATGAGACTACAGGCACAGTTCAACCACAAAAAATTATTAACGAAACTCCCTTTGGTTTTTTTTCTGACTTTGCATACAGAGATGATTTAAAACTTTTTGCAGTTTCACAATCTCGTGGGAACGCAATTAAATCTGAGTATATTTTGCAGTATATAAATCATGCTATTGAAAATTATTTTGGAAGAAATACGTTATTATTAAAATTACATAAAGAAAAAGAATTAAATGATATTCTAGAAAAAGAGATAAGTATAAAGGAATATATATGCAGATTAAACGAAATGAACCCCATAAACCCTGAAAATGTTGGTAATATAAAAGAGGAATTTAAAACGAGCAAGGCCTCGAAAATAGAATTAAAGTATATTTCAAAAGAATTTAATTTGGTTTTTAACAAAATAATAAATGAGAGTTTAGATTATATTGATCTGGGCTATGGTAACTATAAATTTACTTACAAAGATAAAGAAGGGAATGAAAATATTGTAAATTCCAAAGACAATATACTGAAAATAGCAATTAATTGCAAATCCAATAAAGTAGACATAGATGACTTTATTAAAAAAACAAATATTTTTGCAAACAAACAAAAAATGACTGTCATGCCACAATAGAAATGCCAAAAAAAACGCCGCCCAAACAAAACGACTACCAGCCCTTTCAGGGCATAGTGCTGACGGACAGCTTTCAGCTGGCTGAGGACAGGGAGCAGCAGGGGATGCTGAGGAATTTCTTCCCCGTAAACAGCGCCCGCGTGAAAGCGCAGCAAAAGCAGCCCATCCGCGTAATCTTGGGCAATCCGCCGTGGTCTGCAGGGCAGAAGAGCGAGAACGACGCCAGTAAGAACCTCAAATATCCAAAGCTGGACGCGCGCATTCAAGAGAGCTACGTAGCAGCCTCTTCAGCACCAAACAAACGACATTTATATGACTCATACATACGCGCCATACGCTGGGCCAGTGATAGATTGGGCGACGAGGGCCTGATCGCCTTTGTGACAAACGGCTCGCTGATAGACGGCAACGCCATGGCGGGCCTGCGCAAGTGTATGGCCGAAGAGTTTGACGCGATTTATTGTTTTAATTTACGCGGGGATGCGCGTACCAGCGGTGAGCAGCGCAAGCGTGAAGCTGGTAATGTCTTTGCCAGCGGCTCACGTACAACGGTAGCCATCACCTTTTTCATCAAGAAGAAGGGCACGGCCGACGCCAAGAAAACAAAACAGGCGCGCATTTACTATCACGACATAGGCGATTACCTGAGCCGCGGGCAAAAATTAGCGAAGATCATCGCAGCCCAGTCCATCGCAGGCCTGGAGTGGGAGCGCATCACGCCCGATGCCAATCATGACTGGATCAACCAGCGCGACGCCGCCTTTGACAGCTACAGGCCCATCGGCACGGACGAGGGCAAAAAGCGGATGCTCCGTTGGATAGAGGGCAAGGGCGGCATCTTGGATGCAGCGCCCAGCGCGTCCGAGTCCATTCCGCCCATCTTTGGCGCGTATTCCTTAGGCCTAAACAGCAACCGTGACGCATGGGTCTATAATTTCAGCAAAGAGGCGCTGAGCCAAAACATGCAGGCGATGATTTCCTTCTATAATAAGCAGCGCCTGGCCTATGCGCAGGCACAGCGTACAAGTCCCACGCTCCAAGTGGATGCCTTTATCGATAAAGATGAGCGCAAAATTAAGTGGAGCAGTAGTCTTAAAAGTAGTTTGCTTCTTGCAAAGAAAATAAGCTTTGCTGAAGGCAAGATGCGCCCGGCCATCTACCGCCCCTTTTGCAGGCAGTGGCTGTATTATGACGAAATGTTGAATCATAGACAAGGCCGCCAGCCCCTGTTTTTCCCAAGTGCGCAGAGCAAGAACCGCGCAATCTGCGTCAGCGGTATCGGCGCCAATCAGTTTTCGGCCTTGATGGTGGATACTTTACCAGACTTGAGCCTTATCGGAGCAACGCAATGCTTTCCCTTTTATGTCTACGATGCGCAGGGCCGGCGCCATGATAATATCAGCGAGGCCAGTCTTGCGGCCTTTCGTGCGCATTGCAAAAACAAGCGTATTAGTAAAGAGGATATTTTCCATTACTGCTATGGGCTGCTGCATTGGCCGCATTACCTTGAGCGTTTTTCTGCTGATTTATTGAAAGGCCTGCCCCGCCTGCCGTATGCCAGAGACTTTGCGGCCTTTGCGGATGCCGGCGCAAGGCTGGCGGAGCTGCACTGCAATTATGAAAAGGCGGCGGAGTATGCGGGCTTGAGCGTCGCGCAGGCGGGCGCGCAAAGTCAGCAGGCGGCGCGTGACTGGCTCAAAGGCAAGGGCGCGCAGCTGCGTCTTGCAAAAATGCGCTTTGCAAAAAACCCAGAGCGCAAGAGCCAAAGCAATAAGCAGGGCCTCGATAAAAGCCGCATTTATTTTCATGATGCGCTCTGCATAACAAACATACCGCTTAAGGCCTACGATTATGTGGTAGGCGCAAAGCCGGCCCTCGAGTGGGTCATGGACCGCTATCAACTAAGCACGCACAAGGACAGCGGCATCCGAAACGATCCAAACGCCTGGCCCGGCGGCGCGCGCTATGCGCTGTCCTTGTTATGCAGAGTGATAGGCCTGAGCATGGAGACAGTGGAGATTGTACAGGGGCTTGCGGGGGCGGAGTGAGAGCCTGCGCTCCCTTATCGCTTTTGTAACACTATGTAAAAATACACGTGCCTAATATTTTTTTGTCTTGTAATATGCGATTTCTTCGTAACTTATAGTCATAAAATAAACGCAGAAAGACTTGACATACTGAGCTTACCATGCAATGCTGCGTATGACAGCTTGGAGGGAATATGTTAGATAAAGGGGCAGATGGCTTAGACAAAGGCAGTGCTGCGTATGATGGATTAGAGGAGATAGCAATGCCGCAAAGTCAAGACAGCAAATTTGAAATATATGATTTCTTGCGCATTACTCTGGCAGCAGAGCACAGCCAGCTGAACGTGCGCGTGAATTTACCTTTGATTCACGTGCTTATTGAAAAAGCGAAAGGCAGTGATATTTACATATCAACGTGTCTGGAGTTTTCTCAGTCCTGCGAAGGCCAGACTCCCGAATCAGCAACTAACCAGCTTTGTTTTATTATGTTTGAGTATTTTTTCATTGTTCTTGCAGACAAAAGCAAAGGGCAAAAATATCTGCGGGAAGAAATAGCAAGGCCGTGCAATAACCACTTATGGGATAAAGCTCGTAAATATAACTTAAGGAAATACGAAGATGAACTGTCTTTGATAGAAATGAGTCTGCGCAATGAAAGCAAGAGTAAAAGATTTGAGAAATTAAAAAATAAATTTGCAATATCCAGCCAATCAGAGCAAAATACCGCTGACAATCAAGATATTACTATTCAACATCTAAGAGATGAATTAGAAAAAAAAGATAAGGTAATCAAGAGTATGCAAGAGCTTTTCGAGGAAGAAAAAAATAAAATACTTGAAGAAAACAAGTCTTTAAGAAGAGGAGGAATTGGGCACAAGCAGACTTTTTGGACCGAAGTGGATATGAAAGTTGCCCGATCTGCTATACCTATCTCATAGGCAATGGAAAAAAACGTTTCTTTGGAGCTGGAAGATAGGTTATTTGCATTTAAGTGTATATTTAAAATTTTAGAGAAGACTTTTGTTTTTGAATGGAATAATGTACCAAACCCTTACGAACTTCCCGAAAACTATACGGGAGTCTTAAAGTATTTTTTGTATAAAACCGGCAATGACAAGCATCCGCTAAGCCTAAAATTAACTACTGTACGAAATGGATGCGTGCGCGGTCAACTTCTAAAGCGCAGCGTTCTCAATATTACGGATTTGCCTCTTGTCCATTTTAGTGATTGCCTTAAAAAATAAGACGGCATCGCAGACGATCCGAACAGCTATCGATTCGATTCAAGGCTCGGCGCGCTATGCGCTTTCTCTTTTGCTGCGCGTGCTGAGGCTGAGCATGGAGACAGTGGAGATTGTCGCTGCGCTGCCGGCGGAGTGAGCTTATGATAGAGAAAATAACGATACAAGGCTATAAGAGCGTCAATGAACAAATTGCATTTACGGCGGGGCAGATTACGGCTCTGGCGGGTGAAAATAATGCCGGCAAAACCAATATTATGCAGGCAATGAATGGGCAATGTAAAGGAATGTCTAAAAAAGAAAAAGACGCTGCTGCGCCAATAGGGGAAGCAGCGCAAGATTTTTCAGTAAAATTTTATGACGCAGATGGTAAGGATATTACTAATAAATATAATAAAGAAAACGTTATTTATATACCTGCTGATAAAGTTTCGGGGAAAGAACAAACAAAAACAACGGGCGCTTCGCCGTTTCGTGATCAGGTTAAAGATTTATTGGGCAGTATCCTTAAGGAAATGCAAAAAAACGAGACTATGAAAAAAGCTATGGATACGTTATGTGAGCAAGTAAAAAAAGAAACAGGAAATATTTTTTCTGATACAAATGAATTTTTGCAAAAAAATGCGCGCACAAAAATTGAAGTTGATATGACAGAAATTACCGAAGATGCGATTTTAAAGGAACTTTTAAAAATTGGCGCTATTGACGGACGATTGCAAAAGCAATCGGCAGCAGAAAGAAATTCTGTTGATCTTGAAAATTTAGGGCAAGGAACGCAGCGGCTTTTGATAATTGGCTTATTTAAGGCCTTGGCGCAAGTCACAAAGGAAACCGATACGCCGCGATTGATATTGATTGAAGAACCGGAGATATTTTTGCATCCAAAATTTAAGAGGAGCTTATTAGAAGTACTGAAAAAATTAGTACGGCATAGCTATAAAGAAAACGGCACGTTGAAATCGCGTCCAACCCATACGCAAATTATTTTAACAACGCATGATCCGTATTTTGTACACTATGACGCCAGCAGCATTGAAAAATTCTACGCTCATACGGTATATCGAAACAATGCGGGGTACACGCAGATGACTTTGGACAAGGTATTTGGCATTGAAGATGAGATGCTGCACATTTTATTGTATAGCCGCGTTCTCAAAGAGGCCAAAACAAAAGATAAGAAGGGAGTTGAACAAGATAACAATAAGGAATTTAAACAAAAGGAGCTTGAGGAATATATTAAGAAAGTTGCCGGCGCGGAGATCGAGAAAAGGAAATATTATAGTGATTTTGGCAAAGAAAAGCCGCCTGAAGAGCCCAGCCTCCCTATATATATACGCAATCAAATACACCATCCTGAAAATAAATATACGCTTGGGCTTATTGATACGGCTAATTATGCGGAAGATAAATTGGGGAAAAAGAATTATTATACGGAAGATGATTTGAAAAAATCGATAGGGATTCTAAATCGGTGTTTGGCTTCTGAAAAGTAAATAATGATGGCTGCACCAGTGAAAGCGACACTTGTTTGCAATAGCCCCGTCTGCGCAGGCAGGTCTTTTTTTCTTGACACTCCCCCCTATCTTTGCTTAGCTGTAAATAGCGCCCTGGTCTTGTGTTGCCTGCTTATGCAGGCGCCTTCCTTTGTTTTTTTAATCATAGCACAAGGCCAGCAAGCATTAGGCTTTGCGTTACGTTTTTAGATTTTTCATAAGCACAAGGCCGGGCCAGCTTGCTATCGTCTAAGGCTATAGCAAGCTGGCTTGTATTATCATGGCAACACAGACACAGACAAAAGCCCCGCCTGCCAGCAGATCGCGGGCAGGAAGGACACAGCGCAAGGCTAGCTTTAGGGCTTTGCAAGCGGGCAAGGACGCAGCGGTCTATCTCTTAGAGTATATACATAGAGACTTGCTCTCTAGGCTGGACGGCGTAGACCGTAAAATAGACGGCTTAGAAAGCAAAGTAAATAAGAAAATAGACGGCTTAGAAAGCAAAGTAAATGAGAAAATAGATGGCCTAGATAGAAAAGTAGATGAAAAAATAGAAAAGCAAACAAGGCATTTTCACTGGATTATGGGAATAGGCTTTACAGTTATAGGCGGCGGCTTGCTTACTGTTATGCTCTACTTACACAGCGACACAAAGCAAAACATACAGCGACTCGACTCACGCATAGACAAGATAGAGTCACGCATAGACAGGATAGAGTCACGCATAAACAAGATAGAGTCTAGCATACAGGAAATACGCACACTGCTTATACAAAGCATGCAGCGACAAGGCCTGCCCCTGCCCGCAAAGCAGGCGGGCGCGCAGTCAGGCAAGCGATAGAGAAGCGTATTATTTATCATGGCAACACAGACACAGACAAAAGCCCCGCCTGCCAGCAGATCGCGGGCAGGAAGGACACAGCGCAAGGCTATCTTTACAACTTTGCAAGCGGGCAAGGACGCAGCGGTCTATCTCTTAGAGTATATACATAGAGACTTGCTCTCTAGGCTGGACGGCGTAGATCGTAAAATAGATGGCTTAGATAGAAAAGTAGATGAAAAAATAGAAAAGCAAACAAGGCATTTTCACTGGATTATGGGAATAGGCTTTACAGTTATAGGCGGCGGCTTGCTTACTGTTATGCTCTACTTACACAGCGACACAAAGCAAAACATACAGCGACTCGACTCACGCATAGACAGGATAGAGTCACGCATAAACAAGATAGAGTCTAGCATACAGGAAATACGCACACTGCTTATACAAAGCTTACAGAAAAACACAAGCCGGTGATAGCCTGCGTATATTGATCATGCAAAAGCAAAGCAAGGACAGGCTTTTTAGATATTTACTCTATTCTCTTTAGCTGGTCTTGCGCTCGTTATCATAACGCTTATAGCAGGCGCCTTTGGCCTTGGCTAGTTTAGTCAAAGCCAATATAGGCCTGCTTGCGCAAGTAAAACACTACTTGCATACAATAGCCACAGGTAGAAACTAGCAAGCCAAGCTTTTTGATAAGCAAGGCGGGGAATGCTACTAAAAGTGTCCTAAAGTCAGCCTGAAGGATCATATAGTTCCCAATTTTATGGGTACTATATACCTAAAACCACAAAAAATGTCACACCATTATAGTAATGTAAGGTTATGAAGACATTGATGGACTTTACAAATAGATCTGCCAAACAAGCTGACTGCATAAAACATCTTGAAAGTATAAGATATAAGGATGGCATATATTGCCCACACTGCATGCATACTAAAATCTATAAAACGCAAAAGAAGTATCGTTGTGCCAATAAAGCTTGCCGTAAAGATTTCACAGTCACAGTAGACACAGTATTTCATAATAGCCAGATACCGTTACAAAAATGGTTTATTGCTATATTCTTAATTACTACAAGTAAAAAAAGGAGTTTCCAGCGTTCAGCTTGCGCGTCAATTAGGCGTCACACAAAAGACGGCTTGGTTTATGGATCACCGCATACGCCACGCGTATAACGAGGATCAAGCAGTGTTTTCAGGCATAGTAGAGGTAGACGAAATGTTTGTGGGTGGTAAAGAAAAGAACAAGCACGCCAGTAAAAAGAAAGGCGCGTTGCCTCCGAAAGCCGCTGTCGTGGGCATAATCAATCGTGAGCAAAAGCAAGTCATAGCAAAGCACGTGCCGAATACAAAAGCAATAACGCTAAAGAGCTATATTTATGATAATGTAGCGATGGGCTCTGTTGTTATGACGGATGATAATATGGGCTATAGGCGTATGCAGCATGCGTATAAGCATAGAGCAGGCAAGCATGGGCAAGGTGAATATGTGAAAGGTGAGTGCCACACTAATAGCATAGAGTCGTTTTGGGCGACATTCAAGCGTGGCTATATCGGGATATACCACTATATGAGCTCGAAGCATTTACAAAAATATGTTGATGAATTTATGTTTAGACATAATAATAAAGAAATTTCAAGCGCAGGCTTATTAAATTTCACTTTAGAAAATATGAATAACAGAATAAGCTACAAGGAGCTCACCAGTGGATAAAGACAGCAAAGACAGTAAGGACAGCAAAGACATAGAGGATTGCTCATTTGATGAAGCTCTAGAGGTTCTTTTGAACCCGCTAAAGCAAAGCAGCAAGTAATTCTATGAACAGTCTTGTAACTCTGTCAATGAATGAGAAAGATTAGAGAGTATAAGCAAATGCAGCTATTTTAGACTATTCCTGTGGTTTTAGGTATATAGTACCCAATTTTATTTAGATAAGGAAATTATTTTACTTGCTTTTTTTGCCCTAGGATATTGGATGAGCTTATGTTGTTTTCTACTTTTTTCCCCCGCAATAGTATCATAAAATATAGTTGCAGCCTTGCTTCTTTCCTTTTTTGTTTTCTGTCTTTAAGCGCCTTGCAAGCTCAGATACGTTGTCCTGCCTGCGATACAGATGAAGTTGCGGGACTAAACAACGTTCTAGAACAGCACTACTTGCAAGATTTAGTAAAAAGCTATGCTGAGGCCCATTCTGTTACGGGTGCGCTTTCGGCTCCTTACATTGGGCAGGTCCGTATTAATCGCATTAGTCTAGGCGCCCAGCTTAACCTTGGAAGACGCGAGGAAACGGAAAATACTTATACAAGCGAAAGTGGAGAGCGTATTTCTTCTTTAAGTAAGCCTACAAACTACTCTGCTTTCGGAAGCCTCTTTATAGGGCTGAATTTAGGCGGGCTTTTTAATTGGTTTGGTATGGCAGACAGGCTTTTGCATCTACCCCCTGTGCTCTCATTAGATCGCATTGATGTCTTGGCGTCGAGCGCAGATTCTAATAACACCCTAACACTAGAGGGCGCGAGTTATAGTTTTAAGAGTAATTACGTGGGTATCCATTATCAAATTATCAACGGCCTCACCTTCCCTGTATTAGGAGGATGGAAAGGAATTGTGCTTGGTCTGGGATACGGTTCTTCAGAGGTGCGTTTCAGAGAGAAAAACGATGATTTACAAAGAATTGCCTTAGCGGGCGGAGACTGGATCAGCAGCCATGAAGTATTCACGCTCAGTAGCAAAATGGACAGCTTCCCCGTAGAATTGAAAACAGGTCTTAGCATGCTTTTTATACATTTCTCTGCTACTGCCGGCGTTGTAAGCAATACGGGGAAAAGCATATTGAAATATGAAAGATCAGGCACGCTTAGGCAAAGCGATGGCACATCTGTAGGGGAGCTGAACGCAGACCTGCGCGCAGAGGTGAAAACAAGCGATACTCTTCCTTACTATAAAATGGGCGTGGAATTCCCTTTAGCTCCTTTCTTCCACGCTTCCTTTGAAAGCACCTATGCCAGTGGAGGTTTGTATGCCTATGTCTTAGGGGCGCGCTTGGATTTTTAGGGTATACTTTACTGCAGTAGCTGCGCATGTTTAAAAAGAAGTTCCATTTCAAGCAGGCAAAAAAGGAATTACGTATAAATGAACGTATACGCGCTCCCCGTGTACGACTCATCAGCGCAGAAGGCAGCCCTGAAGTAGTAGAGCGCTCTGTCGCCTTGCGTAGAGCCCAAGCCTTAGGCATGGACCTAGTCGAGGTTTCTCCCAACCAAGACCCGCCCGTATGCCGTATCATCAATTATGGGAAGTATAAGTTTGAACAAAAGAAGCGCAAGCGGGAGCAGAGCCGTAAGCAGAAGCATTTTACAATTAAGGAAATCAAATTACGTCCAAAAATCGCCATGCACGACTACGATCTGAAAAAACGTAACGCCGCCACCTTTCTTGAGCATGGTGACAAAGTGAAAGTAAGCGTACGTTTTCGAGGGCGTGAAATTGCGCATCCCGAAATAGGCATGGCATTGATGAATCGTTTGGCTAAGGAATTACAAGAATTAGGCGGCCTCTTAGAGGTCCCAGCCCAACAGATAGGAAGGCAAATCCACATGGTTTTAGCCCCTCAGTCAGGCCAACATAAACCTAAGGTCATACAAAAAAAGCTTGCTAAAAAGGATGAGCAAAAAGACTCTGGAGCCCGCGTGAGCTCTGGGACATCTCATAGGCCCTTGCCCGCTTAGAGCGCCTAGGGCTGGCTAGTCGCCGTTATATCATGCCAAAACTGAAAACAAACCGCGCTGCCGCCAAGCGCTTTCGTTTTACGGCAAGCGGCAAGGTCCGTCGTTCCTATGCCTTTGTAAACCACATACTCAGTAAGAAGTCTACAAAGCGCAAACGGCAGCTGCGCGGCTGTGGCTTGGTGAAAGCTTGTGATCAAAAAGAAGTAGAAAGGCTCTTAGCCAATGGCTCTTATTAAATTATGCGTTCTACAAATGGCTCTATACATCGCAGGCGCCGGCAAAGGCTCTTGAAAAAAGCTAAGGGCTTTCGCGGCTCTGGACATCGCTTGTATCGTACTGCAAAAAGCGCGGTCATGAAAGCAGGTCAGCATGCCTATAATTCCCGTCGTCAGTTCAAAAGAGATATGCGTTCTTTGTGGATCATGCGTATTAATGCTGCCGTCCGTAAACAGGGCATGTCATATTCTGTCTTTATGTATAAAGCAGGGAAATCTGGTCTGGCTTTGAATCGTTTTGCATTGGCAAAACTTGCTGTAGAAGAGCCTGATTCTTTTGCAGCTCTCGTAAAAAGCTTAGACGCCTAAGCTGCCCTCCCCTCTTCTTTGGGGGCGCATTCTTATGATAGTATGATTTTTCATTTCCCTGCGTGCCATCTTTAGATAAAGAAAGCAGCGGGGCTGTTGTCTGTGCGCATGCGCAGAATCATGCGTCAGAATGACACGCAAGTAAAGCTGAAGCGCAGCATGAAATGGGCTTGGCTTTGCCTGCCCTCATTCCGATAAGATGCGTAGGCCCTTTTCTCGAGCTTGGCAGGAAAGGCAATAGCCCAGGGGTAGATCGTATATGGTATCTTCAGAGAAACTGGTATTTAAACCTGCGCAGGTCCATGAGGCGCGCGGCCATGCTGTAAAACTAGACTTGCCCATCCTAAAACAGGAGAGCGCGCAGAAAAAGCTCGATGATGTTATAGAGGAGGAGAATCAAAACTACCTTTCTCGCGCAAAGGACGCAATTAATGCCGATCTGCAAGAGTACCAAAAAGCCCAAGAAGCGCAGATAGCAGAAGCTTTACAAGAAGCTAAGACAAAGCTTGAGCAAGTGCGCGAGGAGGGCAAATCTGCCGCCTTTGCAATCTTACAGGAGGCCAAAGAAAAGGCAAAGAGAGAGACAGAAACTGTCCGTCTTGAAAATGAACAGCTTGTAGAAAGGGCAAAGCTCGAGGTAGAGCGTATGGTGAAGGCTGCAGAAATGCGCGTAAATGAAATTGAACACGAGGCCTACCAAAAGGGCTATGATGCTGGAAGAGACTTGGGTTTCAAAGATGGAGAAGCTGAGATACGGCGTCTAGTAGACCGGCTGGGCACTGTGATAGGCCGCGCTATAGATATAAGAGGAAAGCTGGTAAGAGATTCAGAAAAGCAAATGGTAGATATGGTGCTTATGATTGCGCGCAAAGTCGTGAAAGACGAAATTGCCGAACGCAAAGAGATAGTCATAAACAACATACACGGGGCAATAAAACGCATACAAGACAAGGACCGCATTGATATTCGCGTGAATTTTGCTGACTTAGATCTAACCACCGCCCACAAAGAAGAACTTATTAAACTTATAGAGAGCTTACGCGAAGTCAACATTTACGAAGACTCCCGCATAGAGCGAGGAGGCTGCATTATTGAAACAAATACAGGCGCAATCGACGCGCGCATTTCTACGCAGTTTAAGCAAATTGAAGAGGCTGTACGTAATATGATGCCCCTTGCATCAGCTTAGCACGCAAGGGAGTGCGCTTATTCCCCTACAAGACTCCGCTTACTACAACAAAGCCAGACGCCGCATATTACTACAAACGCCCGCCTGTCAATCCTACAGCGTCCCAGTACTCAAGCGCCTCTTATTACTACGACGCCATTTTAAGCCCCGCCGCCCGCCTGCCCTAGACGCCACATTACTACAACAAAGCCAGACGCCGCATATTACCACAAACGCCCGCCTGTCAATCCTACAGCGTCCCAGTACTCAAGCGCCGCTTATTACTACGACGCCATTTTAAGCCCAGCCGCCTGCATTATGTCGCGTTGCGCCCTAGACGCCACATTACTACGCCGCATATTACCACACGCCCGCCTGTCAATCCTACACCGTACTAAGCGCCCCTACGACGAGCATTACTAGACGCCACATTACTACAACAAAGCCAGACGCCGCATATTACCACAAACGCCCGCCTGTCAATCCTACAGCGTCCCCGTACTCAAGCGCCTCTTATTACTACGACGCCATTTTAAGCCCCTCCGCCTGCATTATGTCGCGTTGGGCGTAGTCAGCACTATAACGCCCCTGAGTACAGACGCCATTTATTACCACAAACGCCCGCCTGTCAATCCTACAGCGTCCCAGTACTCAAGCGCCTCTTATTACTACGACGCCATTTTAAGCCCAGCCGCCAGCATTATGTCGCGTTGCGCCCTAGACGCCACATTACTACAACAAAGCCAGACGCCGCATATTACCACAAACGCCCGCCTGTCAATCCTACAGCGTCCCCGTACTACGACGCCATTTTAAGCGCCTCTTATTACTACGACGCCATTTTAAGCCCCCCCGCCTGCATTATGTCGCGTTGCGCCCTAGACGCCACATTACTACAACAAAGCCAGACGCCGCATATTACCACAAACGCCCGCCTGTCAATCCTACAGCGTCCCCGTACTTAAGCGCCTCTTATTACTACGACGCCATTTTAAGCCCCCCCGCCTGCCTAGACGCCACATTACTACAACAAAGCCAGTCGCCGCATATTACCACAAACGCCCGCCTGTCAATCCTACAGCGTCCCAGTACTCAAGCGCATCTTATTACTATTTTAACAGCCGCCTGCATTATGTCGCGTTGGGCGTAGCCAGACGCCGCATATTACCACAAACGCCCGCCTGTCAATCCTACAGCGTCCCAGTACTTAAGCGCCGCTTATTTGCTCTCCTCCTTTTGGCTCTTCTTTCTGCTTTGGTCTTCTTTGCGTAAATACTCCAAAATGCTTCTTGCTTCTTCCTCTTTAAGCCCTTGGTTTAACATTCTGATAGGATATGCCTCTGAAAGTTCGCTTGCAAGGGGGTCTTCTTCTAACATCTGCTCAGGATTTAAGATCATGTTCATAATCCACTCGGGAGACCTGCGGAGTGTAATCCCTTGTAAAGGGGGGCCCACATATTTTTCTGCGATCTTATGACAAGTACTACACTTTAGAGAGAAAATTTTGCTTCCCTCCTCTGCCATGCGAGGATCAATCTCAGGGCTTAGGCTCATCGTTTTGATAGGACCTATGCCTTTGTTATCCAAAGGCGAGCTCTCTTTCTCTTTTTCCGTACAAGAGAGGCAAAAAAGCGCAAGAAGCAATAAAGCAGCTCCAGGAAGGGCGGGGGAAAGTCTAGGGCTTATTTGTATCATTAGCTTATCTGACTCAGGAACGCCGCCGGGCTAAGAGTTTTGCTCAAGCTCACGGAAGCCGAAGTACGTTCTTCAAGGACATGAGACATGGGACTTGAGGCCGCTGCTTATTTGTAAACAGGCGTGAAATCTTTATACTTATCCCTTGGCTGAAATACGCGGATATAGTCAACCCACACTTGCATGTTACGCTGATTGTTCGTATTCTTAGTGCTGGAGTGGTCGACTACGATATACTGCGGCGTGTGTGAAATGGCTGCTTGCATGAGTCTGCCATCCGGCTTTCTGGACGGGTACTTGTAGACGAAAAGATCAGAGACTGGTAGTTTCTCCCCTTTGTAATAAATAGAAACAGCCACTTTGTATTTGTTCTCTCTTACCTGCGCTACTTCAATTTGTCTCCAATCGAATTCTTTAGTTGGAATAAGCCGGAAGCCTTTCTTTCTATCATGGGCGTAGGTGTAGCCATTCGTGAATTCTCTATATCCTTCAGGAGTCCATTCTATGCCTGTTATGATATCCAGAGTTTCTACCTCCTTGCCGGGCGTTATGAGATAGGTTGTATAGCGGTCTACTCTTTGAGGAGTAAGGCCCGTATGTGGATTATAGTACATGTGCGGAGCAAGGCGGTACTTATGTCCATATGCGCCTTGGTACTGAGTCCTGTACTCATATAAATCTATTTCATAGCCCATATACTTGGCGAGGTTTTCAAGATTGTCGATTTTTATACCATATTCTTCCCAGTGTGGATGTAGAGTCCAGGCTGGCGTGCCTTGCAGATACATGTTCAAATTCGTATAAGGAATATCAGGGCGTTTCTTATGAATTTCTATTTGGTATTTAGCCTCAAAATAGCCGTACAGAAACTCAAATTTACCTAAAGTCGAGATCCCTGGATTTATAATCCGTCCACCAAGTGTGGAGCACTCCACAGAGCTTTGCTTGTAATAACCGCCCTCAACTTTCAGGCACGGCGACCCTGCTACATACCCATTCCAACGCTTAGATAAATTCGCGGGATCACTATTGTCAAACTCCTCCCTGAAGATAAGATCATAATTCTCCTTTGCTTTGGTAAGAATCGGGAAGTTGTCGCGTAAAGCAGCAATATCGCTTGCATCCACATCAGGGGAAGGGATGCCTTGCTGGTATAGACATTGATAGCGATCCGCTCCTTTGACGGGATGCTCACTATAACACTTCTTGCGATGCTCAGGCTTAGCGCCTGTGACTATCAGAGTTTCAATGCGCTTCTCCTTTGTATGATTGTTCTGTATCTCCAGCTCAAGACGGACGGGCTCAAAATCATAAGTGTACATCATCGTTCTAAATCTGGCCCCATGGTCTAGGTGGCTTGCAAAATAAGGCCTTATGGCCCGGCTGGCAAAGGAGCCGTCGCCTTCATATCGCGCCACTTGGTAGGAAATATAGCCGTTAAGGCATTGCAGGTCTTCCAGGTATGGACGCTTTACGCCTCCTTTACTATACATGCACGCAGTATTGTCCTTGCTTGTGTTAAGGACACGCACGCTGAAAGGCGAGTCATTGTGAGGCTTGAACGTGACTACAGCTGTCACCTCATGAGCAGAAGGGACAGCGTAGCCGTAAGGCTCACCTCTTCTAGTGTCAATATAAGAGGCCGCGCCAATGTCGCTTGCTACCCGGACAATTGGCAGCAACTCCACTGTCTTTGTGACTAACTCAGGCGGGGGAGATAGGGATTTCACAAAGCTAAGTTTTACGAAGTCTTCGGCAAGCGCATATCCATCAGGCTTTGTAAAATGGAACTCCAGCGTCTCCTCGCCTCCCTCTTGATATTCGCCAGTGAACTCCACCTGCATTGTGTATGTCTTTTCTCCCGGCGCAAAGTGGACGGTGGCTGGTGATAAACTGTAAGCCTTAGAGTCTGCAATGGAGCCTGAAAGACGAAAAGGCAAATGCAAGTCTTCAGCTGGGCTGTGATTAAGCTGAATGGATATGGCAGCTTGTTTTTTATTGTAAAGCGTCAAGTTGCGCAAAGGATTGATGGAAATCGTTGGGGTATCACGGTCTACTATCGATATGGGAATCTCTATCTCAGACTTTTGCGAGGGGAAGAGCACCCCGCCATTGGAATGCACAAATCCGGGCCTTAGGCTGAAGGTATAGCCCGGTTCAAGAATCGTGAAAGTAACAGCAGCGCCTTCGGGTATGATGTCTGAGTCATCCTTGATGCCGATGCGCAGGTCTACTCTTTTGCTGCCCTCTGGAATTGTAAATGTATCAGCTGGGATCTTGAGCTGCTTGTCAGGAGAGCGGTCTTTTACGGTCAAGGCGCTGCTATAGTCATCTGCGTCACTGGGCTTTGTGCCCCGCCCTTCGATTTTATATGCAATCTCCAGGTCTTCTACCGCTGCTTCCCGGCTTTGGAAAACGAAGCGCATTGTATCTCCTGCAGTTACAGTGCCAGATTGCGGGTGGAGCGCATACTCTACGATTACTGCCGCTTTATTCGCAATTTCGACTTGGACCTCCGGGACAGATGTCTGGTAGACGTAGTGCTTTCCTTCGTGTTCTACAGCAAGCTCGTCTGCAAAGACAATTTTCACCATAGCATCCTTGTCCTCTTCTCTGTCCCACTTTGTAAAAATCTTTAGCGTGTCTTCTTGCGTGCCTTCGGCTATTTCTATAAATTCTTTGGATATGCTGTAAGCTACGCCTTTTCTTGCGCTTCCTTTGAACTGCAGGGGATAGCGCATGTCCATGAGGGCGGGTTCATCCAGGAAAAATCGAAGCTGAAATTCTGCGCCCTCCTGAATCCTGAGAGGGCCCAGATTTCTCACATGGATGCGCCTGTACTCAAATGCAAGGGGCTCTGAGGAGTCTTCTTTGCCTGTAAACAGCTCATCAAACCACTTTGCGCTTGCATTGTCACAAGAGGAGCAGAACAGCAGCCCCGTATAGGCGAGACTGGCCAGCATATATGTTTTTAGTTTATATGGCAACATGGCAATATCCTAAGTGTATAAGTACAATATATATAAATCTATGCCGTAATAGCAAGTACTTTTTTGGCATCGTCTAAAAGACACGCAGGCATTGGCAAGCTGGGCCTCTGTTGCAAACAAAAAAGCGCAGGCCCAAGGCTGAAGGAAGGGGGCTTAGCGGGCTCTTACTTTTCTCCCGTGTGAGTCGATAAATTGCTTGTAATTTTGGCTTGCTTTGATCTTACTCACTTAACTATGGGCGCTTCTCTTTCTTCGCAAAAGCGTTTGGACGATTTTTCTAACTATTTGCGCAAAAAAGGAATGAAAATTACTCACCAACGCATCCTAGTTGCTCAGAAAATCTTTGCTACACAATCTCATTTTACGGCAGATCATTTGGCTGAAGCATTAAAGGAAAGGCGCAATGAAATTTCACGCGCTACTATCTACCGCATTATAGCGGTTATGGTAGAGGCTGGTCTCTTGGCAGAGCATGACTTTGGCCATAATGCCAAAGTCTATGAGCAATTACATGAGCACGAGCATCATGATCATATTATATGCGTAGATTGTAGT
Organism: Leptonemataceae bacterium; assembly: GCA_965242745.1. GTDB lineage: Bacteria > Spirochaetota > Leptospiria > Leptospirales > Leptonemataceae > JABAAI01. Next base: position 31,092 of record CBDETG010000007.1, read on the forward strand.
CATATAGAAGAGTTTTGCGACCCCAATATAGAACGTATCCAAGAAGAGCTCGCATCCAAGCGCGGCTTCATATTAACGCATCATTCTTTGAATTTGTATGCTTCCTGCCGGAGACTCAAAGAAAAATCCCATTGCCCCAATATGAATAAAAAACTTGCATGGAGCAAGTCTAAACAGCGTGCATCTTAGAATCATTAAGCGCCCGGCTCTTAGGGCTGCAGCTTGTACTTTAAGAAAGGAATGAGGTTCCCCTTCTACTTTAGCTGGCCCTCCAGGTCTTCCTTTTCCTCCAGCTTGCTTTGGCATAGAAAACATAAGCTGCGTTATTGCATCTACGCTTGTATCTACGGCTTGTGCGCGCTGCTGCTTGTTTTTGCCGCATATGTTTTATTTATTTGCTCTAGCTATTTTCTGGAGCGCAGGCAAATTCACTCCAAACTGAGGCAGTACCAAGAATGGGTGCACGGGAAAGGCGCCTTTCAGAAGAAAGCGCCTGTGGCAATCTATGCTAAGGAAGGAGAGCTCTTGGGAGAATATCTCCCAGAGCGGGGCTCTTGGATGACTATGTCACACTGCTCTCAGCTGACTTGGCTTAAGAAAACCGTGATCCTGGCAGAAGATCGTAATTTTTATTCCCACGATGGCATTTCGTATAGAGGGATCGCAAGGGCTGCCTGGCGTAATCTCTTGGCAATGAAAGTGCAGGAAGGGGGAGGTACGCTCTCGCAGCAGCTTGCCCGCAATCTTTTCACGGGTCTGGAGCGGACTCTGTATCGTAAAATTTATGAGACTCTGATTGCCATACAAATAGAAGAGATGCTTTCCAAAGAAGAAATACTGTGCCTGTATCTAAACAAGATTTATATGGGCGAGGGGCGCGTCGGCGCTGAGGAGGCGTCTTGGTTTTATTTCAAAAAAGCTCCTTGGGATATGGACCTTGCCGAGATTGCTATGATCGTCGGCCTTTTCCCCAGCCCTGTGCTCTACTCGCCCCTGAACAATATCCAGCTTGCGCTGAAAAAACAAAGGCTTGTTTTAAATAAGCTCAGCGCAGCAGGGGAAATTAGTTTAAGGAAACGCAACAAGCTTATGAGTCGTTTTATCAAACGCTACAAGGTTAAGGAGGGCAGCGCAGGCAGTCATGGGAGCATAGGTCTCTACGGCGCCAGCCGGGATTTTTTATATAATGCGGCTCCCGCCGTCAACGAATACGTAAAACATTTTTTATACAAACATCTTCCAGAGGACTTGGTCCGCGAAGGCGGCTTACAAGTATATACGACAATTGATGCCACAAGGCAGAAATACGCCTTAGATATTATGCGCAGCAAGCTTGCTGCTATGCGCTCTGCAATGCGCAGGAGATACCAAAAGGCGCTTGCGAAAAAGGCCCGGCTAAGTCAGGATTTGGCCAAGGGTATAAACGGCGTTTTTGTGAGCTTAGACGCCCAAAGCGGCCAAATCCTGGCAGCCGTAGGCGGCTACCAGATTACTGAGGGAAGCATGACCCAGCGCATATGGTCTATGCTGCGCCAGCCCGGCTCTGCGATTAAAGGCTTTCTCTATGCGGCTGCCCTGCAAAACAATACGCTTGATCCTTCTGCCATACTCATAGACGAGCCCATAAATATAGCGGGGTACAAGCCCAAAAACTGGAATCACAAATACTTAGGAGAGGTCAGCTTAGGGGAAGCGGTGGCGATGTCTATCAATACCGTAGCCGTAAAGACCTTGCACGCATTAGGCGTGCAGCAATTCTATGCTCAGCTCAGCCAAGCGCTCTCTTTGAGTCCTCCTCTTAAGAAGGAGCGTTTCCCAGTAAATCTCAGTATAGCCTTAGGCTCGGGTGAGCTCAGCCCTCTGGAATTAACGCAGCTCTATCTTCCCATAGCAAACGGAGGCTATGTCTGCCAGCCTTACCTTGTAGAACGTATAGAGGATGCAAAATCGCAGATACTTTGGAGCATTTCGAAAAAGCGTCAATATAACAAGCGGCAAATTTTTTCTCTGCGGACAGCCGTAGAAAGCCGCAAGCTTTTAGAACGTGTTTTAGACCCCGAGTGGGGCGGGACAGCTGCTTTTCTAGGAAAGAGACGCCTGCAGGATGCAAATTATTTGCCCTTCCCTATAGCAGGAAAAACAGGAACTGTGCAGATGCCAAAAAAAATTCCGTCCTTATACAAGGGTATCAAAGGGGTGCGGGACGCTTGGTTTGTAGCTTTAGTGCCGAGAGAAGTAAGCGTAATATGGTTTGGCCATGACAAAGGAGCGCCTATACAAGCAGAAGGCGTGACTGCTGCTGCAAGCTGGGCGCTTTATGCCCAAAAAGCATTGCACGACTCTATCACGCAGTCTTTTCCCCAGGCAGAGCAGGAGACAGAACATTGGCAGCAAGCAGGGCAGGAAGATTCTCAAGCGCAGCAGGGCGTCGATATACAAGACGAAAAACAGATTCCGCAAGAGGAAGAATCCAAGCAGGAAGAAGAGCAAAGCATAGAAGCTGCGCCAGAAGCTAAGCAAGGCCAAGACTCCAGCGGGCTGCCAGCAGAGGCGCCGGAAGATAGCCCGCTGCCGTCTGCAGGGCAAAGCCCCAGCCCTCCTCATGAGCAAGAGAAGGAACACAAGCCAGTCCAAGTAAATGCGCCTTCCCCCGCGCTTTAAGGGCAGCAGGCCTTTTCAAAAACGCAGGCGCACAGAAAGCCGCGAAGTATCCTCATAGCGAAAATATGCCGGCTTGCGCAGAGCTTGGGACCAAGTAAAAGAAAACTCTAAGAAGGCAGCGATACTTTCTATGCCCAGGGCCAAGCCCTCTAATTGCCCGCCCTGCGCAGCCCTATCCTTAGGGTCTACTACTCCTAGATCATAGGCAAAGAAGATATTATGCAGACCTATCGCCTCTTGCTTTTTGTTTTTTATAGGTAGCTTCCATTTGAAAGTATTACGCATATAAAAGCCCTTGTCTCCGGCGAGGGACTGCCTCTTAAAACCCCGCACCGTGTAATGACCGCCTATGCCTATCTGCTCTGCAGGGTGGAGGAGATCTTCGCTATACTGAGCCTGTGAGCTTGCGTGCCATTCCCATCTTTGTCTGCCCATGCGAAAGGGGAGCTGATAAGACAAACTGAGACTTATTTTTTCAAAAAGAGTCTGGGAGCGGAAGGAGAACGAAAATCATACGTATCACCGCTATAGCTAAGGCGTCCTGAGTGCCTGGCAAGGCGGCTGCTAAAAGAGCCCGGACCAAGCCTGCGATTGTGCAGCAGGGCAGCGCCGAGACTAGCTGTCTTTACGCTGCTTGTCAGCAGGAGCGTGTTATTGATATAGTTGCGTCTTTGTTGTCTGCTGCCCTCTACGGCAAGCAGCGTCGTGCTTGCGCTGCTGCGATGGACAAGGCCTGTAAGAGAGTATAGCTGCTGCAAAGAATCGCCCCTATAGACAAAGGCGCTCAAGTTGCCATGAATGCTGTTTTTGTAAGCAAAGCGGCTCAAAAAAACGGAGCCTGTAAGAGGGCCAAAGGGAAGAACAAAACGCAGGGATTCTGCATGACTGTTGTTAGCAGAGAGATCGCGGGCATTCCTTTGTATTCCAAGCGCAAGAAAATCATTCAGGGCAAAGAGACTGTCATAAGTAAAATCTGCAGACCAAGTACTTTGACCAGAAGCCTCAGAACCAGAGTTATCAATGCCAAAGGCAGCATGCCACGGCTTGCTATAGGGCTTATCGATCACTATATGAGTATATCCAAGCCTCGTTCCGGGATAAAGATGGACGGTAGCCGCATTGGAGCTGAGTCGATTGATTTGATCTAAGCCTTGCTCAATGGTACGGAGGTGTAACCAGCTGCCTTCCATAAAGGGGAAAGCTGTGAAGATTTCTGAGCGCAGACCCTGCTTCTTTTGTTTGGCAAAACTGACTTTTTCTACTATGCCCTTGACAATCTGTATGCGCAAAATGCCGCTGCGCAGGTTCTGAGATGGAAAATAAGCGCGGGTGGTAATGAAACCGCGTCGTACATAATACTGCGTGATTTTGACAAGTACGTCATGGACCTCGCTAAGATAAACGCAGCGGCCTATTAAGCCTTTACTGAAGCTTTTTCTTTTTGCAAAAGAGAGCTGCTTATCTCCTTCGATCTTGATTTCTCGCAACGGAAAGCACTTGCCTTTTCTCTTTGGCTGTATGGGAGGCTGCTTTGGCGCGCTTTTGAGGGGAGGAGATGGAACATTGCGGCCTGTTTTCTCCTGAAAGCGCCGCACTGACTCGCGCTCCCTCTGCTCCCTTTGGCGCAGCAGCTCTCTTTGTTCCAGAGGAAGCGCGTCTGCTTCTTGGGCTTGGATGCCGCTATGAAATAGAATATGGAAGAGCAGCAGAAGGTAGCGTAAAGCCTTTTTCATAAAGGAAAACATGACGGCAAGGCATAGGCATTGGTCTGGATTGTTGCAGTATGCACAGCTCCAGCAAAACCCACGCTGCATATTCCAGACTCCGCATACTACAAACAAAGGTCGCAGCAGGCATTTTTGTTGCGCGAAAAATAAAATTTTTCTTGACATAAGATTCGCAGTTTGGCATCCGTGTATTATGAAAAATAAAAACTGTTTATCTGTTATGGGACCTGCGCCCTATAGCGCACATAAGATTTTGTATAAGCGGCTGGGCCTTCGCTCGCTACAGCTTGGCCTGCTCAGTTTGTCCCTTGCCTTTCTTGGCAACTGTGGCGGCTGCGGGAGTAGCAACGGGAATGGAGGAGGGGGCAGCAGCGCAGGCGGCACGCCGACTTGCACAGGCAGCCAGATTCTAAAAGACGGCAGCTGCGAAGCCTGTACGGCGCCGCAGTATCCCAATTCTGACAGGACGGCTTGCGTGAGCACATGCGCAGACGGCGAGCTGAAGCCCATGAACAAGCCCACCTGTGAAACAAAACTAAGCTGCGCAGAAGGGGAGACTCACAACCCGGCAGACAACAGCTGCATCACGCTAAACTGTGAAGAAGGCGAAATCGCAGACACGACGGCAAGCACGCCCGTTTGTATAGAAAGAAGCGCCTGCCGTACGGCCCCAGGCAAGCTCCTAGGCCCGGAGGGCGAGAGCTGCATCAGCACGACGGCCTGCACCTCTGTGGCTGGCCAGCTCATAAACACGGATGGCGACTGCCAAGCTTGCACAGGCGAGATGCCGGTCGTTAATATAGAAGAAAACGCCTGCATCAGCGAGGCCGATTGCCATGGAGGCAACAGCAGCGGCGAAAATAGCCTGCTGGGCAACAGGTGCATTACAGACGCCGCCTGCCAGGACATGGCGGGCCATGTTGC
>CBDETG010000008.1:0-9502 GCA_965242745.1 Leptonemataceae bacterium
TAGACCCTAGCCAAAATGAGTTTGAAAATAAAAAGAAAGACGCTTACATTGCAAATATTGAGCAAAATAAAGAATTAAGGAAAGGTTTTAGTATTTGGGCTATCTGCTTATTAAGTCTTTGGATGTTGGTTGTTTCTTGTTTGCTCGCTTTTCAAGTGTATCTTGAAAAAAATTATCCGACCCTGTTTTAATTGCTCTTTTGACAACTACAACAATAAACTTAGTCGCAATACCTTTAGTTATTACAAAAAGTCTTTTTAATAACAAAGGCCGCTAGACATGACTAGCAATTATTGTAAAACCTACAGACATTTTGCACACTAGGCTGCTTGTAGCTCAAGGCTGGCTTGTTCTTGTCTGATAGCTGCTTTGTTATATGCTAAAGGAAGAGTCACAAGAAGAAAGCCCTGCAGGCTTGCAAGCCCTAAGGCAAAAAGTAAGCGAGCTCAATACTAGCAATGAAAAGCTAAGCGCTGGCTATGACTGGCCCGCCTGCAATAGCAATTCTTGCTTGACTCTCAGCAATTCTTAGCTTAGCTGTAAAGTAGTGCTCTGGTCTTGCGCTTCTTTAGATAGTCTCTATATAGCATGAGACCAGCGCATTAGGTTTTGCGCTTTTCTTCTAGTGTTTTCATAGAGCGCAAGGCCGGGAGCCGGCTTGCTTAGTCTTATACTATAGCAAGCTGGCTTTTGTATTATATATCATGGATACGCAAGAAACAAAAGCAACGGGCTTTACTCCCATGCAGTCTATGCAGCTAAAGATAGACAAGCTAAGTCTTAGTATAGACTGGCTAAAATGGAATCTTGCTATAGGTTTCCCAGTCTTGTTTGCTGGTCTTATTGGTCTAGCTAGTCTTGTATTTTTCTTATTTTCCAGGCTAGAGACTAATACAAGGCAAGACATACAAAAGCTAGAGTCTCGTATAGACAGGATAGACTCCCGTATAGACAAGCTAGAGTCTAGCATACAAGATATACGAATACTGCTTATACAAAACACAGGCCGGCAAGATACAAAGCAGGCAAGCCCGGCAAAGAGACAAGCTAAGCGATAGAAGACAAGCGCATAATGAAGACAAGATTAACACTATTATTTACGCTTTGCTTGCTGGTTTGTATAGCTTTGCCTGCGGTCTTGCTACCTGTTCCTACAAGCTCTGCCGGCGGGCAGCTTACAGACATACAAGGAATAAGTGAAAGAGTCGCCTTGCTAGAGTCTGGCTTTGACTGGATTAAATGGACACTTGCTATAGGTTTGCCTGCCTTACTTACAGTCATGGGAGTCTGCTTTACTGCTCTCTTTTTTGCTATAAGAGACACAAGGCAGGATATACAAAAGCTAGAGACGAATACAAGGCAGGACATACAAAAGCTAGACTCACGCATAGACAGGATGGAGACTAATACAAGCCAAGACATAAAGGAAATAAGAACACTGCTTATGCAGCTTATACAAAACATAGGCCGGCAGGATACAAAGCAAGGGCAGGTAAAGAGACAAGCTAAGCGATAGAAGACAAGCGCATAATGAAGACAAGATTAACACTATTATTTACGCTTTGCTTGCTGGTTTGTATAGCTTTGCCTGCGGTCTTGCTACCTGTTCCCACAGGCAGCGCCGGGGGGCAGCTTACAGACATACAAGGAATAAGTGAAAGAGTCGCCTTGCTAGAGTCTGGCTTTGACTGGATTAAATGGACACTTGCTATAGGTTTGCCTGCCTTACTTACAGTCATGGGAGTCTGCTTTACTGCTCTCTTTTTTGCTATAAGAGACACAAGGCAGGATATACAAAAGCTAGAGACGAATACAAGGCAAGACATACAAAAGCTAGACTCACGCATAGACAGGATGGACTCCCGTATAGACAAGCTAGAGTCTAGCATACAAGATATACGAATACTGCTTATACAAAGCCAGACAAGCCGGCAAGATACAAAGCAGGCAAGGCCAGTAAAGCGCCAAGCTAAGAGATAGAGGCCGGGCTTTATTTTATCATGGATACGCAAGAAACAAAAGAAGCTGGCTTAGCTCCCCTGCAATCTATGTAGCTTGGCTTTGACTGGCTAAAGTAGAGTCTATTGGCTGGCCTTGCTAAGCAAGGCGGGAAATGCCGCTTGAGTACAACAAAATACATAGTTTCCCAGAACTTCTGATTCCTGTTTTTAAAAAAAGTATTTACATAACTATTCCTTTGTCTTAGAAGTGGTCTCATGCCCGCCAGTTCTGAAAAGAAAAATCTTTATCAGGCAAAAATTGAACCATACAAAGCAAAAATTGAGAGCCTGAAGAAAGAGCTTGGCAAAAGTAAGGCGCAGGCGAAAAGGGATAAGAACTTAGGCCCTTTTTTTACTATACAAAGCGCCGGCATCGCCATAGCCTATGTCAATACCTTCCTTCTTATGTCCCGGCTTTCTGAAAGGATTCAAGGCATGAAGATACCTAATTATCTGGATCAAGCTCGTAAGGAAACGTCTAATACCTTGACAGAGTTGTGCAAAGTCTTTGGAAATCAGCTCAATGCTTCTTTGACGGAAAATCAGGCTCTGCTGGAGAGACTTAGTATTTTTGATCCTCCATATAAGCTGCGCTTCATGCAGGAGATGAAAAGCTGTATACGACAGGTAAAACAAGACTTGGGAGAAGGATCCAAATGGCGCTGGTCTTTCCCTGATATACATTACCGCTTTCTCATTTTCTTGAAGAACTGCTATGATTTTAAGTTGTATGAACGCACAAAAGACCCTCGTCATGAATATTATCGCCCCTTGCAGGATTATTTGCATCTCCTGATGGAAGAAGCGCAGTATACGGCGCAGGAATTTCGCTCACGTCATGAACTCAGTACGCAGGAAATTGATGACTTGCAGAAAATACGTGACATACTGGAAATGCAAAAACAATTATGTATCATAACAGGAAATCACACAGAACAAGAGCGCATAGAGACTTCCTTAGAAAATATTTCTGAAAAAATTGAAAGTCTGATTGCCAAAAAAAGTAAGAAACTAGAAGATAGTGTTTGATTTTTGTACGGGGAATATGGAAAATAGTACTTGCAAACTTGCTAAGGCAGTACTTTCTATAGGCAACATGGCAGCCAAGAAAGCATTGCAGAGCAGCCAAGCATATACAAAAAAGATAGTGAGGCTATAAAATGGCGGTAAAGAATATCAATGATGCTGACTTTCGTAAACATACGCAGCAGGGCTTAGTGCTCGTGGACTTTTGGGCAGAGTGGTGCGGCCCTTGTAAGATGCTGAGTCCCATCATAGAGGAGCTTGCAGGGGAAAGGGAAGACATAAGTTTTGCCAAGCTCAACATAGATGATAACCAAAACACCGCTCAAGAAGCGGGAGTAACGGCAATCCCCACGCTCATTCTCTATAAAGAGGGCAAGGCGGTGGATCGCATCACAGGCGTAGTTCCAAAAGCAAAGCTGCAGAGTTTTTTGGATAAGCACCTGAATTGAATTTAGGAAAGAGTTTATGAGCTGTAAGAAAGGCCTAGTTGTCCCAGCTTATATTTGTATGGAGGAAGTAACAAGGCTCCTGTCCAGCGTATTTCTGTAGGAGTTTTGTAGCATACTTATTTTATATGGAAGCATTACAAACACAGCAACAAGCGCTTTACAAAGCGCTGCCCCGCGGCGGCTATCTTGTGGAAACCTCTGTAGGTTATATGCAGGTCGGCTCTCCTCCCGAAACTATCAAGGATACTATGCAGCTGGAGCGCAGCACGCCTCAGATTTTCATTGTCCCGAATCTCTTTTTTCATGTTCATAAAGGCATATCTGTAGCAGAATTGGAATTCCCCATCTACTATAACCACTTCCTGCGCCAAAAGAAAACCTATATAGTATGCACAAAAGAGCAGCGTGAGCAGCTGCTTACAGTTTTACATGAAGCCATTTTTGGGCCCAGCGTGGTAGACCTCCGCTCTGAGTACCTGCATGGAGAAAACAGCGATGGTTATCCTGATATGAAAGCTGAGATGGATTATTTTCGCGGGAATCGTACGCTGGAAGACTTGGTGCACTTCGTCATTTTTAAGAATAACCAGGTGCGCTTCAACAACGTGGTAGTTCAGAAAACTTCCAATGGCGACTTGAAAATCCAGGATCATGACTGGGATTTGGATATAGATGTTCCCGGGGAGGTGGGATTTAATATTATTTATGACACAGGCAGGGTGCCGGCAGAGCCTTACCGGCCGCCCTTACTTGGTATTACATGTCTGGGGCCGAGTCATGGCTTTGATATAGATGATAACACCAGCGGCTTTTTGCTTTGGATACGGCGCAAGGGTCTTATGGTAGACCCGCCTGTGAATTCTACAGAATGGCTGCGCACTTCTAATGTAAATCCCAAGCTGATCGATTCTGTTATTTTGACTCATACCCATGCTGACCATGACGCAGGGACCTTTCAGAAAATTCTGGAGGAAGATCGTATTACCATATATTCCACAGAAACCGTAATGCATTCCTTCATTCAAAAATATCATGCCCTGACGCAAATACCCATCAAGGAGCTTTTTTCTCTCTTCGAGTTCGTTCCTGTGATTATAGGGCGCTCTTTTATCATCCATGGGGCTGAATTTTATTTTCACTACGGCCTGCATTCCATACCAAGCCTCGGCTTCAGCTTCACATTCCAAGACCAGTCTTTTATTTATTCCTCAGATCACCTTAATGACCCTGAGATCTATAAAAAACTTTTAGCGGAAAATGTACTTACAGAGCCGCGCTACAAAGACCTTATGAATTTCCCCTGGCATCATAAGGTCATTTATCATGAGGCGGGCATCCCTCCCCTGCATACCCGCATAGATTATTTGCAAAGCCTTCCCGATGATATCCAAAAAAAGATCACCGTCTATCATATTGCACGTAAAGACATGCCCCAAAAAACGCATTTGACGCTGGCGACATTTGGAATTGAAAATACTTGCTACCCCCCTATTGCCCCTATTAAGCATGAAGAGGCCGTGCAGATTCTGGATGTCCTTGCAAACATAGATATTTTCCGGGATTTCTCTATTGCGAAGTCTAAGGAATTCCTAAGTATTGTAGAAAAAGAAAGCTATCCGAAGGGCACGGTAGTTGTTGAGAAAGGCAGTTTTGGGGACAAGTTTTTCATCATTGTCATCGGGAATGTGAGCGTAGAGGGAATAGAGAGCGCGCATCTGCCCATGTCGAGGAATACTCCCGCAAAGCAATATGGTCCCTACGAATACTTTGGGGAAGCAGCTTTGATCACGGGAGAAAAACGCAGCGCCAGCGTGATTGCGCAGACAGATGTTACCGCCCTAACTATAGAAAAAAACCTTTTCTTGAATTTCATCAAGAGCTCCAATCTGGAAAAGAAATTTGCTCTCCTAACGCAGATACGCACTACAGGGACCTGGGAGGTCTTGTCAAATTCCCGCTTCTTTCAGGGGATGACTTCTGCGCAGAAAACGCAGCTGGAATTGATCATGAATTTGCAGGAGTACCCGGCTGAACATACTTTTATAGAAGAAGGCAAGGCTTTTCAGAATGCCTATATTATCAAGCAAGGGAGCGTAAATGTTATCAAGGATGACGAAGTGCTTGAGCTGCTTTCCTTAGGCGACTTTTTTGGCGAAATCTTTGCGCTCCAAAAAGAGGCTGCTTCTTCTTATACTTTCCGTTCCCTTTCTAAGGTAGAGGTATATGAAATTTCAAGAGCTAATATGGTAGAGTACATCAATCACAATCCGGGCGTATATATGCGCATGAACTACGTATATGGCTTCTGACAATTTCTTTAAGAAAATACTAGAGCGCTTTGTATTACTCTGGCAGGAAGATTTTTCTGCCTTCCAAAGTCTCTCAAAACTCAAGTCTGCCTGCCCTTTCAATTTACTCCTGCATATCGCTTTTTTGCTTTTTGCCTTGCAGCTTGTATTGCCTCTCCTGCTTGGCACGCCTTCCAGCCCTATATACGATTCGCAAAATCCTTCTCAAGATAGAATGCGGGAAAGAAATACTAGGGAACCAAAGGGGCAATTCTTACAAAAGCAGCGAGAACAGCAAGACAGGAAATACAAGAATTCTTTTATTTGAGCTCTTCCCGGCTTAGGCTAAAACAGGCTCAGCTCTTCAGTACTTATCTTTATGCCTTCCCCTTTTTCGTATCCGAAGTAAGATCAGGCCTTGCAAACACATGGCGAAAAAAAGCGCAAGCGCCTGATAAGGCGCTAAGAAAAAAGCAAGGACCATCCCCAAAGCTGTAAGAAAGAGAAAGAAGCTGTGTATGCTTTCCTCAATATGCTGCAGGAAAATACGCACAAAGGGCATGAGCCAGAGCAGGGGGTGAAAGGCAAAGAGAGAGAAATGATAACCTATTGTTTGGCGGCCTAAGGAGTGCGTGGGATGCGCTAAGTAAATATATGTCAGGAGAGTGCCATAGCAGGCGGCAGGGATATAATAACTACACCAAGCAAAGCCAGCAAGCCAAGCGCTCCATCGCTTTTTGTGCCAGAGCAAAGGAACAATATAAAAAAGGCCCATATAGAGCGCCATACATAGCAGCGCCCATAGCCATGGCAGCCATGCAGAGCTTCTCCTTTTTGCGGGCGTGTCACTAAGCAATTCCAGCGGACCTACGCCGGTAAAAGCAGCGCTTGTTTGCCGATCCAAGCCCGCAAGGGGACTATGCTCAGCAGGCAGCCCCCCCCCTTGCGTTTTTAGGAGAAAGCCTCTATAGCTGTCTAAGGATTGGAGCATGTCACTGGGAAGGTATAATTTTTCCCAATAAGATGACGCCACATGTATGCCGTGCCCTCCAATAGTGCTTAGCAGAATATAAGCCAGAGGCTCCGCCAAGGCAACTCTCATGCCTTTGTCGAAGATCGTCTGCTCAGCCTGCTCCTTAAAACTAGGGTCATCCCTTGCCAGCAGCTCCAGAGATGTACGAAAGTGACCATCAAAGAATTCATTGACCAAATCTCTTACGATCGTGGTGCAGTTATACGTGTACATATGGTAAACATAATAACGATTTTTAGAATGCGCATGTATCTTCAGCTTACGATAGAATTCCTCAAGCCGCTTTGGATCACCAAGGAGCTCTTGTCCCCAGATTCTCCGCCTTTGGTAGCGGTATTTTGCCAGAGTCCTTTCCCATGTATCAAGATCTAAAAGATAGACAGGCAGATTCTCTATAAAGCCAATGAGAAAATCAAGACCTAAGGAACGAAAGACCCCGTAATCGAAAACAATTTCCCTATTGCTTGCCCTGTCTTTGACCAAAATTGCAGTGTGCCCCCACAAGGACCAGAATAACTGCAAACCCTGCCCCTCTTCGATTGTGAGAATATAAATTGCCAGCTGACCCTGCCTGCTCTTTACCTTCTGCTTTGCTAAGGGCTTATGCCTTTGTTCTGTAATCTGCCTGCTATGCTGAGGCTCGAAGGTCTTTTGCTCTGGTCTGCTTGCCAGGCTTTCTAAGAAGCCTTCATATTTTTCGTGAAAACTGACAAAAAAGAAGATCAAAGTGAGGAAGCTCAAGCAATAAAACAAAGGCAGGACAAAAGTGAGATAGGAAAAGGAGCGCATTGAAAAACAGCCTGCCTATGTCCCGCCTACTTTAGAAAAAGTCTGGAGGCCCTAAGGCGAAAGTTATACTGCAATCGCATATAAGTAGAGCTCTAGTAAGATCATTCCCAGCTTAATAAAAAACGCGCTCTGCCAGACAAGAAGGCTAATCACGCAAGCCAGTTAGCAAGGCTCACATTGTCCAAGTCCAGAAACGAGCATCCCCCGACAGAAGGCTGACTTTATCCATATCAAGGGCGCGCAAGCCTAAACTCTCACAAAGCTAAGAGAATGCCAGCCTTGTCTCTAAAACAAAGCTATGACTAACATGACTTAGCATTACAAGTATGATTGCAAGCATAAATATATACGGCCTTAGTATAGTAACTAAAAAACATTGCTGCCTATAGGCATATTGCAAGTATGATTGCATGCTGTTTAGGTTTTTCCCACCATTGCATGACGGCTTCGGTATACGGCCATCACGCTTTTGTACGAGTGAGGGAATCCATTCCGAAAACACAGCTCATAGCGCGGGGGCTGATAGTGCTTTTCTGCCGTATAGGGAGCAAGAAACAAATTTTGCATCTCTGTTTCTTTTACGAAGAATGCGTTTACCCCGCTCAAACTACATCCCACAAGGCGATAGCCTTTCTTGCGCATTTGGGTCTCCAAAAATTGCAAGGAAGCGCCAAAATAGTCATCCCCTGACCAGCGCAAGTCAGGCCTGTATTCCACACAAAAAGCCAGCGGCGGGCGCCACTTGGCATTGTATTCTATAACCACAACTCTTGCCTCAAGAGCTGTAAGCGAATCAAAGATATACCATTCGTTGCCATCTATATCGAGAGAAAGCAAGTCGATAGAGCTGACAGGAAGATTGGCCTTAATGATTTCGTTGCCATTGTCTGAGTCGAGGACAGCATGCGCTAAACGTAATTGTTGCTTTTGGATGATCTCATGCAAAGCGCAGGCGATACGTTTACAGCGCTGCTTATGGGCCTCAATCCATAGCCCCTGCCAGCCTTGCATCAACAAATAAAGCGTATTGTTTTCTAATCCATTCCCAACGCCGCATTCCACAAATGTCTTATTGCTTAGACACCAATGCGTTTGAAAATTTCCTGTAGGATACCGTCTTCATCGTTTTGAGAATAGACTTTAAAGCCAAAAGGGATAAGGCTTTTGTGCTCTTTGTATATGGCCTTAGATTGCAGCTCTTCTGTCTGAAAACATTGCTGCCTATAGGCATATTGCAAGGATGATTTGCATGCTGATTTGAGTTTTTCCCACGAGCTGAGATTCATTAACTGTATACATAAGAGCAGCAGCGTCTCAAAAAAACAATCACAAATTTGCAGGGCATGAGATGCGCGCCCAGAATATGCCGCTTCTTAGTAAAAAATAGTTGCTTTGCACGGCCTTAGCTGTATAAGGGAAGAAATAGTTATGCATATCCCGAAACAGGAAAGCCGCGGCCATATTCAGGCTACTTGGGTCTATGGCGCTGTGGGCCTTGCTCTGCTTGCCTTAACAGCGATCACTGTGGGCGCTTCTTATGTGAATTGGGGAGTAGTCCTTGGAGGAGGTTTTTCCACAAATCTTGTCATTGCCTTAGTTATTGCTTCTTTCAAGGCCTGGCTTGTTTTATTCTATTTTATGCACATGCGCTACGAGAGCTCGCTTATCTGGGCCTTTGCTGTCTTTTATCCCTTGATCTTGTTTCTTCTACTTGCAGGCTTTCTTGCTATAGATGTCTTTATGCGGCATCACTGAGCATAGAGCATCAGCTAAAGACTATAGCGGCAGCTCCTGTGTCAGGAAGTCTTATATTCGCGCGGGTTTTCTTAGCTTAAGAAGCCTAGTGAAAAAATATAAAATTGTCTTTACAATTCCTTTCGTCTCTTTATTTTGCGAAAGTTATGAATATCCAAAAGA
>CBDETG010000009.1:0-7875 GCA_965242745.1 Leptonemataceae bacterium
AATTTCCCTTTAGCAAGCATTCATAGTTACTTTAGGTACGTTCATCTACTTCAGCAATTTTTCATTTCTTAGCGCAGCAGAGCAAAAAAATTAGCGTATGAAAGCCTATAGTTCCCGAAATTCTTTAGAAAGGAGTACAAGATCATAATGATTATCAATCATAACATCAGCGCTATTTTTTCACACAGAAATTTGAAGAATATGGATACGGGCCTCTCCAAAGACATGGAGAAGCTTTCTTCCGGTATGAGAATCAATAAGGCTGCAGATGATGCCGCAGGCTTGGCTGTATCGGAGAAGATGCGTTCCCAAATACAAGGCCTGAGGCAAGCCACGCGTAATGCCGAAGATGGTATTTCCTTTATTCAAGCTACAGAGGGCTACTTGCACACAACTCAGGAACTAGTCCAACGCATACGCGTTCTGGCTGTCCAAGCAGCTAACGGCATTTACACAGGCGAGGATCGCCAGCAGATACAGGTGGAAATATCGCAAATTGTAGATGAAATAGACCGCGTGGCTTCGCAGGCAGAATTTAACAAAATCAATCTCTTTACAGGCGCTTTCAGCCGTCTTAATCCCTCTGCATCTATGTGGTTTCATATGGGACCTAATATACATCAAAGGGAGAGGATTTATGTAAATACTATGACTGCGGCAGCTTTAGGTCTGCGTAACGCTACCATACTAACTTTTATTTCTTTAAGTTCTCCCGGGAAAGCAAACGCAGTTATTGCCATGGCGGATGATGCCTTATGGAGCATATCGAAGCAAAGGGCGGATTTAGGCGCTTACCAAAATAGACTAGAGCATACGGCAAGAAGCTTAATGCAGACCTACGAAAATATGCAGGCGGCAGAATCGCGTATACGAGATACAGACATGGCAGAGCGGATAAGCAGCTTTACGCGTTATCAGGTCCTTGTCCAAGCAGCAACAGCCATGCTTGCGCAGGCAAACTTGAAGTCACAAACAGTTTTGCAGCTTTTGAACAGGTAATGCGTATTTTCTTGTTTAAGCTCAGCACTTTGCATGCTGCATCTCTTTAGTACAATAGATTGCTTGTCCCCAGCAGAATTGCCTTGGTAGTAGAGGACCTATATGCAAGATATTGACTTCTCATGGCGTAGACAGCCTGAACAAAGCCTGCCTGCAACAGCTGCGCATCGCGACCCGGTACTTCCTAAAGATACTCCTCGGAAATCCAAGGGGATACATTTTGCCCTCAGTTCTTTTTTTGCTTTGGGCCTCTGCTGTTTTAGTTTGGGGGTAGGGCTGGGCTTTTTTATAGGCAAGGCAAGGGCTATCGAAGCAGAGATCGTTAAGCGGCCTGATGAATTACGGCCTGAATATGCCCCCAAAAAACCTAAAAAAGCAAAGAAGGTGAGCAGGGCGCTGGGCTCTCCTAAGAAAAGCTTCACAAACTTGGGGAAAAGCCAAGACATGCGGGAAGGCAGTTATATCATCAAAGTGGGTAGCTATCCACAAAAGCGCGCCAGAGAACTAACAAAGAGCTTGAATGGGCTTCCTGCCTTTCAAAAAAAGAAGGCCTATGCCTGCAAAGATATCAAGAGAAATATGTATTTGGAACAACTGGCCTTTCGTATAGAGATGCGAGATGAGCCTGATAAGGAAAATGTTTTGTTAGGCTGTTTTCTGCAGGAACAAGAAGCGCGCGCGATACTCAAGGCGCTCCACAAAGCCTTATACCCCGCAAGTAGTCACGCTAAGCTCTTCCATATTAAGGACTAGCTAGGGCGCTATGACCTATCATCCAGGCTGCTATGGAGCCTTCATGGGCTCTTCAAGATACTCGAACAAAAGGACAGCAGTAGAAAAACATTTTTGCTCTTTGCGCCAAAACAAGAGCTATAGATAAGATTAATCCATCTTCAGCTGAATATCTTCTATGTATATTTGAGGCTTAGATAAGCTTTCATCTATGGGAACTTTGTATACGATATTTATGTTTTCAATTTGATATAAGTAATATTTGCCATGTTGATCTTTATCAATGAATAGGCAATTCTCAATGCTGTCATCATCTTCTATTTTTGATCTAGCAATTAAACATATTATAGCTTCAATGACTTCACATGCTCTTTTGTTTTCAGAACATATTTTATCTTTACTTTTTTGAGCGCTATGCTGCTCGACTACTTCTCTTAAATACATCATGCGCCCAAAGCATATCAGAATCATTTACATCGCAGCAGCCAAACACTATATAAGACATATAATATGGTATTTTTTCTCCCATCTTGAAAGATTTCCATACTATATCATGTGAAAATTGACTTATTTCTTGAGCTGAAAAGTCTATAAGAGATTCTATCATCTCATGTATAATAGGCAATGCCGTTTTGTCTATGTTTTCTAAGTCCGGCTCACTCATCGGCAGTAATTTTTTCCTTTGATGTCCAGATTCAAATATTTGTGGAATTTCTATAATTTTTCCATTTTTCTTCAAATTGCCAACAATCATTTCTATTTTCTCAGGAACAGGCCCGTGCTGTTTTCTTATATAAGAATCGCCAGTGATTGGTTTTTTATACTTAAAATAACTCAAAAAATCAGAGTAATACAGCATCTTATTTAATTTTGTATACCCGATTTTTTTATGCTCTGGCGCATTCCTTGCAGCATATATAATATAATGTGCCACACTTTCATATTTTGCAATATTCATAATAGTAACGCACCTCCTCTTTTGCGTGCACTTGACAACATTATTTCATATAAAAAATATAAGAAAAGCACTTTTTTCCATAAAAGAGTACTTGCCAAAAGCTGCTTTTAGTCTGGTTCTAAAATACGCACCTTCATTGTCATAGGAGTAAGGGGGTTATTCGCCTTGTCTCTGTTTTCCAGGGCAATTTTGTCAGCAACTTCCATGCCTTCTACTACTTCCCCAAAGACGCTGTACTTGCCATCCAGATATCGGGAATTTGCAACCACGATAAAAAACTGAGAGCCTGCGCTGTTTGGGTCTGTGGAACGCGCCGCAGAAAGAGTACCCCGCACATGCATACGGTCTGAAAATTCAGCAGGGATCGTATAACCCGGCCCGCCTGTGCCATGTAATCCGCGTTTGGATTGATCTTTGCTAAGCGGGTCACCGCCTTGAATTATAAAGCCAGGAAGAACGCGGTGAAAAGTTGTTCCATTATAGAAGCCCTCTTTGCTGAGTTTGATAAAGCTCTCCACGTGCTTAGGAGCTACAGATGGGAAGAGACGGATTTTGATTTCCCCATGTGGAGTTTCAATGACTGCCATTGGTTGAGGGATAAAAAGAGACTTGAGCCAACTGCATGAAGGCAAAAAGGCAAGATGAATAAGTAAAGCGCATTGCGCAAGAAAAGAAATGGATTGTACATTGGAAATTTTCATAAGTCCAAGATATTCTCTGCGCCTGAATTGTCATGCTTTTTTTGGAGGGAAAAGTATTTTTTTACACTATTGTTATTTCAATTTCAAATTAGGACAAGCATAGACTACGGGCCATCCGGCCATTCCATGAAACTCTGTGCATGTTGTTCAACAATCTGTAAATATCTTTTTGCATGAGCAAAGGAGCGATGGTACATACTTTGTCGAGTATAGCATTCGTCTGCTCCACCAAGCCCTTTTGATATGCTTTGCCGGGATCACAACTGTAGACAACAGTGCGCAGCATGCGCTGCCAATCTTGCAAAGCCACTATTCTCGCTGCGCGCTCACAGATGATCGCAGTAATATCTTCAATAAACGACATGCCTCTTGTATTGTATTGTTTGTGCTTTCAAGTTATACACAAGTTTTGCCATGACTTTTTTTGACACAGTCTCTACAGCTGCAAACACGCAAATGTTTTACAGCTCATGTTGAAATTGAAATAGCACATTGGCAAAAATTTTCAGGCGAAACTTTGTTGACATTTTTTATGGCTATATTTTCATGCGTACATTCTAGGGCATATGTGACAATGTCATCGGGCCTCGTGCCTGATGACGTCACATATGTTGTATTTGGAGGATTACAAAGATGAGAAAGATGCAAAGGCACATTGCAAAGGAGGACATGAACATGTCACAATTTAAGAAACTAAGCAGAGCAGGCCTTCGCGTACTCACATTTTGCACAGCCAGCTTTCGCGCACGCAGTTTTCGCTTGGACGCATTGCGTTTGTTTAGCCCTCGTTTTATGACGCTCGCTGCGCTCAGTTTGTCCCTTGCCTTTCTTGGCAACTGCGGCGGCTGCGGGAGCAGCGGCGGAGGTGGCGGCTCTGGAAGTAGCGGCGGAACGCCGAGCTGCACGGGCAGCGAGATTCTACAAAACGAGCAATGCGAAGAATGCACGGCGCCGCAGTTTCCCAATGCGGATCGCACGGCCTGTGTTGCCAACTGCCCAGACGGCGAGTACAAGCCGATGAAAAAGCCCACCTGCGAAGTGCAAGTCACGTGCACGGGCAGGGAGATACACAATCCCAAGGATAACAGCTGCTTTGTGCTAAACTGCGACGAAGGCGAGATCGCAGATACGACCGCAAGCCCGCCCAATTGTATAAAAGAAAGCGACTGCCGTGCGGCCTCAGGCAAGCTGCTCAACGTGGACGGGCGCTCCTGCATCACTGAGGCCGCCTGTACCTCTGTGGAAAACCAGCTCATAAACGAAAGCGGCGACTGTGAGGCCTGCAGCGGGGATAAACCCGTGCGCAATGTGGACAAAACAGCCTGCATCAGCGTAGACGAATGCCAAACTGGTAGCTCTGGCGCCTATAGCCTGCTGGGCGAGGCCAACTGTGTTACGGACGGCGCCTGTCAGGACATGCCCGGCCACGTTGCCACTGTAGACGGAGTCTGCCAGGCCTGCACGGGCGAGGATTCCATCCGTAATATGGAAAAAACCGCGTGCATGAGCATAGGCGACTGCCAGAGCCTCAGCGAAAACGCCTTTAGCGTGCTAAACGACGCCGAATGTATTACGGATGCGGCCTGCATTGCTGCAAGTAGCCGCGTCGCTACCACAGACGGCGTATGTGAAACTTGCACGGGAGATGATTCCATCCGTAATATGGAAAAAACTGCGTGCATGAGTGCGCAGGACTGCCAGAGCCTCAGTGACAATGCCTTTAGCGTGCTGGAAGACGCCGAATGCATTACAGATGCGGCCTGCATCGCCATGCCTGACCGCGTGGCTACCGCAGACGGCGACTGCCAGACCTGCAGCGGTGATGCGCCTGATCGCAACGCCGCCAGAAGCGCCTGCGGTGTGGACGGGGACAGCGACGGTGTCTTTGATAACGAGGATGCCTTCCCCACTATGACCTGCGCCAGCAGAGACAGCGACAATGACGGCCTGCCTGATACGCTGCTGGCTGACTGCAACACAAACCTGATCGCTGATGCCTGCCCGCAGGGAGCAACGGGCTCAGCCACCAGCGCCGACCCCGACCCGGACAACGATGGCTGCAAGAACAGCGAGGACGTAGACGACGATAACGACGGGCTGATTGAAATTGCCACAGCAAGCGAGCTGGACAACATACGCCACGACCTGGCTGGCGCAAGCTACAAAACGAGCAGCACGGCGGATCCGGTGATTGCTGGGGCGCCCGAAAGCGCCACTTCCAACTGCGCTGAGGCCGTAGGCTATCACGTTGTGGACGCAACGGGCGTAGCCTCTCTGGCCAGCGGCTCCCTGCCCGGCGGCTCTACGCTCGTGAGCGCCTACCTTTGCGGCTACGAGCTGACGGCCGACATCGACCTTGCCGCCGATGATCAGGATAGCGCTGATGACGACAGCAACTTCGAGCCCATCACGGGCGCCTTTACCGCCATCCTCGATGGAAACGGCCGGGCCATAAACAACATGCAAATCACCAAGACCAACGATGACGACGCAAACGCTTCGTTTATCGATAACTGCAACGGCAGCGTGATACGCAACCTGCATATCCAAAACGCAGCCATCGCCAGCACAAGCGACGCCAGCTCCCATATCCATGTCAGCTTCCTCTGCGCCGGGGCCGGGCACAGCACCTGGCACAAGACGCGCATCATCGCCGTGCGGGCGCAGGGCAGCCTCAGCTGCAGCGCCAGCCACAGCAGCGCGTTCTGCGGCCTGGGCGGCCTCGTGGCGGGCATCACTTCTACCACTAACAGTGGCTTCCTGATCACGGGCAGCATGGTCCAGCTGACGGCCTCATAGGGTTATTCCCAGATCAGAATTTCAACCTGGGAGCTACTGTAACACTGCGTATCAGCAACAGCTATGTCCTGGGGCATATCTTGGATAGCAACAGGGCAACTGCAGGGGGTCTGATAGGAGCGATAAACGGGGGGCATATTTCCGTAAATAACAGCTATGCTGCTGCAGCCCTTGGTGCAGTTCAAGGGGATCTTATTCTTTTTGACGGTTCAGGTGGTCTGGCAGGGTTTATGAGCTCTTCAGAGTCTGTCGTCAGGAACAGCTATGCCCTGGGCCCTGTTGCGGGCAGCAGCTCCCGAGTCGGCGGGCTGGTAGGGAATAATCAAAGCGTGTCTATAATCCACAGCTATGCGCGCGGAGCGGTCTATTCCAAAAGCAGTTCAGCCGGTGCTCTGCTGGGAATCATAAGTGGTTCCTCAAGCATTCAGAACGTATATGGCACGGGCGCTGTCTCTGGCGGCGGCACAAGGGGCGGCCTCATTGGCCAAGCTACCGGGACTAGCATCACCTACAGCGGCCGCAATCTTTACGTGGACAGCGCAGGCTCAGGCAACGGCGGCATTGGTCGGCTGGCGGGCACTCCAACCGCAACTGCCTGCAGCGTCTGCGTCAATCAAACGGATGCGGAGATCCGCGCCCTTGCCCTTGATCTCGACGCTGCTGATGACGAAACAGATAACGATACAGACGAGCTAAACGGCTGGTCTACGGCAAACTGGGTAAAGAACGCAAACGAGCATCCCCGCCTCCTGTACGCCGATGATCCCAATACGAATTCCGAGACAACGGACATCAACGAATGCGAGCTGCTCCCTGATTACGATCACGAAACCCCCGCAAACTGCGTAGCCGGCGGCACATTCTGCTGCGGCCAGGAGCTCCCGCACCAGCGCCTCTATGGCTCCATCGCAAACGTCACATTCACCCACGATCACGACGGCGATGGCGGCACAGATGAAGAGCCCGTCGCCATCGGCGAGCCTACGGCAACTGCGCCGCGCACGGGCTTTTATTATACGCTCAGCCAGCCCGCCGTGACCGTCACCTACAACTTGCTTACAGGCATCAGCGTAGCTTCCGTCGCCCTCGAAAACGATGACGGCACCCCCAACACAGACGCAACATGGACGGCCTCAGGCGCCACCGGCGGCTCCATCAGCGGCATCGCCGCTGGCGAGTCTTTCTGGCTGGCTTTGACCTTTCAGGAAGGCACAGGCGCAAATGCCGTCCAGCACAAGGTGCGGCGCAAGTTTGTGTATCCCGCTTCTGAGTAGGGGTGGCGGCGGGGCTCTGGGGCGCAGGGGGTTCGTGTGCGTTGTAGTCATGACTGGGCGGGGATGTAATATGCGGAGTCTGGGCGCCGCGTTATGTCGCGTTGGGCGCAGGGGGTTCGTGTGCGTTGTAGTCATGACTGGGGCGGGGATGTAATATACGGAGTCTGGGCGCCGCGTTATGTCGCGTTAGTGCTGGGCATCAGTAGCACAGGGTCTCAGGGAGCGCGGGCGCTCAGTAGCGCCCTTATATATAGAAAAAAGCCCAGCCCCTATTTAGAATAGAGGCTGGGCCTGATCTCTTGGCCTTAGCTGTCTTGTTTTGTGCTAAACTGGCTTGATACTTATCTGCTTAGGCTGGGCCTTTGCATGCAAAGGCAGCGCAACTTCCAGTATGCCATCGCAGAACTTAGCA
>CBDETG010000010.1:0-13547 GCA_965242745.1 Leptonemataceae bacterium
TAGAGGGCAATGTGAATTTTGACAATGCGAATTGGATTGCCGGCGAGAAAATGATCATAACAGCAATCGACGGCGATGTGATCGGACGAAATACCACGCTCATAGCAGGCAGCAGCGTGAAGTCTGAAGCAGAGCTGCGGATGGACCAGCAGACATTGCAGCCATGGATGGATAGAAGGATGGCAAGGATAGGGTACGACAATTACATGATAGCTCTCGATCAACACGCAAAACGCGAAGAGCACATAGTTGATTGGCAGGCGGAATGGGGAGAAAACGGGTCAAGAGCAACCGATACTGAAACCGCAACAGAGGTACATGAGAGACTAACACAGGAATTTGAAACTTGCGCTCAAGGTGTCCAGGACACGAACGGAGGGCCTCCGCCTGACTTGGCTGGGATGCAAGCGTTGAAGCAGGCAGTGGAAACTACGTGTGGTTCTCCACCTCCTCCGGATCCAGGGGAATCCAAGCCAGCGCCTGAGGCGCCTGAGGGGCTAGAAAGGACTGAAGACGGTGCCGTCGTGGATCCAGGAGCGCCAGGCCTGATGCCATATATTGACCCAGGAGATGGCCTTTTCATCACAGCTGGCGGTAATGCAGACCTTGATGGCGCAGATTGGAACACGATACAATCGCGTGTGATAGCTGAGACGGGCTGGGTGAGCATTGTTGGCAGCAACTTGCGTGCTGTGGAGCGCACGTATATAGAAGGCCAAACAGGCCTTGATATCACCGGCGCTTCTATAATATCTCCCAATACTCATTTGGGTCTTGCAGAAGGTTTGATAACTCGTGCTGGCGCAGATATCATAGCCACAAGCTCTTTCTCTGTAAAAGAAGCTGGAGAGATTGATTTTGCAGGCTGGGGTGAGCATGTCAGTTATTCTGAAGTGCAGGATGCCCTTGCTTTTGAAACCACAACGCACGGTATTACTATAGATCACACGGTCACGGATTTACTCGGCGCTAATCCAGAGCGAGACCTAAGCTTGAAGGCAAAAGACGATATTGTAAATTATGCTCAGATCACGGCAAAGGACCTGACTCTTATATCAACAGAAGGCTCTTTCCATAATCTTTCTGAGCTGGTAAGCGAATCAGAGACGCAAACTGATGGTGTGCCTGGTGGCTGCGACTTTGGTGAATTTGACGACTTTGACTTCCCAGCAGCGGGGCGTGGATATAGCGGCGGCCTATATGGAATTTCTATACCGGGCTGTATGGCTGGGAACCCTGGCGCTGGCGTCCCCGGGTATCCCGGCGCAGGCGCTCCTGGCGCAACTAATGGAAATAAGGAAGAGTTGCGTATTGCCGGCTTGGATGTGCACGGAGACCTGTATGCTGATATCCATGGTGACTGGATAGGCGTAGCGGATATAGTAAGCGTGCAAGGCTCAAGTATGGTACAGATTGGCGGTGAAATGCACCTAAGCGCAATAGAGGTCACGACAGAAATGTCATTGGATCTGCGCGATACGAGAGGCCTGCGGATTTATGAACAGGTCTTTAGGAACATGGGGCTGAGTGATGAGATTATAGAGGCTTGGGAGCAAATGGGCGGCTTTGAAGGCGTGGGAGCGGCTTTGCGCAGCGGCGGAGAAGGTATTCTAAATGCTCTGCGCAATGGTGGGGCAGGCGTGCTGGCAAGCGCTGGAAATGCTTGGGAGAACGTGGGAGGTTTTAGAGGTCTTTGGGATACCTACCGTAATGAAGGCCTTGATGGTGTTACAGATGCTGTGCGGGCCGGCGCAAACGATGTCGGGGATGCTTTTCAGCAGGGCATAGACGATGTGCAAGATGCGGCCCTGGACGCTGTGGGAGATGGCTTGGAAGAGGCCTTGGAGGGCGAGGAAGAGCTTATTGCCGCTCTTAAGGATGCCTGGGAAGTGATGAACGCCTTACGCGATGTTGTAAAACCCACGAAGAAATATAAGGAATTTAGCATAGATATAAGCCGCGTTACGAATCACGTGAGCGAGTATCACCTTGGCAAGACAGGCGCAAGCGTCCTCAAGATAGGGGGCGATTTAACGAGCTATGGGGCTGAGATCGTCTTAGGTGGCGGAGCAAACAGCGCTTACCTGGATGTTGGCGGGCAGATTACCTTAGCCCATGTGATAGATAAATATGATCGTGAAATAAGCACGTTTAGGACTTGGAAAAAGAGGGGCTTCTTGACAAAGAAGAGGTATACTGAGTCTCTCTTTAATGCCACGTATCGGGATATCGTGGTAGGTTCTCACCTGCGTGGAGGCGGCACAGGCGGGCTCTCCATCAGCGCGCAGAGCATGTTAGTAGCCGGCTCGACATTAAGCTCAGCTGGCGGCATCAACGTGGGCGGAGATACAATTCAAAGGGACAGCAATGGCTATGTCTTATTCAATGAAGATGGCTCTGTGCAAACAGAGGACGGCAGGCTGGACGCTATTGCCTTTGTAGCTGTTAAGGGCTTTGAACAAAACGAAGACAAGTCGCACAGGACGAAAAAATCATCCTTCGGCATTGGCCCTCTCAGCCTTACATATAGTAGGAGTACACGCCAAGAATGGAATATAGAAAGAAGAGAGACGATCAATGCGGCGCAGGCTATTGCTGAGGGCGGTCACTTGAGCATGAGGAGCAGCGGGGATATGCTGCTTTCTGCAACAGACGTGGTTGCTGCAGGCAACATCCTCTTGGAGGCGCAAAGACTCATATTGGACGTTGAAGGAGCCTATACGGAGAGCACTCACGAATTGTATGAAAGGACAGTGGGGCTTACCTTTGGTCTCAACATTAACTTGTTGTCCCTGTCAGCAGGCATAGACCTTTTAGAGTATAAAGCGCATACAAGCACCACAAATACAGGGCAGCAAGAGTATAGAGGGACGCGTCTGCACGCTGGCCATAATGTGCAGCTTTTAGTGCATGAAGACGCCCATTTTACAAGCGCTAGTATCCAAGGCGTGCAGGGTGTGCAGATGCGCATAGGAGGAGACCTCTTTGCAACGAATGCGATTGGTTTTGTAGAGGAAGAGTTCTCTTCTGGCAGCCAAGAATTTACGGCTGGTTTGGGTATTGCTGCAAGCCCAGCAGGCTGGGGCATAGGGCTCTCTGCAGCCTATAACAAGGGCTCTTCTGAAGGCTTTAGCAGGACTGAGGGGGTCTATATGGGCAACATAGGCTCTGAGGAAGGCGATGTGCAAATCTATGTTGGGGGCTTTGCTGACTTTGGCTCCTATGATATAGATGCGGGAGGGCATATCTTCCTAAGGGCGGTAGAGGGCATCAACGTGCACGCTGCGGCAGCCTTGTATGAATCTGAGTCTTCTTCTCGAAGCGCTGGCGCAAGTGTCACTGCAGGCATAGGTGTTAGTGTTAGCGCTAACATGAGCAAGGGTTCTTCAGAGGCTCATGCTACTACATATAGCAATATGAACTGGAGGGCTGGGGAGGGTAAGGCCATCATCATCTCCACAGATGGCGATGCCTCCTTTGCAGGCGTTACCGGCATCTCAGATATACTGCTTTGGGATGTGGATGGCAAGGTACACATCGAAACCCTTCTAGACACCGCCGAGAGCCATTCCAAGCAATCCTCCATGGGAGTGAGTCTGTCTGGTGGATCGGATCTAGGGCTGCAGTTTGGTAAAGGCACGGCGAAGGCTTCCAAAGCTTGGTCAGATTCCATTTCAGGTTTTCAGGCAAGGGCTGTATTCGGGCATATAGGCGGGGGTCTGCACCTTGAAGGAGGCATGCTGGATGGCGATCTCTCTGGCCTTACCGTTGTCGGCCTTGTGACTCAAAACGATCTTGCTGTGCACGATACAAGCACAAGTAACACATTTGGCGTGAATTTTAGTACTGATATGTTTGGCGGGGGCGGCGGTCAGTCTGGTGGCCCAACAACAAGTGTCGGGAAGGGGCTGGCTCAAGGCCTCACTAATGCCAGAGACACAGTAACTGGCGCCGTGAGCAATGCAGTCGGCGCTGTGGGCAATGTAGTGCGAAACATGCTCCCCTTCGGAGGCAAGGGGAGTGACTCCTCTGCTGGGGAAGGCGAGCAGTCTGCTGAGGAAGGCAGCGATGCCCCCTCCACGCCCAATTTTAGCATCAGCCTTAATTTTAGCACTGAGGGACATGACAAGCGGGGCACAATTCACGCAAGGCTTGGCGAGGGCCTCCAGACGGTTCCGGCAGGAGAGCAGCCCGATTACGAACATGCTACGCTTGATGGCAGGCGCTATCTCGCCACGCTTGATCTCGAAGAACTGGTAGCAAGCATGGTACCGGATGTGGACTTGGACAATTACGAAGATCTGGATGAATCCAGGCCTGTCGTGGACCTAACAAGGGATGAAGTCACAGAATTGACGAAAATCGGTTTTGGCGCAAGCACGGGACCTGGCGGCCCTAAAGTAAATGGTAGTTTTTCCAATGGACGTGTGAATCTCAGCGCAGCCTACTCTTTTGTGTGCAATCATGATGACAAGGGGGGCGCATCGGGCTGCTTGGATACGAGCTTTTTCTATGAGACGGATGATATAACCCTTGGCGCTACCTATAGTACAAATGACGGCTGGAATACGGGCTTTGAGTATCGCATGGGTGATCTTGCTCTTGGCGGCGGCTATGATGCAGATACAGGCGAGACAGGCGGGATTTGGGATGTGGGCTTTGAGTATCGCATGGGTGATCTTGTTTTTGACGGCGGCTATAGCCAAGGTGGATCTTGGGATGCGGGCTTTGTGTACAAAGATATTAAACTCGATCTTATGCTGCACCAAGATGATAGTTGGTCAGGAAAGCTCAGGTACAAACATGGTACGCTTGATCTCGACGAATTTGTAGGGCATGTAAAAGCTGGTGATGTCATGGAAAGCTATGGAGGTTTCAAAGGCATAGCCTATAGCTTCATTGAGGCGCATACAGGCATAGAAGATATGCACCTCTTGGAAGCAACGCTTAGAAATACCGATGAGACGGGTGGCTTTTTTAGCATGGAGACTCAGGATGCCATCTTCAAGAGCATAACAGGTATAAGCGTTCTAGCGCAGCTAGATCAGCTAGGCTTCCTAAGAAACAAACTAGAACGCAGTGACGATGGGGAAGCTCCCGAGTGTGAAGACAGCGATGAGGCTTGCCGTAGACTCGATGGATATTTTGCATGGCGTACAAAAGATAGTATGCTTTTAGGTGTTAGCTTTGTGACCCTTTTAGGCGCCGGCATGTTGGAGGCCCTCAAGACCCCCCCAGATAAGCCGGATATGTCTAAACTTAGAATGGACGTAAGCAAACTTAGGCCCGTCCTCCAGCACCCAGATGATAAGCTGGGCATGTCTCTGAAAGATCGGATGAAGGCGGCGGTGAAGCTGGCTGTTGGCGCTACGCTCACAATTGGGGCCACAAAGCAACTGATCGAGGAGAAGTACTTCGCTAATAATGAGCCTATAACGATGACGCCGGAGTTGCAAAAGCAGAAAGAGCGCTTGCAGAGGGTGCTCGGCCGCGATCTCACTGACGAAGAGGCCATAGATATGCTTAATCCACAAGGCTTGCATATAGGCACCTATTACATAGAAGATAGGGATTCTTGTGTTACGCAAGATGGTGAGAGGACTTGTGATCGCCTCGCTCTGCAAATGAATCTGGACCTTGTTAGCGAGGAGGAAATAAACAATTTCTCTCTATCCAAGCTGCTGACATTCAGACATCTCAAAACGCTTAGTGATCATATCACTTTCCAGGTAACTCTTGCAGAAAACGACTTGCATCTGAGTTCTGAGGATTTTCCCTCAGATGCCTCTAAGCCAGGCGTAGATACGGAGGCGGTAGATCCTTTAGCACAAACGGCTCAGGATTGGCAATGTGAAGGCTTCGCATGCGCTGCCTTGCCCGGCGGCGCTTATATGGAGACTCCAGCGCAAACAGCGCCAGCTGATAAAATGAGAGAAATTACTGTGAACATGGGCAGTAATACTCCAGAAGGTATACAAGCTGCTGTAAATATGGATAAAGAGCTCTCACCAGAACAGAAGCTGGCGGCGCAGATAAAAGCAAGTCTGGGAAGCGTGGGAATGACAATATTAAGTTCCCTTGCTAATTCGGGCAATGCAGGCAATGCGGGCAATGATGCTATTTGGGATGCAAGTCTAAATCAGGGAAGCTCTATTGCTGTTGTGATGTCCTCGTCTGGGCTGATCAATTATGCTGGCAGCTTTTTTGAGGGAGGCGTGCACGGAGCTCTCAATGTAATCGAAGAGGTGCGGGTAGACCTGCAGGGAGACTTTAGGCTTGAGAACGAGGACGCTGCGGGCAAGAAGGCTTATCAGGCAGGGGAAAATATGCGTGTGTATACCGCGTTGCAAAGAGATGATCTAGGCAATCTTTATACTGTCTTTACCAAATTCCAAGAAGGTGGAAATTTTGCTGTGCTCTTTGGAGAGCAATCAGGCATTGAGCTCTTTGTGAGCGGGCAGTTTTCTGATAGCGAGCTGGGCATAGAGTATGACATGGAGGAAGGCTCGCATTTGGCGCTTACTGGTATTGGAAGATCAGGTGGCAGGCTGCAAGTGCGTGGAAATTATGAGTTTACCGGCGATTGGAGCGAGCTGGCCTCTTCTTCGCCTGAGGATAGGGAGCTGGAAACAGGCGCATTGACGCTCTCTTCCTATTACCGAGAGATGGTTGGGCCAATTCAGGAGGGAGAAGATCGCTCTCTTTACCGGGAACTTTCTACTCTAAGGCCGGGCTTCATGCTCAGCCTTAAGAAGGATGAAGAAGGGAAACTAGTTTTTGATCAATTTCAGCAATCTATGCTCTATGTCTCAGTAAGCAATGTAGAGGGGCTGGCGGGCTTGCTATTGCCGGAGAATATTCGCGTAGAAACAGAAAAAGACGAGATTGCTCTGCGCCTCCAAAATATCATTGCAATGAATGGCATACCAGGACAAGCAGAGGATAATCCCGAAGAAAGAACAGAGCGTGACGGCCTCTTCCTCAGTATTGGCAGCATTACATGCCCATCCTGTGGCGATATGCGTATTATGATAGACGGCGAGGCCCCTACCCTAGACCTCAAGAATCAGGAAGGGGAAGTAGTCCAGTCTGTAGAGTTGGCTGACAGCACTGTGGACTTGGGAGCTCTGGACCTCAATCTAAGCTTGACGAGCGCTATTGTAAGTAATGAGGAGGGCTATACAGAGTTTTTTAACCTGACTGCGCAGGGAGTAAAAATCGAAGGCGATTTCTCTTATCATACAAAGGATGGCAGCCAAGACCTCATGAATATCTCTGCAGCAATTCCTCAGCTTACTTTCACGAAGTATTGCAAGAAGGATCGCGAGTGCTTCCAAAGCCCTACCCTCTCGCCCAAGTCGGTGATAACTGGTGAGATAAACCTGCCAGTGGCGCAGGAGTTTATCGCTGCTGTTGCTGCGCTGGCAGCCACTGATGATTCTGCTAAGCCTGGAGGCTTTGTAGGTAGGGTTCGTGAATTTATACACGAGCAAATCGTAGTTGGAGCGAATGAAACTGAAGATGGGGTACACTCTGATTATTTAGGGTTGATAGAAAATGGCGTATTCGATGGCACAATACTGCCTGGCAGCGCTTTTGATCTCCCCAGCGAAGACGAAGAAGCCTTTGATTATATGGGATGTGTAGATGAGATACTTGATGGGGCAGGCGCTTGCAGTGGCTCTTCGTCAGGTCTGGCATCTGCGTCTGACAGCATTGAGGATATCAGCGCTGATGATAAGGCTCAGATACAAGCAAAGCTTGCTTTCGAGCTCATAGATGAGCTCTTCTTCGAAGGATTACTGGGGCTGGATGCTCTAGAATTCAATCGTGTTACAATGCTTCCTGATGCTGCAGCAACGGACAGCTCTGCAACAGACAGCGCCGCTACGCGCCTGCATGAAGGCAGCACAGCTACGTTTGCAATCCGTACAGAAGGGACTGTCGGCTATGTTGAAACATGGACGAAGCCGCCAGAAGGAGTCGGCATAGAAGAAGTATGTGAGGGCTTATCATGTGCCGGCCTCGCAGACTTAGCAGAGAATGCGAAAATAGAAAAGACAAGAGGCGTCTTTATAGATGGCAAGGTGCATGTAGACCTAGAGCTTTCTTTGGAGACGGACACACTGGATGCAGATAACGTGCATATCTCTACGACATTGGATGAAAAGGTAGGCCATGTTCTGACTGCCTTTTTGCAGGACATAGAAGGGGTATCCATCCCTCTGGACCTTCGTATAAATATGAGCGGGGATATTAGAGGTAAGAAAAATGACATGAAGCTTGATCTAGGTGAAGATTCCCACATTACATTGGGCACATATACGGCAGTGGAGGGTAAAATCCTCCTGGATATGGGCTATGCTTTCGGCGGCAAGCTGCAGGTTCCTTCTTTCGGTGAGAAAGGAGCCTCAGTGGAAGGCGACTGGCTGATAAGATCTGGAGAGAGAGGCGCTTTTCTCGCATTGACGAGGGATGAAAAGGGCACACTGGCTTTGGACAGATTCTCCTCAGATCTGCACTATGCTTTCGGCGGCAAGCTGCAGCTTTCTTCACCAGCGGTCTATGCGCCTTCCCCTTGTTATGGCTACTTCTTTGCTGGCTGCTTTCACATGGATATGGGTATGACAAAAGTAAAAGAAGCAACTACAGTAGAAAGCGACTGGCTGATAAGATCTGGAGAGGGCGGCGCTCGCATCGCCTTGAGTAGAGATGATAAAGGCAAACTAGCTTTTGACAGCTTCTCCCAAGCTGAGCTGCATGTATCGCTGACAAATATGGAGGCGCTGTCTGCAGAGCTATTGCAAGGGAAAGGCATGCGTTTGGCAATGGCAGAAGATTCTGATGGTACTTTTGCGCTGGCCTTCAAAGATATAACGGCAATGGCAGTGGGTAAAGACCTGGTTGCCAGCATCGGCAGCATCACCTGCGCATCGGATAGCTGCGGCGTCCTGCATGTTGATAAAGGAAAAGCAAAGGGTACTATAGACATGTTCGATGATATGGACCTCAATCTGAGCTATACTAGGCAGCGCGGGGAGGGAGTGATTTTGAACGCAGAGGGCAAAGAGCTGGAGAGCAAATGGTCTCTCTTTGCGCATGGCGTAGACTTGCTTGAAGGCGATATCGTCTATGAAGAAAACTCGCAAATCGCTCAGGAGCTAAGAGGTGCGAATGACCCAGCAAACGTGGTCGCAGCGGCAGCTGTTCTTAATACATTGATGGAGTCTGAGAAAAAGCCTTGGAAAGAGATCCTGGCAAATGTTGTCACGGACGTGAATTTCTCTGCAGACCTCCTTGGTATCTCAAGTGAGTGCGCTCCTGGCAGTGGAGCAGGCGCCTGTGAAGACTTTCTCCACATCGAAGGCCTTGAGTTTGACGTGGTCACTGAGCTGGCCATGCTGGAGGAAGGCGAAGGCCTAACATTGATGGAAGGTATTTTTGCAGCAACATTGGGATACGAGTTATCAAAGAGAGACAAGGAGTATATGAGACGGCGCGGGGAGCTTTCTGAAGTAGAACTGAACAGAAATATCAAAGGATTTATCGCCCGGATTGGGCGTGTCGGGCTTGCAAAGTTTACGCTGCCAACACGGCCCATCTCTATGACCCTCCAAGAGCTGCTAAAACTAAACCCCATTGTCCTGGGCTTCAAAATAGACAGCTACTATGGCCGCATCACAGACGATAAGGAGGAGATGGCAATAGACCTTATTTCCCACATATCAGCCATAGACATAGACATAGCTAAGCTTGCTGTCCAGAGTTTCAGATACACAGAAGAAGAAATGAGGGAGAAGGCGGAGAAGCTTTTTGATAGCGACGAACAACGGGCGATGCTGACTAAGATACTAGACAAAGCCAGCTCCGTAAAAAACACAGTAGCGAATAGCCATACGGCAGCGGCTGCTAGCGAATACTATGATGATATGATATCGTGGTGGTGGGAGCCTTGGATAGCGCCGCTCATTGATACTGGCGTAGAAGCGTTGGATAAACATGGCTTTGAGCGTATTGGTAAGTTAGGTGCCAAAGCTCTCGTGAATGGTATGATTGACGGCGGCTATAAGGCCATATTTTGGCACGGATGTGATGGGGAAAATTGCACGGAAGATGACAGAGGTGGCGCTATGGGGTTCCATGCGGCGGAACAGGTGATAAAACAGGTGATAGATTATGTGGTGGAACAGGAACCGACGGGCCTGCTGGGTGATATGAGAGCGGGTGTGACGGACCTAATGGCTGGTATTAGGGCAGATGCGATGGAGCTGTCGGAGTCCATAGATGCAAGGCAGGCAGAAAAGGCAAGGCAGAAAGAGCTGGAAAGGCAAGCCGAGTGGGCTACGCTCTCGATAGCAGAAAGAACAAGGAGGAGCAGAAGGGATCACATGATACAGACTTTCACGAGTATACCGATGGAGATAGCGAGGGATGCGGCGATTGGTCTGGGCGGCTTTGCTTGGGACAGGGTTAGGGAAGCCAGTGGGGCAATGTTGGGAGCGGCTGAGCTAGGCGTCCAAGGAGCGCTGTGGGTGGTCACAGGAGCTTGGGACTTTATGTCAAGGACTGGTATTAACGAGAATTTGGATCTGGCTGTCGGTGATACTATGAGGACCTTCAATCCCGTGCGCCAGACAAGAATAGCCATTTCTACCACCCGGCAGTTCGGCGCTGATTTCATGTTTGGCCTGGAGACGGGCTTCTGGGGCGATTTATCAGAGCATGGCAATGAAGGGTTTAGGGCAGAACAGGATGCCTTTCGTGAGCTCTACGGCCTCGGGCCTGATGGGGGCTTGCAGTACACAAAAGGAGTAGGGCTGGGAGCCACCGTGCATGCGATAGGAAAAGGCGCAAGCTGGTTTATAAATGCCTACAGCGCAGCGCAGATGGATATGCACATGAATATGGCCAGAGCTCATTTCGACATAGATGACATAGACTTAGGAGACTCAGACTAGGCGCAGGAAAACAGGCAGCCCAAGACTACATGCGCATGGTGGAGCAGCAAGCTGCGCCTGAGCCCCCTATGCGATCGTATATGCTCGCAATCGGACGCGGGGCCCTTGCCTTTGTCCTGCTGGCAGTTGCTCGCGTGCCCTAAGGCGGCAGGGGGCATGACTGTACTGTTCTACAGCCTTGCGCACCTCCCCTGAGCTCCCTGACTTGACTTACGAGAGCTTTTGGCGCAGTAATACGCCGGCCTTCCTGCGCCATACTTGCTTTTGCAGCATGAGGAATGGAAAAGGCGCAGGTTCCCTTTTTCTTTTTTCAAAAAACTTAGCTACAGCTCGAGCAAAAGCAAGTGAAGCAGACATCTTTGTATGAACACCATATAGCGCAGGGGGCGCGTATCTTTGCCTTTGCTGGCTGGAGCATGCCCTTGCAGTACAAGTCCCTCATAGAAGAGCATCTGAGCGTTCGTAAGGCCGCAGGTCTCTTTGATGTCTCGCATATGGGCAAAATCCTGCTGGAAGGCACGGGCCAAGGGGGGCAGGCGCTTGCTTTCTTGCAGAAGCTGACATGCAATGACATCGAGCCGCTGAAGGCAGGCCAGGCGCAATACAATCTCGTTTTAAATGACGAGGGGGGCGTTGTGGATGATATAGTACTCTACCGTCTTGCCTCTGATCGCTTCTTTCTGGTTTCTAATGCGGCTAATCATGAAAAACTCTTGTCGCATCTGCGTTATTATGCCAAGGCCCTAGAGCAGGGCGGCGCTGGCTCCGAGGGCCTGCTCATACAAGATATAAGCCAAAACTACGAGCAATTGGCGCTCCAAGGCCCGCAGGCGCAGAACATTTTAGAGAAGCTGTTGCAGCGCAATCTGGATCATATAGGCTATTTTCACTTTGAGGACCTGAGGCTGGGCGCACGCAGGCTGCGTCTTAGTAGAAGTGGTTATACGGGAGAAGATGGCTTTGAGATCTATGCCCAGGCGCGGAGTATCGTATGGCTTTGGGAAAGTCTTTTACGTGAAGGCAGGCCTTGGGGGCTTGTGCCCTGCGGCCTTGGCGCAAGGGATAGTTTGAGGATGGAGGCGGCCTTCCCTCTCTATGGAAAGGAACTGAATGCCGCATGGAGCCCCTGCCAAAGCGCTTTGTCTTGGGCCGTAAAAGAAAAAGACCCGCCCTATCTGGCTTATGAACATATTATGCGGCATAAAAAGCAGGGCGCGCCGGGAAAAGTTACAGGCTTTCGGCTCAAGGCGGCAGCTCTGGCTAGGAGCGGTTCACCCGTATGGGATGCAAATAGAAAGGAGCAGATTGCTCAGACGCTTTCTGCCGTGTATAGCCCCGTGCTGAAAACAGGCATAGGAAGCCTCTACCTGCCTGCCTCATACAAGGCAAAGGAGGTCCAAATTGAAGTAAGAGGCAAGTTCTTGGACGCAGAGCTGCATTCCGGCCCTTTCGTAGCTGTCAATTCTAAGAGCCGGTCTCAAAAGTAGACTCTTGGCGCTACACGGCAGAGTGCTCGATGCACTCTGCACTTCGCCTACCGTAAAGGCAGGCTCAGGAGCTTTCGCCAAATGGCGAGCCTGCGCGAAAGCAGGCAGCGAAGCCATTTGTGAGGCAGAATGCTCGAGGCATTCTGCACTTCGGACACCGTAAAGGTGTCCTCAGCACTTCGACCATTGCCATAAAGGCTTGTCTCAGGCAGAGCGCTCGATGCGCTCTGCACTTCGCCTACCATAAAGGTAGGCTCAGCATTTTGGAGGCTTCCTTCAAAATGCGACTGTCTCCATCGTGCCCGAATGAACAAAAGCGGAGGCTTTTGCCTAAAGGGTAAAAAAATACATGGATGTATTTTTGAGACCACTTCTAAGAAGAGAAAAAACAAAAACTGAAGTATTGTGCTTGCGCTGCTCCTATTTGTTCGAGAATCTACAGCTGAAGCGCTCTGGCGGACTCTTTGCTGCATTATAGAAAGCAGCGCCGCTGGCTGCCTGCGCAGATGAATGAAAAGCAGATCAGAAAAGCAAAGTCTATCTCAGTTGCTTGCAGAAATAGAAAGCAATCGCATAGGGGCAGACTGGCAATTGTCCATGGACTACCTTTTTTGCTATACAGACAGCAAGAGGGAAGATTTTGTCCGTTATTGTTATCAAGCAGAAGAAGACAGCAGGCTTGCTTTTTGTGAATGGATAGGGGCAGAAGATATAGAGCATTTGCTGGGTTTTTTGAAACAGCAGGGTTTTTGCGGGGGAGAGCAGGCCTTTTTGCAGGCGGGATACTATCTGGGCCCAGAGCATGGAGCTGAGTGGCTTGCCTTTTTTCATTCTCTTTGCGCAAGCCGCATACAAAATCATAGCATTGATAAGGAGGAGCTACAGATAGCTTTGTCTGCCTGCCGTCGGGTAGAAGACGGGCTTCATTTTTATTGCCTTGCGCATTTCTCTCTGGAGCAGCTGATCAATGATATAAGCAAACTCTATATGCAAAGGGCAGGCATTGCAAAGCATGAGCTAAGCCGGGCGATACTCAAGGATTTTATATACAAGCAAAACGCCTTCAGGCTTCCTCTTGAAGAAGTCCTTTTGCCAGCCTAAA
>CBDETG010000011.1:0-48713 GCA_965242745.1 Leptonemataceae bacterium
CCATTTCAAGGGAAAAGCAATTTCAAATTAGGACAAGCATAGACTTCACAAGCAGCGCCTGCCATAAAAATATCTTGAAAAATCCTTGACAACTTTGCGCTCCTTGTTAGATTGCGTTTAGTGATTCAAAATTTTGCCATTTAGGGATAGCTTTATCGCTAAATGGCGTCTTTGGTATTGTAAGATGAAGAAAACAAGTTATAGATTTTTTAGGTATGGCTGTGGCTTTCTGCTGCTGTGCAGCCTAAGTTCCATAAGCGCCCAAAGGCACGGCTATGCAAGTGTGGATGAGTATGATCTAGGCGCTCGCCTGGGAGTTTTCTTTGTTTCCTCCACCAGCTTGTATATTCACGGTGAGGGCTTTAGAGACGTGGAAATCAGCGATTATGAGACGAATCCTGACAATCCCAATACAACCCCCCTGCGCCTGAGCGATGCGAATTTTGCTTCCTTCCAGACTGGCTTGAGCTTGGGCTTTGTCAGCATGAAAGACAAAGCTTGGGGTTTGGGCGTAGAAGGTGATTTGCTCATCTTTGATAATCCCAGCATTATGCAATTTGCCGCCTTTGTAAACTATTCCCTCTTCGGCGGAGAAAATTATCTTATAGGGCCCTATGCAAAACTGGGCTACACTACCTTTTCCTATGAGCTGCAAAAAGTGCGAAGCCCGGAGCTTATAGAGCTTTCGCTGCTAGAGCGTAATCGCGGGAAGGATGCTGTCGATTTGCGCGATGGGGACCGCCTTTCCTTACAATCTGAGGCCATTTATCTGCAATTTGGACTGCATTTTCTCATTATACTACAACCCAACTTTAGCCTTTTTGCGCAAATAGGCTACCAAAACGAAATTAATGTCAGCAAGGGGCTGCGATTGGAAACAGAAGGTGTACGGCGGGACAAGATATCAGGCTTAGACCAGCAAGACGCCTTTCACATGGATTTAGACGACGCTTCATTGGTAGAGCTGGGCACAAATACCCCTGCCCGCTTAACGCCGGAGCTAAACGTAGGCCCTTGGTATCTTTCTCTAGGAGTAGCCTACACCTTCGCCTTTTAGTATTTTTGTATACAACAAGTATTAGAGCAGCCCTCACGGCTGGAAAAAAACTAAGGGTATTGCGCGCATCCGTATCATTCCTTAGTAACAAGCGCTAAAAAGAGAAAATCAGGACGGCTTAGCTCAGCCATGTATCATGTATAGTACAGGTACTGCCCTCAAAATTACGAAGCGCGCCCTTTGCCTGCTTTTTTTTTATTCTTTTGGATTAGGCAGCCCAAAGGCGCTGCCTCTTAGGCAGGAGAAAAAAACAAGTCAGGCGCAAAAACAAAAGCAGAGTCTAAAAGCATCCAGCAGGCAAGCCCGTCCCTTTGCCAATGTTTTTCCTTATAGGAAAGGAGAGTTCCACAAGCGAAAAAAGCAAATGCGTTTGGAGCACTTCAGCGCTCAGCTTTTATGGTATCTGCGTACTGGGCAAGAGAAGCCGGCGCATGCTCTTTTCAAAAAGATGCAGCATGCTTTCCCACAGAGCGCTGGGCGGAAATATTTTCAGGCCATCGCTTTGTACCACAATGGTCAAAAGACTCAAGCTCTTATGCAGCTCCAGAAAGCCCTAAAGCAAAAACCCGATTTCAGAGCTGCTTGGAATCTCAAGGGCGTAGTATTGACGAAGCTAGAGCACTATGAGCAGGCAGAGGAGGCTTTTGCTAAGTCTTTGCTCTGGAACCCCTACGAGGCGCGTTATCACTACAATATGGCCTTTGCTTATTACCAACAGGGAGAATATGAAGATGCTCTGGATTACGCACGCAAAGCCGTAGAACTCAAAGCAAACTTTGCAAAGCCTCATTATCTGCAAGCCCTAATCTACCAGAAAAAGAAAAAACTGCGCCGCGCCGTGCTGGCATTTCGATTAGCGGAGGAATTTGGGCAGGAGGGCGCGCAGTTTTGGATAGACTATATAGCATTATTAGACCTGAGAGGTGAAGGCAAAAGGGCTGCTGCTCTGGGCGCTAAGCTCATTGCGCAGGCAGAGCAAAAGAAAGAGAACGACGATATACGCTTGTGGCGCTCTTTGGCTCAATTATGGAAAAGACAGGGGCAATATAAACAGTCTCTCCTTGCCTTTGAGCGCTTCGTCTATCAGAAAAACGCGCTGTGGCAGGAGCAAAAGGATTATGTGACGGCTTTGCTCTATACGGGACATGACGAGGTCGAAGCTTTTATCAGCAAGATGCACTTCAATAAACAAGAAAAAAAAGAGATACGCGGTTATGCCAAAAATCTGCTTGCGACCTTAAAGCAAAAAGCTATTTTGCAGGCTTATGATCCTATTCTTTTCTACTCTCCCCTATTCAAAAAGAAAAAGAAGTAGACGGCGCTTGCTAGAGACATGACATGCAAAGATATGAGACTCATAACGAACTAAGCCAAGCGCGATCAAAAGCGGCGCAAAAGTTTCATGTCTAAGAAATATCCCAGCAGAGCCGCCCATAAGCTACTCTTTGCCTTAGAAAAGCTGCGGGAGCATTGCGTTATTGACATCAGCCAGCGGGTGTGTTTGGACTTAGGCAGCGCGCAGGGCGGCTTTGTCCACGTGCTTTTGGATGAGGGCGCTCGCTGCGTATATGCCGTAGACGTGGCTTATGGAATTCTAGATTACAACTTACGCACAAACAAGAGCGTCATCCCAAAGGAGCGCAAAAACCTGCGTTCTTTGAGCCCTGCATGGTTTAGACAAGAAGACTACGCATATCTCCTGCAAAAAAGGCTTAGGCCGCACAGGCAGGCCTTGTTCTGCACTTGTGATGTTTCCTTTATCTCCAGCGCTGCTGTCCTGAATGTGCTGTCTTATTTTCATAAGCAAACGCAAATTCCTATCGAGCTCATGCTTCTTATTAAGCCTCAGTTTGAAGCCTCAAAATGGACCCAAAAGGGCATCCTCAGCGATGCGGCGCTGAGGCAGAGCCTGGTAGACAGAAGGCTTGAGGACGCTGCAAAGAAGGGCTTCTCTATACAAAACTGCCTGGCTGTGGAGCCCAAAGGAAGGCAAGGCAATCAAGAATATATGCTCTATGCGCAGCTTGCCTCAGATCTGGGAAAATAAGCTGTGCCTATCACTGGGCCCAGGCGCAGGCCTAAGTTCTCAAAGGCAGCTTTCGATCCTGCGTACATTTCCATGATCTGCAGACCTTGACAACTTCTATTTTAAGTATTGACAGCGAAGCGGGATGATTACAGGATGCGGATATGAAAGTAGCGGATAAAGAGGTCATCGTGATCTTAAATAAGGTTTTGAAAAACGAGCTTAGCGCTATCAACCAGTACTTTTTACACTCCCGTATCTATCAAAATTGGGGCTTAAGCAAACTGGCAGCTAAGGAATACGAGGAAGCCTTGGGTGAAATGAGACATGCGGATTCTGTAATACAGCGTATTTTGTTTTTGGAGTCTCTGCCCAATTTACAGGATTTAGCTAAGCTCAAAATAGGTGAAGATATCAAGGAAATGCTCCAATGTGATTTGGCGCTGGAACAGGAAGCTCTGGTAGATCTGCGCCAAGGCATTGTCTATTGCGTCAGTGTGCAGGATTTTGTAAGCCGCGATCTCTTGGCGGCTATATTGCAAAGTGAGGAAGAGCATGTAGACTGGTTAGAAACTC
The DNA here is from genome assembly GCA_965242745.1 of Leptonemataceae bacterium. Lineage (GTDB taxonomy): Bacteria > Spirochaetota > Leptospiria > Leptospirales > Leptonemataceae > JABAAI01. Next base: position 3,660 of record CBDETG010000011.1, read on the forward strand.
AATTAGACCTTTTAGAGCGGCTTGGCCCCGAAAACTATGCCCAATCCCAAACCTGAGTCATACTCGCAGGAGGAAGAAGACTTAGGTCGTATAGAAAGCCGGGAATGGCTTGCCTCCTTAGACCACGTAATTTCCAGAGCTGATCCAAGCTATGTCAAAGGGCTGCTGCGCGACTTGCAAAATCATGCTGCTGACTATGGTATCCAGCTTCCCTACGCTGCAAACACGCCCTATGTCAATACCATTGCGCGCTCCAAGCAGGCCATCTTCCCGGGGAATTTTGAAATAGAAAAACGCATACGGAGTATCATCCGCTGGAATGCCATGGCGATGGTAGTCAGGGCTAACAGGCAGGAAGAAGGCATAGGCGGGCATATTTCTACCTATGCTTCCTGCGCTACCCTGCTTGAGGTGGCCTTTCAACATTTTTTACGAGGCAAGGATCATCCCTGCGGCGGCGATTTGGTCTATTTTCAGGGACATGCTGCCCCCGGCATCTATGCCCGCGCATTCTTGGAAGGGCGTTTTCAAGAAAGGGACTTGGAAAATTTTCGCTGCGAACTTGCGCCCGAAGGGGGTCTGTCTTCTTATCCACATCCTTATTCTATGCCGGATTTTTGGGAGTTCCCTACTGTCTCTATGGGGCTTAGTCCTATTATGGCGATCTATCAGGCGCGTTTTAACCGCTATCTGGAGGATAGAAGCCTGATCCCAGGAGGGAAAGGAGCAAAGGTATGGGCTTTTCTTGGAGATGGAGAATGCGATGAGCCTGAAACACTTGGGGCAATTACTCTGGCTTCTCGTGAAAAACTGGATAATCTGATCTTTGTTATCAACTGCAATCTTCAGCGCTTAGATGGGCCCGTACGAGGCAACTATAAGATCATCCAGGAATTAGAAGCGATTTTTCGGGGCGCAGGATGGAATGTGATCAAAGTCATCTGGGGCAGCGCTTGGGACCCTCTTCTGGAAAAGGACGAGGACGGCCTTTTGGTGCGCCGTATGGAAGAGGCTGTGGACGGAGATTACCAAATGTACAGCGCATCCAATGGGGCCTACGTGCGTAAGCATTTTTTTGGCACAGATGAAAAACTAGCCAGAATGGCAGAAAGATACACAGATGAAGAGATCATGCGCTTAAACAGGGGCGGGCACGATACCTACAAGGTCTATGCGGCCTATCACGAGGCCATACATACCAAGCATAGACCCACTGTGGTCCTGGCCAAGACGATCAAGGGCTATGGTCTTGGCGAAGCCGGCGAAGGTAAGAATATTACTCACCAACAAAAAAAGCTAAACGAGGAAGAATTGCGCCGTTTCCGTTCCCGCTTTGGCATACCTATTTCAGATGCGCAAGTGGGTGATGCGCCCTTTTACAGACCACCTCCTGATTCTGAAGAAATACGCTATCTGCAGGAAAGACGCTCCCAGCTGGGGGGAGCCATGCCCGCCCGCCGCAAGACAGCGCCGCCTCTTCAAGTCCCAGCCCCAGAGTTTTACAGGGAGTTCCATGCAGGTTCACAAGGACGCAAGCTTTCCACAACTATGGCCTTTGTCCGGATTCTATCTATGCTCTTGAAAGACCAGAGCTTAGGCAGGCACATCGTACCCATTATTCCAGACGAAGCAAGAACCTTTGGCATGGAAGCCTTGTTCCGTCAAATAGGTATTTATTCCCATATAGGCCAGAAGTACGAGCCTGTAGACAGAGATACTCTTTTGTATTACAAAGAAGCAAGAAGCGGCCAAATACTCGAAGAAGGCATTACAGAGGCAGGGGCGGTGTCGTCTTTTATTGCAGCAGGCACGTCCTATGCCAGCCACAATGTGAATATGCTGCCTTTCTTCATTTACTATTCCATGTTTGGTTTCCAGCGCATTGGTGATCTGCTCTGGGCTGCAGGCGATATGGGATGCCGCGGCTTCCTTATAGGCGGAACTGCAGGGCGCACCACGCTGGCCGGAGAAGGCTTGCAGCATCAGGACGGCCATAGTCATCTTCTTGCATATCCTTATCCCTATATCCGCGCCTATGAGCCTGCTTTTGCCTATGAACTCGCTGTCATCATAGAAGAGGCTCTGCATGAAATGCTCGCGCTGCAAAAGAATGTCATCTATTATATCACCATAGGAAATGAACCCTACATTATGCCTCCCATGCCGGGCAAAAAAGAGGAGCTCAAAGACGCAATACTGCAAGGGATGTACCTGTATCGCAAAAGCAGGAGAGAGCCAAAGCAAAGCCGCGCTTTTTTGCAATTACTGGCAGGCGGCGCTTTAGTACGGGAAGCATTGGAGGCGCTTCAGATTCTTGAGGAAAGCTATCATATAGCTGTTGATCTCTGGATTGTGAGCAGCTATAAAGCGCTCTTTTATGACCTCATGCACGTAGAACGTTACAGGAGATTGCATCCCCTTCCGGATGGCTCACAGGAGGTCCAAGGCAGGCGGGCCTACATTCATAAGTGCTTAGGAGATGAGAGCGATGGAGTACTTGCGCTTTCTGACTATACGCGCGCCCTGCCGCTTTCCCTTGCGCAGGCCATCAAAGCGCCCTTCCAAAGCTTAGGAACAGACGGCTTTGGGCGCAGCGACTCACGCAAGGCTTTGCGTTCTTTCTTTGAGGTAAACAGCGCCCACATCCTCATAGCAGCGCTTTCTTTACTTGTTCCCCAAGGGAAAGTGAGACTAAGTGAGTTCCAAGAAGTAATGAGAAAATACAACATAGACCCTGAGAAATTCCACCCCAGTGAAAGCCCCTGGCCCTAGGGCTTTGATACGCGGGCTGCGCAAGGAGGTATTCAACAGACTCTGGGCGCAGACTCCTATGCTATTGCTGCGCTCTTTCTTTGCGGCGCCTCCTTCGTATCATCTTGGCTTTTTTACGGTTTTGTTCCTGAAGAAGCCTAAATTGCGCAACCTCTTCTTCGTTTTTACACAGACGCCTCCAAATCCGCTCTGGCAGCATATACCATGAGGCCTGCGAAGTTGCTAAAAGCGCATTGTTCTTGTTTTTCAGCTCTGCTTTCGTATAAAGGCGCCGATGCTTAGTAGCGCTGAGCCAAGCATGAATTTGTACGTCTTCTAGTACAGTAACAGCCTTATGGTAATGCACTTGCAGTTTTTCTGTCATGGCAACATGTCCCAGATAAGAGCAAACGTGGCCTTGCGCCTCGTCAAAAAGTGTCGCCAAAACTCCTCCATGTACATAACTATGAGCGCCCTCTACAAACTTAGAGGCTGTATAGTAAGCGAAGATCTCCCCCAGATTCTCATCAAAGCTAATTTCCATATGAAGGCCATGGGGATTTTGCTTGCTGCATCCAAAGCAATATGAAGAATGAAAAGGCATGAACTACAAAAGGGAATACAGATTATAGGACTAATAGGATCTTATGGCAGCGAAGTTGCATCGCCTGCAGCATGGGTCTTAGCCAAGCCATGACTCATTATATGCTTGAGAATAGGGCCAAGATGTAAAGTAAAAAATGTCTAATATGATAAGATAGGCGGCAAAAAAGGAGCGCAAGCAAATAGGCGCCATAGCCTAATCATGCGGCGGATACTGAGCATAGCAAAAGCCATGGTTAGAGATCTTAGGCTTGCGAGTAAGTAAGCTCACGGCCTGCAGACTGACAAAGGCAGGCGCAGGTCAGGCATAAGGTGGGCAGGGGGGCTTGCTAAAACTTCCGCATATTGCTGATTTGCTGCATTAGATCATGCGTTTGGCATAAGGCGGCAATCATTTTCTGATAGTGGAGTATATCTTCTGCTGAGAGACTTCGCCCTTTGCGATCTGATAACCACTTTTGCGCCGGCTGATAGCCGCCTATATACAAATTCCACGCTATGTTTGGCACGCCGCTAAAAAACTGCGCCTTATTAATGTAGACTTTGCCTTTATTAGCGTCCGTTTTTTCATATGTGATCTGGCTTACTTCGTTTGTGCCTTTTTGGGGAAACTTTGTCTGCAATTTTTCAACTTTGCGCGAGCGCAGTAAATGTATCTTTCGCAGCTGCTGTCCTAGCTTTGCAAAGGCAAAAAATTCCTCTTTTGACCGCGGATAAGGCAGGCGCGGGAAATCAATACGCAAAAATTCCGCATACCTGCGTCTATAGCTGGGGCTGTGCAGCACGGCGTAAATATAATCGAGAATGTCGATAGGCGCAAAGCTGCTGCGGCCGCCCTGCTTTTCGGATCTAAACTTTAGAGCGAGCTTTTTGCTAAACTCTGCCACAATCTCTTTATTGAGATTAGGCTGGCGCTTTTCAAACATGCCGTTTTGCTCTCCGTTTTTCGTTTCAGGATAACGGTAGAGGGGGAAAAGATAATTTATATCAAGCGCAGATATACAAGTTGCGCCGCTTATCACTGTATCTGATACAAAAATTTCACGCCAATTTTCACTTTTTCTTGAGCGTCTAATCGTAACCAAGCCCACATTCTCAAGATCTATAAAATGCCGCATGACTGCTCCGCGCGGCTTACAATGAAAGCCCCTGGAATGGCCAGTATAGTAGGTGTACCTTGTATCAAAGGGGCGGTAGTTCATTTCCGTAATTTTATTAAAATTCGGCCCCTTGTCTCTTAGCAAATCTTTACGCGCCAGACTTACTTTCCAATCCCTTGCATCCTTGCCTAAATCAAACTCGGCGCGCGCCGTTTCATCATCTGATTCCAAAAACTTTTGGATGCTCTGCTTTACCTGCTCACGGCTGTCATGAATCGTGAAACGATCGCGGGCAGTTACGATACCTACAGAATACAGGGGGAAGCATTCATTGACAGCAAAGCCCTTTTCGTATTTCCTGAGCAATCGCAGGTCTTTGGGAACAAAAAAATAATGCGGCGCTTGCGGGCTGAGCTCTTGCAAGCCAATTTTTTTCAGCGTATTCTTTTGCAGGGCTTGGAACTTCCCTTCGCGTAAGCCGTATAAGTCACTGTGCCATATGCGCGCCAGCTCGTTTTTCTTTTTGCGCTTTGTTTTGACGAATAAGTTAATGGAGACGCCCTGCTGTATATTAAAGACGTTTTTATCCGGCAGGCCCTCAGGGCTTAGTTCTTTTTTCCTGCTGTTGCCGTGCAGGTCAATAATATAGATCCTGTCGAATTCCTGTAATAGATGCCAGCGCATGCCGCGAAACGTGGGATTGTCCAAAAAGCTGTGATTGCTGATATAGGCTACAATGCCCTCGCCGTTTTTCTCGATAAGAAATTGGCCATAACGTATGAATTTTACGTAATCATCATTAATCCATTTTGCGTTTCTTTCTTGGAGCGGCTCTTTGCCGCCGGGCTCTCTTTTGTAGTCATCAAGCAGTTTTCTTTTGTCATGTATCAATTCTACATTTGCCGACTCACCGCTGTAAGGCGGATTGCCAATAACGATCATGACAGGCGCGTCTTTCTTTACGGCGCTGGCTTCGTTTGCCTCCTGCGCCAGCCAGCTCGCAAATAGTTCGCCTTCATAAAACTCTCGGTCTTCAAGAGCGTTTGTCAAAAATATATGAAAGCGCTTGCTGTTTTCATTTTTATCAGAGCGGTAGCCCGTTTTTTGCAAAAGCAGGTCCAATTTCAAATGGCACATGGCATAGCTGGCCATCAATATCTCAAAGCCATGCAGGCGCGGCTTGATATGTTCTTCAACGTAGCTTTCCCATAGGCCCGCTTGTCCCTTAAAGCGCTGCTGGATTTGGCGCATGATCTCAGTTAGAAAAGTACCGGTGCCGGTCGCAGGGTCGAGTATCTGTACTTTATGAACTTCTTTTACTGTTTTGCCGCAGGGAACTTTTACTTTGGAGATGTCCGCCAGGCCTTGTCGAATCTTGAATTCTGTTTTGAGTATATCATCTACGGCGCGCACCATAAACTGCACTATGGGCAAGGGCGTATAATACACGCCGCGCTTCTCACGCAGGCTTGGGTCATACTCTGCTAAAAAGGTTTCATAAAAATGAATCATAAACTCGTCTTCAGAGACATGATGATGTTTTGCTTCTTTAGTATCCGCATAGCGAAAAATATCAGCTAAGGCGTCGACAATCCAGACAACGCGCTCATCTAATTCCACGCCTGCCACATAAGAAAATAATTTACGTAAAAAGGGATTCGATTTGGGGATAAGATACATTGCTTTTTCGCGGCTAAAAACTTCTTTCTCATTATGATAAAGCCGCGCTGCAAAAAGACCATAGGCGATAGTTTGGGCGTATATATCCGCAAAAGTTTTTTCATCAAGGTCTGCAATGAGGATTTTGCGAAAAGCGCTAAGCTGCAGCTGCAGTGAGGAATCCCCGTCAGCGTCTTTTTGCGTCAGCGCTTTGTAGAAAACTTCGCGCATGAGCTTCGCTTTATCTGCCATCATTTTAGCTAATTGCCCAGACCTTTTGATCGTATGGCCGTGAAAATTACTAAAATCTTTTAACAGCCTTTCTAAATGGTCATAGTGTTGGTAGAGTGGTATAACTTTTTTTTCTTTTATTTGGGCAATCCGTACGCTTTCTGTTTTTTTACCATACTGGTAAAAGCGGAATTCAAGATAGTCAGTTAATATCAAGTTATCTAAGCCATTTACATAACGCTGCATTTGCGAGTCCGGCGATGTATCATTTTCTACGTTGTCGAGAGATAGGTTTATGTCTTTGGCTTCGATATAGCCGACTGGGATCGCGCCTTTTTGTACAATATAATCCGGTGCGCCACATTCTATACGCCGCGGTTCATTTGTTACTTCCACATCATTGCAAAGGCTTTGGATCAAGTCTGCCAGCTCAGAGCGATATGTATGTTCAGTAGCGCCGCCGCGTGCGTAAATTTTATTTATGCGCGAAATATAATCAGCTATGGAGATTTTTTGTTCACTCATGGAATTGCTGGCAAGCCCGCTCCTTTACTGCGCCAAAGAGAGCTCGACCTTATGCAAGCTCCAAGTCAGCTTAGCCTGCGCCTGCCAGCGTCGTCAAGTTTTACAGCATAAGTTGTGACAATAATACATGAGCGCAAGAAAGTAAAATAAAAGCTACGGCAAGTGTAGAGTCTGTTGTTTTTCAATTTCCAATTAGGACAAGCATAGAAGTAAAACTTTAGGCTAAGGCTCGCTTTGCAATCAGGAAAAATTATTTTACTTCCACAACAATGCCGCCAAAGCGGGCTTCCTTAGCCAGACATTCTATACCCTCAGCAAAGCAAGTATCAGATAAATAGGCTTCCCCGGTGTCTAAATACTTGCCTACGCAGCCATGGCCGAGCGTGCCTGGATAGTTGTAAAAAGTAACAGGCCTGCCGCTTGCGTCCTGAAGCTTGTGTTTGCGGCAAATATATCTTGGATAGCGGGGAAAAGGCATGACCTTGTCCCCGCAAATCGGGCAGTCTTGTTTTGAATCTGAAAAGTCAGGTTTTTTACGTGTGCTACGTTCTATTTTAAATCCACTCGTATCTACCGAAACGCTAATACTTTCAAACATAAGGAGCTGATCGATTTTATTCAACACTTCCTCGCTCTTTGCTATGTAGATCATCATGGCTTTGTTGTTCCAGCTTCGCGCAATAGAGAAGCTCATGCCGTAGCTAATAAGTCTTGGCTTTATTTTTTTTTCGTAGAAGTCGCTTAAATTTTCTTTCATTGTTCCGTCCTGAAATACCGCAATGATAGAGTCTTCTGTGACTTGCTCAAAAATATATTTGATCTCGGAATATGCTACGTGTTCGTTTTTACGATTTTTTGGCTCAAATCCAATGTCAGGATCAACAAACACGATTTGCTGCTTCTTATCAAAACCTGAAAAGTATTCCCTTCCATTTTCTGCATAAAAAAATTCGCATCCCTTATGCAGGCTTATCTTATAGGAAGCCCCCAGCCTCTCAGGCAGGCCTTGGAGAAGCTTGGCAAAACGCTTGTGTTTCTCGTCTTCACTTGCCTCAGACCCTTTTAGTTCTCGTAGTTCCGTGCAAAAATCAGAGATTCTGTCACTATACTTATCAATACTTCCCCCCTGCCTGCTCTTGTCATCAGGCCTCATCATAAGGGCGATAGTTAGATCACGGTACAGAAGGCTCTTTGCCAAATCATGCAGGCGGCTCCACTTAAAATAGTCTTTTGCATCTCCTATATATTGCAGTCTCATAGCCTTATGGAATCTCTAGCCTTTCCATTTGCAAGAACTTTTTAAAAGAAACAGACTAGGCTCAAGCGCCCCATCCCACTGCTTTGCGGTTCAAAAGCGCATTAAGCGAACTTTTCTGCCTTTTCTCTGTCTAAGTAATAATGGATGCTCTGAATAAAGCCTGCAGCTCCCCTTTTCCTTACTTTACATAAAATAAGGATGCAGGCAAAGTGGCAGGGAAGTGAAAAGAAATAACTGTTGCCTTGCCCGTGCGTCTGCCATTCTAAAGAGTACACCACTTCGTATATGCCCCGCCTAAAGCAGGCATGAGACAATCAAAATGCAAAAAGCGTCTCTCCTCAAAAGAAGTCTATTTCATCTTTGCTTTGCTGCTTCTTTACTGCGCGGCTTGCAGTGCGCAAGCACGAGCATCCCGGTGCTCATTCCAAAATACCCGGAGCAAAATGGCAGAGAGCTGCGTGCAGTTTTAGAGGGACATAGGACAATTGCTGTTGTCGCTGCAAAAGCTACAGCAGAAGAGGAAAAGCAGCTGGGGAAATTGTCAGAAAGCTGGGGCGATACTCTGGAAGCTTCTATCAGTCAGGCCTTAACAAAGTTAGGCTATTACAAACTCATTGATATAGGAAGCCGTAAAACGAGGCTCAAAGAAGTGGCCTACAGTCAGTCTGGTCTGACAAAAGAAAGTCTGGAAATAGGAAGAGAGCTGCAGGCGCAGAGCCTTTTTGTAGTGCGTATGACTAAGGCGCCTGTAGTCCAGTGCAAAATAGAAGAAGTAGAAGATTATACCACCACGGCTATCGCCATTGCAGTGCGCTCTGTGGTAGTACCTGACGCTGCAGGCTCCATCAATACGGGGCGTAAGACAGGCGTGCTTTATACTTCTATCTTTGTAGAAGGAAAGGTCTCGAATATCAGCACAGGCCGCTCTGTCAGCCACCTATACAGCAAGAGTATGCGTATGCCTTCTGAGGCCGGCAATCGCGTGTGCGCCTCTCCTGAGGCTGCCTATACGACGCTGCTCCAAGAAGCGGGGGAAGCTATGGCCCTTCATCTCTCACCTAAGATCGTGAAACTTGCCGTGCCTCTTATGAAAAACACAGCTGATCTCAAGAGAAGGCTGGAGCCAAAAATGCAGGCAGAGATCATGGCTCAGTTGGAATCAGGGATCAAGTGGGCGCAAAGCGGCTCTATGGAGGAGGCTAAGCCGCTTTGGCAAAGGGCATGGGAAAATTCACGCAGGAGCTCTGGCGCTGCCGCATGGAATTTAGGCGTCTATTATTGGCAAATGGACGACAGTGAGCAGGCTGAGGAGTACTTTGCTTATGTGAAAAAGGAAAGAAGCAGCATGCTCGACCACAAAAAAAGAAAGATTCTCATATTTTTTGCGCAGGAAAGGAAGGATGCAAACGAAAACTAGGCGCCCGGCTTTTTATGGCGTCTTTCAAGCTCCTCGCTGATCTCCTGGAGCTCTACTCCCTCTTTTCTATGGGAGAGCGGGCTATCGCTTGTCTTGTTTTTGTATAATCTGTATAAGCAGCTTTCTATTCTCTGCTATGCCTTGCTTTAATTCTTCCTTGTCTTGCTTTGCGCTGGTCTCTAATTTCTGTATGTCTTGCTTTAGCTCTTGTTTGTCTTGCCTTGCGCTGGTCTCTAGCCTCTGTATGTTATGCTTTGTGTCACTGTGTAAGTAAAGCATAACAGTAAGTAAAGCTGTAAGGCAGACTCCCATAACTGTAAAGCCTATTCCCATAATCCACTTTATCCAGTCGTGTCCTATGCGCAGCTCCCGTATGTCCTGCCTGAATTCCTGTAATGGCCTAAGGGCTCCTGCCTGCGCAGGCAGGTCTTCTCTTGTTTCTTTTGTGCCTAAGGTGGGATTTGACAGCAGGACGGCGGGCAAAGCTACACAAGCAAGCAAGGCAATCATAAATACATAAGTCGTTGTTCTTTTCATAATCGGCTCCTCTACCTTTGGCTTGTCTTTTTTTGTTTTGTGTCTTGCTGGCTTGTGTTTGTACCTGTCTGCGCAGGCAGGGGCAGGTGGCCTTATGTTATATAGAGACTATCAAAAAAGCACAAGACTAGCAAGCATTATTTATAGCATAGCCTCCAGGTGTGACATTGCAAGAAAAAAATACCTGCCTGCGCAGGGCGCGGTAGGTGGCTCTTGTATATACAGACTATCAAAAAAGCGCAAGACTAGCAAGCATTATTTATACCATAGCCTCCATGTGTGACATTGCAAGAAAAAAATACCTGCCTGCGCAGGGCGCGGTAGGTGGCTCTTGTATATACAGACTATCAAAAAAGCGCAAGACTAGCAAGCATTATTTATACCATAGCCTCCATGTGTGACATTGCAAAGCAAGAAATACCTGTCTGCCTGCAGGCAGGGCTATTGTATGCCTGCCTTTGGCAGGCGGGGCAAGCAAGTGTAGCTTTCACTAGTACATCCGTGTTTTTCCATGGTGCAGGTTTCTAGTGTGCGAGTTGCGCTGTCGCTGTCGTAGCAGAGAGGAGAGCCGTTTTTTGTGCCATCGCTGCGATAGTATATCTCAGTCTTTGGGTATCCGTCTTCGTAGTACGTGTGTTCAAAATCTTTTTTGACGCTATCGCTGTGGTAGACTATCCTTGTCTTGCGATTACCATTTTCATAGTAAGTTATTTCACCGCTTTTTGTGACGCCATCGCTTTGATAGAATATCTCTGTCTTTTGATTACCATTCTCGTAGTGGGTGCTCTCATAGCTTTTTTTGACGCCATCGCTTTGATAGGATATCTCTGTCTTTTGATTACCATTCTCGTAGTGGGTGCTCTCATAGCTTTTTTTGACGCCATCCGATTGGTATTCTATATAGGTCTTTTGTTTGCCAGTGATTCTGTCGTAAGTGCTTTCTTTTGCTTTTGTTTCGTCACTTCGGTAATCTGTCCTCAACGTGCGCTTGCCGTTGATTCTGTCGTAAGTCTCTCTATGGCTTTTTGATCCATCGCTACGATAGGCTAGCCTTTGCGACACTCTCCCATTGCTATGACATGACAAGGTATAATTAATAACGCCGTCATTATCGCTGTCATAATCGCCTGATTTGCAAGTATACGTGTCGTTTGCAGGCGCTTCTGTATCCTGCGTATTAGTATCGCCATCACTTGCACAAGCAACGCAAGCCAGCAAGGCGATCGTAAATAATAATGTCTTTATCGTTTTCATAATCAAACCATCTAAGAAGGTACAAAATAAAAAGTCCACAAAAAAAAGAAACATTCTCATATTTTGCGCAGGAAAGGGAAAACGAAAACTAAGCGCCCGGCTTTTTATGGCGTCTTTCAAGCTCCTCGCTGATCTCTTGGAGCTCTACTCCCTCGTAAACCAGCAGGAGGAGCAGGTGGAACAGAAGGTCTGCGCTTTCGTGGATGAATTCTTTTCTGCATGCTTGCGCCTCCAAGCTGTGATGCGCGCTTGCGCCTTCGCTGAGCATATTTTTAGCTGCGATAATCAGCTCTCCTGACTCTTCTCCGATCTTTTTCAAGATGGCATCAGGAGCCCTTTCAAGCAGGCCTTTTGTATAGGACTTTGCGGGGGCTTCTTTCTTCCTGCTCTGGAGGATTCGTTCTAGTTCTGCAAAGAAGTACATACGATGATAGGGCTCACAAGCGCACAGCTATGGAGCGCTGCGCTATTGCTTCTTTAATTTGTCTAATACTATATTCAGAAAAATGGAAGATGGAGGCGGCTAAGACCGCATCCGCCTTGGCGCGCTCCAGCGCTTCTATAATGTGCTCCAGCTTCCCTGCTCCGCCAGAGGCTATAACGGGGACATGTACTTTTGCTCTGACTTGTTGTATCAGTTCTATATCATAGCCCTCTCTGGTGCCATCCCGGTCCATGCTCGTCAGCAGAATTTCACCAGCGCCGTGTTCGGCTGCCGCCTTGGCCCAAGAAAGGGCATCTTTGCCCGTTGCTGTGCGTCCTCCATGTAAATATACTTCAAAAAAGTCTTCTTTCCCCTTTTGGGCTTTACGCCTGACATCTATAGCGCAGACAATGCACTGGCTCCCGAAGCGCTTGGCCGCATTTTCTAGAAGCTGCGGCTTATGAAAGGCCGCCGTATTCACAGAGATTTTGTCTGCCCCCGCATGCAAAATACTTTCCATATCTTCGAGGCTGCTCAGGCCCCCCCCTACTGTAAATGGAATAAAAATTTGATCAGCCACTTGAGACACGAGCTTTTGAACAATTTTACGTTTTTCCACGCTGGCGCTAATGTCTAAAAAGCATAACTCGTCTATGCCCTCACTGGCATAATACCCCGCAGCCTCTATGGGGTCACCCGCATCCCGCAAAGAAATAAAATTCACGCCCTTTACAATGCGTCCATCCTTAATATCCAGACAGGCGATAAGGCGTTTGCTAAGCATGGCTTTTTCTAGCTTCTATAATCCTTGTCTTGCAGGGCAGCACATCAAACAAAGGGCGCAGGTAAATACGAAGCGGCAGGGCAAAAGCCTAGTTTTGAGACCGGCTCTAAGCTCCGTTTCGGGCTGAAGCGCAGCTTAGCTGCTCCTGCAGTCTGCGCATTTCTTTAGGAAGGGCCAAGGCTAAGATTGCTTTGGAGTATTCTTCCTTTCTCAGGTTATCTGCGCTCAGCCTTTGCGTAGTTTTACCAGGTCCAAAATCCAGAATATGACTCAGCTCTGTCTGCGCTCGGGCGGGCTCTAAGGCCTTAGACCAATACAAAGTATGCAGCATAAGGTCTTGGTACATACGATAGGGCAGTGCGCTGTCCAGCTTCTGATAGCTGCCTCCATCACAAAAGGAATACACAGGGAGCTGCAGATCCTGCCCGCTCAGGCGGAAGTCTAAGTAGTCCAGCTCAGATTCAAAGATAGGAATAATGCCTTGCATGAGAGGCGAGTGAAAGGGGCAGGTCGTGAGCAAATAGACGCATTTGCATTGTTTTTCTTGCAGCTGTTTTTGGTATTTTTTTTGGAAGGCGATCAAGGAGGATCGGTAGGAAGAAAGAATGCGGTTTGTAGGCGTATTGTAGAGGCTCACATAGATCTGCTTGTCTTCAGGAAGATCAGCGTTGCACTCCTCTACTATGCGCTCAATGCTTTTGTGATCACTTCCCAGCACAGCAAGCATAGGGCTGGGGTAGCCTCCCCCAAGTGATTGAGAAAGCTCGCATTCTTCCTGCGAGGCCTCAGGATAGGGATGCGCTTTTTGGGCGCTGACCCCTATATAAAGCTGGTATTTGAAAAATTTAGCTAGAGCTTCATAATATGCGCTGCCCTCCGCCTGCAATGCGGCCAGCACGGCCCCTATGATGCCCTGGCTATGGCCTGAGGCGCCCATACACCTGCTCAGGAATGCTTTTTGCTTGGACGCAGCCCCCAGACTCAACATAAGCTGTTCCCAATGCGCCATCTGCGTTAAAAAAACCAAAGGCAGCGATACGGCCGCACAGCTTAAGTAGCTTTCAGAAGGGATGCTTTCCGGGTCTTTGAGCCATCCCTCAAGGTCCAGGCCATAGGCTAAGCCGATGCTTCCTTCTATGCGGTGACGTTCTTCCTCCAGGGCTTCTAGAGCTGTCTGAAAAAAAGTTTGGAAGGCAGGCTCTTCATAGTAATGCCGCAGCTCTCGAAACCAAGGCGTGCCCTGTCCGCCAAACTGCAAGTAAAAGGAGGCTGTGCCTTTTTGCGTTCTTTCTCCTAAGTTTTCAGACATATATCAGCTGCTTAATCGCTCTACAAAGGAAAAGTCCCGCAGGTCTATTTTGATCTTATCCCCTTGCTGGACGAATAGGGGCACCTGCACTTCGCCTCCCGTTTCTACCTGCACCTTTTTACGAGCAGTGCCCACTGTATCGCCCTTGATCCCGTCTTCGGCATAGCTTACTTCCAATTCTACAAAATTAGGGGGGCTGAGGCTGACTGGGCTTCCTTCGTAAAAGTAGACTTCCATAAGCATTTCTTCTTTCATAAAGGGTATAATATCCTCAAGCAAATGGGAGGCTATGTGCGTCTGCTCATAGTCATCGCGGTCCATAAAAACCATGTCACTCCCATCTTTATACAGAAACTGCATATAGCGCTTTTCAAGTTCTACGTCCTCGACTTTTTCAGAAGACTTAAAAGTGCGCTCGATGATATTGCCTCTAGGAATATGCTTGAGTTTCGTACGCACAAACGCGCTCCCCTTCCCGGGGTTTACAAACTGCGCAAAACTTGCCGCATAGAGGTTTTGGTCCAGCTTGATTACGGTTCCCTTCTTGATTTCAATGGCGTTGATCACAATAAAAGCTATTCTTTTATTATGAGGCAGATAAGTCAAATGGAAAAGCGCCTCAGGGCTGCCAGAGCAAAGGTCTGCAAATGAGGGACTATATGCCTTGCTGGGCAAGAACCAACTCTATGATCGAACATTGGCTATATTTTTATTCTCTGATGAAAAAAGTGTTGATGACTCTGTCTCACATTTTACAGCATAACTATTTTGCTTGTGGAGCGCGCATTGTATGGGCGCGGGATAGGGTTTCGTACATTATGATTTGGAAAAGCTTGCTTGAAGCAAAGTATAAAGACAAAATACAAAGAATTTTACCTGTTCTTTTCAATATAGTCGAATTAGAAAATCGAAGGGGTAAAAAATTAGGTATGGAAGTTGGGAATGCTCGTGAGCGGGTCATTATTGCTTTGCTTATGTATGTATATGGGAGAGATGCAGTTGAATTTCCTCCTTCCACCTCAGCGGAGCTTGATATCATTGTAAATGAGCAGCCCATATCAATAAAAACGAAGTCAACAAAGGGGCTCAGCGGGGTTAAGATGTCATGGACAGTCGATTGGGAGAAAGCAAATACGTTTATTGATCAATTCCAAGCACAAAGTGATCTGCTGTATATAAATATATTGTGGAATGATTGGGGTGGATTTTTCATCATACCAAAAAAAGTGCAGCAAATTGCCTTAAAACATTTTGGGCCTAAAGATTTTTTTAAGTTGCCAAAACAAAAAACAAATCCTCGCGGCGTAGAATTATCCAGCTCTGCAATGCAATTTCTTCAGCAGCATGAAGATACGCATTTGATAAACATTTACTGGAAAAGAGACTCCTCTTTGCTTGTAGAGCGCGCATTGTATGGGCGCTGGATAGAGTTATGGGATACTTTATGAGTAAAAGCAAAACATCAACATTTGGGACGGTTGCAAGGCAGGGTCATGACGCCACTGATTTTTATAGGCGTAATATTTACAATGGAGTGAATCATCATAATACGAAATGTAGTAAAACTGAAAATAAGCTCGCGAAGACCAATATCATTTATCATGGTGATAGTAGAAATATGAAGGAGCTGCCTGATGAGTCTATACATTTAATGATAACTTCACCACCCTACAATGTAGGAAAAGATTACGATGAAGACTTATCTTTGCCAGAGTATGAAGACTTACTAAGCAAAGTTTTACAAGAAAGCTATAGAGTATTAGTAGAAGGCGGCAGAGCCTGCGTCAATATCGCAAATATAGGACGAAAGCCGTATATCCCGCTGCATGCTTATATCATTAAAATAGCGGAGCAATGTGGTTTTTTTATGCGTGGTGAAATTATTTGGGATAAAGGAGCAAGCGCCGGCAGCTCCTGCGCTTGGGGCAGTTGGAAATCTGCCAGCAATCCTGTTTTACGAGATGTACACGAATATATTTTGATATTTTGTAAAGGCGCTTTTAAGCGCTATCCTATAAAACATGATACAATAGGGCGGGATGACTTTCTAGAAAACACAAAAAGCATATGGAAATTTAATGCTGCAAGCGCTAAAACGTTTAAACATGCGGCCCCTTTCCCTGTAGAGCTTCCCTCCAGGCTGATAGATTTATATTCATATTCTGGGGATATTGTACTAGACCCTTTTATGGGTTCAGGGACAACGGCCGAAGCAGCCATAAGAAAGGAAAGACAATATATCGGATATGAAATAAATAGAGAATATATTGCGCTGTCAAGAGAACGATTGAATTTCCTAAATCTTAAACAAAATACTGGACAGCAAAGTATCTGATGCGGCGCCAAATGCAGCTCTGCGAGAGAAATAAAAACTTTTAGGCATTGAGTAGCAAAGTATATGGCTTCTTCAAATGAGCAAGAAAAAAGTCACAGAGCTAAAAAAGATTCGACACTATGTCACACCCTTATGTTATATTCCTAAATACAGACAAAAAAGCAGACTGCGGCCATTTCATATAAAAGCTATGCTCTTATATGAATAACTTTGTTGCAGCGTGCTTTTCGAATTTGTGAGACTAATTTGTGAGACTAAGGAGGAATCTAAAATGTCAAAAATCAGTAAAAAAAACCGTATGCAAGTCCTGCCTCATACAGGGGGACGCAAAGATAATATGGAGGAACGTAAGTTAGCAGTTAGCAGCGCTATGGAGCAGATCGAGCGCCAGTTTGGCAAGGGATCGATCATGAAATTGGGAGACGAGGGCGCTCGTCAGGGCGTGGAAGGCATCCCTACGGGGGCGCTCAGCTTGGATATGGCCTTGGGCGCAGGCGGCCTGCCGCGTGGGCGCGTAGTAGAAATCTTTGGTCCTGAATCCTCTGGTAAAACTACGCTTTGTCTATCAACAGTGGCCAATGCGCAGAAGGCTGGTGGTATTGCCGCTTTTGTTGATGCAGAGCATGCACTGGACCCTAGTTTTGCTTCTCTTCTGGGCGTAAACGTAGATGACTTGCTTGTTTCCCAGCCGGATAACGGGGAAGAGGCTCTCGAGATAGCTGAGGCCCTTGTCCGCTCTAATGCAGTGGACATAGTGATCATTGACTCTGTGGCAGCCTTGGTGCCCCGCTCAGAATTAGAAGGTAACATGGGAGACCCGCAAATGGGTTTGCATGCACGCTTGATGAGCCAAGCCTTGCGCAAGCTCACGGGCATTATTTCCCGTTCGCGCACAAGTCTTGTCTTTGTGAATCAGATTCGCCATAAGATAGGCGTCATGTTCGGCTCACCAGAGACAACAACAGGCGGGAATGCTTTGAAGTTCTATGCCTCTGTGCGTCTCGATATACGCCGTATTGAAACGCTTAAGAAAGCAGATGAGGCCTATGGGAACCGAGTTCGCGTAAAGATCGTAAAAAACAAACTGGCTCCACCCTTTCGTCAGGCAGAATTTGAAATTCTTTTTGCGCGGGGCATCAATAAGGAAGGCTGTATACTCGACTTAGCTGTGCGGGAAAAATTGATAGAACGCGCTGGGACTTGGTATTCTTACTTAGGCAATAGAATCGGCCAAGGGAGAGAAAACGCCTGCAATTTCCTTATGGAAAACAAAGAAAGCGCTCAGGAGATCGAAGCTGCGCTCTTAGGCCCTAAAATGCAGGCTGCAAAGCCAGAGCATAAAAATGAGACGACAGGGCCAGAGGAAGCAGCCGTAGACCCTGCCACAGGCGAGATCATTGAGCTGGCGAAATAGGAGAGATTTGTACGTTTCTTTTGCCCTCGCCATACTACTCGAGGGCAAAAGAATGCTCCCAAACTAAAAAAACTGTGCAAGCCAAGCTGAAAAATCCGCTCTCAGAAACACACAGCACGGCAAGCGATGCGCCTTGCAAGGCAAGTTCCTATTACGAGGAGCGCTTGCAGGAAGGGGATGCGCTTCGCAGGAAGGCGCGGCTGGGCGGCGGCGATGCGCGCGTGCGTATCCAACATAACAAGGGGCGCATGACCGTATGGGAAAGGCTAAAAGTCTTAAGTCAGCATGAGCCGAATATCTTCTATGAAAATTGGGGTGCGCACCTGGATGGAGCAGGCATCGTTACAGGCGTCTTGCGTATAGGCGAGCGTGATGTGGCTTTTTATGGGCATGATTTTACCCAGAGGGCCGGCTCTATGGATGCGACCAACGGCGCAAAATTGGCGCGCATCATCACATTGGCTGGGCGCGCCGGCATTCCCCTGATTGGCATGAACGACTCAGCGGGCGCCTTTGTCCCTGCTGGGGTTGGGGGTTTAGACGGTTATGCAGAGGCATTCTACGCTTTAAGAAAAATATCCGGAGTAGTGCCGAGCATTATGTTAATGTTTGGGTACAATGCTGGGGGGGGGGCCTACCTGCCCAGACAAGGTTCGTTTATGATCCAGCCGCAGGATAGTTTTTTTGGGCTTACAGGCCCTCAAGTTGTGCGCGACGTGCTTGGAGAAGATATTACAGCAGAGGACTTAGGAGGACCGGCAGTGCATGGCCAAAGTGGAGTGGTAGACATAGTTGCGCCTGATGAATTAGGGGCTCTGCGCAAGGCCTTACGTATTCTCGCCTATATTCCCAATAACAACAAGGAAAATGCGCCTTTTCATAAGACTCAGGACTCTACGGAGCGTAAAACTCACGAAATTGCTGTGCTCCTAAAGCGCACCTTTCAGGCGCCTACGGGTTTCAATACGCCTCTGGAAATACGTCTCTTGATACAACAGATTTGCGACTACGGTGTTTTCTTTGAGATGCAGCCACAAAGAGCTCCTAATCTCATTACTGCCTTTGGTCGTTTGGGCGGCTACTGCGTTGGCTTTATGGCTAATAATTCTGCTGAGGCAAGCGGCCAAATTGATATACAAGCGACTCAAAAGGGAGCTCGTTTTTGCCGTTTTTGCAACCTTTACAATATCCCAATGATTTTCTTAGAGGATACTACAGGCTTTTTACCAGGAAGCGGGCAGGAGCGCGCAGGTATTGTCCAGGCGGGGCGGGCTTTAATGGATGCTATTATTGACCTGCGCATCCCGCGCATCAATTTGATTGTCCGCAATGCTTTTGGAGGAGCCTATGCTATTTGGAACTCGCAGCATGTAGGAGCTGATCTGGTTTTGTGTTACCCTTCTGCGCGTGTGGCCGTAATGGGGCCCGCCGGCAAGGAATTTGTCTATAAAAAAGAGATACAAGCTGCCCGCAAGCAATTCCAAGACGCCGTGGAGGCAGGCAATCCTACAACAGACGCAGAGCGGGATTTATCTGCCGCTTTGGCAGCTATAGCGCAGAAATACGAAAGAGAATTAATGAACCCCCGCGAGGCTCTTTCACTTGGCTCTATTTCCAGGGTCATCCTGCCTGAAGACACGCGTCAGGTGCTGGCGCACAGCTTGGATTTTTTTATGCGGCATTACAAAGCCTCCCCCATGCAGGAGGCGCAGCGCGAATTTTTCTAGATTTCCCTTGTATTTTTCAAAAAGCCAAGCTGCGCTATTCTTGAACTAAAGAAAGGGCATCTCTGAGCACAGGCAATGCGGCGCTGGAAGCTTGATACTTACTGGCAGCCTGCAGGTACGGGCGCAGCTTACTCAGACTTTGTTTGGCTTTTGCATCTCCTCTATGTTTGATGCCTAATACAAGCCAGAGTATGTAGGAGCTGCTCTTTTTCAGGCCCGGCTGCTTTTCTGACATAAGCACGTAGGCCTTCTCAATGTCGCCGGCAAGATAGAGGCTGTAGGCTGCCCTGGCGTACATACTTTCTTTTGCCCCCCATTGGGCTGCTTTTTGAAATAAGAGATTTGCTTCTCCATACTCTTTTTTTGCAAAAGCAAGACGCCCAAGAGCATAGTAAAGATAGAGCTTTTGTTTGGGCTGTAGTTTTGCTTCTCTTTCCCATACCCTGTTTATATAGTATTGCGCATATTCCCATTGCCTCCTGCGTAAATGTAGTGAGGCATAATCTAATCTGCTTGCTACGTAGAGATAATCAGCATCGCCGCTCTTAGCTCTGTCAATGCCATGCAGAAGTTTCAAAGCAGTCTTGAATGCTTTATGATAGAACAAGAATTCCAAGACAGCGTGTTTGAGAAAGCTGTCAAAAGCAGCAAGCTTAAGAGCTCTAAGGAAGTAGATATAAGAAAAATCAGAAGAGACTGACTCTGCAGCAAGCATTGTTTTTGTTTTGGCAGCAAGATCTAAATTGACTATGGCTTGTTTAAGATACCTCAAGAAGGCGCTTGCTTTTTCTGCTGGGCCTGCATACTCTGCGCTGTCATGCTCACTATGAAAATCAATCCTCCATACTTGTTTTGCTTTCTTAAGCATTTTTTCAGCGAGCCGGCCTAGTTGGCGCTTTTGTCTGGAATTTGTGTGCTTTGCCTTCTGCATCTTCAGGCAAAGAAAAGCTGCCTGCAGATAGTTGCCGTAATCTTCGTGTAAATATATCAAACGCCAAAGAGCCGTTTTTACCAGCTCCTTCTCTAAAGACTCCTGCGCTCTAAGCTCTAAGGCCCATTCATACATGGAAATTGCCTGCGCAGGGAAAGATTTTTCTACTTGATAGGCATATTCAAAGAGCAGACGAGCTTCGCTCTTTTTGGCTGTATTCTTTGCAGACGGAAGACCGGGAGGCGCTGCAGCTAAAGAAAAAGCAAAGCCCTGCGCAAGCAGAAGACAAGATATAGCATGCCGAAAAGCTGGTCTGACAAAGCGGTATGCCGAGTTAGAAAACATGAAAGAAGCGCTAAAAAGCTGTCTTTTAAAAATAAGGCTCAGCATGAAGAAAGAGCGCCTCCTTTTGCTCTTTTTTTGTATGGGCCCTGCGCCTGCCTTGCTTTGGCAGGATTTGTTTTGTTTGAGAGGCATGCCGGACATGGGAGCTGCTGCCTTGCCCAGCGCTTTGCCTCGCATTAGAGAGCATGATAGAAAGATCGTCTTTGCGGCGAAAGAAGGCTCTTTCAGGCGCCTCAGGACAGGCAGGCGTATAGGCTGAGGCATCTACGGGACAGATCAAAGCGCTTTTTGCACGGGGGTGGAAAGAAAAGGCGCTTTCCCCAGTATGCTTCACATGACGCATGATACGGCCCCACAGGGGAGCTGCTATGCGGGCGCCTGTCCCCCCCTTCATAGAGTAACGAGGGCGATCAAAGCCCATCCAAAGCGCAGCGCTGACCTGAGGGCTTAGGCCTACAAACCAAGCGTCTTTGTATTGGTTGCTCGTGCCTGTCTTGCCAACAAAATGATGACTGCCTCGCAGTGTTTTACGCAGCCCGCTTTGGTAAAACGCGCTTTTCAATAAATCTACCATAATTTCTGCTACGTCTCCACTAAGCACTTTTCTTTTCGCCTTCACGATGCCAAAATTCTTCCTCCCTTCCCTGTGAGAGTAGAGTTCTTTGCCCTCACTATCGCGTATAGAAAGAATAAGCTTGGGGGGGATGATGAAGCCATTGTTTGCAAAGGCGCTGTACGCCAGAGCCATTTCGAGAGGACTCATTTCAAGCGATCCAAGGGCCACCGTATCATCTCTACGAAAGCGCTTTTTGAAAATGTTTTTTTCAGGAAAGAAAAAACTTCGAAAAGCATTTTGCAATTCCCGCATACCTAAGATTTTTGCAAGCCTAATAGACGCAAGGTTATGGGAAAAAGCCAGAGCCCGCCGCACGCTGACACTGCCATGGTAGATGCCTCCATAATTGCGGGGAGACCAATAATCCTTAGCGCCGTCCTCCTTTACTTCTCTGTTCTGAAAAATAGGCCTGTCCTCAAGGAAGCTAAGGCTGGTGATCTTAGACTTTTCCAAAGCCCAGGCGTAAAGAATGGGCTTAATAGCGCTTCCAGTCTGGCGGTACATAGCAATGGCGCGATTGAGCTGATTATTTGGGCCAAACTTGCTACCCCCTTGCATAAAAAGTATATTCCCCGTGCCATTTTCTATTCCTATGAAGGCAGTCTGCAGGCGTGGCAGTATAACGCTGATAGAAGGTAAGGATGCCAGGACGAGGGCCATGTCCATCGAGGCGCCTTCTTGCAGCAAAATTTCTTTGGGAGATTGCCTGCCTGCCTTGCCTTCATGATCCAAAAGCTGCGGCTTGAAGAAAGGTATCTGCTGTGTGATAAAAGCCTCTGCTTCTATAGCGCTTATCTTTTGTAGTTCCAAATCCAGACTGCTTTGTATCTCTAAGCCCGCATTATACATATACGATTCGCCTAATATCGCTCCTATGCGCTGCCTGATATATTCTGTCACATAGGGAGCGTGATCTATCCGATCTGTATAGACATTTGCAGAAGGGCTTCTACGCAAAGCGGCAAGCGTCCTTTGCATCTCTTCTTGGTGGTCCTGGGGTATGGGGAAGGCAGCCTCTTGCATACGTTTTGAAATCGTCTGTATTTTGGCTTCAAGGGCATGCGGCCTGCGCAAGGGGGAATAACGTTCAGGCGCAGAAGGCAGGGCAGCCAATATCAGCTCCTGACTAAAGTTCAAAGAAGACAGCTCTGAGCGGAAGTAAAAACGTGCAGCGCTTTGGACCCCATAACTACCATGACCAAGATAAAGAAAGTTTAAATAAGCTGTAAGAATTTCTTCCTTAGAGAAGCTTGCTTCCAAGGCATAAGCGAGGGCCGCCTCTTTCCATTTACGCAGGAGAGTTTTTTTCTTGTCTTCCAAGAGCATCCGAGCCAGCTGCTGCGTAATTGTGGAGGCGCCCTGTCTAAAAGCAAAATGAAGCGTATTGTGCCAAAGCGCTCTAAGGACGGAGGGCCAATGTATACCCCCATGCTCATAGAAATGCTGGTCCTCTACAAACACTACGATACTTTTCAAACGCTCTGGAATCTCATGGGCTTGGAGGCGCCCTCGTTTAATAGAAAAAAGCTCAGCCACTAATCTCCCTTTACGATCCAGAATACGGTTGGCTGCTTTGGCGTGCATTTGCGCCATATATGCTCGAGGCCTTTTATCAAAATATATTCCAGGCATAAACAATAAGGAGCAAAACACGAGCAAGGCAAAGCTCATCAGGCCGCCAAAGGCAAAGAAATATAGTTTTTTGTAGTTAGAAACAAAAAAGAAGAAAGGTCTCTTGCGCTTGCGCTCTGTCAAAAAAAGACCCTGTTTTAGTGAGCTCTCTAAGAAGATAGGCGCCTTCTTGGCTTGGCTGCGCAGCTTTTGGCTGGAATAAGGGAAGGCGGAAGCTTGTTCCTTTTGCGCCGTGCTGGCAGTCTTTCCCGGCGCTCTTTCATAAGTAAAATATCTTTTTCTTTGCGCTGCTTCTTGAAATTGAAAGTTTTCATTCCAAGCATTACAAAAAGGACAGGCAACCCGCTGTCTTGCGCCGTCAGAAAAGCGCACATAAAATGTCTCTGCGCAATGCTGGCAGCTATGAAGCTTTCTTATACTTGTTTTTGACCCTGCATAAGGCTGCTTTTGAGATTGGAAGAGAGAAGGCATACAGTTTATATATCGGTTAATATCTAAGGCTGTGCTCAGGCTTTTGGACTTGTCGCCCCTCCCCTAAGCAATATAGGATGCGAATTTTCTAAATAGAGCCGTATATCACAAGCTATATTTCGAAATAGAATTAAGGAAGACAGGAGCTGCTTTCAGGCGTGCAGGCATGTTTGAGCATAGTGCAGGGCTCACTTAGCGCATCAGCCCTAAAACATTCCGGTGAGAAGGAATATTTTGCGCCATCGCGATGGTACTCTATGCGGCTCTTCGTCACGCCAGTGTCTGTATAATAGACCGTTTCGCTCTCTTGCGTGCCATCACGGTAGTAAGTAATATGCGAGGAGAGCTGTCCGCTGCTTTCGTCATAGCGCCTCCTGTTTTTTGGCTTTAGGCCGCCGGGATAGTAGCGTATGTCCACTGCAGGCGCGCCATTGCTTTCATAGTAAGTGACATGTCTGGATTTCGTCTCGCCGTCAGGGAGGTAGTACGTTGCAGCAGAGCGATTCCCATTGGCATAGCAGCTCAGGTGGAAATTGCTTTTGTTATCTCCGTTGGTATCGTAGCCGCCAGCAACACAGCTTGTCAAGCTTCCGCCATAGAGCCTATTGTCTATGCAGGAATAGCTGCCTGCATCACAGCCATGCTTGGCAACTGTACATGGCTCTGCTCCGCCTTCTGGCTTATAGCATCTGTGGTTTGACAAAGACCCATTGTCGCGGTACGCTATCTGTGTCTTGAGCCTGCCATTTTCGTAGTAAGTGTCCTCGGCATAGCCCCCTGCCCCGGGAGAAGAGTCTGTAACTGTTGCCCGCTTGCCGTTTGCGTGGTAGGTAAATGTTATTCCTGTTTTCTTCCATTTGCTGCTCACAGGCCTGCCCTCTTCGTTGTAAGTTGTTCTCAGCGCGCCGAGGATGAAAGAGTAGCCTATAAGCTCCTTACGCTTCCCATTGCTATGGCAGGCAATATCGAAATCTGTCTTGCCATCGCCGGTAGGATCGTAGCTGCCTGCAACACAGTTTGTCAAGCCCCCGCCATGGAGAGTATTGTCTAGGCAGGAATAGCTGCCGGCATCACAGCCATGCTTGGCGATTGTGCATGGCTCTTCGGTGCCGTCTGCCTGCCAGCAAGGAAGCGGGGGACCTGTCCACCAAGCTCCCACAATAAAGCTGTAATCCCGCAAGGTCTTTTGCGCGCCAGTACTTTCGTAATAGGTGACTTCTTTTGCGGGCGATGCGCCGTCTTCGAAGTAAAGGATATAGCTTTTCAGATTGCTGTTGCCCGCATAATAGCTGCGTTCTGCCCGCTTTGTTGCGCCGTCGTCCGCAAAGACTACGTAGCTCTGGCGCTTGCCATTGCCATGGCATGTGATGCTGAAGTTTGTCTTGCCGTCGCTGTCCGTATCGTAGTCGCCAGCAGTACAGTTTGCCAAGCCCCCGCCATAGAGAGTATTGTCTACGCAGGAATAACTGCCGGCATCACAGCCATGCTTGGCGGCTGCGCATGTCTCTTCTGTACCGTCTGTCTTGTAACATCGATGAGTCCGGGACTTGACTCCACTTTTCTCGTATTCGATCCGGCTTTTAAGCTGCCCCTTGCTTTCATAAAAAGTGTCTTCATACCATATCATACTGCTCTTATAGTGATATAAGATAAAAGTTGCTATGCCGCCCTCGCTCTCATAATAGGCGCTTTCCTGCTTCTTTGTTGTGCCGTCCCGCTCAAAGGCTATGTATCCCTTGCGATTGCCATTGTCATGGCATGTGATGCTGAAGTTTGTCTTGCCGTCGCTGTCCGTATCGTAGTCGCCAGCAGTGCAGTTTGCCAAGCCTCCGCCATAGAGAGTATTATCTGCGCAGGAATAACTGCCGGCATCACAGCCATGCTTGGCGGCTGCGCATGTCTCTTCTGTACCGTCTGATTGGTAGCATCTAGTGTATATGCCATCATTGTCATTATGAAGAATACTCCTGCTCGTCTCTGTCTTAACTTTGCCACTGCTTTCATAATAAGTCTTTTCCTGCTCAAATAAATATGTTCTGTATGTATAGGTCTTGGGATAGCCATTGCTTTCATAGTGCGTGATTTTTACATTCCCTTCCGTATATGTGGCCCGATTGCCATTTGGGTGGCAACTCAGCGTATATTCATTACCACCGTCACCGTTAATATCATAATCACCCGGCACACAATTTGTCCATCCCCCGCCAAAGGCTGTGTTGTCTATACAGGAAAAATTGCCGGGATCACAGCCATGCTTAGATAGGGCGCAGTCTTCTTCCTCAAGGCCATCCTCCTGATAGCACTTGGGATAATTGTCTAGTTTCTCAGCGCCATTATAATATTTGATCCATGTCTTAAGCTTGCCACTCTTATAGTAAGTCCTTTCCTGATCTATGAAGCCTCTTCCAAACTTATCGTATTCAAGGGACATTTTCAGTTCCCCAGTTTCCCAGTAGGAGTATTCCTGACGCTTCGTTGCGCCGTCGCTGCCGTATACAATGCGCGTTTGAGGGTTTCCATTGCTTTCGTAGTGGCTGACTTCAGCTTCTTTCTTTTTGCCATCACTTTGGTAGACAATCAGCGTTTTTTGCTTGCCGCTGCTGCCCCAATACGTGTATTCATAGTCTTTTGTTGCGCCATCCTGAAAATAAGAAATGCGTGTCGCCGCCGTGGCCTTGTCATGGCATGTGATGCTGAAGTTTGTCTTGCCGTCGCTGTCCGTATCATAATCACCCGCGACACACGGCACAGAGCTGTTATTAGGCGTAGGGCTGTTATCCGGCCTTCCTGAACTATCTACCGTACCGTCCGTCGTATCTTTGCTCTCAGCGCAAGTCCACATTAGGCCAGCAAGTAATAAAATAAGTAATCTCAAAGTAGTCAATTTCATCATATCATCCAAATATATGCAATAACATGCAGAACGTCAAATATTTTTTAGACTCTGGAGAAAAAAGTTGTGCGGCAGCATTGCTATCACTACCCTGCTCCTTCCTTGCGTGCTGACTGAGAGCTTGATTTTAAAAAATTCCAGTCCTGTTTTCTTGCCAGTCATGCCATACGAAAATCTGAATTTATCCAAGCGCATAAGAGCCGCCAAGCCTGAAGCTGATGCGAGTTTATGCAGGCGCAAGCTTTTTTTCACTATTGTAAGCAGCCTTAGGAAAATGATATTACTTAGCGCCGTGTGGGCTCAATGAGAAGCGCTGTAAATCTATGCTTGTGCTAATTCTTTCCTGCTTGGCTGTTTTTTTAAGCACAGAGGGATTTTTACAAGTTACTGCTATACGCTAATGATTTTATGTAGTCTTCCATGAATTGCCAGTCAGGATTGCCTTGCGTGTCTACTGGGAGCTTGATTTTAAAAAATTCCAGTCTTTTTTTCTTGCCAGTCATGCCATACGAAAATCTGAATTTATCCAAGCGCAAAATTGTTATTAAGAACATTGCTATGTATATATTTAAGTCCCTATCTTTAGTATAAAAGACATTAGCATTGTCTGATACCCATACTTTTCCCTTTTGATAAAAAACCTCACCTATAGAGCCATAGCAAGCAAATGTAATACAGTTCTCATCCGTATGTCCATTTTCTATATAGCCATCTACTCCATTATTTAATGATGATGAGCTAATATATGGAATGTTACCTAGTATTTGATTGTATTTAGTTAATCGGCTGCCCTTTTTTATATCAAATATATCTTTGTATAAAAAGCATTTCCACTTATTTGTATTAAGCGCAAGTTTTATATTATTGCTTGGCTTTGAGGAAGGTTTTTTTATATCTAAATTTGTAACATAGTCAGGGGTATTTGCTGGAATTAACAAGTCCCTCAGCGTTTTATTTGCCTGCCTGCCATAGCTGTATTTATATTTATTTGCTGATAAGCACATACAATAATACAAGAGCTGCCATTTATTCATCTTTATTTTCGGTGATAAAAAATATACGTCTCTACCTGCATAATATGGGGCTTCTTGTAAAAAACTTTCCATGACAGATCCACTAGCAGCCACTGAAATAGTATTTTTGGGAATAGGCTGAATGGCATCTATTCTTTTGACTCTTCCCTCTACCCCATTATTCGTAGATTTTCTCGATATAAAATTGATACCATTTGCATCAGGAAGCATATTATTATACTCCAGCGAAGTGCCATAGGCGACTTCAAATAAGTCTGAAACTTTTACTAATTTATACTTCATTAAGAAATTGGTATGCGATGTACTTTTTCACTGTTTGTATAAAATCATTTTCTGAGAGCTGGCTATAATCTGTTTCCATATACGCCTCTGCGCACCACTCGTCTTTGGCAGTAACCGCTTTTTTCACGGATAATCCCGTAATTTCTTTATTGTTGTAGTAAGCGTCTAGAAATTCTTTTTTTATGTTTTCCCATTTGCTCTTTACATCCATTCTTCCTTTATGCTTTCTTTTTTCAAAGCCATCGTCTTTCAAATAGCCAAAGCAAGTTTCAAAATTCTGATGAGGAGTATTCGCCTCCCAGATCATAATGCAAGTAACAACCCCTATAGGATAAAATAAATCATTTGGCATAGATATGACCGCCTTTAGTCTGTGACTTTGCAACAGTCTTTCTTTTATAGCAATCAGCTCTTTTTCATTTTTTATGGCGCAGCTCATTTGCACTATTGCCGCCACAATTCCTTTTCTATCTATAAGCTTTAATGCGTGCGCTATAAACTCTAATTGACCAGCGTTCCCAACGTCATAGGGAGGATTGAGAAAAGCGGTATCTATTTTATGATTTTCCTTAATCTTTGCATATAAATTAAAACAGTTCCCATTATAGATATTGGCTTTCCCATCCCCTCTAAACATCATATTTGTGCACGCATAAGTGAACATATCAGGTCTAATTTCTACGCCTATTAGTTGATTCGCTTTTATAGATTTCTTCTTTGCGCTATCATCCTTAGCTAAGGATAACATTCGTTTCATGGCAGATATAAGAAAAGCGCTAGAGCCGCAACAAGGGTCATACACGATGCTGTCTTTTGTGATACTGGCTAAATCGCAAAACAAATCTGTAACATGCGAAGGAGTGAGGACTAATCCTTGTTTCTGAGAGCTGCTTGCATAACGTATAAATTCAGTATAAAACTTTCCCAGCACATCTGTACTTAAATTCTTGGATGACATTAAAGGATAAACATTCTTTTCAATATAAGAAATGATCTCTTTTAGAATTTCTATAGTCAGCCTTTCTTCTTTTTTCCTTTTGATCTTATTTTCTGTAAATAAAGGTTCGTTTAATATCTTCTGAAACTCAGCTATCATAGACTCTTTATTTTTTAAGTCTTTACTGCCTAGCGCGCGATCTATGGCGGATATTAAGCCCTTGCCAAGCTCTATACATTTTGAAAACGTAGAATAACTTTCTTGAAATGGCTTGTCTTGGAGGCCTATAAGTATTGCGCTTATTATAGTGCATCTTTGATACTCTGTTACAGAATAAGCATGCAGCTCTTCATTGAGATAAACCGCTTTTTGTATAATATCAATATTTTTTATACTTTCAGAAAAATTGTCATTATCAAATATGCTTAAATAATCATCGATAGAAAGCAGCTTGTTATTTTTAGTGTCCTTGTAAGGTTCTTTTTTTCTATGTAAAAAAGTAGAAACTATCAGCTCATTTTGATTTTGACCACTTAGCGCAATAGATATTACATCGTATTCATGGCTTAGTATATTGCCGTAGTGCAAAACCCCATCAACTGAAAATTCTTTTGGCTTATCTAAGCTTTTACTTTGATGCTTGGAAGTGTCAGCCTTACATTCCATAACGATGAGATATTTAGAATTGACAGAGGGGAAAGTAATAATAAACTCAGGCTTGCCTATTCCCTCACCAGATTTAGAAGCATTTTTTAGTAATTCTGATATTCTTGCATTAGCAGACTTTTGCTCTTCTATCTTAACAACATTATACAAAGGGTCATTCCTAAAATGCTCCCTCACAAAATTCTCTGTAATCCTCTCGTTAGCCATTCTTTATGTCTTATATGCTGGTCTTCTATCCACAGAGTTATTTATCAAATCCTTCATTCTACGCTCTGTGTCAATCCTATAATCTTTCACTCAAGCTAAATGAAATTCATTTATAGCAAAACTTTTTTACTAAAATGATGATGAGTTCCATAATGCCCTCTTGCCAAGATTGTAATGAAGGTATAACATTTTTGGCGCAGCATGATTAACATAATTCTCATATATTCTGCTTGACAACATGCAGTTATATTCCTATTATATATATTATAGCAGTGATAATTACATGATCTTGTATTATCTAAGCTGCCTGCAGGTAGCGTCCAATGTTTTGCTTGCTGAAATATCATGCGCCGCAGAAAGCGCAAGTTGTCTGCCTATGCGGAATATGCAGGCAGGGCATTGCTTGAAGGAAGTATGAACAGCATAAAAGTTATTCTTTATTTGCCTTGCTCTTGGATTTCTGTAGCGCCATTTCCGATGAGATAAAGAAAGTAGTTGGAGAAAGACATGATGAAAACCCTTGCATTACTGACAGCTTTTGGCTCACAGCCTCAAGGCCAGCGCCAAAACAGACCAGGGCAGAAGAGAGCCTTTCTTTTCCTCTTCTGTCTTGTGTCAACGCTGTTGCTGATTCCGGGCTCCATAGACTATGCTCAAGAAAAGGAGCAGGAACAGAGCGCAGCCAAGCGGGCGCAGCAAGTAGAAGCCAGTACGAATCAGAATGAGAACTGCGCCTGCGCGGCCAGCGTGAAAAAACTGGAAGCCATCAAGGAAGCAGTGCGGAGTAAAAACAGCTCCTATCGCAAGATATACAGAACAAACAAGGAATTCATCATTTCTGCCCGCACGATCCATGAAGCTCTGGAATGCCAGTGCGCCAAAAAACCCACTTACGCTCCGCCGCCTAGTCCTCCTGCGCAGCCTGAGCCCAAGGTTGCCTTGCTGGCCCCGGCTGATGTAAAAAGCAACTGCAAGCCCGTAATAGATTTGCTCTATGAATTTCTGGAGCCTCTAACATTGGAAGACGCTGCGCCTTTATTTCGCAATCTGGCTGTGCAAACCAATGGCAATGCCATTGTGATACAAAATTTTGATAGAAGACGAGGGCTGGTGCAAAGCCGAATCCTGCGCTGCGTAGATATTGATGAAAAAACTTTTGCTGATTCGGACTTCAAAAAATTCTCCGCCTATGTCTTTGATCCTAAAACGGGCCTAAGTTGGCAGTATTGTTCACAAGGACAGGTACATACAGAGAGCGCCTGCGAAGGAACCCCGCTCAAAAGCAACCTTGCTGAGGCAAAGGCCTACTGCGCTGCCTTGCCTCCCATCGCTAATAAAAAATGGCGACTGCCTGAGGTGCATGAGCTCGCTTCACTGGTGCAGAAAAATCACTACAAAAGCGCGCGCATCAATCTCAGCGTTTTTTCTAACACCCCTGCGGAAGTCTACTGGGCAAATACTCCCTATTGGTCAGATAAGGCCATCTATGGCCTGGACTATGAGAGCGGGGAAAAGATCGCTTATGGACGCAACGAAAAGGCTTATACGCGTTGCGTCGTAGATATTATTCCGGGTGAAGGTTGAGTGGCGATAAGAACAGCCGCCGCAAAAAAACTCAGAGAAACGTGATCCGCACGCTCTTTGTGTGTTTGGGCAATATCTGCCGCTCTCCCGCTGCGCAATGGAGCTTTCTTGCTATACTCGAGAAAAATAATCTGCGGGAGCATTTTCATGTGGAGTCCTGTGGAATAGCAGCCTATCACATAGGTGAGCTGCCAGACCCACGCACCCGCGCTGCGGCAAAAAAGTACGACATCATTCTCAATAGCCGAGCCCGCCAGTTTCAGAGTAGAGATTTTCAGGACTTTGACTATATCTTTGCCCTGGATCAATCTGTCTACAACAGCCTTACTAAAAAAGCGCCCTCCCCTGAAGCAGCACAGAAGATCGAGCTCTTTCGCCGCTATGACCCCCTGCATCCTGCTCAGAGTGACGTGCCAGACCCTTATTATGGCAGCATGCGGGATTTTGAAGAAGTGCAGGCAATGGTGCTGCGTACAGCGAAGGCCTTGCTGGATAGTCTGATCCAAAAGCACCCCCAGCTCTCAGCAGAATAGAAGTGATGATCCTGAGGCTTCGAAGAAAAAAGAAAATAGTCACAAAAGCAACAGCTAACTGCCCTTATCAAAAGTCTAAATATATAGGCATGGAAATTGGAAACTAAACAACGCTGCTATCCCAGCAAAAGGGCATCACAGGCAGCCTTGTAAAACAAAAAACAGCAGCTTTTACAACTGCGCAGGACTCATTAGATCTTTGGGGTTTTCGTAGTTTGGATTTTGCCTTGCTCAGCAGCATTTGGAATCAGCGCTATGGTAATAGTCTTGACAGCTAAAATTACTTTCATGACCTTGTCTTAATAAGGACTCAGCAATCCTTTGCATGACTTGCGGGACATGAGAACATATACTAAAGGGATAAGGTATCTTGCACGCCTCAGAAATCTCTTTTGTCTCTCAGCCAAGTAACAGACAGCTCATGCGCATTGGGAAGAATATAACGATGGCAAAGGTGAGGACAAAGAAAAAAAGTCAAACAGACACAAAAGCGTTTTTTAGCTTTATCCATGAGCTCTCACAACAAAAGAAGATAGAGCATAGCAAGCTTGTGGACCTGGTAAAAAAAAGTTTTTTGGCAGCCTATCAAAAAAAGTACGGCATACACGCTAACTTGAGCATTGTTATGGATGAAGACAAGCGGGAAATAGCTGTCATACGAAACCGTACTGTAGTAGAGACGCCAAGCAATTTGGATGCGCAGCTGAGCTTAGAGGATGCCTGTAAAATCAAAAGAGACAGCAAGATAGGAGACCTGATACAAGACTACCACGATGCGCTCAATTTCTCAAGGGTTACCGCAGCCAGTGTACGGCAAATCCTCATGCAGCGCCTGCGCGATTTAGAACGCGAGGTTATATATCATGAGTTCCAAGATAAAGTCGGCAGTCTGGCCAATGGCTATTTTTTGCGCTGGAGAGATAGGGAGCTCGTTTATGTAGATTTGGGCAGCGCTGAAGGGATCTTACCTCGGCGCGAACAGATACCGGGAGAACGTTTCCGCTCTGGAGACAGAGTCAAAGCTATCATAAAAAGCATAGAGCTTCGTAGAGAAAAAACACGGGAGGCGGGGCCCTTTATTATCCTTTCCCGCGCTTCTACTGACTTCGTAAAAAAGCTCTTTGAAGTTGAGATCCCAGAAATTTATGACGGCGTGGTAGAAATTGTGGACGTGGTGCGTCAGGCTGGATATAGAACAAAGCTTCTGGTCCGATCAACGCGCCAAGATGTGGACCCGGTAGGCGCCTGCGTAGGCATACGTGGGGTGCGCATACAATCTATAGTCCGCGAGCTTAACAATGAGAGGATAGATATCGTAAACGCCAACCAAGATACGCAGGCCTTGATTGCCAGCGCCCTTTCCCCAGCCGAGGTTTTAGAAGTGCGTTTGGATACAAAGAATCGCGAGGCCTTTGTTGTGGTATCAGATGCTTCTTACAGCGTCGCCATAGGCATTATCGGCCATAACGTGCGCCTAGCCTGCCAGTTAAGCAAATATAACATAGCTGTAAAATCACAAAGCCAGTTCAACGAAGCGCTGGCTTCCCCTGAAGCTAAAGAACGTATGGAAGCGCTGTTTCAAGCTAAGGCGCAGGATGAGGAGGTAGAAGAAGAATATACAACTCTTTATGAGCTCCCCGGGCTCAGCCACCGCATTGTGGCTATTCTGGAAAATAACCAGATTAAAAGCGTAGAAGAGCTCATGGAAGTAGGCGAAGAAGACCTATCGCGCATAAAAGGCATAGGGAAAAACACAGCCAAGCAGATTAGAAAAATCTTGTCTGAGGTCGTGGAATTTGAGGAAGTCTAGGAGCTGTTTTTAAGTCCTCATAAAAGCCAAGCATAGCAAAACAAAAAGCCTTTTTAATCCATAAAAGAACAAAATCTATAAAGCAAACAAGTTCTATCCTAAGAAAGTTTTATGGTTGTACAAAGCAACGAAACAAATCAAGAGCCCCCACAAAAGACTGGAGGTAGCAAAATCACCGTCACTAAAAAAAAGAAGCTCATTATTAAGAAGAAGCTTCCTCAGAAAAAAGACATATCAGAACACTTTGGCGCCGCAAAGTACTCGGCTCCTAAAGCCAAAGCCTCTCCTTTTTTGCCCATCGCTCCGCAGCCAGTCAGAAAAAAGCAAGTCCATAGCAAAGGCCCCTTCGGCTTCCGCCATGCGCGCCCGCAGCATCCAGCCTCTCGGGACGAAAGACAAGAGCCCCCCGCAGATTCTGCTCGCAGCAATCTCATACTCCAAACTGCCCCGCCTACGGCAGCGCAGGCCCGAGGAAGGACAATGCGCTCTTCTCACAAGGCTTCTGACAAAAAGTACCGTGATAAGGAAAAGGAGAATGAGCAGGAAAGAGAAGAAAACTTCTTAGAAGCAAAATTTCGCAAAAAGATCGACAAAGCGTCCCGATTCATCCCGCAGAAGATTGAAATTATGGAGAATATCCAAGTAGGAGAGCTCGCCAAGAAGATGAATTTGCGCCCAAACGAAGTGATCGGTAAATTGATGCGTTTGGGAGAGATGGTAAGTATCAACAAGGTCATTGACGCAGAAACCGCTACTCTTCTGGCAGCAGAGTATAATTGCCAAGTGAAGGTAATTTCTCTCTATGAAGAGACCTTGATCCAAGAAGAAGAGGACCTCGCAAATCAGCATGAAAAGAGACCTCCTGTTGTTACGATTATGGGACATGTAGATCATGGCAAAACCATGCTTTTGGATCGTATAAGAAAATCCAATGTGATAGCGGGAGAAGCGGGAGCCATCACGCAGCATATTGGCGCTTATCAGGTCACTATCCCCCAGGGCAGTATCACGTTTCTGGATACCCCAGGCCATGAAGCTTTCAGCGCAATGCGGGCGCGCGGCGCAAGCGTAACAGACTTGGTGGTACTTGTTGTTGCAGCCAATGACAGCGTAAAACAGCAAAGCGTGGAAGCCATTGCCCATGCCCGCGAGGCCAAAGTCCCCATTATTGCGGCTATCAACAAGATAGACCTCCCCGACGCAAATATAGAACAAGTCAAAAAGGATTTAAGCAAACACGGCCTACGCGCTGAAGAAGAGGGGGGGGATACCATTATCTGCGAAATCTCTGCCAAAGAAGGCACGGGCATAGAGCTTCTTCTGGAAATGATCCTGCTGCAAGCAGAGCTCATGAAGTTGACAGCAAACCCCTGCCTGCGCGCTGTGGGCCATGTGATAGAAGCAAAGGTCGACTCTGGCAAGGGGCCTGTCTCTACCATCTTAGTAGGCAAAGGAACCTTGAGGGAAGGTGACGCTTATGTTGCAGGCGTTTTCTCAGGGCGCGTCCGCGCTATGTATGATGACTATGGCAAGAGCTTAAAAGAAGCGCTGCCTGCCACGCCTGTGGAAATAAGCGGGCTTAATGGAGTGCCAGAAGCCGGCGATCCCTTCCAAGTCGTAGCAAGTGAAAAATACGCCCGTGAGACAGCCACAAAAAGGCAGCATTACAAACAGATCAAAGCAGCGGCAAAAAACAGCCCGCCCAATCTGCGTGATCTGGGAAGCTGGGTCAAGACTCACAAGAAACTTAATCTTATCATCAAAGCTGACGTGCAGGGCTCTGTAGAGGCTATACGAGATGGCTTGCAAAAACTTAGCACGAATGATATTCAGGTACACGTAATACACGGCGCAGCAGGAAGTATATCGGAGTCAGACGTCCATCTGGCCTCTGCTTCCAAAGCCCTTATTATAGGCTTTCAGGTCCGCGCTACTCCCCGCGTTGTGGAATTAGCAGACAGAACGCACGTAAACATCAAGTATTACAATGTTATCTACAATGTCATAGAAGAGGTGCGTAAGGCGATGGAAGGCATGCTGGAGCCGGATCGTATTGAGGAGCTGACCGCCAAGGCGGAAGTGCGCCAGATATTCAAGATATCCCGACTGGGGAATGTGGCCGGCTGCAAAGTGCTTTCAGGCGTGCTGGAGCGTAGGGCTTCTATGCGCGTTATCCGCGATAATATTGTGGTTTATACAGGGAAGATGAAAAGTCTTAGAAGGCTCAAGGAAAACGTAAACGAAGTGCACGAAGGCTTTGAATGCGGTCTTAGCTTGGAGAGCTACAATGATCTGCGCGAAGGAGACCAGCTGGAAGCTTTTCAAATCAGAGAAGTGGCGCGTAAGCTTGAGCCTTCTTCGAAGTGAGCATAAATGAGTCCTCTGCGTAAAAAACGTTTGGAATCCTCTATCAAAAGAGAGCTTGCCTTGCTCGTTTTACGCGAGCAGGATAAATATGAGGGCATGGGCTTTCCATCTATACAGCATGTGGACTTGGCGAAGGACTTCAGTACCTTGAAAGTATATCTTTCATTTTTTGCAAATACACCAAAAGCAAATCAACGTATCTTTGACTCACTTAAGGCAAGCAGGAAATATTTTCAAAACGCCATCAGCCGCTCTCTACGCCTGCGCTTTACGCCTCAGCTTGTTTTTTTGCTTTCTGATGATATGATGGAACTGCCAGATATAGGAGGCCCTGCTCGCATCAGCAGCCCCTCCCTAGGCAGCTGAGAGCTCTTTTTTATATTCAGGAAAGTAACGGAGAAAGTAGTTTTTAGGAACAAGCCTATAAAAAGACCCGTATGCGGCTAAGAAATCCTCGCTGTATTGCAGCTCTGGGGCAAGATGCAGCGGGTATGTCTGCGCCAAGTTTGTAAAATCCTCCACAGCTATCAGGCCCTTTTCTATGCAGTACTTCTGCGCAAAAAGCCAGTCTTCTTGGAAACGAAAGCGATGAGTCTTGCAATAAGGACTAAGACAATACAAATAATATAAGATCTTCAAAGGACATCCAGCCTGCGCATAAGAAAGCAAGCGCACCTTCAGAAAGGCATCCGCGCAGCCTAAGTTTTCACACACTGGATGACCAGGACTGCTTTCATCAGCAAAGAGACGCTCCCCATATGCGCTCCCTTCTTCTTGCGGCGCTTGGCCCTCTTGCTGCTTGGCAAGGCTATAGCGCTTTTGCACCGCTTCCTGCCGGGCTGCATTCGTATCATCGTACAATGACGCTATGCTTCCCGCTTCCTTTTTCTCACCTATGCCAAACTCTCCTTCCCATAACCAACAGTACAAATCTACGACTTGCTTTACTTTGTATCGCTCCATAAAGCGCGCAAGGCAGCTCCTTCTTTTCTGCTCACGGCTTTTCTGCGGAGGCTTAGGAAGATGGCTATAGTCTGTCATGCCTATGCGCCCTGCTCAGTACATAATAGAGCCTGCACATTCAAAAAGACGCTCTAGTATGCGCATCAGGCTATCTTTTTATAGTCTGCAATAAGATTCGAGCGTGCTTTTGAGAAATAGAAAGAAGTTGCGCAAGACTATAGCTTTGCAAAGCAAGGCCTTCATATTCCGATCGTACTGCCGCTATGAAAGCATGGAGCGACCAAGGCAGGCTGAGACCCCGGGCGATGAGAGACTGCATCTTCTTTGCGTCGTACTTCTTTTTATAGAATGTTTCGTAAGCATTTCTTGTGAAGTGACCTTTAGAACTCTCCAGCTTAATATGCAGTTTGATGCCTTGATCAAGCTCTCTAAGCAGCGTAGAGCGCTGCACAGGCCCTAGTTGTTTTCTAAGCTGGTAGCTGAGATACTTTCTGTAAGAACGAGGAGATGGGCGCTTAGCGGTTTTTTTCACAGCTTTCTTTTTCTTCTTTTGCTTCTTTTTCTTCTTAGAATACTGTTCAAGATATGTTTTAGCCAGCAGGCGCGTTTTTTCCTGCGGGGGCGGTTTTTTCTTGAAAATTGCCGCAAAAATGGAATAGGCCTTCATTTTGAAGGCCTTGTTCTCTGTATCATAGACAGCCAGCAGGCATTGATAAAGATGCTCCCCGCTGCGCTTCGGGCAATAGGCCAGAACGAAGCTGTTTGCAGCCTCCTCACGCATGTGCAATAAAGCAAAAACGCCGTGGTAGATGATTGCCGGACTTGGCTTAGACTCCAAGCTGCTTTGTATGAAGGGAATAGACTCCACATAATTTTCTTCACCAAAATAACTCAGTATTTCTGCGCTAAGAAGTATGGGCTCCTTTTTGCAAAGCTCAAGCAAAATAGACGGCGTTGTTGCTTTATTTTCTTCCATCATTTGTGACGCTGCCATCTTCCTTGTTTGGATGTCTTCGTCCTGCTTCCTAAAAACCGCCTCGGGGTTTTCAAATACAGGCATCGGGTCCAGCAGCAGTTTATTTTCAGAAGAAGCTTTGGAAGCAGGCTTAGGCTTAGGAGCGCTGGCGCAGTGCAAAAACAAGAGCAAAGCTGGAAGCAAGGATGCGAGCGCTCTACTGATAGGGCGTATAGAAATAGAATTATGAGGCATGATTTCCTTACTATAACTGTCTTTGCTCTATTCTATCACGCGGGCACGGTCTGAAATGTCTTTTTCTTGTCTGGCTGCGCCTTCTTGCTGCGGCCGTCTGGAGGCTGTTTTTGTATGCCATCGAAAGGGCCGGCCATGGCCTGCGCCAGAGCTATAATAAGCAGAATCATTTTGCTTTTTCTTGTTGCTTTGTATGCTATTCCTGACCTGCAGGATGATACGCAAAACATACCACAGCCGCGAAAAGAGCCAAAACAGGAAACAAAAGAAGATAGTAAAAAAAATAAAACTCAGCATTGTATATATTTTGGACCTGCCCTAAAGCTTATGAAAGCAAGCCCTATAAGATTAAGTTAGGAATGATAGTTACAAAAAGCAAGGAAATTTTATTTTAGCTTCGTTCCAGTCTTTGCTTGACCGCAGGCCTTCTGCCATGCCGCATCGTTGCAGCTGCAGTTTTAGAAGACAGCTTAGCTTATCCTCCACTCCCCGTGCTTTGCTGACACTCTTTCCAAATGCAGTAATTATTATTCATGCGGTCTTATATACAAATCTTTTTTGCACGGCCTCCTTATCCGGGGCATGGTAAAAGGCGTCTTGCTTATTTCTTGGGTGAGCAACTTAGCTGCCAGCTCTATCGAAAAATTTTACTCAAGGTATTGCGAAGCTTTGCGTCCTGCAAAGACAGCCAAGAACATTATCTGCGCCTTTACATGAGTAAGAAAGCTCCTTTGTTTTCAGAGCTTTGCCCTGAAATTGCAAGCGAAGACATATTTTACCAAGCCAGAGAAAACAATTTAGGAAAACGTTTGATGGACGCTTTTTTAGAGACGGCACAGCAGACAAAAGAAGAGCTCCCCATCATCATAGCGGGCACAGATTATCCCTGTTATGGACCTAAGCATGCCGCAGAAGCGATCTCTCTTTTAAGCAAGGCGGATGTCGTTTTAGGTCCTGCTTATGATGGCGGATACTACTGCATAGCCTTGCGCAGGAAATGGGCCGCTGACAAGGCATTGCTTAGGCAAGCCTTTGCAAGCATGACATGGTCGCATCCGCAGGTTTTACAAGAGCAAATGCGGCGCTTCCAAGATGCGGGCCTGCAAGCAGCGCTTGCAAAGGAAAAGCTGCATGACATTGACGATATTCATAGCCTGCTGGCCTACGAAGCGCATATCCGTGCAAGAAAAAGCAGGCTAAGTCAGGCCCCAAGCCAAAAGAGGAAGACAAAAGAAGAAGGCTTACTTTCTTTGGCTGAGTTTGTGCCTGATATACGAGCGATATTGCCGGTATGGAACGAGGAAGAGAATCTAAGGGATATACTTAGCAAATTGCAGGAGAGCGGCTTATTTCGTGAAATTATCTGCGCCGATAACGGCAGCACAGACGCCTCTGCAGCTATAGCAAAAAGCATGGGCATAAGCGTTACGCACTGTCAGCAAAGAGGTTATGGAGCTACCTGCCTGCAGGCAATAGATTCGATCAAAGAGCAGGGCGGCTGTGATGTCGTGCTTTTCTTAGATGCGGATGGCTCAGATGATCTTTCATACGTGCCAGAGATTTTAGCTCATTGTGTTTCGGGGGCATCTGACTTCGTATTGGGGGCGCGGGTTTCTGCGCTCGCTGAAAAGGGCGCTTTATTAGCGCATGCTCGTTTTGGGAATTGGCTTTCGGTCAGTCTGATTCGCTTGTTCTGGTCTTTTTCTTACAAGGACTTGGGCCCTTTACGGGCAATCTCCTGGCAGGCGCTGCAAAGCCTCGAAATGGATGATAAAAACTTCGGCTGGACTGTGCAAATGCAAATCCGCGCCCTCAAGAAAGGCCTGCGAATTACAGAGCTCCCAGTGCGCTATAGAAAACGCAAGGCCGGGAAGAGCAAAATATCGGCTACGCTGCTAGGCTCCATACAAGCCGGCTATATTATACTCAGAAGCATTTTTCGCGAGCTGTTAGGGAAGACTTGAGAGCTAAACATGAGCGCAAGACCCTCGTATCAATACTAGCAAAGGTCGCAATCTTCGTTTTTGTTCCACAAAAAAAGCGCGCCTACGCTTTGCTGCAACAGGTGGGCATTAGGCTTGTGCTGTAGTCCTACGTTGCCGGGCTTGTTCTGGTATGTAACGGATGCTGAGGCCCTGCGCCCCGCGTTCAAGCGCATACATATAAGCTCGGGACGCAATGCCTATGATTTGCGCTGGATTGTTGTAGTATGTAAAGCACATGAGCCCCTGCGCCCAGCCCTAGAGTACTAAAGACCTTTGTAAAGTACTAAAACGTAGT
Source organism: Leptonemataceae bacterium (assembly GCA_965242745.1). GTDB lineage: Bacteria > Spirochaetota > Leptospiria > Leptospirales > Leptonemataceae > JABAAI01. The sequence continues at coordinate 43,749 of CBDETG010000011.1, forward strand.
AGAGACTCGAGCCTCCACCCACCCCCCTAACGTTGGGTGGGCGGGAATCTGGGTTTCAAATTTCGTTTTCGTTGCGAAAAAAACGTGTTTTTGTGTGAAAAAAACGTCTGCACCTAATACGACATAACGCGGCGCCGAGACTCCGCATATTGCAACAGACGCCCTTGTCATGAAAACAAACGCTATATTATTACAACAACGCCGGCTGTTTTTACCTGTATTATGTCGTGTTGCGCCCAAAACGCCGCTTACTACCAACACCGCCCGCAGTCAGCACTATAACGTCCCTGAGTACAAACGCCCCCTACTTCCACCCCCGCCCTCGTCAGCAGAGCTAACGCGACATAATCCTGCGCCGAGACGCCATTTATTACAACCCCCGCCCCAGTCAGCAAAAGCAACGCTACATTATCACAACAACGCCCAGACTTCGCATATTACAACCCCCGCCCCAGTCAGCAGAACCCCCCGCCGCGGGCCACAAACGCCCCCTACTTCCACCCCCGCCCTCGTCAGCAGAGCTAACGCGACATAATGCGGCGCCGAGACTCTGCTTATTACAACAACGCCCGCAGTCAGCAGAAACCCCGCCCCAACGCGACATAATCCTGCGCCGAGACGCCATTTATTACAACCCCCGCCCCAGTCAGCAAAACTAACGCTACATTATTGCAACAACGCCGAGACGCCATTTATTACCAACCCTGCCGCCGCCATGAAAACCAGCGCCTCACTATCACAACCCCCGCCCCAGTCTGCACAACCTCCCGCCGCGGGCCACAAACGCCCCCTACTTCCATCCCCGCCCTCGTCAGCAGAGCTAACGCGACATAATGCGGCGCCGAGACTCTGCTTATTACAACAACGCCCGCAGTCAGCAGAAACCCCGCCCCAACGCGACATAATCCTGTGCCGAGACGCCATTTATTACATTCCCCGCCCGCAAAACTAAGCTACATTATTGCAACAACGCCGAGACGCCATTTATTACCAACCCTGCCGCCGCCATGAAAACCAGCGCGCTCACTACCAACCCCCGCCCCAGTCTGCACAACCTCGCCGCCGCGGGCCACAAACGCCCCCTACTTCCATCCCCGCCCTCGTCAGCAGAGCTAACGCGACATAATGCGGCGCCGAGACTCTGCTTATTACAACAACGCCCGCAGTCAGCAGAAACCCCGCCCCAACGCGACATAATCCTGCGCCGAGACGCCATTTATTACAACCCCCGCCCCAGTCAGCAAAAGCAACGCTACATTATCACAACAACGCCCAGACTCCGCATATTACAACCCCGCCGCAGTCAATCCTACGGCGTCCCCGGGCTTCACGGGCGCCCAAACGCCCCCTACTTCCATCCCCGCCCTCGTCAGCAGAGCTAACGCGACATAATGCGGCGCCGAGACTCTGCTTATTACAACCCCCGCCCCCGTCAGCAGAACCCACGCTACATTATCACAACAACGCCAGACTCCCCCTACTACAACCCCCGCCCCGGGCCACAAGCCCCCCCTTAATACATTCAATTACACACCCTCGCGCCTGATGGCATGTTCTTGAGACAGGGATAGCCGCTGGTGAAGCTGCCCCAGATGCTGGAGTGCTCCAGACCTCCCATGTGATATTGGGCGTTGTATTATCGCCGTCGTGGTCGTTGCCTGTGGCGTCTGTGGGGAAGATGCCGACCGTGCTTTCGTCTGCCGTCGTTTGCAGCCAGGTGCGGCGCTGCGCATCTGTATTGCCCGCTGCGCCGGCGCGTATGCAGATGGCGGAATCGCATGTGCCGCTGCCGATGCCGTTCGTGCCGTCTGTGTCTACATAGTAGTTTTTGCCGAAGATGTGGCCGCCAAAGTTGCCGATGAAGGCGCCGGTGATGGCAGTGGCGGCGGTGCTGGTGGTGCTGACTTCGCCGGCAGCATAGCTGTTGCTGATAATGGACGAAGACATATTGCCGGCGAGGCCGCCGGCATAGGAAGTGTCGGCGCTGGTCTTAGCGTTGCCTGTGGCGTAGCTGTTGCTGATGATGGACGAAGACATATTGCCTGACGAGGCAGCCTGCAACCGAGACCACAGTAGCGCCGCCTGTGGCATAGCTGTTTTGAATACTACTGCTGCCTGCCAGCTGCCCCACAAGCCCGCCGGCAAAAGTAGCACTACTAGTAACATTGCTTGTGGCATAGCTATTGCTGATATCAACATTACTCGCACCCCCTACCAAGCCGCCGCCGGCAGTGCCAGCTAGTCAACGCTGCCTGTGGCATAGCTATTGCTGATATCAACATTACTCGCATTCCCTACCAAGCCGCCGGTAAGGCCTCCATGAATGTGGCCTGTCGTATAGCTGTTACTGATAGTAATATCACTACTACCAGTTGTATCCCCCACCAGCCCGCCGGTAGTGCTACCATGAACGTTGCCTGTCGTATAGCTGTCGCTGATAGTAACATTATTGCCAGTTATATTCGCCACCAGCATACCTACAGTCCCGCCTCTAGCAATGCTACCGCTGCCCGTGACACTAGAGCTTGTGATGCTGCCGCCAGCCCCAGTCATCGTTGCCATTATGCCGCCGGCAGTATTTATGCTACTACTATGAATATACACATTGTCCAGGGAGAGCCTTTGGATCACGGCCCCAGACGTATAGCCAAACAAGCCGCTATGTTCTGCGTCTCCCTTGTAATACAAATTGCTGATGCTGTGGCCGTTGCCTTCCAGAATGCCGGTAAATCTATTGGAGTTATCCCCCACGGGCGCCCAGGCCTCCTGTCCCGCACCGCAGTCATCAGCGTTGCTGCCGCCGCCTTCTGTCAGGTCATCGCCATTGCTGCCGTCGTAGTTGGGGCAGCTGGCGTTTGCGTCAATGTCGGCCGCCAGCTCGTAGCCGCAAAGGTAAATGCCAGAGCCCGTGCTTGTTTCCTCAGGGCAGTTGTCGGTGGCTTCCTCAGGCGCGCCTGCCGTAGAGGCGGTGTCGCCGTCGTTGTAGCTGTGCCCCGCCAGGTCATGGCGCATGTTCTGGAGCTGCCCGTAGTCGGCAATCTCTATCAGCCCGTCGTTATCGTCGTCTACGTCCTCGCTGTTCTTGCAGCCGTCGCTGTCGGGGTCAGCTGTGGCAGTCGTATCTGCGCCACTGGCGGCGTTCAGCGAGCCCGCCGGGCAGGCATCCATTGCATCGGCGACGCCGTCATTATCATCATCGTCGTCGCAGGCGTTGCCCTGGCTGTCGCCGTCCGTGTTCGTCTGATCGGCATTGGCTACGGTGGGGCAGTTGTCGTTTGTGTCGAAGACGCCGTCGCTGTCGCTGTCTGCATCGCACATGCCTGTGGCCACGTTCGGCGCTGTCAGGCCCGTGCATTCTTGGCAAAGGCCGTCTGTGGTAGCCACGTGGCTGGGCATGGCCTGACAGGCCGCGTCCGTAATGCAGTCGGCTTCGTCCAGCACGCTAAAGGCGTTGTCGCTGAGGCTCTGGCAGGCCTGTGTGCTCATGCAAGCAGTTTTTTCCATATTACGTACGGGCGTATTGCCCTCGCAAGTCTGGCAGACTCCGTCTGTGGTGGCCACGCGCCCGTCTTCGGCAACGCAGGCCGCATCTGTAATGCACTCTGCGTCGTTTAGCACGCTAAAGGCATTGTCGCTGAGGCTCTGGCAGGCTGTCGCGCTCATGCAGGCAGTTTTTTCCATATTGCGGATGGAATTTTCTCCTGAGCACTCTTGGCATTTGCCGTCGCTTGTGGCAACATGGCCGGCCATATTCTGGCAGGTTTCGTCCGTGACGCAGTCCGTGCCCAGCAAGCTGTTGGGGCCTACGCTTGTGCCCTGGCATGCCGCCTCGCTGATGCAGGCGTTTTTTTCCACATTGCGCACAGGCACGTCTCCTGTGCAGGCCTCGCAGTCGCCTCTTTCGTTTATGAGCTGGTTTGACACGGCAAGGCAGCCGCTTTCGCTAATGCAGGAGCGGCCGTCTGCGCTGAGTAGCTTGCCTGGGGACGTGCGGCAGTCGCTTTCGCTGATGCAAACGGGCGGCACGGCAGTCGTATCTGGAATTTTGCCTTCGTCACAGCTTAGCTCAAAGCAGCTGTTATCCGTGGGATTGAAAATTTGCCTGCCTGTGCATGTGACTTGAGTCTCGCAGGCGGGATTGTCTTTCAGCTTGATCTCGCCATCTGGGCATTTCGTCACGCAGGCCGTCCTGTCCGCGTTGGGAAACTGTGAATCAGGGCAGGCTTCGCACTGATCGTTTTTGAGAAACTCGCTGCCCGTGCAGCTCGGCTTGTCGCCGTTGCTTCCAGAACTGCCACCTCCTCCACCTCCGCCGCCAGAATCGCATCCCGCCAGAGTCAGGCTCAGGCTGATGGCTGCCAGCGTGATCAAGCGAAGGGCAGCTGCGCTACTTTTCCATGCAACTGCGTTGCTTTTCCATGCAGCAAAGCGAAGGCTCAAGTCAGCAAAGCTAAAGTTCTTCCATAATAAGCCGCCAAGGCCAAGGCCTTCTCGGCTACGTTTTTTCAATTGTAATGTGGTTTTCATCTTTCTCATCTTTGATACTCCTTCAAATACAACATATGTGACGTCATCAGGCATAGGCCCGCCATGTCATACACATACTATATAATGGACGCATGAAAATATAAGCGCAGGGCATGTCAAGAAAAATTTTATTTTTCGCGCAACAAAAATGAGGCTTGCGACCTTTGTTTGTAGTATGGAAAGTTTATAGTAGCAAGGCGCAGGCTGGCTTTCTATAGCCGTGCTTGTCTAGCGCTCACTTGCAATAGCAAAGAATACTTGCCATCCCGCAGCTGTGGAGAAATATGCCATTGTAGCTGGGGGCTTGCAAACTTTGGGCGCTCTTTTGCAAAAGAGAAGGAGGCGAAGGCTTGGCTTATATGGAAGGTATTGGTTTCTTCAGAAGTTTTCACGTTGTCTACAAGAAAGATAGCAGGCAGCTGCTTCGTTCCTCTGCCT
>CBDETG010000012.1:0-10255 GCA_965242745.1 Leptonemataceae bacterium
GCTGACATTCATGGCATAAATACGGAACATATAGCTATGCGTACCAGTCATATTGGGCGGACAAGGTCCTCCCCAGCCTGCTGTTGCGCTGTTTCCATGTCCACTACCGCTCCAGCTGTTATTGCCTTGCGTGCCATAAGGAGACAGGTCCACTGCTGGTGTGCTGCCAGTAGCAACGAGAAGAGGTATTTCTGTGACGGAATTCGCAATGTTGTAAAGATTAAGATGCACCCAGTTATTGCCATCCGGGTCCTCTACAATGATAACAAAGCTTTGCGTGCCTAAGGGAGGATTACGCCAAGACAAGCGCGGGAAATCATTACTCCCCACACACTGCGGGCTAATGCTGTTTCTGAAACGCTGCGGAATTACGCCGCCCGGATCAAAGCCATCATCACCAGCGCTGGAAATGATTTGAAAGGCAGGCATGTAGTCTATGGCAACTATCGCTGTCGAGCTGTAAAGATTGCCTGACTTGAGCACCACATAGACATCATAGCTGTAAGCATCATCTGGGGCATTATTCACGGCATATGTCAATGTCAGATCGTAGCTAGGCCCGGCGCTGGAATCTATGCTGTCAGTTTGGCTGGGAACGGAGTTATGATTTGCATCTTGGCCATTTTCAATTTGCATTGCGCTTGGCGGTGCAGCGCCCCTTGCCAAGTACACGCTGTAGACCTCCGCAGGCATATCGCTGCTCAGCCTAATTGCAAAGATTGCGCCAGCAGGGCTGCCAGAAACAGCAGGCCTGTGATCAAAAGCAGGAGGAGAAGACGAAGGCGGCGGGCTTGGCGAAGGGCTATAGCTCACGGGAACTTTCACCAGCGTACTGCTAAGACTGCCTGACTTAAGAAGCACATAGACATCATAGCTGTAAGCATCATCTGAGTTATTACTCACGGCATATGTCAATGTCAGATCGTAGTTAGGCCCGGCGCTGGAATCTATGCTGTCAGTTTGGCTGGGAACGGAGTTATGATTTGCATCTTGGCCATTTTCAATTTGCATTGCGCTTGGCTGTGCTGCGCCCCTTGCCAAGAGCACGCTGTAGACCTCCGCAGGCATATCGCTGCTCAGCCTAATTGCAAAGCTTGCAGCAGCAGGGCTGCCAGAAAGAGCAGGCCTGCGATCAAAAGCAGGAGGCGGGCTGCCAGGCATGTAGACCACATCAAGCTTTATGATACGGCTATACAAATCCCCTGCTTTCAAGACGATATAGACATCATAATTGTAAGCATCATCGGAGTCATTACTAAAGCTGTATGTAAGAGCAGCCATATAGCTGGGCGCAGCGCTTGCGCCAATGTTGGCATAAGCAATGCTTTCTTCAGCAAGACTCTTTCCCGCCCTATCCTGTCCTAGTTCTATCTGCATGGCATTAGGCGCTGCAGCATTATTAGGGAGGCGTACGCTGTAGATTTCACTCTCTTCTTTGGCTTGCACCTCTATGCGAAAACTTGTAGGCATGGGCTCTTGCAGCTGAGGAGCATCAGCAAAATCAGGCTCTGTGAAAGCGTCTTCCTCTTCTGAGCTAAAGCTGGCAGCGCATGCTGCGCTTAGTCCAGAGAAAAGTAACAAGAAGGAAAGCAGGCTAAAGCTGTATGCTTGCAGGCGCATAAGAAAAACATATAACACAGATTTTTCCATCAAAGTCAAATAGGACAAGCGCAATGTCAGGGGCCCTTCATACAGCCACAGGCCGCAATACAGATAATGGACGATCTATGAAAAAAATATATAACAAAATAAATGTCTCAGGTAAGCAGCGGATGGCTTTTGATGACAGGTGGGCATTTGTGGTAGTAGGCAGAGTTAGGCGTTGTTGAAATAAGCAGCGTTGTTTGTGCTGACAGGCGGGCGTTTGTGGTAGTAGGCAGAGTTAGGCGTTATTGAAATAAGCAGCGTTGTTTGTGCTGACAGGCGCGGGCAGTGTGGTCATCGGCCGGGGCTCTGCTGACTGGGGCCTTGTTGTAAAAAATGGCGTCTGGGCGCCGCATTATGTCGGCAGTGTGCCCATGCACACTGCACTTCGGGCACCATAAAGGTGCCCTCAGCTTTACGAGAGCAGCCCCCCCACCATCCCCCTTAAAGGAATGGGTGGGTGGGCTTTGGGGTGCTAATTTTCGTTTTCGTTGCGAAAAAAATGTGTTTTTGCACAAAAAACGCCCCCGACCCAACGCGACATATCGGCAAGCCATAGGCATTGGTCTGGCGCGGGCGACATCCATGTCTTAGCGCCAGACTCTCGCACATCCTGTGCTCGTGACGCAATGCCTATGCCTTGCACTGGATTGTTCTGGTATGTACAGCATGCAGAGGCCCAGCGCACCCTTATACAACAACACCTGAAATCTAAATATAAACTTAGTAACTGGTCAAGTTACAATCGTAGTCTAATGGAGCGTACGAAACTCACTGTTTGGATAGACCCAAAGGCTATAAAATCGTGGAAAAACAAAAACGGGCAAACGGCGGGGCCATTTGTGTATGCAGATGGGATGATATTGCTATTTTTGCAGATCAGGCAGGTATTTCGTCTTCCTTTACGGCAGACGCAGGGCTTTTTGCTTAGCCTACGGGATATGATGCAGCTTTCTGAATTGCTAATTCCCAGCTATTCTCAAGTATGTCGCAGGTCTAAGAAACTGCCAGTCCCTTGCAATGCTAAGCTCAAGCAAGGCGAGCGTGTGCATTTAGTTGTGGATGCAACAGGCCTGAAAGTCTATGGTGATGGGGAATGGAACGCCAGCAAACATGGCAGCAAGAAAAGACGGGTGTGGGAAAAATTACATATTTGTATGGATGATAGGTCCTTTCAGATTGTTCATTCTGAGCTGACTGACCTAAGAGGCGGAGATGCCCAAGTTGCAGCTGCTTCGGTAAAAGACCTAAGGGAGAAATATGACATAGCCAGCAATATTTGCGATGGGGCTTATGATGCGTATAACTTATATCATGTATTGGAGCAAAGTGGAGTAGAGAAAATACTGATCCCTCCCAAGAAGAAGGCGAGAACATTAGGAGAGCTCTATGCGAATGCGCCTCCAGAGGATAGCGCTCGAGATGTGAATATTAAAAATTCTCGTGCACAAGGTCTACAAAAATGGAAGGAGGAGGTCGGTTATCATCGCAGATCACGAGTGGAAACCGCCATATATCGCTACAAACAGATTATCGGGGAGCGATTAAGGTCTCGCTGCCATGCAAATCAAATTACAGAACATAAAATAGCGTGTCAAATATTGAATACCATGGCAAGCTTGGGAATGCCTAAAGAGAATTGCAGCATGAGATTCCGGACATTTGGCCCTACTATCGGCTATTTTACGCAATATACAACAACGCCCTGGCGTCTCGGCGCCGTATTATGTCGCGTTGGGGGCAGACTCTGCTTATTCCAACCCCGCCCACCGTCAGCAGAACCACGGGCCCGGCACACAAGCACCACCTACTCCCTCACCCCCGCCGCTGTCAGCAGAACCAAGGCTGCTTATTCCAACCCCGCCCACCGTCAGCAGAACCACGAGCTCCTGCTCACAAGCCCCGCCCGCCGTCAATCCCACAAGCGCCCCAGTACTCAAGCGCTGCATCGCGCAGCCTCCGCTCTATATCGCCGGCGCCTAATCGGACACGTCCACAATCGTAATCGTCACCACCTGCTCCACTCCCGTTTCCGAGCCATCGGCGCCTATGGAAGTTGCAATTACCGTCAGGCTTTGCGTCATGGTCGTTTCGTAGTCTTCCCCCGTACCCCCGTAGCTGATTTGGCCGGTTGCGCTGTTGATTGCGTAGCCCGCAGGGGCGCCGGCCTTGAGGCTGTAGGTGACGGCGTCAAAGTTCGCATCGGCGGCTGTGACGGGCGAGCCGATGGCGACCGCAGCCGAACTGCCATCGACATTTTCCGTGAGCATCAGGTCATCCGGCACGGGATGGAATACCGCATCTGCCGGAGTTGTCGGCCGGGGCCAGGCATCCAGCACGTCGCCGCAGTCCGGCGTGTCAGCTTCGCCTTCGTCTTCCAGCGGGTCGTTATTCATAATCGTTTCGCAGACGTCGATGGTGGTCGAGGCGCTGGGATTCTCCGTAGTGGGACTGGCCGGATCAAAGTCAAAATACAACAGCCGCGGATAGACGCCGTCTGCAAAGAGCCAGCGCGTGGCAAGCCAGGAGCTGGCGTCGTTTACGTCATCAGTATCGGTGTCGGTATCAAGCCAGGCTGTGGCGGGCTGCGTGGCCTCAGTACCTGCGCCGGTGATGCCGCTGAGATCGGCAATCGTAACGCCGCCGGGGGCGTTGTCGGCCTTAGCTGTGACTGTCGAGCTCTCCGTATCAAAGCGGTTGTTGGCGATGGCTGCGTTTAGCTGCGTTTGAGTGCCCACTATGATACTCCCAAAAAAGCCGACATCATCGCCGCTGTCGCCGTTCGCTGCGCCTGCAGCGAGGCAGTTATAGACCTCACTTTTGCCACTCCCATCATCGCCATAGAAACTTCCAATCAGAAGGCCAATATTGTCATTGTTAGCGCCGGCAGCGCAGCTTGTCGTAAGCACGCCATCGCAGACGCTTCCAAGGCTCAGGGAGTCGCGTACAATACCATATCCCAGAGACCCTATCAGGCCGCCCATAGAATCATCTCCCGTTCCGCCATCGGAGACATTGCCGCTTGCGCTGCTACCTGTGATCCGGCTGTTATTTAAAACCTGCCCCACCAGGCCGGCCATATTATCATTACTACCCCCGCCATCGGAAACATTGCCGCTTGCGCTGCTGCCTGTGATCTCGCCGCTATTTGCCCGCCCCACCAGGCCGCCCATAGAATCACTCCCACTCCCGCCATCGGAGACATTGCCGCTTGCGCTGCTCCCTGTGATCTGAGGGCTGTTATTTGCCCACCCCACCAGGCCGCCCATATAATCATTCCCATTCCCGCCATCGGAGACATTGCCACTTGCGCGGCTCCCTGTGATCTGAGAGCTGTTAGTTGCCAACCCCACCAGGCCGCCTATCACATCAACCCCATCCCCGCCATCGGAGACATTGCCGCTTGCGCTACTCCCTGCGATCCGGCTGTTATTAAAAGCCAGACCCACCAGGCCTCCTATAGTATCATTACCATCCCCGCCATCGGAGACATTGCCGCTTGCGCTGCTCCCTGTGATCTCGCTGTCATCTGCATACCCCACCAGGCCGCCTATAGCATCATGATGATCCCCGCCATCGGAGACATTGCCACTTGCGCTACTCCCTGTGATCCACTGTCATCTGCATACCCCACCAGGCCGCCTATGAAAAGAGTGAAAGTACTAGCGCTGTCGCCCTGGATGGAGCCGCCGGCCACGTGCGCATTGCTTATGCTTGCTCCGTATGTGATGCCGCAAAGCGCGCCCACACGACGACGCCCCTTGATGCTGGGATTCGTTAGTGTGAGATTGCTGATATTTGCGTTTTCGCAGGCGGCAAAGAGGCCGGCGTCGTCGGTGTGGTCGTTGGCGGCGCTTGTGCCGGTAATGTCAATGTTTAGGCTGCTGATGCTGTGTCCGTTGCCGTGCAGGCGCGCCGTGAAGCGTTCGCCGCTCTGGTCGCTGCCGATGGGGTCAAGGTTGCCCGCAGTGGCGCCGTTTTGGTCGATGGGGCTGCCTGCGCCGTCATCACTGAAATCAATGTCGTCGACAAGCTCGTAGCCGCAGAGGTAGACGCTACGGTCTGTGGCCGTGCTGCAGTTTTCAGTCTCGCTTGTAGGCGCGCCCGTGATATCGCCCTCGTCGTCGTAGCTTGCACCGGCAAGGTCGTGGCGTATATTATCCAGCTCGGCGGCGGTGGCAATCTCTATCAGCCCGTCGTTATCGTCGTCCACGTCTGTGGCGTCAGGCGTGCCGTCGTCGTCATCGTCGGTGTCCTCGGTCAGGGTGCTTGTGCAGCCGTCGACCAGTCGGTCTGGCATGTTGTCGTCGTCGGTGTCCAGGCTGGCGCATTCGTCGGTCGGGAAGGCATCATCAGCGTCAGCTACACCGTCGTTATCGTCGTCGCTATCGCAGGCGTTGCCAAGCTCGTCGTCATCTGCGTTGGCCTGGTCAGCATTTGCTACGGTGGGGCAGTTGTCGCTTGCATCAGCCGTGCCGTCGTTATCGTCATCTGCGTCGCAGGCGTTGCCAAGGCCGTCGTCATCTGCGTTGGCCTGGTCAGCATTTGCTACGGTGGGGCAGTTGTCGCTTGCATCAGCCGTGCCGTCGTTATCGTCATCTGCGTCGCAGGCGTTGCCAAGGCCGTCGTCATCTGTGTTCGTCTGATCGGCATTAGCTACGGCAGGGCAGTTATCAACTCTCAAAGTCGTGATAGCAGTCAGACAGCAAGGCATTGGGGACGCCGTCATTATCGCTGTCTACGCTGGCGCAAGCATCGGCGGGGAAGGCGTCGCTTGCATCGCCCACGCCATCGCTGTCGCTGTCCGTATCGCACATGCCTATGACGGCATTCGGTATCTTCGGCGCCACGCAAGCCATGCAGACTCCATCATGCTGGGCTACATGGTTTTCCATGTCCAGGCAGGCCTCGTCCGTAATGCACTCAGAACCCAGCAGGCTGTTGGGCCCGCTGCTGTTGCCAGCATGGCAGGCCGTCGCGGTAATGCAGGCCCTTTTGTCCACATTGCGAACGTTATTTGTGCCCGTGCATTGCTGGCAGACGCCGTCTGTGGCGGCAACATGGCCCTCCATGGCGATGCAGGCCGCATCCGTAATGCATTCAGCCTCGTTTAGCACGCTAAAGGCGTTGCTGCTGAGGCTCTGGCAGGCTGCCGCGCTCATGCACGCGGTTTTTTCCATATTACGGATGGAATCCGTGCCCGTGCAAGTTTGGCAGTCGCCGTCTGTGGTAGCAACGCGGCCATCTTCGGCAACGCAGGCCGCATCTGTAATGCAATCGGCCCCGTCCAGCACGCTAAAGGCGTTGTCGCTTTGGCTCTGGCAGGCTGCCGCGCTCATGCACGCGGTTTTTTCCATATTACGTATGGAGTCGTCTCCTGCGCATTGCTCGCAGTTGCCGTCCATTGTAGCAACATGGCCCGCCATGTCTTGGCAGGCTATGTCCGTAATGCAACGATTGCCCAGCACGCTAAAGCGATTTGCGCTGTCGGTCTGGCACTCTTCTATGCTAATGCAGGCGTTTTCTTCTATATTAATCACAGAATCCTCGCCGCAGGCCTCGCAGTTGCCATCCGTATTTGCAACCTGGCCAGCCACGCTGGTGCAGGCGCTTTCCCTGATGCAGCTCTCCCCATTTACGCTGAGGACCTTGCCGCTGTCCATGAGGCATTGGCTCTTGGTAATGCAGCTGAGCTCGGACGTGGTCGTATTGATGGCCTCGTTTGCGCCGCATGTAAAATCAATGCAGGTGTTATCTGCGGGGTTGTGAGTCTTATCATCTGCGCATGTGGCTATGGTCTCGCAGGTGGGATTGTCTTCCAGCTTGATCTCGCCATCTGGGCATGTGCTCACGCAGGCCGTTCTGTCGGCATTGGGGTATTGCAGCGCCGTGCATTCTTCGCACTGCTCGTTTTGTAGAATCTGGTTTCCCGTACAAGTCGGCTTGTCGCCGTTGCCATTTCCATCGCCTCCGGCAGAGCCTCCACCTCCGCCGCCTCTCGTATCGCATTGCGCGAGAGTCAGGCCAAGCACGAGGGCCAGCAGCACAGCTACGCACGTCCTAAGCCCTGCGGCTTTCTTATATCTTTTTGCACTTCCTATTTGACAAACTTGCCATATCCGAGAAAGCCTTGCGCCTATGTTCAGGCGGCTTTTTGTTTCTATGATCATTGTTCTTTACTTACATTATTATTATTATTATCCTCTTTACCAATTTCATTTGGGCGCAGGACACAAGTCCCACTTGCCAGCGCTTGCAAAAACACTGAGCATTCCTACACGATATAGAAATACATATGTGCGGCGTCAAGCAATTTTTATATATTTTTTTGGCGCGATTGTCGTATTTTTCTCTTTACAAATATCCCCTGCTCTTCTTAGTCTGTCACTATAAATAGATTTGTCTTTTACCGATGCATATACATGAGCAGCTACGAGGGGAAACAAGAATCCATACGGACATTACAGACGCCTGTCATAGAAGTTTTTCGTAATATCTATGCAGAGCAAGATTATCGTATCGATATAGAAATCAGCGAGTTTAGCGCCATATGCCCTAAGACAGGCCTGCCAGATTATGGAAGAATCTTTGTTTCTTACAAACCAAAGGACTATTGTATAGAGCTTAAGAGTTTAAAGGAATACTGCTTATTTTACAGAGAGCTTGGCATATTTCAAGAAAATGTTGCAAATCGCATACGCAGTGATCTCATTAAAGCTGCCTCCCCCCGCTGGCTTCGTATTCTCGCAGATTACAATACGCGCGGCGGCATTAAAACTAAGGTAAGGGCGGTCTATTGCGAAGACTAGAATATACAATGGAGCAGACTTCCCCATATCAACAAAGAGAGGCAGAAGCAAAGCAAAAGCCCTATCGTCTGCTTATTACAGCAGGAGCAACACGCGAGTGGATCGATCCTGTCCGTTTCATTTCCAATCCTGCTACTGGCTGCATAGCTTGGAACCTCGCTTGGCTTGCGCATAACAAAGCAGAGTTCCGCGGCTACTTTTCAGAGATTGTTTATATCAGAGGCGTAGTGCATCCTTCCTTCAGCTCTGTAGACGGCGTAAAAACGATAGCTGTAGAAAGCACGCAGGAGATGCATAAAGCCGTGCATGAGCAGCTGAGCGATCACTGCTTTCTGCTCATGGCAGCCGCCCCTGCTGATTACAGACTTGCGCAGATCTCAGAGCGCAAGATCAAAAAACATAGCGACGATCCTCTCTCTTTGGAATTGCTGCCCACAGTGGACATACTGAAATCTCTTATACCTACGGCTGCCTCACTAAAACATTTTTATCGCATAGGCTTTGCTGCCCAAACCCACAATCTCTACGAGTATGCCTTAAGTAAGTTAATGGAAAAGCAGCTAGACCTTATTTGCGCAAATCATGTATATAGAGAACTGATCGGTTTTGGCGAGAGGGAAAGCAGCATTTTACTAATAGATAAGTATGGAACGCAATATGCGCATGGCCCAGCGCACAAAAGTAACTTAGCTGATTTTATTCTTTCTATGATCTGCCAACACCTTCTATCTCCCCAAAAAAAGCTCGAGGAAAGAAGTGAGAGTGGAGTAGTGGATAAAAACGTGCTTTCTTACGAAAGCGATTTGCTTGGCGCCATATATGTGCTTAAGAACGATCACCACTATACTTGGGATCTTATAGCCCGTATCCTAAACAAACCACTCGGTAGCGTATATGGTTGGGCAAGGAAAAGGCAGATCAATATATCATATGAAGAAGCTAAGCAATATATAGCAATCTTGAATGAGCATCTAGCGACGCGGCTTCCCGAAGCTTATCCGCTACAAGACCTTCTATCTCCCCAAAAAAAGATCGAGTTGGCAGAGGAAAGAAGTGAGAGTGGAGTAGTGGATAAAAAAGTGCTTTCTTACGAAAGCGATCTGCTTGGCGCCATACATGTGCTTAAGAACGATCACCACTATACTTGGGATCTTATAGCCCGTATCCTAAACAAACCACTCGGTAGCGTATATGGTTGGGCAAGGAAAGGGCAGATCAATATATCATATGAAGAAGCTAAGCAATATATAGCAATTTTGCAAGAACATCTAGCAACAGACAAAGACAAAAACAGCGCTTATTACAAAAACGATTTGTTTGCTACTATGTGGGATCTGAGGAGGAATCACAACATTACCTGGGTTGCTATGGCCCGCGCCCTAAACAAAAGCACCTATACCGTACATCAGTGGGGAAATAGAAGGCGGGCCAAGATAAGTTCCGAAGAAGCTAAGCAATATGCAGAGATCTTGAAAAATACCGATTTCAGCAAGCACCAAAATATCCGTGGCAGACCCCCTAAAACTTAAATATTGCTCAAGGCTTTAGAAATGCGGCGTACTGTGTTTCCGTGCAGCTGCAGACAAAAGCAGGCGCCCTAAGAAGTGATGACTTGCTAAGCCTTGGAAATAGCAGGTGAGCGCAAGCTGCTTGAGTGTCAGAAATTTGCTTGTTTTTTTATATTTTGCAGACGAAACTGATGCTGTGGATTCTCTACTAAAATGGATTGACCAGCTTAGCGCTGTCATACCAGCCCGCTATTTGCTTTTCTTGCGCATTGTATTTGTCAGCTTGTGGCTTGG
>CBDETG010000013.1:0-69751 GCA_965242745.1 Leptonemataceae bacterium
GCTCAAGAAAGAAGGCTTAAACCGTTTCCAGCTGGGGCGCAAGAAATTCATAGCAAGGATTTGGGAATGGAAAAAAGCGTTTTGGAGGCCTAATTACGCAGCAACAAAGACTCATGGGCTTTTCTCTGGATTGGAGCAGAGAGCGCTTTACTATGGAAGAGGACTTGGCTAAGGCGGTGCGTCATGCCTTTGTTTCTTTATACCGGGAAGGGCTTATTTACCGCAAAGAAAGTATGCTAAACTGGGACCCCGAAAGTCAAACAGTGCTCTCAGATTTGGAAATTGAATACGAGGAAAATTACGAGGGGGAATTGTATCACTTTGCCTACCCTCTCTTGAAGGAATCAAGTCACAGCGGGCAGAAAGCTGAAATTGTAGTAGCTACAACACGCCCCGAGACGATCTTGGGAGATACTGCCATCGCTGTACACCCTGAGGACAGCAGATACAAGGCGCTCATCGGGCATTATGCGCAGCATCCCCTGCTCTCGGATAGAAAAATCAGGATACTTGCTGATGAGATACTGGTAGACCCCCAATTTGGTACTGGCGCAGTCAAACTAACGCCGGCACATGACCCTAATGATTTTGAGGCAGGCAAAAGACACAATTTAGAAAGCATTCATATTTTTGATGAAAGGGCCTGCATCAATGCGAAGGGCGGCGCTTTTGCTGGCATGGGCAGATACGAAGCGCGGCGGGCAGTCAAAGAAGAGCTAAAGCGCTTAGGCTTGGATAGAGGCTCCAAGCCCCACCTTATGTCCTTGGCAAGGTCCCAACGCTCTGGGGCCGTGATAGAGCCCATTGTCTCTACCCAGTGGTTTGTAAAAACAAAGCCCTTAGCTCAAAAAGCAAAGGAGGCTGTCGAATCTGGCAGCATTCAATTCATACCTAAGCAATGGGAAAATACATATTTCCATTGGCTAGACAATATCCAAGACTGGTGCATAAGCCGGCAGCTTTGGTGGGGGCATCGTATCCCTGCATGGTATGGGCCGGATCATAGTGTTTTCGTTGCAGAAAGCCAAGAAGAAGCAAAGAAACTAGCCTATCAACATTACAAACAAGACCTGCTTTTAAGCCGAGACCCGGACGTCCTTGATACATGGTTCTCTTCAGCTTTATGGCCTTTTTCTACTATGGGGTGGCCAAAAAAAACAAAAGACTTAGCTGTGTACTATCCTACTACTGTTTTGGTTACTGCCTTTGACATTATCTTTTTTTGGGTAGCGCGTATGATTATGATGGGGCTCCATTTTATGAAGCGAGAGCCTTTCAAGAAAGTCTTTATACATTCCTTAATGCGTGATGCGCAAGGCAAAAAGATGTCTAAAACAAAGGGCAATGTCGTTGATCCCCTAAAAGCTATAAGACAATACGGAGCAGACGCCTTTCGTTTTTTTCTTATGGCAACCTTGAGTGAAAATAAGGATACTTCCTATTCCGAGCAGCGCCTCAAGGGTTATCAAAATTTTACGAATAAAATCTGGAACAGCGCTCGTTTTGTTTTGATGAACCTGCAGGAAGATTTTGAGCCCCAGTCCCGCAAAATTTTGGAATATGACTTAGAAGCAGAAGACTATTGGATTCTTGCATGCTTGAATCAGGCTATCAAAGAGCTGACGCAGGCCATCGAAGATTACAAGTTCCATTTGGCCGCAGAAGCCATCTATGCCTTTTTTTGGCATGAATTCTGTGACTGGTATATTGAATTTGCAAAAGCCCGCCTTTTTGGCCGCAAAACTGCGCAGTCAGCTGAGGCTGCCCGCCAGTGTTTGTATTATGTTTTGGAAAACTCCTTAGGGCTTTTGCATCCCTTTATGCCCTTTATCAGCGAAGAGCTTTACAGTTTTCTTAAAGTTTACAAAAAAAATGATAAGATAAAACAAAGCGCCTTCTCCAAAGAGAGCGCAGGCTCTCAGCAAAGGCATGAGCAAAAGGCTCCTTGCCTCTTAGCCAGCCTTCCCTGGCCCAAATGCCTTGTTCTACCCAAAGAGACTCAAAAAGAGGTCTCAGCCCTGCGCATGCTGCAAGAGGCTCTCAGCGCTGGCCGATTGATACGAGCGCAAGCAAAGATTCCGCCCTCTAAAAAAATCAACATTACGCTGCGTTCATCAAACAAAGATTTTGGCCGAGCTTTCAAAGAAAAAGAAGAGGCTATTCTCAGATTCTCCGGGGCATATAAGATACAACTAAAAGAAAGTTATGAGGCAGGCAGTGCAGACTTGATGGAAGCTTTTGGCGCAGGAGAGGTCTATGTACGCCTGGATGAACTAAACAAACTAGATACTGAGCAGGAAAAACAACGCATAGAAAAAGAACTAAGAGAACTAGGGAAACAAAGAGACAGAGCAGAAGCTAAGCTGAACAATCAGGAATTCCTGCATAAGGCGCCTAAGGCTGTAATAGAGAAAGAAAAGCTAAGGCTAAGAGAAGTCCAAGCAAGGGAGGGGGCTTTAGAGTCAGCTTTGCAGCGCTTGCTTGTAAAGCAAAGCAAAGAAAACTGAGAGCTTTGGAAGGCTTTAATCTATAATCCTAATAGACTCAGCCTTTGCGTGGAGAATCAAGAGGCCCTCCTTTTTTTTCACATATCCTTGGATTTCTACTGGCTTTGCCGTAAAATCTAAAATAGCTTTGTTGATCATTTTGCCCTCTGGAGATACAAGCAGGAAATAGTGTTCTTCTCCATTTTTTTCTTGTACAACAAAAAGAGGCGGGACCCCGCCGCTTAAGCAGCGCACGGCACAAGAGCGATGTATTTTGGCTACAGCAGGCTTCATAACTCCTAAGTAACACTTACTGTCTACTATCTGTCCCTTAAGACGCATCCACCCTAAACTTCTTCCTAAGGGCCTGTGAGCTGCGGGCGCTGCGGCTAATTTCTCCAGAGTGCCTTTTTTGATCTCGATCATGCTTTGCTTCGCATCATAAATAAGACTTCCTTCCAGGCGAATCAGATCGTTATGCTGCAAGGCTGCCTCGTCAAGGATCTGGGATGCGCCAAACTTAAAAGGAGCTACAAGCAGATAGACAGAAAAACGCGAATTTTGGCCGGCCAAGCCGGGCCTTTGGACAAGTAAATGAGGATGGCCTTCTCTCTGCAGGATGCCTTGAAAAGCGCGATATTGCTGGAACTCAAAGACCGCAGAAGAAAAAGCTTGCTGCCCTAAAACAAAGCTCAAGGCGCCAAGCAAAGCAAAAAGCAGCATTGCAATAATCGCAGTTTTGCTAAAGGCCTTGTAAGCTTGGGGCGCCTCAGCCAAGTAACCTACATAAAGGTCTTTCCTGTCTTGTTTCTGAGACATAGGCATACAAAAGCAAAAAAAGCAAGACGCAATAGGAAAGCAATGCGAGAAACAATACACGCCTTGCTGGAGAATCTTAGCTTTGATCCTTAGCTTTCTTCTGATTGTGACATGTCATAAAGCCGCATAGGTATTTTGTCAATACATTAGTTTTTCTGCGCCAAGGCAGGGGCAAAATCAATTTCCCAATAGCTCTAAACTCGCTGCTCTTAGATAGTTTTAGGCTTACTGTATCTGGAAAGAATTATACTTGCAAAATCCATGAAGCTAAATATATTCTGCTTTGTTAGAAAGCTTGCTGCATTTGCATAATCTGCGCTTTCACTTCCCTGCTCGGATGGCATCTATAGAAAGAGACGAATCCTTGCATAATAGACAAATGCGTGGCGCGCTCCCATGGATCATGAAGGCAGGATCGCAAAAGCGCTTTACAGCCTGAACAAAGTTTTTTGCCAAAACAGAGCAGCATAGAACGAAAGTAGAACAAAGCAGCGGCATTTTTGCGCCTGGCTTCTCTTAAAAAAGGGAGCTGTCCCCACTCCCAGCGTCATAGGAAGCTGGCTATCATTCCCTTGCAGCCTGAAAGCCTATGCTATCCCAATAATCATAGACTTAAATATAAGTAGTATCATGTTGAAAAACCTGCAAAGCAAAAAAGAGGAAAGTTTTGCTCTTTTTCTGAAAAGCTACCAAATGCAGCTGGATGCGCTGGAAATCAACAAGAGCCATATTCAGCAAAAAAACGTAGAGAAGGCAGTAAGCATTATTTTGCAGTGTAAAGGGAAATTAGTACTCACAGGCATGGGGAAATCAGGCCTCATTGCGCAAAAACTTTCAGCGACTTTTTCTTCAACAGGTACTCCTGCTTTTTTTTTGCATCCTGGCGAATCCCTGCATGGCGATTTGGGAGTCTTGCAAAAAGATGACGTATTGGTGCTGCTTGCAAAAAGTGGAGAGTCAGAAGAAGTGATTGCTATGCTACAAGCCGTGAAAAAAATGGGCAACCCTATCATATCCATCTTGGGCAACCCAGAATCTACGGCAGGCCGTATGTCTACTGTGATTGTAAGAGCAACGGTGCACCGTGAAGCAGATTCTCTCAATCTTGCGCCTACTGCGTCTACGACTGTATCCTTGGTTGTGGGCGATGCTCTCGCCACTGCTGTTTCGGAAAAAAAGCATTTTAAGCCTGAGCATTTCGCTATGTACCATCCGGGCGGCCAGTTAGGCAAGCGCTTGCTTCTCAATGTTGAAGATATTTTGACAACAGGAAACGGCATCCCTATTATAGATATAGACGCTACCATGGCAAAATTACTAGAGGCCGAGTCTAAGCCTAATTTAGGCGGGGTTATGGTCGTAAATAAGAAAGGGAAGCTGCTGGGAATTGTGACAGATGGAGACATCAGGCGCGGCATCATGGCGAATAACAATATCCTGCAATGCCCTATCAAAGATATTATGACAGCAAATCCTCTTGTAGCTTATGCAGGTATGCGCGCCTTAGAAGCCTTGGATATTATGGAAAATGGAGAGAAACAAATCAGCGTGCTGCCTGTTTTGGACACAAACAAGCGTCCTATAGGGCTTCTGCGTCTGCATGATTTCGTTAATGCAAGGTTGTCCTAGTTTGCTTTGCTTTCTTGTATATGTAAATGGCCTATTCCTATTTAAAAACATCACAAATTGTCCCAGGGCAGGGGATGAGTTATACCTTGTATGAAGTGGAAGGTAAAGATAGGATCATACGTATGCTGAGCACAATACCAGCTGTGCAAAAAATCTCTCTTTATCCAAAGCCGCCGGTAAAAAAACTTTTTGCCCCAGAAAGATGCGAGCAAAGTTCAGAAGAAGAGTTTCTAAAA
Source organism: Leptonemataceae bacterium (assembly GCA_965242745.1). Classification (GTDB taxonomy): domain Bacteria; phylum Spirochaetota; class Leptospiria; order Leptospirales; family Leptonemataceae; genus JABAAI01. The sequence continues at coordinate 5,171 of CBDETG010000013.1, forward strand.
ATCTGGGCAAGCGCTCAAAACCAGCAAAAGGCAAAGTAAGCTGACTACGGAATTGCCTTGTTCTATGCGCAAGCAGGGCCTGCCTGATTCCCCCCTAAGCACAGTAGCAAAAAAAGAGTGGGGACATAAGCCGGATTCTGTCGAGGGCCATCATTTATCTTGCCGCATAAATTACTTTATACAATCTTTGCTCCCTACCCGCAGCCTTGGCCGGACCGGCCTCTATGGCTGCCTATATGGGATTGCACCAGAGAGGGTTTACCTTGCCGCCAGCGTTGCCGCTGGCGCGGTGAGCTCTTACCTCACCTTTTCACCCTTACCTGTAAAGGCGAGAGCCTTCGCAACAGGCGGTATGTTTTCTGTGGCACTTTCCGTCACTTTTTATATTGCTATATAGCGCCCGGGCGTTACCCGGCCTCCTGTCCTATGGTGTCCGGACTTTCCTCACTCCCCAGCTTTAAGCTGAAGCCGCGCGATGGCCATCCCCACCCTAAGTTAAGCAAATAAAAACATGGCAAGACCTAAAAGGCAAGCACTTTCCCATTTTTTGGCAAAACGAATGGCAAATCATAGGCATTGGTCTGGCGCAAACGACACGGCAAGGCATAGGCATTGGTCTGGCGCAAACGACACGGCAAGGCATAGGCATTGGTCTGGCGCGGGCGACATCCTTGACGGCAAATCATAGGCATTGGTCTGGCGCAAACGGTCTTAGCGCCAGACTCTCGCACATCCTGTGCTCGTGACGCAATGCCTATGCCTTGCACTGGATTGTTCTGGTATGTACAGCTCCAGCAAAAACCATATCTGTTTTGTCAGCCCTGCTTTAGCGCCAGACTCTCGCACATCCTGTGCTCGTGACGCAATGCCTATGATTTGCACTGGATTGTTGTAGTATGTGCTCGTGACGCAATGCCTATGATTTGCACTGGATTGTTGTATGTGCTCGAGACGCAACTATGCTGCACTGGATTGTTCTAGTAAAAACCATATCTGTTTTGTCAGCCCTGCTTTAGCGCCAGACTCTCACGGCAAATCATAGGCATTGGTCTGGCGCAGCGACATCCTTGTCTTAGCGCCAGACTCTCGCACCTCCATGTGCTCGTGACGCAATGCCTATGATTTGCACTGGATTGTTCTGATATGTACAGCAACAGGTGGGCATTAGGCTTGTGCTGTAGTCCTACGTTGCCGGGCTTGTTCTGGTATGTAACGGATGCTGAGGCCCTGCGCCCCGCGTTCAAGTGCATACATATAAGCTCGGGACGCAATGCCTATGATTTGCACTGGATTGTTGTAGCATGTGCTCGAGACGCAATGCCTATGCCTTGCACTGGATTGTTCTGGTATGTACAGCTCTTGAGGAAAGGCGTGCGTAGGGAGTAGCTAGTCTTATTGCCGCGCAAGCCTCTCTTGCGATTTTTGCGCCGCTGCCCAAGCGCAAAAAATGTATCAAACTTCTTGATATAACAAAGCCCATTTGAGCGCTTCATGAAAATAGCATCCTCTGACTTGCATAAGGCTTGGCCATATTGCTTGTATCGTAAATAGGGAAACGAGCAAACAAGGTTTTGGAAGCAGAAGCGCTTTGGCGCATAGTCTCCAGACTTGCCTCGCCCTCTTGGCTTGCAACAACGCGCCAACGAGGAACTGCAGCGCCTTGCCTGCTTACAGCCTGCGCCATGAGAAAGCCTCTTTGAAATAGGGCTATGAGTTGTGCGTGGTGGGATGGTAATTTATTGCTTTCTTTCTGGCTTTCGGCCAATGCCTTATAGAAAGGTAAAACGGATCGGTAAAACCAAGCCATAGGTGAAATATAAGGATCATCTGGGAAGATTTCATCTAAATATTCCGGATATTTCTGCTGAGATATGGCAAATTTCGTTGTCTGCATATTTATGATAAAGTCATAGCGTAAGGAAAGAAGATGCTGGTAGAGTATCAGCGTCTGTATACGTTGGGAAGCATAAGTCTCATGCAAGCCTACATATCTTCCCCAAGCCTGCTTTTCAGCGTTACTTAGCCTGCATAAAAACAAGGCGAGCGAGCGCCTTGCTTCCCAAAATCTATCCTGTGCTAAGAGCTCTAAGGCATCTGCATTACAAACACAATGCTTTTGATCAGGCCAAATTACAAAAGGATTTCTCTCTAGAGCTTGTTTTTCCTGAGGTGAGAGCGTAGAAGCCTTAAGAATATTTGATGCGCATAACAATTTCTGCATAGAAGGCATAAGGTTATTTTTTCGTAAATAAAGGGTAGGACACCCTAGGCGTCTAAATGCCTGAAGCAAATTACGGCGCAGCCTAAGGGGGGAACTTGTCTTATGGGGAAGAATGAAAGCAAGGAGTTTTTGGATGCGTTTTCGCTCCTCATCTGCCAGGGCCTTGTGGTAATAAATATCCGCTAATGAAAGGAGCATGATGCTACTCTACGCAGTGTTTTCAAGCAAAGCAAGTCCAAGATGCTGCAAGCGGCAATACGCACATCTCACATCCTTTGCGCATAATACTCAATCACCAGCTGTTCATCTACTTGTATAGGTATATCATCCCGCGCAGGCAAAGCTTCCATACGCCCTTCAAGCGTGCCAGGGTTAAAACTTAGAAAAGGGGGCAGACGTAAAGATGGCTGCGCTATGGACGCAAGGATATGTTCTTTTTTTTGGCTTTTTTGACGCAGTGAAATAAATTGGCCCGGACGGACTCGGTAACTGGGTATATTTACTCCCCCTGAGTCTACAAGCACATGGCCATGCGCAACAAGCTGGCGGGCAGCAGGGATTGTAGGGGCAAGCCCCATGCGAAAGATGACATTGTCTAGCCTCTGTTCCAAAAGGCGAAGCAAGACTATCCCTGTAGGTTCACGCTCATTTTTGGCTTCAATCATAAGGCGTCTGAGTTGACGCTCGCCTAAACCATAATTGCAGCGAATTTTCTGTTTCTCCAGCAGGCGCCTTCGGAATTCGCTTGCGCGGCTGCGCCTTCCCTGAGCGCCATGTCCGGGGGGATAGGTTTTTTTGCGGGGAGACTTCCTTGTCAAGCCTGCCAAGGGCACTCCTAAACGTCTAACTTTTCGAAGGCGTGGTCCAGTATAGCGAGCCATAGTTTTTCTCTTATCAGATAATATTGCCTTTAGGCCATCGTAGCCGAGAAGGATGCGCCCGCCCTCCAACAATAGAGAGCGAGCGGGGCAGACGCCTCTTAATAAAATAGTATCAATACTACCAGGGCATCAATGGTATTGCGCAAGCTCTTCTTGAATGATAGCATCAAAGCTTGCAAAAGGTTGAGCTCCCGAAAGAGGCTTCCCATTGATAAAGAAGTAAGGTATACCTCTAACACCCAGCCGTACACCTTCCTGATGGTCTGCTAAAATCTCCTCTTTGATGGCTGCGCTTTGCACGCATTCCTTGAAGCTTGCCATATTAATGCCGCCTAGCTTCTCCACTTCTTTGTCCATCTGAGCTTGTTGGAAGACACTTCGATCTTTTTCTGAAGAGAAGACCGTATCAAAAAGCTGCCAATACTTAGCTGGGTCCTGCTTGTGCACGCAGGCAGTAGCCTGATGAGCGTAAAGCGAGTTAAGGCGTAAGGGATAATCTTTCACTACCCACTTTAACTTCGCTTTGTATTTGTCACGCAGCTGTGCTGCTGTTGCCTGCACCCTTTTACAGTAAGGACATTCATAGCCGGAAAATTCCACCACTAAGAGCGCGCCCTTTTGGCTGCCGGGTCGGGTAGGTTCTCCATTGACTTGTATTTTTTTACGCTCCACTGGACCCAGCTCATAGTTGTACTTACGCATGAGCCCGCGCTTTTCCTGTTCTACCAATTCCCTCGTTTTTTGAGAACGAATGTAGCTTACCAATTGCCCTCGAACGTTCTCTAAACTTTCATCCTTGATCTGCCCTTGCTGCTTAAAGCTGTTATACAGGTTTTGGATCTCCTGCTCTTGCGGCATACCAACTTTCTCTTCTATTGTGCGCCTGTAAGCAAGATGGTCTTTGAGACCGGCTTCCTTAGCAGCCCTTTCAAAGAGCTTCCTCTCACCTAAGACCTTGAGATACCGTTTGAGCTCGTCATTGTAGTTTTTTTTCAAACTAGCGTAATACTCCGGCATTTCATCTTTCAAATGAGATTCGGTATAACGTGTTCCATCTACATCTACATAAGGCCCGCTTTCACTACATAATATCATGAAAAAAGGACAAAGGCAGAGAATCAAAAATCTTGTAAAAATTACTCTGTAATTTTTTTCACCATAATTGTTTATATCTAAGTCTCGTGTTTGCATTTTCCCTCCAAAGAAAATATGAATGTGAAGCATCATAAACAAACGCTAAAAGAAGCAGCTCAGAAATAGACAAGCAGAAATATACGCGGCGCTAGTCCATAATGCAATTTCCGCTGAAACGAGCTCCTTTCTCTACTTCGAGTTCTGATGTGCGGATATCACCAACAAGCTGCGCATTTTTGCGTAAGCTAAGCTTCTTAGCAGCAAAAACATTGCCCTGTACATAACCATCCACACATACCTCATCAGCATCGATGTCAGCCTCTATCCGAGCAGCAGATCCAATCTGCAGCTCTCCGGGACTTTGTATATAACCTTGCAAAGTCCCATGAATCACGAGAGATTCCTTAAGATGGAGTTTCCCGCGAAGCTTGATATCTTCACTGAGTATCGTAGTGTTTGCCATGTGCTTCCATTGCCGTGAGCTGCAAGCTTCTTTACAATAGAAGCGCTACTTCCCACAGCAGGTGTAGTACATAAAGACAAGTAAAATTGTGTCAAGCACTTAAAATAGAAATTTTACTTTTTTCTTCACTCTTCTGGGAAGCAAAGCAAAGGCTGTATCTAAGCCTGAAGAAAAGCCTCTGGAAAGCAAGAAGCGCATCCTTTGATTTTCAGCTTGTGCTTGTCTATACGAGGATGGGATAGGGCAAAAATGTGTTCTGTCTTTTGCAGCGCCTTCCTGCATATAGGACATCTTCTATGTAATGTAGCGCCTGCTGCTATGCAATGCACGCAGCCTTTGATACGAGTTTGCACTTCTACGCCAAGGATTTCTGTTTGATCAGAGCGAAGCTTTTCTCCCGGATACAGAGCGCTGTTGCATAGGGGGCAATAGCCTTTGATCCTGCGCTGCGCTTTCTCTGCTTTTTTTGAGGATTGCTCAGGCTGCATGGGGAAAAGCATCCATAGAAGAAGAGCCACGCATGGGATACAAAGGCTTATGATGAAAAGAGGAACGTGATCTGACATGCTGCCTTGCTTTTTAGTTTTTTGGGTTACGCTGGAAACTTGCGCATAAAGTCTTGATTCACAGACTCTATCGACAGCCTGCTATACATGTCTCCTGCAAAAAAGTGCTGGCCTCTGTACTCCTGGCAGTGATTCTTTGAGGCAGGCTTGCGGGTATTGCTAAAGCGCCCGCTCTTTGCTCATAGCGCAAGATGCTTCAGGATTCCTTTCACAGAAACATTGATTATGCACGTATAGCCGTGACAGATCGCTGCAATCTGCGCTGCCATTATTGTATGCCTGCCGGAATTAGGTATGGAAAGCAAAGAAAGCTCTTAAGCCTTGATGAAATATACGTGTTATTGAAGGTTTTAGGTGAGATGGGCTTTAAGAAGCTGCGCTTTACGGGAGGTGAGCCCTTTCTAAGGCCAAATTTTATGAAGCTTTTGCAAAAAACACAGGCGCTGCAAAGCTTTAGCTCTTTGCGCATTACTTCCAACGGCGTGCTTATTCAAAAGCACCTGCGGGAATTAAAAGAGCTGGGTATTCTGGATATTAATCTCAGTCTTGACAGCCTTGATCCAAAAAGATTCCAAAGGATCACGCGCGCTAAGCATTTCCCAAAAGTAATGGAGGCCTTAGAAAGCATGCTTGCCCTGGGTTTTCGAATAAAGATCAACAGCGTGATTATGCGGGACCTCAATGAGGAAGAGATCCTTCCTCTATCTTTACTAAGTAAAGACGAGCCTATTGATGTGAGATTCATAGAAGAGATGCCATTTAATGGCACAGGGAGTTTTGATACAAACATTGTCCGCGCCAAAGAGATCGAAGCTCTCCTTAAGCAGGCCTATCCTGCAATGTCTAAGCTGCCCATGCAGGCCGGCTCTACAACGCAGGCATACGCCGTGCCAAAACATAAAGGCAAGATAGGGATCATAGCGGCATATAGCAGATTCTTTTGCGGCACATGCAATCGCCTGCGTATTACAGCCAAGGGTGAGATCAAAAACTGCCTTTATGATAATGGCATCTTCAGCATGCGCGATTATTTGAGACAAGGCGCTTCTCCTGCTGCCTTAGCTGAGAAGATCAAAGAGCTACTAAGACTCAAGCCAAAAGACGGTTTTGAAGCAGAGAGGAGACTTGCTCAGGGGGGACAGACCTTGGCCAAGATGAGCATGAGTACGATAGGGGGATAAGCAAGCATGACTGAGTATATGATAACATATGAACGAGCTCTTAGTATACTTTCTATGTATGGCTTTGCTGCCAAAGAAGGCATGCTCCCCCTGCCTGAGGCTTATGGGCATGTTCTGGCTGAGGACATAAAGGCAGATAGAAGTTTCCCGCCCTTTGACAGAGTAGGCATGGACGGCATCGCTGTGCAAAGCCGGGCCTTTGATCAAGGGAGAAGGGAGTTTTTGATAGAAGGGATCGCGCCTGCTGGCGCAAAACAAAGGCAGCTCATAAACAAGGAGCATTGTTTGGAAGTTATGACTGGAGCCATCCTTCCAAAGAATACGGATACTGTGGTGCCCTGCGAGGACATCAGCTTTCAGGACGGCAAGGCTTTACTCCAATCAAGCAAGATAGAGCCAAGGCAAAACATTCATGCAGAAGCTTCTGACGCAATGCAAGGGGACGTGCTCCTTTCTAGGGGAACATATATCTCCAGCGCAGAAGTTGCTATTCTTGCTGCAGTTGGGAAAGTTCAGGTGAAGGTCTTCCAACTGCCTCGGACCATAATCGTATCTACCGGAGATGAGCTTGTCTTGCCTGAGCAAAGGCCTAAGCCGTTTCAAATAAGAGATTCCAATGCCTATGCTATCAAAAGTATTCTGGAAACTTGGGGCATCTGCGCCCAGCTAACTCACCTTAAAGATGACAAAGAAAGCATGCTGCAAGAAGCGCTGCGAATGCTTGAAGCATACGAGGTCTTGATCTTCAGCGGCGGGATTTCTAAGGGAAAATGCGACTACCTTCCTGAAGTATTGGCAGAGCTGCAGATGGTAGAAAGCTTGTTCTCCAAAGTCAAGCAGCGGCCAGGAAAACCCTTTTGTTTTGCAAAGACGAATACGGGGAAATATATTTTTGCGCTGCCTGGCAATCCCGTATCTTCTTTTGCATGTATCTGGATATACTTCAGGCATTGGCTCTTGTCTTCCCTTCAGGTGCAGGGAGACTGGCCCTGCTATGCAGTACTAAAGCATGACGTAGAATTTCTTCCGGAGCTTACGTATTTCCTCGAAGCAAAAGTGCGATGCGCAGATACCGGTCTTTTAGAAGCTTTTCCCAAAGCACAAAGGAGCTCTGGGAATGTAGTAAAGCTTGGCGCAGCTGACGGCTTTCTTATTTTGCCTAGAGAGAAAAATGTTTTTCAGAAGGGAGAAGCATATCCCTTTATTTTTTACAGGAGACATATGTGAAAGCAAGCAGCAAAACAGCCTGTCTTCCTATTCTGTGCTGCAATCTCATTTCCTTCTTTGCTCTCTGGCAGATGGGAGAGGCGGCAGCGCATCCATTGCATTACGATTCACTTAGCAAGCAAGGCGTCATAGCGAGAGATTTTCCCTTGCCTAAAAAAATACAAAGCATTGCCTTTCATCCAAGGGGGCGTCTTTTGGCGCTTTCTTTGCATGACGGCGCTTTGCTCTTATGGGACAGTTACGAAAAAAAGGCGCTCAGCTCCATTTCTCCTGAGAGCTGTTCTGGGAAGCATTTTGCTTTCAGCCCCAAGGGCAGCTATGTATTTCCCCGCTATAGAAAAAATTGCCGCATCATACATGCCGGCAAAATCAGCAGCCCGGTGCAAATCTGGCAGCTTTCCCAAGAGAAGGGGGACTTCAGGCTAAAACCTATACTATTGCATAGACACAAAGGCAGGCTTCTTCATATACAAATAGATCAGGAGGAAAGGCTCTTAGGGAGTATAGCTCAGGATGGAGTTATGAAGGCATGGTCTTTGCAAAACAAGGCCCTGCGCCATAGCCTGCGAGTGCCTGCATCTTCCTCAGAGCGTCCCGCCCTCCTGCCTTATGCCTTAGGACCTTTGCTAAGGGTCGCAGCTGTACGCCATTGGCAGGACTATTATATGCTACTTTATGGCTTGAACTCAAAAAGAAATGCAAGCAAACTCCTACACCGTACAGAATATCCTTTCCACAGCAGGCAGAGGCTCTTTTGTTTTTCTCCTAATGGACGCTATTACTTTGATGGCATGCGCATAAGGGCTATTTACGAAAAAACAAGCTCTTATATCCCACTACAACTGCCTTCTCCACTGCTTAGCAAGGACAGCCCTCGTCTGGCTCTTTTTCATCCAAATGGACAAAGCCTTGTTATTGTTTTAAGGAGCGCTCCCTGCTATGGAAAAACAAAGCGCATGAGCTGCGTCAATACAAGCATCTTAAGGTTTTACAACAGTCTTAACGGCAGAGAGCTCTTTTCCTTGTACCTTCCTATGACAGTAGATGCTCTCAGCTTTCATCCAAGCGGGGAAATGCTTGCCTTAGTTTCTGGTCATCATCTCCTTTTCCTCTTTTTTCCATCCGCAAAGCTTAGCTAAATAAAAAGGAGCTACTATTCCAGACCAAGAATAGGGAAAAGGGGCTATGAGGAAGTATAATATTCGCAGGCAAGACGCAGCGCCTCATGGTGCATATGCCATACTTCTTGTTCTTTTTGTCCGCTTAAGATTTCCAAAGTGATCGTAGAGATAGCCCTTTCCCATCCGGCATAAGTACCTAAACTTCCTGGAGTAGGATAGCCGATGTCCCCATTGGGAGGGAGCCCATTTTTGGAAGACATATACATGGCAAGTTCTGCGCAGGGCCCATTGTAGTTGATCATAGCTTTCTCATAAGAGTGCAGGGAGAGAATTAAGGCTGGCCGAATGCTTTGCAGCAAACGGAGCGCTGCCTTGCTTTCTGGTTCACTTTTAGGAGCAGGGCCCGGATAATAGCGCGGGTTCTCAAAGTCCCGCTTCCAGTCTGCAGAGGGAAGATTACGATTTAGATCTACATTGCGGTGATTGGTTCTGCGATTTTGCCGGCAGCCGTCTGGATTGAGGCGCGGGCAGACATAAAGGCTGAGTTTTTCGCTCGTACAAATCCTGCCTTGCTGGAGCTCTTTTAGGAAGCGCTCGGCAAGCAGATAGCCTTCGCTTTCATCTCCATGCACGCCTCCTATGAGCAGGACGGGGCATCTGCCTGCTCCATGCCTATAGAGCATAATTTTTCTGCCTAAGACGCTTGCGCCGATGGCCTTGCTTTGCTTAGATTTAGGAAGACGAAAAAACAAAACACTTCTTTTTCTATCACTTGAACTTTTGTCAATCATCTTTATGTTTATCTTTATATTTGCGCAGTGGTAAAATCGCAGAACTATACAAGAGTCCATAAAACGAATAGAAAAGCTTACTGCCCATGCGCTTGCAATATGGAAAGCATAAAGCAGGTTTTTCATCCCACACACAAAAACGCGCTTGCTATTCAGCCGAAGGCAAAAAGGCTTAGCTTAAGTTATACTCAAATCTTAGGAGGAGAAATTATGGAAGCAGGAAAACGAACCGTTAGTGATATTTTTAATGGAGGTAAAACTTTAGAAATACCCTTTTTTCAAAGAGACTATGTATGGGGTGAAGACGAATGGGATAGATTTATAGACGATATGGAGATGGTCTCTGAGAAAAAGAGAGATTATTTTTTGGGCTCTATTTTGCTAAAACAGCTTCCAACGCAAGCAGATGAAAATGACGGTGATAACCGGCTGGTTATAGATGGGCAGCAAAGACTGACTACTTTGGTTATTTTTTGCAAGGTTCTCACTCTCTTCAATGAAAGCAATGGGGTATCTGAAGCAGGCAACTCGGTATTTAAGCAGAGATTTACAAAACTAAGGGATAGAGAAATTGCATTATCGCATAATCATATCAATAGGGCTTCTTTTGAAAAAGTAGTCACATGGGAGAGCTTAAAAGAAATAGATCCAAAAGACAAGAAAATAAAAAATGATAAAATCCTGTTGGCATATAATTTTTTTAAGGAGTGTCTTCAAGAAAAAGAATGTTTTGCAATATTGGATTTATTTACTATACTTAATAGAATTTTCTTTGTAGTTATAGACTTGGGCAGCAATGAAGATGAGCAAGTTATATTCGAGACTCTCAATTCTTTAGGCGTTGATCTAACTACCGCAGAATTATTGAAAAACTATCTTTTTTCACAAAACGCAATCGAGAAATATGAGAAGCAATGGAAAAGTGTTTTTGAGAGTGACACTGACACAAAAAAGTATTGGGACACAAAGATTATTGCTGGCCGCTTCCGCAGACCACTTATTGATCTTTTTTTATATGCCTATCTACAAATAAAAATACAAGACAAAACGTTAAATGTTTTACAGAATCATAAAGAGGAATTTGCACGAGTTGAAAGACTTTTTCATTCCTATAAGGAAGCTATAAAGAAATATAAGCTGGATCAAGATAAGATCATTGCAGAAATAAAAGAATATGCCATTATTTTTAAAGACCACATTGTTACTGATACTGAGATTAAAGAGAAATCTTTAACTAATCAGTTTGGAATAGAGCGAATCAATGCCATTATATTTGCGTTAGATACCACAACAATTCTACCCTACGTCCTGTATATTTTGAAGAACGTGCAAGATGATACAAAACGATCAGAAATATTTGGCATTTTAGAATGCTATATCATTCGTAGAATGATAGCAAAAGAAACTTCCAAGAATTACAATCTATTCTTTACAGGAATGATACATAAAAAAATACTCTCAAAGGAAGAATTGCAAAAGCATATAAAAGAGCAGGCAAACCCAACAAACTATATGCCAGACGATGCTGAAATCAAAAAGGCCTTTCAAACAAATAAATTAACAAATAATCAGGCGGCAGGCATTCTTTACTTAATGGAGTCAAGGATTCGTAATATAGATAAGCAGGCCACTCAATTACATGGCATTAGCCACTATAGTTTGGAGCACCTAATGCCTAAAAAATGGGAGCAAAACTGGGGTAAGATAGGTGATTCAGAAAAAAGAGCTGAAAGAAACAGATTGCTTTTGACTTTAGGAAATCTTGCAATTATTTCTCGGAAGCTAAACCCATCAATAAGCAATGCGGTTTGGAAGACAAAGAAAGATGGGCTGCGTGAATACGCCGCTGGGATAGAGACGCTGGCAAAATATCTAAAATGTGAAAAATGGGATGAGGCAGAGATCCAAAAAAGAGCTGAGTGGCTTACTGCCCATGCGCTTGCAATATGGAAAGCATAAAGAAGGTTTTTCATCCCACGCGCAAAAACGCGCTTGCCGTATAAGCAAAAAAGTTTACAGTGTCCTAACATTAGGAGGAGAAAATTATGAAAAAATACTTTAGCTGCCTTCCCCTTGCCTGCTTTTTTCTATCCACAGGCCTGCTTGCGCAAAGTACAGGGGAGAGCGCTTTCTTTTTACGAACACAATTGGGCCTTTATTCGACTCAGACCAATATTGAAGGGGACGCTGAGATTACAGGCAGCAACGTAGTAGGCGGCACAGTCAGTGCAGGCATAGACAATGATCTCAAAGGGGATGAGTTTTTTATCTCCTTCAATGCGGGCGCTTTTTTCTCTGCAAAAGTTGCCGTATTTGGAGGCTTGGAACTTTCCCAAGGCCGTGATTTGAGCGTGTATGTAGGCGAAGAATCTACAGGCACAGATGATTTGCAGACTACGAACTTACAATTTGGGATTGCCTATTTTTTCACTCCCGCCTTTAGCGTAGCTCCCGTACTAAGAATTTTAATAGACCGAAAGGATAGTGAAGATCTGCTTGATAACTCAGAGGGCAATGAAGTTACTTCATACAACAAGGAAAGCTCAGGATCAGGCTATGGGCTTATACTTGTTTATGATTTTCACAAACGCGATAAGGGCCATTTTGGCATTGGCGTCTCATGGATGCAGGACAATAGTGAAGGCAGCCTTGGGAGCCAGACTCAAGATGCAAATGGAACAAGCGTAGCCGGAACATATACGCAAACTATCACGCGCTTTGGTCTTTCCTTCGTATTTTCTTATTTTTAATTATTCCCTAGGGCCTGAGGGACTACGCATGTACGGGCGCCCTATACGCCGCAGCTGCTAGCGCTGTTGCAGCGCCGCATCTAAAGTATTTTGGAGTAGCATGGCGATGGTCATGGGTCCTACGCCTCCGGGGACAGGGCTGATCCAGGCTGCCTTGCCTAAACAGGAATCATAGTCCACATCTCCCGTGCCATCTGCGTGATAACCCGCATCAACTACCACAGCCCCTTCCTTAAGCCATGCCCCCTGCACCAACTTGGGCCTCCCGCAGGCTGCAAGGACAATATCTGCGCAGCTAAGGTGTCCGTCTAAATCCTTCGTATGGGAATGGCAAATGCTGACTGTGGCGTTACGCAAAAGCAAGAGCATAGCGGCAGGCTTGCCAAGTATAGGCGAGCGCCCTACCACCACGGCGTGTTTTCCAGCGATGGGAATATCATAGGCATCCAAAAGCCTTAGTATGCCTGCGGGCGTGCAGGGCCAAAAAGAATCCAAAGCCATCGCAAGGCGGCCAAAGCCGAGGGAGCTGAGCCCGTCTACGTCTTTGCCAAGAGCAATGCGGTCAAAGGCTAGCCTTTCGTCAATTTGCTTAGGGACAGGATGCTGCAAGAGGATGCCGCTGACTTGAGGCAGCTCGTTTAAGTGATCTATTTCTTCTAGTAATTCTTCTGTACTTGTATTTTCAGGCAACTCCACTTGGCGCGAAGCCCAGCCCAGCCTATGGCAGGCGCGGACTTTCATACGAACGTAGGAGGCAGAGGCAGGGTCTTTTCCCACGAGTATTGTTGCTAAGGCCGGCGCTTCTTGGCTGGCAGCAAAGCTTTGCTCTGCCTTGTTTTTGATCTCGCTTAGGATTTGCTCAGCCAAAGCCTTGCCATCTAGTATGCGCGTTTGCATTTGTTTGCACAAGCGGTCTTACGTCCAAGCTTTGCTTATGCCTGCGGCATTTTTATGCAAAGATAGGGGAAGCGGGCGAAGTGCCGCTCCTCAAAGCGCCCAATCTCTGCTTGTTTTTCTAAAGCAAGCCCTATCTCATCTTTGCCTTGCAGCAAGTTTTCCTTGTGAAAAGCCTCTATGGCAAAATGGCACGAAAAGGAAGCGGCGTGGACTTCCTGCCTTCTAAGGTCTATCTTAATACTTGCGCCCTCATGCTCCTCTATGTAAGACGTGATATGGCGCATGTCTTTTTCTTCTAACTTGACAGGCAAAAGGCCGATTTTCATGCAATTACTATAGAAAATATCCGCAAAGGAAGGAGCAAGCAGGGCCCTAAAGCCGTAGTCCTCCAAGGCCCAGGGAGCATGCTCTCGGCTGGAGCCGCAGCCAAAGTTCTTTCCCGTAACTAAAACCGAAGCGCCTTTGTAACGCTGCTTGTTCAAAACGAAGTCAGGATTAGGCCTGACTCCCGCCTCGTCTAAAAAACGCCAGTCATGGAAGAGATGCCTGCCAAAGCCGCTGCGGCCTATTTTCTTTAGAAATTGCTTAGGTATGATTTGGTCCGTATCTACATCGCATCGATTGAGAAGGGCGGCCAAGCCTCTATGCTCCACAAAAGCTTTCATTTGAGCTCTCCGCGCACGTCCACAAAGTGACCAGCCACTGCAGCAGCTGCAGCCATAGCCGGCGAGAGCAAGTGCGTTCGGCCCCCTCTTCCTTGACGCCCTTCAAAATTACGATTGGAAGTAGAGGCGCAGCGCTCCTTAGGAGCTAAAACATCATTGTTCATAGCAAGGCACATGGAGCAGCCCGGGAGCCTCCACTCAAGCCCCGCTTCCTCAAAGATTCTATCCAGGCCCTCCTCTTCTGCCTGCTTACGCACCCGCACAGAGCCAGGCACAACCATTGCTTTTACACGAGAAGCAAGCCTTTTGCCCCGCACAACAGAGGCTGCCGCCCGCAAATCTTCTATACGGCCGTTTGTACAAGAGCCTATAAAAACCCTGTCTATCTGAATATCTTCCATGGGCATGCCGGGCTGCAAGTCCATGTATGCTAGAGCTCTGTCAAAGACTTCTCTTTCGGCATCACTTTGCATCTCCTTACGAAGCGGAATACGGCCATCCACAGGGCTGACTTGGGCTGGGTTTGTACCCCATGTGACCTGAGGCGCAAGCAAGGAGGCGTCCATTTCTACTTTCTTGTCATAGCTGGCATCCGCATCAGAATGCAGCTGTTCCCACTTTTTTTGCGCCTCGTCCCATTGCCCTTCTTTAGGCGCAAAATCCCTTCTGCGCAGATAGTCATAGGTCTTTTCATCCGGCGCTATCAGGCCTGCTTTTGCTCCCCCTTCTATGCTCATGTTACAGAGAGTCATACGGCCCTCCATGGAAAGGGCGCTTATGGCCTCGCCCGCATATTCTATCACATAACCCTGCCCGCCATTGGCGCCAATTACTCCTATGATGGCCAAGATCAGGTCTTTGGCTGTCAGCCCCTTTTGCAGCCTGTCTTTCGCATAAATGAGCATATTCTGCGCCTTATCCTGAGGCAGACTTTGCGCAGCAAGGACATGCTCTACCTCACTTGTCCCTATGCCAAAAGCCAGCGCGCCAAAAGCTCCGTGCGTGCTTGTATGAGAATCTCCGCAAACTATGGTCATACCAGGCAAAGTCAAGGCCAGCTCAGGGCCAATCACATGCACGATGCCATTGTTTGGGCTATGAATATCAAAAAGAGAGATGCCAAATTCCTTACAATTTTGCTTTAATGCCTCCATTTGCAGGCGGGAAGTTTCTTCTGCAGCATGCGGGTCTCTAGAAAGAGTAGAAACATTATGATCCATAGTTGCTATACATAGATCAGGGCGGCGCACTTTGCGTCCCGCTATGCGAAGGGACTCAAAGGCTTGTGGTGATGTCACTTCGTGGATAAAATGCCGATCTATATAAAGCAGGGGCCTTGCATCCTCATAGACAACATGGGAAGCCCATATTTTGTCATATATTGTTTGTCCCTGCTTCATAAGCTTTTGCTTGCATCCTTACAGCTAAACGCAAAAATACGAAAGAGTACTATCACGTAAATAAGAAAGCTCCATTGCAAGTATTATTTTTTAGCTGCAGGAGAGCACAAGTGATCCTTCCTTTATGCCAAAGAAGGAAGGATCACAACACGCCAGGCAGATGAACAAAGAAATGAAGCTACATTTTACGAAATCCCAATGATAGAGGGCAAAATACAATAAGAAAAATGGACAAGAGCAGAACCTGGCATAAGGAAAAACAGCGCAGCTCTTAGAAAAAGTATGTATTTTTTTCAAAAATGCTTCAGCGTTTTTGCCATAGTTTTCGATGCTAAGTATATATGGCAGACGAAATAGAAACACAAGGATCTCAAAAGAAGGAAGCCGGCTACGAAGGTCTCAGCTCCTCTAACCTAAGCAAGCTGCTGCGCGCATTGCTGTATGTGGCTTTGGGTATTGTAGGAATCATCCTGATGTCTGTTGTCGCTTACTATGTGGCCCGCGCAGCCGCAACGCAGCAATACAAAGAAGTTGCCTCCATCGCCGTAGTAAAGCCCCCTCCGCCCACAGAAAACTTCAATTTCGCCGATGAGTTCCGCGTAAACATTGCTGATAGAGACGCAAACAGTTTTGTGAAGCTTAAGCTCAGTCTTGGTTTTGATCCCGGCAACCCTGCCCTCTCTGCAGAGCTGGCCCAGCGCGTACCTCAGCTAAGAAATATCGTAAACCTTGTTCTAGCCGGCAAATCACGCCAAAACCTTGCTACCATCGAAGATCGCCTTGAACTGCAGGAAGAGATTAAAGCATCCATCAATCATGTCCTTTCCAATGGGAAGATAAGAGAAATCTATTTTAACGAACTGATCATAAACTAGCTATGGCTAAACAAAGCTCTCTTCATTTTAGACTGCGCATCGCTTTTTTACGAAGTAGGGAGATGAGCAGCTTTTGCTTTCTTAACGGATATGAAAAATGGCAAAGCTGATTCCCGGCGCTGTGCTGAGCAAGCACTTGCTTAGGATTTTCCTAAAGCAGCATGGACTACCTCCTAATACTGCGCAAGTATCTACGATATCAAGTTTTCTATCTCGTACTTAAGATTTTAGCATACCAATTGTTTTCTATGGATTGTATTGCTTGTATAAGAACAGGGATTTTTTCGCTCCCTATGGCAGAAAAGATACGATAGCCGGCCTCTACCATTTGCAGACCATGCTCCAGCCCGTCCCGCTCGTCTTGGCTGTAAAGATTTTTCCTGGAAGCAAAGACTTCCCTTGCGCTGCGCATGGATTGCAGAACTGTTTCTAGAAGACTCAAATCCTTTACAGTATCAAATAGATGGAAGATGCTTCTTTGTAAAGCATGGATCACTTCCGAATCCAAACTGGCAAGCAAAGCCCAATGGCATTCCTGCTCAGCGAGACTCTGGCTTTGGATGCCCTGCCTGCATGCTTCCTTGTACAGCATATTTTCCAGATGCAGACTTTTATGATAAACCTTGACGCTATGCCGGGCAATTTGCAGGAAAAGAGGGAAAGCAAAGCCAAGCCTTCTTATCGTTCCAAAGCCTATACCTAACAAGGGCAGCAGCTTCTGAGGCCTGGTGATGATGCCTTTGAGAGCAGTTAGGGCTTCGTCTCGTATCTTTCTTAGCTCATAGCGGGGATAAATGTATTGTAAAAAGAAATCCCTGAGGGCTTGGAGATGATCGTCCTTAAGCCTCAGAGAAGACCATTCGGGTATCTTATGAAACTCTGCATTTGCATAGCGTCTTTCGAGCTCTTTGCAATTGACGCAGACAATGCTTTGGTATAGTTTGGCTTTGGATTCCATCGATTTTACAGATAAGCCTGCAAGTTCCTGAGAAGCAAAAGAGGCCTGATGCATTCCCTGCCCTTGATCCTGAAAGAACGTCTGCTCAAGCCCTTTTGGGTAGCTGAAGTGCCTGCTAAAGAACTCCGGCTGGCCGCCTTCATAGGGCTCTTTTGGGCCTTTACGCCTTTAGTAGGAATACAAATGGCTCTTGTGGCAATAAACTGGTATGTTTTTCGCCTTATCGGTATTCCTTTCCACCTTGTATCAGGCATGGCCTTGGTATGGATCTCTAATCCCTTCACTATCATACCTATGTATTTTGGCTTTTATTCCTGCGGAGTCTTTATGATGGACCTGGCAGGCTATCAAGTAGATTTTATATCTTACCTGGAATTTACAAAGGCTTTCTCAAATACAGAAGATATGAATATATGGGAAAGCCTCAGCTACTGGCTAAGCTATATCATACATAATGTTTTTTGGCCTATGCTGCTGGGCTCTTTCTTCATCGCTGTGCCTGCAGCATGGCTGGGCGCATCTTTTATCATGCAGTCTGTGGAGCGCTACCGCGCAATCAAGACAAAAAAGAAGATATAGAGCAAAAAAGCGCTATAGGCGCTGTGCGCAAGCAAAAAGATGCTGCCAGCAGACTGCGCGGGATAAAAGGACAGCCAGCTCCCTTATTGGCTAAGAGCCCGTCCCAACTGGGCTCTTGCAAAACAGGCAGTGTGCCCTCAGCGCTTCACAAGCCATGAAGGTGTCCTAAGCTCAGACTGAAGGATCACAGGCAAGCCATGCCAAGGTCATTATGGTGTAGACTCCTAAAGCCCGTCTGAAAATATATGTAACCGTAGGCCATATAGAAAACATCGAGCGCTCTGTTTGGCGCTCCTTTGCTATAGTTTTTGTGAAAAGTTTAGCTCTGCAAAGTTCATCGCTTCATGGGCTGGGAAGCTTATGAGATGCGTTCCGGCCCCTTGTCTTTATCTTTGGTACCTGCTTTGGGCGGCCGGATCATGTCTTTGCAATTTCATGGAGAGGAATTTTTTTTTGTTCAAGAAGAGCATGCAGGGGAGCTATTTGATTTTAGCCGCAATCTGCAAGAGCTTGATCGAGCAAAACGTGCCATGGGCTTTCGAGTCTGGGGCGGGGATAAAACTTGGGTTGCGCCTCAGAAGGCATGGAGAAAGGCGATACCTCCTCTTACTTTGGACGCTGGCCGCTATGAAATCGTATTCCAAGCTCAAGAAAAGAAGGTGCAAATGCAAAGCGCTTTGGACCCTGAGACAGGGCTGCAAATATTGCGTGAGCTGCGTTTTCTTTCAGAGCGTGAGCTGGAACTCAAGCAATCCTTTTACAACGGGAGCAATAGTAAAAAAAAATGGGGTATCTGGAATGTCTCGCAAATCTTACGCAATATATACGTGCATGTGCCTGTGGAAGCAAAGGAGCTGCGTCCCTATCCTGAGGAAGGCGATTCTGAAAAGCTGCACAAGCTTGTCATCAAGCCTTCGCAACACGCTTGGTCCCGCATCCAATGCGAGGATGCCTTGCATTTCAAATATGGAGCGAGGGTCCCTATAGGGCATCTGGCGATCTTCAAGAGCTCCAAAAAGCGTAGCGCTTTTCTGGTCATGGAGCGCTTTTTTTCTGTAGAGCCTGAAGCTCCTTATGCCCATGATGCGATTGTAGAAGTGTACAATTCTCCTTCTATGAATTATGCTGAGGTTGAGGTGCATGCCCCCATACATGAAATAGCGCCGGGTCAGACTATCTCCCACAGCCAAAGATGGCGTTTTAGCAGAGTAACAAAAGAAAGGATGCAGCTGCTTGCAGAGCTGCCTAAGAGCCGGTCTCAAAACTAGGCTCTTGCGACACGCAACTTCGCACAAGAGTGCGGCGCAATGATACTACAACATGATATTCCCAGCGGCTTTCTGGATTGGCCGGAGCCTATCTTCATGGATTGTCTGCACGGCTTGGAGAGGGAGGCCTTGAGAGTGGATTCACAGGCTTTTCTCTCCAAGCTCCCGCATCCCCCCTCGCTTGGCTCACCTTTGATGCACCCTTCCATCACTACAGATTTCAGCGAAGCTCAGGTAGAATATACAAGCCAGCCATGCCATTCCTTAGGCGGCCTGCTTTCTGAGCTGGGGCTGCTTTGCCATTATGTAAGACGGCACTTGGAAGAAGAAAGGCTGTGGCCTCTTTCTATGCCTGCGCGCATTCTCTCATCAGAGGACATCCCGCTGGCGCAGTATGGAAGTTCTCCGCAAGGCAGACAGAAGCGGGTCTATAGAAGGGGCCTTGCGCATCGTTATGGAAGAGCCATGCAGAGCATATCAGGCGTGCATTACAACATTTCCTTTGGACGATCCTTCTGGCAGGCCTACGGCGCTCTTATGGGCAAAAGCATGGACCAGCAAGCAAAAACAGAATTGTACTTGGCTGCGCTCCGTAATATTTTGCGTCATTCCTATGTTTTCCCATACCTTTTTGGAGACTCCCCTGCTGTGGATGAAAGCTTTCTGCGCTCACTCCCCAAGCATCCGATCATAGATGAAGTAAAAAAGCGGCTCCTTCCACTCCCTTGGGAAGAGCAAGGAGGCAGCTTTTATGCGCCGCATGCAAGCTCTCTGCGCCAAAGCGAGCTGGGCTACAATCATCCTGCGCAGTGGGACTTAAACATCAGCTACAACAGTCTCCAGCAATATATAGAAAGCATGCGCCGCGCTCTGGGAAGCTCCTGTCCTGCTTATGAAAAGTGGCCGCAGGGGGAAGAACAACTTAGCTCTGCCTTTTTACAAATTGAGAACGAGCATTATGCCCTTGTGCGCCCCAAAGCCGCTGTCCTACATGCGCAGGAGGGCGCTTTAGCTGGTCTGGGGAAGTACGGTATAGAATATCTGGAACTGCGCTGCTTGGATATACAAGCGCGTGAATGCCATGGCATAGATATAGCAAGCCTTGCTTTTATGCAGCTCCTCGTTATCTATTGCGCTTTGACTCCATCCAATGCTATAGATCAGCATGAGCAAAAAAGATTACGAAAAAACTATCTCAAAAGCGCCTGGGAAGGATTGCAGCCCAGCTGCACTTTAGCTTTGGGGAAGACAGAAGCAGCGCTGGCGCAGCAAGGAGAGCAGCTATGCCGAAAGCTGGAAGCGCTGGCAGAACGTTTGGATCAAGAGCTTGTATCTTCTACCTTGTATCAGGAAAGTCTTAGCGTGCAAAAAGAAAAATTCCGCGATGCTAAGAAATGTCCTGCAGCAATGCAGCTGGCAGCTATGCAAAACTATTCCAGAAACAGCTATCTTTCATTCGGCCAAGCTCAGGCAGATCAATTTCAGTCTCATGCAAAGCATAGCAATTTCCCCCGCAAAGAAAAGGACATGCTCGATAGGCTGGCTCAAAGCTCCCTTGCGCAGCAAAAGAGCCTGGAAAAAAAGCAAGGAGAGCTGCTGCAGCCTGCGCCTTAGCTCTTGCAATGTCTTCTTTCATCATCAAATTACCGGACAGCTTCCCTGACTGCAGCTCATCTCATTGCTCTTGGTCCTAGTTGTTTATGGAGCGCATGCGCAGGCAGAGCAGAAAAACTGCGGCATAGTCATGAGCATAAGACTGCAAGGGCGCGCTTAGCTAGCGTAAAAAACACTTGGGAGAAATAAAAATGTTTCCGATTAAAATGGATGGGACGGATTCCTTCGGCAAGAAAATCCCGGGCAAAAATGCCCGGGCAATACTGGTCAAATGCTTTTGAGCGGACTTCGCACAAAAGGTCTTTTTTACAAGCCGACGGGGTCCGTCTCCTCACTTAAGCAAGTGAAGGATGGCTTGCGGCCTAGCTCCCGCCTGCGCAAGCATAGCTATGGAAGTTTGAGAGAGGATTTGACGTGTAGTCAATTTTACCACCTCTTCGGCCATATCCGTATCTCGTATGCGGCTTTCGGCAGCCTGAACATTCTCATAGGCATTCATCAAGCCCTTAGCAGTGTGCTCCAATCTGTTTTGATAAGCGCCGAGATTAGATCGTTGACGCATCAAGATCGATAGAGCTTGATCTGCCCTTGCTATAGTATCATTCGCCGCCGCTGGGGCTGAAATACTGATCGCTTTATTTGTCTCTAGACGGAGTTTTAGGGCTTTAGCGGTCATAGTGCCGATGTATACCCTTTCCCTTTGATTTGCATTAGGGCCCATGTGAAGCCACATGGAACTGTTCCGTGAAGTACGGCTGAATTGGCCCAAAAGCAGCTTAAAGCGGTTAAACTCTGCCTGCGATGCAATGCGATCCACCTCGTCAACGAGCTGGGATACTTCTACTTGTATAAGCTGTCTGTCCTCGGCGCTGTAAATGCCATTGGAGGCCTGTATAGCTAAGACCCGTACCCTTTGTACAATCTCAGAAACCTGCGCTAAAAAGCCCTCCGCTGTCTGAATCATGCTCAGACCATCTTCGGCATTCCTTTCAGCTTGACGCAAACCCATGATCTGAGTCCGCATTTTTTCTGAAACAGCAAGGCCTGAGGGGTCATCGCCAGCGCGGTTGATCCTCATGCCTGAAGACAGCTTAGCCATAGAGCTATCCGTTGCCCATTGACTAAATTTTAAAACGCGATGCGCATTGATCGCGCTTAAATTGTGATTGATAATCATCTCACACTCCTTGTGCTCTTCTTTCGCTGTTTTACTCAAAGTAAGCAAAACGAACAGAGGCTTTGCACATAAGTCCTCTGCAGCTGGAGGCAGCGCCTCTTTTGCCCGATAAGAGGCAAAAAGGCTTGCTCCCCCCCCCTGTGCAATACCAGCGGCTGCACAGAGAGAGAAAACAAAAAGGAATGTTGTTCTATGAGCAAGCGCATTTCGAAGCGGCCGCAGGAGCCTAGTTTTGAGGCCGGCTCTTAACGAGCATTTAGGCCCCAAAAAAAGGGTCCAGAGCGAGTACTTTGTCAAAGCGCTTAGTTTCATAACTCCCTATCTCAATAGTTGTAACACAGATTGAGGACGCAAATTAGCTTGGGCCAGCATGGCCGTGCCGCTTTGCGCTAAGATCTGGTTTTTTGTGAAATGGGTAGCTTCTTCTGCCATGTCCGCATCGCGGATACGGCTTTCTGAAGCTTGTATGTTCTCATAAGTATTCATCAAGCCCTTAGCGGTATGCTCGAGCCTATTGTGGTAGGCTCCAAGATTTGCGCGCTGCCTGTTGATTTGCTGCAAAGCTTCATCAGCTAAACGTATGGCCTCATTGGCAAAATCCGGCGTGGAGATTGTCAATATGGTGCCATCTGCGCGTGCAAGGCCTAAGGAAAGGGCTGTCATCGTTTTGATGAAGACTCTTTCTCTTTGATGAATATTGGGTCCCATGTGGAACCACATGGAGCTGATTCGTGAGTCGCGCGCAAACTGCCCCTGCAAAAGCGCTAAGCCGTTGAATTCAGCCTGGGACGCTATGCGGTCGACCTCGTCTACTAGCTGCGAGACTTCTACTTGAATCATCTGGCGGTCATTTGGCGTATAGATACCGTTAGATGATTGTACAGCAAGAACCCGAATCCTTTGAATCAATTCAGAAACTTGCTGGAGATAGCCCTCAGTAGTCTGGACCAAACTCATACCGTCTTCGGTATTACGTTCAGCCTGACGCAGACCGTTGATCTGCGAGCGCATTTTTTCTGAAACGGCAAGACCGGAAGCGTCATCACCAGCTCGGTTGATGCGCATTCCGGAGGAAAGCCGCTCCATGTTTTTGCTGACTTCCCATTGCTGGAACTTCAGCACGCGGTGTGAGTTCACCGCGCTCAGGTTATGGTTAATGATCATTTGCGTTTCCTCCCTGAAACGTAAAAATCTTTTACAAAGCCCCTTGCCATAGCCTGCAATTAGGAAGGCAAAGAGTCCTGCAGATCACAGATATAAGCACGCCATGCTGATTCAAAGAAGCAGCGTCAGCCTTGCTTACTCTGCAACGCAAGGGCAGCTCCATATACTTGAAGCTGCCTTTAGCAGAAGAAAGTCCGGCCTTGACCGGCTTTCTCTTTATATATTGAGACCGGCTCTTGGTCTAAATCCTTTTAGACAAGAACAGGCCCGCTTTTTTAACAGCCTTCGGACATGCCAAAGACTCAGCTCTTATTTTCGGGGATGGGCATAGCTAACTTAAATGGAGGGAGAAAAAATGGCGCTGCTGCAGACAAAAGCGGCTTGCAAATACGCTGCCCTAATTAGGCGCAAAGGGCGCGCAGGAGATGCTTGCAGCGCTTAGGGCTGAAGCCATGTTTCGACCCATGGCAGACCATATAGAGGAAGGCTTTCCATAAAGGGATCGGGGTCCATTTCTTCTACGTTGCACACGCCTGCTTTTTTCCATTTTCCCTGCGCTATCAGCATAGCGCCTATCATAGCGGGGATGCCTGTGGTAAAGGAAACAGCTTGGGAACGCGTCTTTTTGTAAGCTTCCTCGTGACTGCAAATGTTGTAAATATAAAGCTTTTTTCTCTCCCCGTTTTTGACACCTTCGATTACATTGCCTATGCAGGTTTTACCCTTGTAGTTTTCAGCCAGACTAGCGGGATCGGGCAACAGCGCTTTGAGAAATTGCAGGGGCACAATAGGCCTGCCTTCATAGATTACAGGCTTGATGGAAGTCATGCCTATATTTTGGAGAACTTCTAAGTGAGTCAAATAAGACTTGCCAAAGGTCATAAAAAAGCGTATTCTTTTTAAGCTTGGGATATTCTTTACGAGAGACTCCAATTCCTCGTGATAGAGCAGGTAAGACTCTCTAGGCCCTATTTCAGGATAGTCCCAAGGAAAATGCACAGACAGGGGCTCTACTTCTTTCCATTCCCCTTCTTCCCAATAGCGGCCCTTTTGCGTGATCTCTCGAATGTTGATCTCGGGATTAAAGTTTGTGGCAAAGGCCCTGCCATGATCGCCGGCATTGCAGTCAAAAATATCGATGTAATGGATTGCGTCAAAATGGCGCTTTGCAGCGTGGGCACAAAAGGCATTTGTGACTCCGGGATCAAAGCCGCAGCCCAGCAGAGCCATCAAGCCCTTCTCTTCAAATCTTTTTTTGTAGGCCCATTGCCATTTGTATTCGAATTTTGGCCTATCGGGAGGCTCATAATTGGCTGTGTCTACATAATCTGCGCCCGCTTCCAGGCAGGCTTCCATAATAGACAAGTCCTGATAAGGCAGGGCAACATGAATAAGCAGATCCGTCTTATGCCTGCGGATTAAGGCTGCGACTTCTGAGCTGCGATCCGCATCCAGAGCGGCTGTTTGTATAGGCCTTTTGAGCTCTGCTGCAATGCTTTTGCATTTCTCCAAGCTGCGGCTTGCAAGAACAATGTCTTCAAAAATCTCTGGAAGCGCAGCGCAGGCATGGCTTACAACACGGCCCACGCCGCCAGCTCCAATAATCATAACTCTAGACATCTCGGCAAATCATAGGCATTGCCAGTAAGATACATTAGATCAAGCCCGCTTCTCTGAGCTGGGCTTCAGTGAGGCCAGTCATCTCAGTAATGTCAGAAAGGGGGTAGCCTTTGGATAGC
Organism: Leptonemataceae bacterium; assembly: GCA_965242745.1. Classification (GTDB taxonomy): domain Bacteria; phylum Spirochaetota; class Leptospiria; order Leptospirales; family Leptonemataceae; genus JABAAI01. The sequence continues at coordinate 29,842 of CBDETG010000013.1, forward strand.
ATAAGACGAGCTGTCGCAATGGCTTTCTTTTGCTCACCTTTTTCAATACCCTGCTCAATACCTTTTTCAATGCCCTGCTCAATACCTTTTTCAATGCCCTGCTCAATACCTTTTTCAATGCCCTGCTCAATACCTTTCTTTTCAAGTTGTTCTGCGATGGTCATAACGCGTTCTCCTGCTTCTTTTGATATATATTTATCTGCAAATTCAACAATGATCTCAATCTCTAATAACTCCACACTTTGTATAAAATAGCGGAGTAAAATTGCAACTAATTTTTTATCCTTCTGTTTATGTAAGCTGCGTAGATAATTCTTAAACAGCGCTTCCAAGTGTTCTTTTTTTGATAAATACCAGATTTCTTTTAGACTAGCAAGAAAAGCCTGCATGCGTGGAGGATACTGTTGGATATTAGCTGTGGGAGAAAGATCAATGAGTTCATATGTAAAGTCTGGAATGTATTTGCGAAGTGGATTTGATAAAGCATCTGATAAAGCTAATAGCTCAGAAAAGTTTTTTACCACCGTCCAGCTCTGTTTGCCATGATAAAGAACTATAGGAATTACAACCGCATATTGCTTTTTACTCTGGTAAATTGCAGCAAGATAAGTGAGAAGCTGGCGCAGAACTTCTTTTTCTGGGTGAGATTTGTGCTCAATCAAAATGTAAATGCCAATATTTCCTTCTTGCTTGTGTGGAATACTAAAAAGCAGATCAGTGAAGCGTTCACGGTCTTTGGCGTCAATGAATGAGCCCTGTTCCATCTTGAGCTTAGTAAAATCAAGTTTATCTATCTAAAGTTTGATGATCTTGCAGCCATATTTCTTTTTGATATTGATGGCCTATGCAGCCAACTTTGGATGCGCAAGATGCGCAGGCGCTTCGTTTGGCTTTATATGTTTTGTATAAGACACCCCCTAGTTTCTTTTTACGCGCAAAATATAAGGTCTGATTTTCTGGGCAAACATAAGTGTTATCTGCTTCCTTGTATCTAAATGTAAGATCAGCATAGTCATTTCTTTTACGCTCTTTGCGCTCCTCAGGCTTTACTTTATTTCCAAGTTTATTGGCGTAGTCTTGATCAGGCATATATAGGTCCTTGTCTTGTAATTTTTCTAAATTTGCCTCATTGGAGTAACCAGCATCTAAAACATATTTGCTTGGCTCTTGACGAGCAGGTTTTACCTTCTCCTTGAGCTCCTCACTCTGTTTTACTAAAGCAACAGTATGCTTTGCGTCTGACTGTTCTCTTGACACTTTATGATGCACGATCATATTGCTCTTCGCATCTACGGCAATATGCGCATTGTAGCCGACTAGGAAACCCTTGCTGCTGTTTTTATGCCAATCCGCATCTCTATCCGTCAAATGAACCCGTTTAGCTTCTCCCTGCTCCTCTAAAAACTCAAGTCCCCGCTCAATGCGCTTCTCTTGTTTGTGTAGACGCGAAAGCTTCTTTTGCAATGACTCTTTCTCCTCAGCATCTTCAGTGCGCTCCCATTGCGCATATCGTTTCTTACAACTTTCCTGAATATATTTGTAGCGTCTTTGCAATTCTTCACGCGTGCCTATGTCATTACGATTGGCGTTTGCTTTGATCTTTGTGCTGTCTATGCAGACCGTATCAAAATCTATCAGGCCCGCTTCACTCCCTAAAAATACTGTTTGACTAAAAAGCTCCTCTATGGCATGACTATGACGCTTGCGAAAAACGCTGATGCTCGAATGATCAATACGCAACCCGCCTGATAAAAACAGCAAGTCGGCACGACAGGGAAGATCACGCTCCAAATTACGCATGGAAATATTGCCGTGTAATAGCGAGTAGAAAAGAATTGCCAAAAGACGATTCACGGGAAAGGCGCAGACGGCCTCCTTTGCCATTATCGTTTGTATAATTCTTATCGAAAATGCTTAAGTCAAGCTTATCGATGATCTCTAACAAACGACGTGTTGGGTGACCCTCCTCAAAGAGTTCTCCCAAATTTAAACTTATCATTTGATACTGATCTACATCAGCGTGTTTATACTTTGCCATACAAGTGACATAAAATAATTTACCCTATATGGCAACTACTTTTGGAGGTTGTTCAACAGACTCCCCACCATCCCCCTATAAGGAATGGGTGGGTGGGCTTTTGGGTGCTAATTTTCGTTTTCGTTGCGAAAAAACGTGTGTTTGTGTAAAAACGGCAAGGCATAGGCATTGATCTGGCGCGGCGACATCCTTGACGGCAAATCATAGGCATTGGTCTGGCGCGGCGACTTCCTTGTCTTAGCGCCAGACTCTCGCACATCCATGTGCTCGTGACGCAATGCCTATGATTTGCACTGGATTGTTGTAGTATGTACAGTTCCAGCAAAAACCATATCCGTATTATCAGCCCTGCTTTAGCGCCAGACTCTCACGGCAAATCATAGGCATTGGTCTGGCGCGGCGACTTCCATGCCTTAGCGCCAGACTCTCACGGCAAATCATAGGCATTGGTCTGGCGCGGCGACTTCCTTGTCTTAGCGCCAGACTCTCGCACATCCTGTGCTCGTGACGCAATGCCTATGATTTGCACTGGATTGTTCTGGTATGTAAAGCACGCAGATGGGTATTAGGCCTGTGTTGCAGCTCTAAACGTTGCCGGGCTTGTTCTGGTATGTACAGCACACGAGCACCTGCGCCCCGCGCTCAAGCGCATACATATAAGCTCGTGACGCAATGCCTATGCCTTGCACTGGATTGTTCTGGTATGTACAGCAGCAGAGACCCTGCGCCCAACGCGACATAATGCGCCGCCCAGACTCAGCTTATTACAACAAGGCCCCAGTTAGCACTACAACGTCCCTGAGTACAAACGCCGCATATAACTACAAGGCCCTAGTCAGCAGAGCTAACGCGACATAATGCGGCGCCGAGACTCCGCATATCACAACACCGCCCCAGTCATCAAAACCAAAGCTACCTATTCCAATCGCTGCTTATCTCACCGGACGCCCGCACTTCAGCAGAGCCCCCGCCGCGGGCCACAAACGCCCCCCTACTCCTGCGCCCGCGGCCACGCCTCCAGCACATCACCGCAATCCGGCTTATCCGCTTCGCCTTCGTCTTCCAGCGGGTCGTTGTCTGTGATCGTCTCGCATACGTCGATGGTGGTCTCAGAGCTGGGATTCTCCGTCGTTGGATTATCGGGATCAAAGTTAAAATACAGCAGACGCGGATAGGCGCCGGCAGCAAAGAGCCAGCGCGTGGCAAGCCAAGTGCTATCGTAGGCCGTGGCAGACTGCGTTGCAGCAGTATCTGCGCCGACGATGCCGGTGAGATCGGCCGCCGTAACACTGAATAGGTTAGAAAAACTGCCCACCGTAGCCGTGACCCCGGAGGCCTCTGTATCAAAGCGGTTGTTGGTGATGTGCATATTCAGATGGTCTGCGGAGTCTGCACCGGTGTCGCTATTCCCCCAAAAGCCGATATGATCGCCGCTATGGCCTCGCGCAAGACCCGTCCCTAGGCAGTTATAGGCTTCTGTGCGGGCGTCTGCGCTAGAGAAACTTCCAATCAGAATGCCAACATTATCATTGCCATCGCCGGCAGCGCAGCTTTCGCCCGTAATCACGCCATCGCAGACACTCCCAAGGCTAAGGGAGTCACGCACTGCGCTAGTTTCCAGGAGGCCTACCAGGCCGCCCATCGAATCATTTCCACCCCCGCCATCGGAGACATTGCCGCTTGCCCGGCTGCCGGTGATACGGCCACCGTGTGTTCGCCCCACCAGGCCGCCCATAGCATTCCAATTAGCCCCGCCGCTACCAGAGACATTGGCGCTTGCACGGCTGCCAGTGATCCGGCCACTAGTTGCCCACCCCACAAGGCCTCCCAAGTAAGCTCTGAAAGTACTGCTGCTATCGCCCTGGATGGCGCCGCCTGCTATATGCGCATTGCTTATACGTGTGCCGCTCGTAGTGCCACAAAGAGCGTCTACTCGCCTCCGCCCCTTGATCGTGGGCTGTGCCAAAGTGAGATTTCTTATGCCTGTGCTGCCGCAGGCAGCAAAGAGGCCGGCGTCGTTCGTGTGGTCGTCGGCAGCTGCGGCGCTGGCTATGCGGTCAATGTCTAGATTGCTGATGCTGTGGCCATTGCCCTCCAGCTGCGCTGTAAAGCGAGAGCCGCTCTGGTCGCTGCCGATGGGCTCAAAGTTGCCGGCCGTGTCGCCGTTTTGGTCGATGGGGTTGCCATCGCCGTCATCACTGAAGTCAATGTCGGCGACAAGCTCGTAGCCGCAGAGGTAGACGCTGTTCGTTGCTGTGCCGCAGTTGGCGGTAGCTTCATCAGGCGCGCCCAGCGTAGAGCCCGCATCGCCCGTGGTGTCGTCTGCCTCCTCATCGTCGTAGCTGGTGCCAGCGAAGTTATGGCGCATGTTGTGGAGCTCTGCGTAGCTTGCGATTTCTATCAGGCCGTCGTTATCGTCGTCTACGTCCAGAGCATCGACAATGCCGTCATTGTCGCTGTCATCGCAGTGGTCACCCATGCCGTCCTTATCGATGTCGCCCTGCTCGGCATTGGCATGCTCCGGGCAGTTGTCGCTGTCCCCATCGCACAGACCTGTGGCCAAGTTTGGCGTGGGCGTGTTGCCCGTGCATTCCATGCAGATGCCATCGTGCTGGGCGAAGTGGTCCTGCATTGCCTCGCAGACCGCATCCGTGATGCAGTCGCCATCCAGCACGCTGTAGGCATTGGGCGTGTTGCCGCCGTGGCAGGCCATCGCCGTGATGCAGGCGTTCTTGTCCACATTGCTCACGTTGCTGCCCGTGCAGGCCATGCAGCTCCCCGCCGCAGTTGCAACCTGCCCCGCCACATCGGTGCAGTCACTTTTGCTGATGCAGGCCGTATTGTCAGCATTGGGCTTCTGCTGCGCAGCCTTTTTACAAGGATAACTCAGCTGGCATCATTTTGCGTACAGAATTGATCAGATACATAGCAGGCTTTTGCTTTATTTCGTCTATTGTAAAGACCCTTTCTTTGATCTTTTTTTGCTCCAACAAAAAAGCACGGTACGTTCCACCCAGCAGGCCGCATGCTATAGGGGGCGTATAAAGCTCTCCATGCCATTCTATCACAACATTAGCAAAGGAGCTTTCGGTGACTTCTTTTTTCGGATTCCAAAGCAAGACATCGTAATAGGGGGGCAAATTTGTTTTCCTGGCTTTCAGCATGGCTCTTGGTCTTTCGTAGATTTTTCTATAGCTTGTTTTGTGGTAAAAAAAAGGATTTTGCGGATCCATGGCTTTGGCTGCCAAAAAGAGTTTCCATATCTTTTCTTTCCCTCTTTGACTTTCTATGGGAGCGCTTTCCCAGAAAAAATGCCCTTTGGCATCCAGGAGGAGTCGGACTTTTTGATCCAAGCTCACTCTGCTTTTTTTGAAACAAAGCTCTATCTCTTTTAGTTTGGCATGCAGCAGGGAAAGGTCCAGAGGATAAGAAAAGTAACGAGCAGATTCTTTGAGGCGTTGGATATGATATGGTAAAAGAAAGCAGCCATTTTCCTTTGTCCACAGCATTGTCTCCAGGAGATAAAAGGGAGGCGGCGGTTTTTTGAGAATTTTGCTTTTTGTTTGGCATTCCCGCCATTCCTGCAGCGCCTGCGAATCCCAAACTACGCCGCTCCCCACCCCGTAAGAAAATTCTTGTTTCTTTTTGTCCAGCCATAAGGTCCGTATTGCCACGCTAAACTGCGCCCTGCCTTGTGGATTGAGAAAGCCTATAGCGCCCGTATAAATCTCCCGCGGGCTTTCCTCAAGCTTTTCGATCAGCTCGATACTTTTTCTCTTGGGCGCGCCGGTCACGGATGCTGCTGGAAAGAGAGCTTGGAAAATCTCTGCCAAACTGGCGTTGCTTTTTGCTCTGACGCCGCTTGTCATCTGCCAAAGGCTTGCGTACTGCTCTACTTGAAAGATATGCTCTGTCCGCACCTGAGCGAATTGGGCGATACGCCCTATATCACTGCGTACCATGTCTAGGATCATAGCGTTTTCAGCCCTTTCTTTGCAGGAGCAAGAAAGCTCCTCGGCTTGTCTTATATCATCTGCAAAAGAAGGACCACGGGCGGCGGTGCCTTTCATAGGGCGTGCAAGAAGCTCCCCATTTTCTTCCAAAGCAAAGAAGAGCTCTGGTGAAGCGCTGCATATGATCCATTCCGGCAGGTGGAGAAAAGCTCCATAGCACTCGCCCTGCCCTCGGAGCATATCTTGGAAAATATGCCATAAGCATAGAGCATAGCTCCCCACAGGAGCTCTCTTGAAGCGCCCCTTGAGTCTGTAGGAATAGTTAATCTGATAGCAAAGCCCTGCTGCAATCCAGGACCTGATCTCTTCTAGCTTGGCAAGATAGTTTTCTTTCCCAAGAGCGCTCTGCCAGACTATAGGCGGGCAGCTGCGCTTGTCTGCAAAACCCAGAGAGGAATGTTTTTCTACCTGATCATAGAGGGCAAAATAGGCCAGTGGAAAGGAGCTGGGCTTGGCGCTTGCAAAGGCTGTGTCCATAGCGGGAGCTGCCTCATAAGCAAGAAAGCCTAGGGCATAAAGGCCTTCTTTCCTGGCGCGCTCCTGCACTGTCTCCAACAAAGGAAGCACTTCAGTTGTCTGCCGAGCTTCTATGCGCAAAATGGGTCTGGCAAAACTAAGCCATTGCTTTTGCTTCTTGTCATACAAACATGCGTAGTGATTTTGCAATGGCTCAAACACAAGAATGTGAAGCGCAGCAGTTCTAATTATGCTATGTCTTGCGCCGCTTTGCTATGTCTTTTTGTTTGCGCTATGCTCCGGTCTAAGCAGAGGGAAAAGGATGGTATCTCGTATAGATTGCCTATTGCTTAGCAGCATCGCCAGGCGGTCTATGCCTATCCCTAAGCCCCCTGTAGGCGGCATAGCGTATTCTAAAGCGCGTACATAATCATGGTCCATATAGGCCTCCTCAGGATGGATGTGCTCTGCTAGCTGCTGCTCAAAGCGCTTTTTTTGTTCTATGGGGTCATTGAGCTCACTAAAGGCATTGCCTATTTCTCTGCCAGCTATATAAGGCTCAAAACGTTGGACCAGTTCTTTTTCGTCTTCGCATGATTTGGCTAAGGGAGATATGGCCTGCGGGTAGGAGTGTATAAACGTAGGCTCAATGAGCTTAGCTTCTACTTTTTTGTCAAAAATGACCTCAGCTATTTGCCAGTGGCTTTTGCAGGCCTCGTAGTCTTCACTTGGCAGAGACAGGCTTTTTGCCGCCATTTGCGCTTCTTTCAGGCTTGTTTGTACACTGAGACGAATACCTGTGTACTCTTCGATAGCTTCCAAATACGTCATTCTTTTCCACGGGCTCTGGAAGTTGATCTTATGCGGGCCATATTCTATTGTAAGAGTACCGTGGATTTGGTTTACTACATAGCAGATCAGCTCCTCGCATATTGCATACATACTTTCCAGATTGCCATAGGCCTCGTAGAGCTCTAACATGCTAAACTCAGGGTTATGGCGCGGGCTGATTCCTTCATTACGAAAATTACGTCCAATTTCAAAAACCCGCGGGAAGCCGCCTACGATCAGACGCTTCAAGTAGAGCTCTGGCGCTACGCGTAAATACAACTTCATGTCTAGGGTATTATGGTGCGTGATAAAGGGGCGCGCAGTCGCTCCGCCGGGGATGGGCTGCATAGCGGGCGTCTCCACTTCTATGTAGGACCTGTCAGCTAAGAAGTCCCGTATAAGACGCAGCATCTGGGAGCGCTGCACAAAGCTTTGGCGCACTGCCGGATTTACAATGAGGTCCACATAGCGCCTGCGGTAGCGCTGCTCTTGATCAGCAAAGGCGTCAAAGACCTGCCCTTGGGCCTCCTTGACTACTGGAAGAGGACGCAGGCACTTAGCAAGTAAGAGTAGTTTTCGAACAAAGATGCTTGTCTCTTGGGTGCGTGTCTGAAAGACATAGCCTTCCAAACCGATAATATCTCCCAAGTCAAGCATTCTGCAAAGCTGAAAGCTTTCTTTCCCTAAACTGTCTCGATTGATATATATCTGGATACGTCCGCTATGGTCCTCAAGATCGCAGAAAGCTGCTTTGCCCATCATACGCTTCGACCGTATGCGCCCTGCAAGACTATAAGAGCTTTCAGATGAAAAAGAGGTGACAGGCAGAGCAAGTACTTCGCTTGTATGATTTTTAGGGGAAAAGTACTGTTGGTAGGGGTCGTAGTAGGAGTTTTGTATATTGCGCAGTTTTTCCAGCCGTGTTTCATATAAGTCTGCCGGCTCCTTGTTCCCTGCTTCGGGAGGATTAGCTGCTTTCCCTGATGCGGCTTTGCGCATGAGCTCCATCTAGTCTTGGGTACCATACTGCGGGGCTACGTGTCAAGGTATTATTTGATGAAAGAAAGAAGTCCTTTACTGCAAGTCCGTGACCTTTCCGTCTATGTGGGTCTTGCGCCCCATGCGCTCTATATTACGGATAAGCTTTCTTTTGATATATACCCTGGAGAGATTTTTGCTCTTGTAGGAGAATCCGGCTGCGGGAAAAGCATGACAGCGCAGGCTATATTAGGCCTTTTAGGGTCCATGAAGATAGGGGGGCATGACGGGGATATACGATTTTTGGGTGAGAACTTAGGTCTTTTGCCTGAAGCTGCAATGCAGGCCCTTCGGGGCAGTGAGATATCCATGATTTTTCAAGAGGCCTCTCACGCTTTGAATCCCTTAATCCCGCTGGGGCGCCAGCTAGAAGAAGTCTTTCAGATACATCATGGGCATCTAGAACAGGACTTGCAAAAGAGACGCTATCTTGAGTCGCCTAAAGCAAGAATACGAGAGCTGCTCCAGAGGATGGGCTTCCAAGCCAGCCAAAGCTCCCTGCTGATGGAGGCCTTCCCGCACCAGCTCTCCGGCGGCATGCTGCAAAGACTCATGATTGCTATGGCTCTGCTGCTTAGCCCGAAACTTCTCATAGCGGACGAACCTACTACCGCATTGGACGTAAGTATACAGGCGCAGGTCATGGAATTACTTTTGGAAAATGCAAAGAGGGAAAATACCGCCGTCTTGCTTATCACGCATAACTTAGGTCTGCTTGCCCAATATGCGGATCGCCTTGCGGTTATGTATGCGGGCCGCATTATAGAAAGCGCTGCAAGCGAAGATTTTTTCGCAAAAGCGCTGCATCCGTACAGCATAGGATTGCTGAGAGCCTTCCCCGACCCGGAAAGGAAAAAAGAACTGCGCGCCATCCCAGGCCAAGTACCTTCCGCAAAGGAGTATAGCGCTGATCATGCCTGCCGCTTTCGCAAGCGCTGCGCCTGCGCCTTTGATCTGTGCAATTCGGCGGGCTCTGTTGTTTTGCATGAGAGGCAAAAAGCTCATCTTGTCGCCTGCTCTTTTTATGAGAAGGCTGCAAGCATTGCGCAAGGGCGCAGGGCGATGGAGGCTGCCTTATGAAAAAAGCTCTCCTCAAAGCTTCACATATCAGCGTTCGTTATCCCCTGCGCGGAGGATTTCTACGCAGAGTCAAGGGCTATGTGCATGCTGTAGAAAATCTTTCTTTGGAAATATATCCCGGAGAGATCGTAGCTTTGGTAGGGGAATCCGGCTGCGGCAAGAGTACCGTGGGGCGTTCGCTTTTGGCTTTGACAAAAACCGACAAAGGGGAATTGGAATTAGAAGGCAGGAAAATAGACAGACGCTCCTTTGCCTCTTTAAGGCGCAGCTTTCAAATCATTTTCCAAGACCCCTACCTGGCGCTAAATCCGCGTCAAAGCATCTATGAAATACTTGCTGAGGCGCTGATTGTGCATAAATTATGCCCTGCAATAGAGCTCAAAAAAAACGTGCGTCAGCTCTTAGACAAGGTGGGAATCTCCTCTGAGCAGATGCACCGCTATCCGCATGCTTTCTCTGGCGGACAGCGCCAACGTATATGTATTGCGCGCGCCATATCCATGAAACCGAAGTTCATCGTTTGCGATGAAATTGTCTCAGCCCTGGACCTCTCTGTACAGGCTCAGATTCTGCAGCTGCTTTTGGAGCTCAAAGCCGAAATGCGCCTTGCGCTTTTATGGATATCTCATGATCTTTCTTTAGTACGCTACGTCAGTAGCCGTATGTATGTTATGTACAAAGGCCGTATAGTTGAGTCTGGCCCTACTGAGGAGCTTTTTAGGCATCCTGCGCATCCCTATACGCTGAGCCTGCTGAAAGCTGTTCCCACTTTAGAGAGAGGAGCAAAAAAAAAGCAGCAAAGGGACTCCCGCAAGTCTTGGGCGTTCAGCCAGGACTTAGGGCTAAAGCAGATGGAAGAACAGGACTATTTTTCCAGCTGCGCTTTTGTCCTGCGCTGCCCGCAGGCGCAAAGGGAATGCCAAGAACAACTGCCTCTCCTGCAGGAGCATAGGGTGCGGGAAAGTCAGGCATCTGGAGCAGAATCGCAGCGGATAGGAGAACGTAAACTTGCTTGTTTTTCTCCTTTGCCTCCTTTTGCAGACTAGGCGCATGGCTCTTTTGTTATCTCAAGGCCTAAAAAGTGATTAAGGCTTGCGCGTATGAAAAACCTGATTCCCGACTTCATAGCCAAAAAAAGCAAGGCTAAGCTATATACGGGGGAATTCCCCGCCATCGCCATCTTTCTGGATATCTCTGGCTTTACCACAATGACAGAGCAGCTGATGAAAGACGGCAAGGCGGGGGCAGAGACGCTTTCTGAGATATTGAATTCCACTTTTAAGCCTCTTTTAGAAAGCGTCTACGCTCATGGCGCCTTTGTTAGTCTTTTTGCGGGGGATGCTTTTACATCGATTCTGCCTTTGGAAAAAAAGAACGCTGCGCAAAAGGCCCTAAATGCGGTCCTGCACCTGCAGTCTATTATGCAGGCCCAAGGCATATGCCGGACACGCAGTGGATATTTTACGCTTTCTATCAAAATTGGCATGGCTATGGGTACGGTCAAGTGGGGCGTCGTACGGACAGAGAAACTTGCCAGCTTTTACTTTCGTGGTGAAGCCATACAAGCCTGCGCTGCCGCAGAGCATCTGGCTCGTCAGGGTGATATTGTTTTTGATCATAAGCTCGCAGAGCATATCCATAGCCCAGTGCAGAGCACAAAGCTGACGGAAAAATATCTGCTCTGCGGCGAGCAATGGAAGAACGATTCAGCTATTCCCAGTTTTTCAGCAAGCAAGGCAGCGGTAGGAGAACAAATCGTCAGGGCTTTTGTCCCGAAGACAATTCTTGATTTAGAACAAGGTGGTGAGTTTCGCAATATAGTCAGTGTTTTCTTATCCTTTTCTTTAACTGAAGAGGCCTCTGCAGAAGAGATAGAAGAGATTACGCAATATGTCATGGAACAGACGCAGAACATGGACGCTTATTTTAATAGCTTGGATTTTGGAGATAAGGGCTGTACAATGCTCGTTATTTTTGGAGCTCCTGTGACGCATGAAAATGACCGTACTCGAGCAGCGCTCTTTGCTTTGGATATCGCGGATAAATTCCAAGAGGGCGTGCGCATAGGCCTGTCCTGGGGCACGGCCTTTACCGGCTTTGTCGGCTCTTCCCTGCGCGGCTACTATACTGCTTTGGGTAATGTAGTCAATCTCAGCGCTCGACTTATGATGGGCGCTCCATGGTCCGGCATTTGGCTTTTGGAGGAGCTGCGGGAATACTTGCATAACCAAGGCAACTTTGCAATACATGAGGTAGGTGAATACAACTTTAAGGGCTTTGCGCAGGCTTTGAAGGTATATAGTCTCAGAGCAAAAAAGCAGCGCAGCTTTGAGGCCTTTGCGCAGGTAGGTTTGTTTGGGCGGGACATAGAATTCCAAAACTTCTCTAAAAGTATAGAGCATATACAAACAGAGGGGAAAGGCGAGATCATTTACGTTTATGGCGGGCCAGGGAGCGGCAAGTCACGCCTCATTCATGAATTCTATGAGCGCTACAATGAGCAGCTTGCCTTCCATTTTGTCCACGCAGATCAGGTCTTAAAAAAGAGTTTCTATCCGCTGGAGAACTATCTCAAACATTTTTTTTCTATCAATATGAAAAAACAACATGAGCAGCAAGGCTACGTGGATTTCAAAGAGGCATGCCAAGGCCTAATCTCACGGGCAAGGCAGTCACGCATCACGCCTAAGGATAAGATATTAAACGAATTCGAAAATCTTATCCCTTTTTTAGCTGCTTTCTTGGGCTTATCTGTAGAAGAAGAGGCTTTGCAGAACTGGCTGGGGAAAAATTCTTTTGATATGATCACAGCCGCAATACGTTCTTTTTTTCTTGTCTGTGCGCTGATAGAAAACACTGTGCTTGTGGTAGAAGACTTTCAGGTCTTAGATGATGAGAGCTTGTCTGTTTTTTCTCAGCTTGCCTTTATGGGCAGCGATTTGCCGCTGCTTATGATTCTCTCAAGCCGCTATAGGGATGATGGCACCCGCCCCGAGCTTGCATTAGAGCCCAGCTGGGAGCTCAGGCAGCGCTTTGAGTTGTTAGACCAAATGCCGCCTCAGGCCATAGCTGCTCTGGCGCAGGCGCGCCTAGGTGGCAAGGCTTCTCAGGGGCTGCTAGACTTTATTATGGAGCGCGCGCAGGGCAATGCCTTTTATATTGAACAGTTTTGCTTTTATCTTAGCAGTGAAAATTTGCTCAGAAGCGAGGGCGGCCTTTTTAGGCTTAAAGAATCAGCTTCGAAAATACCGCAGAGCATTAATGCCATACTTCTTGCGCGCATAGACCGTCTTGCCCCTGCCTTGCGTGAGCTGACACAGCTTGCGGCCGTAATAGGCTTTTCTTTTTCGTATAAAGTGCTGGCTATGATTTTTAACCGTGACGAAAGGGACGAAAGGGAGCTCCAAATGCTTTTGGAAGAGGGACGAAAAGAACAGCTTTGGGAGCCTCTTGCTGCAGCTAAGGAAAAAGAATACAGGTTTAACAATGCCTTATTGTGCGATGCGGCATATGAAATGCAGCTTGGTGACAAGCTTCGTAGTCTTCATGTGCAGCTTGCCCGAACTATGCAAAAGTGCTACAAGCATCAGCAGGAATACAATGAACATATCGCCTTTCATTATGAGCAGGCCCGCGAGAAGGACTTAGCGCGTGAATATTACTACAATGCCTTGGCCTATGCTACAGAACGTTATTATTCCAGGCAGGCGCTCGTGTACTATGACAAGCTGCTTACTTTTGCGCGCCATGAGAAGGAAAGAACAAACTTACTTGAAAGAAAAGAGAAAGCGCTAAGCCTAGCAGGCAAATGGGAGGAATCTCTGTCTTTATCCAAAGATCTGCTTCGTTATGCGCAATCATCAGGGAATGAAGCAAAAAGCAGTTACTATTTAGCGCGGCTTGGCGAGATGTACCAGCAACAGGGCAGGTATACGGAAGCGCAGCGCTGCTTGCTTGATTCTGTCAGCTTAGCAAAGAAGCTGCAGGACTGGAAGATACTTGGTTATGCCTCAAGAATTCTGGGGCGGGTCTATTGGGGAGTAGGAGAATACCCTAAAGCTTTGGAGATATTAGGCAATGGCTTAGAAGCAGACAGCAAGTCAAAGGACAAAGAAGGCGCTGCGCTAAACTTATATTATACGGCTGTTGTTTATAGAGATCAATCAGACTATGAAAGCGCTTTAAGTTTTTCTACGAAGAGTTATGAGCTCTTTGCGGCGCTGGCTAATCCCTTTTATATTAGTTATCCTTTGTATGAATTAGGACTTTTGCATCGCTATCGAGGGAAGCTAAGTAAGGCTCATGCCTATTTTAGCCAGACTCAAAAACTCTATGATAAGATGGACTATAAAAGCGGGACAGCAGCTGTACTGCTCAATATGGGCTACCTCTGTCTGCAAAGTAGAGACTATGCCAAGGCCTCCAAATACATGGAGCAATCCTTAGCCTTAGCGCAGGAGATAGGCGAAGGCATGGCGGCAGCTTATGCGTATCAAGGCATAGCGCTGGTCTACTACCACCAATTAAATTACCCGCTTAGCTTGCAGCACTTTGCTTCTTCCTTTGAAATCATGAAGTCCCTTCATTTGAAAGGCCAGTATGGACACGTCTATTCCTATTTAGCCTGCCTCTTTGCCCGTTCCAGCAAAATTACCCGCTCGTACAAATGCGCTTTGCAGCACTTCAAAAATATACGATCCTTGGGCGGAGCTGACGTAGAAAATGGACGTACTTACCTTGCTATAGCCTTAGCTTTGGAACATCATGCGCAGGCAGGAAAGAGAGCTCAGGAACTCCTGCAGGAGATCTCCCTTTTGACAGGCCTAGAAAGCCATCCAGAGGCCTATTATGAGACAGCGATAGCAAAGGCCCGCAGCATGCGTTATGCAAATACCCTTGTGCCCGCCCTTTATGAATACGCTGCCTATCTCTCTAAGATGAATATGCACGACAAAGCGCAAGAATTGCTGCTGGAGGCCCGTACATTTGAGCAAGGCAGTGAACTTTGGGGTGAGCTGCGCCACAGGGAATGAAAGCTACCACAAGCAGGTCGCAAAGCTCCTTTTTGTGTCACAAAAAAAGCGCGCATTACATCATAGCAAAGTGTGCGCCGCGCACTTTGCTGCCATCCGGCAACTCATAGGCATTGGCAACAGCTCCCAGCCGCCGCCTACAACTATGACGCCGCTTATCACTACAAACGCCCGCGCCTGTCAGCACACTAGCCTCAACGCGACATATCGGCAAGGCATGAATATATAGCGCCAAATATACCGCACCTAGCCTAATCATAAATTGCTTGCAGTTACAAAAACCAAGCAAATGCTCCCATAAGAATATGTCTCAAACAAATCAACATGACATTGTAGTCAAACGCGTTCTATCTGAGAAAAAATACGCCATTGACCTGCTGCAAAACACGCTTGATAAAGCTATAAAAGAGTAATCTGCCTGTGTCGCAAGAGCCTAGTTTTGAGACCGGCCCTTAGACAAGATCAAGACACAAAGACAGGGCGGGCCAAAATACGCAGCTCTTCCATATCAATTTCCTCTAATGCAATTTCCCATTCTTCTCCCAAACGAAGGGCGCGCCCCAGTTTGGAGCTATAGACGCTGAAAGGATTGAGGACTTCTAAGGATTTCTCATCTTCTTTTAGAAGATACTTTGCCGGGATAAGGGCTTCTATGGGAGGCAGGTTCGTGATTGCCACATAAATGTGCTCACTATGAAAAGCGCTGATATATGCGCTGCAATGCTTCTTCTGACTTTGGAGAATAAAACGCATGACCTGCAGCTTATACATATCTCTTTCCGTATCTACCGCCTTGCGCTCTGCTGCAGATGTCTGCTGCGCTACATCTTCCATATGCTCTAGACTGTATGGTCTGTCTTGTTTTGCCAGGGCAGCAAGCAGAATGCGATGGACAAGTAAATCAGGATAGCGTCGTATAGGAGATGTGAAGTGGCAATAGGATGAGAAACCAAGGCCCCAGTGTCCTAAGGACTTGGGCGAATAGTATGCCTGTTGTAGTGAGCGCAAGAGATGGATCTGAAAAAGGTGAAAAATCTTTGTCCCCTGCTTTTTTTGGAATTCTTTGACAGCTTCCAGGGCTTTGGCTATAGAGGCGTGGCTTGTGTCTGGGAGTTTTACGGGGAGGGAAAAGAAAGTACAGAAGGCCCTGAGGTGCTCTAGTTTACTTGCTTCTATGTTTTCATGGACGCGGTAGAGGGCAGGCATTTTCTTTTTTTGTAAAAAAAGCGCTACGCTGATATTTGCGCTAAGCATGCACTCCTCGATAAGCATACTGGATTTCAGGCGTTTTTTGTACTGGAAATTCCGTATCTTCCCTGCAGAATGAAAAGAGAAGCTTACTTCAGGGAAGTCCAAGTCAAGGCGGCCTTTCTTCAGCCTCTCTTCGCGCTGCTTTTTCGCCAAGTCCCACAGCCTTGCTAAAAAGCAGGCTTCAAACTCCGGTTTTTGCGTGTCCTCCCGCCTGGACAGGGCGGCGCTTATGTCTGCATTTTTATGATACCTATAACTGTCTATTCTCTCTTCAGCTTCTTCGTAGTGGAAACGACGGTCTACGCATATAAGAGACCTATAAAACTGCGTATCTATAATCTTTCCTTTTGATACATCCACTTTCATTGCAGCGCTCAGAGCCAAGCGCTTTTCTCCTGCCACCAAAGAACAGAGCTGCTCAGAGAGTACGGGAGGCAGCATAGGCACCACCCTATTCCCTAAATAGTGGGACGTAGACCTCTTTTGCGCCTCCCTATCTAAGGCGCTGCCTGGGCTGACATAATAGCTTACGTCAGCGATATGTACGTAAAGAAGCGCATACTTTTCTGAGAGGACTTCGAGGCTCAAAGCGTCGTCGAAATCCTTCGATGAGGCTCCATCAATCGTAATGGTATAAAGATCGCTCAAATCTCTTCTCTCCTTTTTGTTCTTTTCTGGCAAAGAAGTATCTTCCAGTTCCAGTTTGCAAATCTCATCTGATACATAGTCCGGATGCCGGGCTTGCAGATCATACTTCATTAATATGCGTTCAAAATCCGCTTCTTCTTCCTTTTCTGTTTCCATGTGGAGGAATTCCATTTGCTGCATTTCTTGGCCCCGGTAGAAGATACTGCGCTTATTACTTTCTTGTACAATGATGACGCTACGTGCTTTTAGTTTCTCTGTGGTTTTTTTATCCAAGGTCTTAGCTAAAACAGCAACTTGAGGCTTGGCATGCTGCATATCTAAAAGCTGACCTGTGATCCATGTACCTTGTCTTTCTATACGCATACGATACAAGCTCCTTGCTCTTTGTAGAATTGCTATTACTTCGCCCTCAAAACGCTCGCGTCGAAAGTCCCTAAGCCGTATACGGACAAGATCATCAGAAAAAGCCTGCTTTGTTTTGTGGGGAGGAATGAAAATCTCTTTTGCAAAGCTTTTTTGCGCATTCTTTATAGAAGAGCCCTGCACATAGGCAGCTTGGCGGGAGCTTAAGGAGACTTTGCCTTCCAGATAAAATTCTTTTCTAGGAAGAATGTCCCGGCCCTTTTTTTGTATTAAAGAAAAATGCTCCAAAAGATCGAGTATATGTTCGATCTGCTCTTTAGAGATGGAGCTCCTTGTCGAATAAGAGCGGGGGCGCCTTCGTCCTCTCCCGCCTCTGTGCCTGGGTCTTTTTTTGCCTGTTGTGCTGATTGTACTTTGCAGCCTATGCGCCAGCTGCTTCAAAGGGATATTTGTGCCTGCATTCTGCTCTAAAAAGAGTAAAAGCCTTGCTTCTGCATTACTTCTCATTTCTTGATCTTTATTTGCTCTCTCTTCCCTGCACAAGGCCTTGTCTTAGACTGCGCTGTCTTTAGCAGCGAGAGAAAGAGTTTTTTCTAAAATACAGGGCTTGGAGCTTGTACCAAGGGGAGGCATGCTTTTTCCCGCCAAAGTATTCCAAAGCCAGATGATAGAGATGCTTTGCTTCAGGCGCAGGCATCTTACGTATCTCTCTATCGTGAAGGGAGAGCTTTTCTTTTGCTTGGGCTCCCATCATATTACAGATATTTTCAGGATCATCGGCATATATAGCAGAAGACCTGGCTAAGGAAGACAAGAATTGCTCAGGGCTTTCGTAGACGATCTTCCACTGGCTATGCGCCATGCTTCTTTCTTGTTTAGAGTCCGGGCTGCTGGCTGAAGCAGGCAGGGCAAGGCCATAGATTTTGCTTTGTTTGGCACGAATAAGAAGAGCCAATCCCTCTTTATTGCGCATCTTGTTTTTTTTGAGCAGATCATAGCAATAAAAATAAAGAGAAGGGATGCCAAGGACAGGGATGGCCCAGAGCTGCGCTAGATTTCTTGCAAAAGCTACGCAGATACGTATTCCAGTAAAAGAGCCGGGTCCTCTAGCCGCTGTGATCCAAGCCGGTTTTTCTATGCGGGCTTTCTTAAGCAGCCTTTGGATCATCTCAGGAAGAATTTGTAAAGAGGAGCGGGGCGCCTCTATGACTTCTTCTACGGCAATTTCTGCTCCATAAATCCCTGCGATAATCCATCTGTTGCTGCTCTCCAGTATCAGGCAATTCTCTTCTTCATTCATATAATTCTATTGTGCGCATATCATGCTTCTGGTCTGTACCTATCCTAATGCGGGCTAAGGGGATGTGATTCGGCAGGAAGTCCTCTGCAATCTCCGGCCACTCTATAGTATGCAGTACCTGCTTTGTTCTTGGCAAAGAGTCGTACCAATGCTCTATAAAATCCAATTCTTCCAATTCCGCCGGGCTTTGGAGTCGGTATAGATCATAATGATAAAGCTCCCAATCCCTGCTTTGGTAGATATTGAGCAAATTAAAACTGGGGCTATTGATATTTTCCCCTATCCCAAGCTTTTTCCCTAAGGCCCTTACAAAGAAGGTCTTGCCTGCGCCTAATTCTCCTTCTATTAAAAGCAGACTGATTGGCCGCAGATACAGGTAAGTCTCATAGATTTTCGCAGCTATTGCTTCGCTTTCTTCTAAACTATGGCTCTGCTCCCTACAAAGCAGTTTTTGTATTTCTTGCAAGGGCATCTTGAATCTTTAGCCTGCGGCCACTATAGGAGGAGAGATCAGCTTTTATCTCCTCTGCTCACTTTGCTTTTTGCAAGTCTCCCGTATACAAGATATGATGCGGCTATGTAAGAGAAAAATATCGTACAGCTAAAGAGCAATATCCTTGCGCTGATAGAGGAAGGAGTCACATCATCAGAGTTTTGGAAGAGACCCGGAGCAAAGTATGAGGCGGGATAGTGTAGTATCCAATATATGCTCAAGGCATACAAACAAAAAAGGAAGAGAAAGAGTAATATTTTAAGACGAGGGGAAAACATGGCAATGGGAAAAAGATTCTTAAGTCATCACTTTGCATCATTTAACCGCATGCGCCTGTGAGGAGGGGCAAATATGAGAAAGGACGCATTGCCTGCACATAGGCCGGCGCGCCTTACAGTACTTTCTTCCAAGGAAGATAAGCAACAAAGACCAGTCAAGCCAATACTTCTTTTCTAGTTTCTCCATTAAGTCTTTTTCCACTCTCATAGGATTTGTAGAGCGTGTCAGATGGAAGATGCGTGAGATGCGCGCTACATGCGTATCTACCACTATGCCTACAGTTTTTCTATAAAGCTCCTGCATGATCACATTCGCGGTTTTACGTCCTACGCCCGGCATGCGCAGCAAGTCTTCCATACGAGAGGGCACCTGCTTGTCAAAGTCTTCTACCAGCATTTTACAAAAGCCGCGGATCTGTTGGGCTTTGTTTTTGTAAAAACCAGTAGAATAGATCAGTTTTTCTATGCTGCCTATAGGAGCGTACGCAAGGGCTTGGGGGCTGGGATAGGCCGCAAAGAGCTTAGGGCTGATACGGTTTACTTGTAGGTCCGTACACTGCGCACTCAGAATAACAGCCACGCACAGTTGATAAGGCTCTTCATAGACAAGGGGAGTCCTCAGATTAGGGAACTCTTTTTTTAGTATCCTGCAGGCCTGCTCTACAAAGCGCATGCTTCTTTTTTTACCGGCTTCCAATGACTTATTCTAATTTCACATAGGGCAGAGGATTAGACGCTTTAGAATAACCTAATTGTATTTCATAATGCAAATGATCTCCTGTAGCGCGGCCCGTGTTGCCAAGACGGCCTATGATCTGTCCTCTTTCTATGTAATCTCCTTCTTTGACAAGAATGCTTTGGCAGTGAGCATAGAGGCTGGTATAACCCAGACCATGATGCAGCTGCACAAAATTCCCATAGCCGCTTTTTGGCGTATTGACTGCTCTTAGCACAACTCCGGGAGCCGTAGCAATGATAGGCGTCCCTTTGGCATAGGCGAAGTCTACTCCCGCATGAAACTCGATGCCCTCTCCTATAGGATTCCTTCTAGGGCCGTAGAGAGAAGTAACATGCCCCACGCCGCCCAATAATGCCCAGCCTCTTGGCATAATATGATGCAGCAGGGATCGATTCCAAATTGCGCCTAAAGTCACAAGGCTTTCCCAAGTTAGGATCTCCTGCCATGCCTCTTTCAAATCCGCTAAATATGCCAGTTCATAGCGGGAGCGGTGCGATACTGCCTTCTTCCTTTTAGGTCTTTTGAATCGGCTTGGCTTTGTCCTTCGAAAGAGTGAGAGAAAGGACCTTTTTGCATCGAGCAAAGAAAGCTCTCGCAGGTCATGCAATCGTTTTTGCAGCCTTTGCGTAAGCTGCTTTTTTTCCATACTGAGTCCTATAGAAACTTCTAAGAGCTGATGGCGCTTTGCTACTGTCTGTTTCTGACTATCGGCAGTCAGGATTGCGCGCGCATAGAAAGATAAACTTAGAAGCGGCGGGGTGGTGAGAAGAAGGCCTATGAATATCAGGAAAAAATAATTGATCCGAATGCGCCTTGGCTCTGAGGCAGCGTCTGTCGAGCAAATGAGAATAGAAAGACTCCCCCAGCCCCTTGCCCGTGTTCTGCGCACGTATCGAAGAAAGGAAAAGAAGATTCGTCTTGTCCAAGACATACTTACACGCAAAGCCGCCCCGCCCTGCTTAGGGCTAGACAACTACACGATTCTCAGCTAAGCTTAAAATCGCTACTGTTTTTCCCTTTTGCAAGGCTATACGAAGGGCAAGTACTGCCGCCCATGCCTTGCATAGGCTTTGTGGCTTAGCAGAAATAAAACTGCTTTTTTCAACTAACAAAGCTCTGATGCGCCTGCAGTCTGGCGTCAATTTACAAGCTAAATAAAGCTTGACATTTTGTTGTATATATGAAGCGATATTTTGCCTTTATGTATAAAAATTACTTTACTTAGTTTACGAAAATACGTATAATATAATCATAGGCAAATACTGATATAGTACGGGAGCTTGTATATATGGCTAACAATGCTGAGCTTTTTAAAAAAATAAAACAACGGAAAGAAGCAAGTCAAATTGATCTTTTTGAAGAGCCCGCATATAGCGACGGGGAATTGTCTTTGGAGAAGGACGCATACTTTGATTTTTTTAAAAAAAGTAAAATGAAAGTGCATGCGCCTACATTGCCAGATAGACATTTATTTTTATCAGCAATGGATTTCGTAAATACTATGCAATATGAAATAGAAATAAATGTCAAAGAGAAAGAAAAGTAGAAATCTAAGCCCTATTGGCGCTGCAAGGCCAAAAGTGTTATCTGAAGACAGCAGGAGCACAATTCAAGTCGAAGAAAAAAAAGTAGCATTTTCTGGGTATTTACCACCCCAAGCATGGAGTAAAATAACAGAAAGCCAAATTGACAGAATGATAGACGGGCACTTTAGTCACTTGGAGAGAGCAGATAATAATATTGCGAAACACTTAGAGAATGATAAGCTAAAACTTACAAATGACAGCAAGTGGCTGGGAAATGAAAGAATAGCTATCGTTGCGCATTATATATTGCTTGTTGTTTTATCAATTTTCCTTTTTCAAAACCCTACAAATTTTATACTATATGTCATACTTGCATTGATAGGCCTTAGTGTTATGAAAAATCCTTTAAGGCAGCTTCTTAACATAATAATACGAAGATTTTCTACTTAGGTCACACTAGTATATAGTTCCTGGCGCAATCGAAGCTGCTAGTAGCATGCAAAAAGCGCTTGTATTTTGGCTTGGATCTGAAAGAATGCCTTTGGTTGAGTCCTGTAGACCAGCTTTTTGCCGCCTCTAGGCCTTTGTAAGCATGAGACAATCCCCCAGACTTAGAGACTATAGCGCCCTGAGCAATGGCCAAGGGCCCAGCTTAGGCAAAGCTCAGCATGCCCTTTCCAAGGCAGAAAAGCTGCAGGCAATAGAGGAGCACATCAGCGCAATTTGCACTGTCTTAGGGCTGGATTTGCATACAGACAGTTTGAAAGATACGCCGAAGAGAGTAGCCAAAATGTATGTAGAGGAGCTCTTCTCTGGCCTGGACGAGAGTAATAAGCCGCAGCTATCTCTTTTTGACAATGACTGCAATTATCATGAAATGCTCATAGAAAAGGATATTTCCTTTTATTCTACTTGTGAACATCATTTTATGCCTATGCACGGAAGAGCGCATGTGGCATACATTCCAGACAAGAAGTTCATAGGCTTATCCAAGCTCAATCGCCTGGTGCAATATTGCGCAGCCAGACCGCAGCTGCAAGAAAGACTGACCAGCCAAATCTTAGAGGAGGTCTGCCTTGCTCTTAACACTCAGGATGCGGCTGTCTGGCTGGAGGCAAAACATCTTTGTGTGAGCGCACGGGGAGTAAAAGACCACGCAAGTTTGACAGTAAGCAGCAGGTATTCAGGGCGTTTTCTGGAAGAAAAGCAGCGCAGAGAGTTTCTAGCAGCTCTCAGTTAGCCATACGAGGAAGCAACCTTGCCTCAAATCAGGCTCTACAACACCTTTAGCCGTAAAAAAGAAAGCTTAAAGAGCGCTGCGGCGGGCTCTCTTAGCATGTACGTTTGCGGCCCGACTGTGTACAACGAGGCGCACATAGGCAATGCGCGCCCAGCTGTAGTCTTTGATCTTTTATACCGCCTGCTTTTATGTTTATATCCACGGGTCATTTATGCGCGTAATATTACAGACATAGACGACAAAATTATGCGCAAAGCAGAGCAGGAGGCGCTCCCCATACAAGATATTTCATCACGCTACTACCGAATCTATAAAGAAGACATGGCTGCGCTGCAAGTACTGCCTCCTACCCAAGAGCCATGGGCAACCGCATATATAGATAAGATCATAGAATATGTGCAGCGCTTGATAGAGAGCAAGCACGCCTACTTAAGTCAAGGCCATGTACTCTTTCATGTGCTTAGCTGCCCCGCCTATGGATCTCTTTCACGCAGAAGTCTCACTGAGATGATGGCTGGGGCGCGCGTGGAAGAAGCCCCATACAAAAAGCATCCCGCTGATTTCGTTCTCTGGAAGCCCTCTACGCCCTCACAGCCCGGGTGGGAGAGCAGCTGGGGAAGGGGGCGGCCGGGCTGGCATATTGAGTGCAGCGTCATGATACATCAAATTTTTGGAACATGCGTAGATATACATGGGGGCGGCCAAGACCTGATATTCCCACACCACGAAAACGAATTAGCGCAAAGCAGCTGCTTACATCATGGCCAGTCCTGCGCGCGCTTTTGGCTGCATAATGCCTTTGTACGCATGGCGAAGGAAAAAATGTCCAAGTCCCTGGGAAATATCAGCCTTGTGCGTGACTTGCTTGGAAAAAGCGAAGGAGAAAGCCTGCGTTTGGCTCTTTTGTCAAGCCATTACCGCAGCCCCTTAGACTGGAACGAGGCATTGCTCAAGCAGGCCCAAAAAAGGCTCTATTCTTTCTACGAATGCCTTGACATGCTGCCAGATATTCCCACACAGGAATGCAGCTTAAATACAGAGCTCTGCTCTATCCTGCCGGAGGACTTTCTACATGCTTTGCTCGACGATCTGAATATCTCCTCTGCCTTGGCTGCTATGCACCGACTGACTACAGAAGCAAAGCGCAGCACAAAGACTGGGGAGAAAGCAAGGTACAAAAAGGAGCTCTTGGCCTGCGGACGCATTCTAGGTATTATGCAAAGCAAGCCCAAGGAATGGCTCTCCAAAATCAAAGAGCGCAGAGGGCAGGCCAGACAAAACAAGGCCTTGCAAGACAAAGAAATAGAAGCGCATATAGCTCTGCGCAAGGATGCGCGCCAAAAAGGAGATTACCAAAAAGCCGACGCAATTCGAGACAGCCTGCTTGCGCAGGGCATCGCCCTAAAAGACAGCGCCAAGGGGACAGAATGGTACTATACATAAAGGCAGCGCCAAGTAAAGAGGATGGTTTTGGTATTTAGGCCTTGTAAAGGTTCTAAGGGCGGGCCAGACCTGTCCCAAAAATAGGCTATGATTTCTCTAAGCCAGCTCCTCAAAAGCTCTGGACTTAAGGTGCGATGGGACAGGTCTTATTTTATCCCACCAGCTGCGCTTGAGCCCGGAGCCGCTCATAGCCCCCCCCCAAGTCTCAAAGCCCATAGCGCAGAAGATGCCAAGAAGGCTTTAAGCCGCCTTTTCATAAAAAACATCAGTGATGACTCGCGCCTCTTGGATCAGCACAGCCTATTTTTGGGGACGCCCCAAGGCCTCCCATGGCTTTCTCATGCCTGCAAACAAGGACCGGCTGCTATTCTCTTAGACGAAGCCATAGAGCTCCAAGAGCTCCTAAACACCAGCGCAGGTAATATGCAAGGGATAAGCGAAAGCTCCTCTACCAGAAAGACGGCGCTGCTTTTTTGCCAAGACTTACAGCATAGGCAAGGACTGCTGGCCGGCGCCTTACACGATCACCCTTCCCGGGAGCTTGCCATCGTAGGCATCACTGGCAGTAATGGGAAGAGCAGCATTGCATGGCTTGTGTATCATCTTTGGTCTGCTTTGGGCATCAGAGCAGGCATGATTGGCACTCTAGGGGCCTTTTGGCGCACAGAAAAGCAGGAATACTTTCAAGAAACAGGCTACACAAGCCCACGCTGCTGGCAGCTGCAGGAATTGCTGGGCGCTATGCGAAAGCAGGGCGTAAAACGGGTAGTCCTTGAGGCCTCCTCAGAAGCGCTTGATTTAGGCCGCATGTCTGGCCTGCGCTTTCACACAGCCATTTTTTCTGGTCTAGGGCGCGATCATATGGATTACCACAAAAGCATGGAAGCCTACTTCCAAGCTAAAAAAAGGCTCTTTATGCTTACGCAAGACTCACAGGGACGTATGATTATAGGTCTAAGAGAGGGGGACCTTTTTGCAAAGCGCCTGCTGCAAAGCTATGCTTCTTATGCGAAAACTCAGAGCATCAGCACCGGCATGCCGACCTCCCCTATTGCTAAAAAGGCAGGCCAGCAAGGGCTGGCTGCCCCCCAGTTCCATGGATGGAATATGCGCCTTGCCTTAGAGGGGGCCGCCTTCGATCCAGAGGAAAAAAAAGGCATGGCCAGCCTGCTTGACAAGGCAGATTTTCCAGAATTCCCCCCAGGCCGCTATGAGGTACTTTCTCATCCTGTCTTGAGAGACACATACGCTGTCGTAGACTACGCTCATTCTCCAGAGGCCTTAGAAAAAATCCTCAGCTCCCTGCGTAAAACAGCGGCTTTTGTGGTGTGCGTATTTGGCTGCGGAGGCAATAGAGACAGGGGCAAGCGGGCGCTTATGGGCGCTGCAGCCAGCGCTCTGAGTGACCACATAATACTATGCGATGACAATCCGCGCTGGGAAGATGCGCAGCAGATCAGGAATGATATACGCAAAGGCATAGCTGCAAGCAGCGCTTGGGAAGAGATTCCAGACCGGAGGGCAGCCATAGAAAGGGCCATCCTTTTGGCCGCAGAGTCTCCCTTAAGCCCTGCAGTAGCCCTCATAGCCGGCAAAGGACATGAAAATTACCAGCTTGCCCAGGGTAAAAAAAGCTTTTTTTCTGATAAAGAGGCCGTGCAAAAATGCTTTGCATATGTTAAGGGGGCTATAATGCCCTCCTAAGCGCCAATACGACATAATGCGGCGCCCAAACGCCATGGCGTTGTTGCAATAATCACCTGTAGATGCGCTTAGTGCTCCATAAAACGTGCTTGCTTTTTTAGCAATACGACATATCGGCAATGCCTATGATTTGCCGGAATTACTTGACAAAAGTCTTCTGTGAGGCGATTGTGCTTAAGGTACTATGACTCGAAGCTCCTCCTTACTTAGCTTGCTCCCGTATCTTTTTGCTTCATGCAGTTCCACTTTTATTGGGCTTGGGGAGCAAAGGAAGCTGAGCCATGAGTTTGCAAATAAGCTTTTTGTAGTGAAAAGCGACATCTATCCTAAATTCGCTCAAAAAAACATTTACAGAGAGCCGATCTTAAAGAAGGGGGAAAGAATACGGATTTTTATTGAACAGGATGAGGACTGGTTAAAGGTACGGGCCTTCAAAGAGGGAGAAGCAAGAGAGCAGGCGCATGCTAAGGTCATCCTATACCTGATAAAGGATATATGGGATGCAGAAAAAGAAGAGAGAGTAGAGCTCCTGCGCAAAGAACTGCATACGCTCCTCCAAGAAATTCCTATGAAGCGCCGATAATCGCTGTATGTCTGCCTGCAAAAGTATTATATGCTGCCGGCCCAGCTGTCTTGCTGCAGGCGCATTTGCTCTCTTGGCGCCTTTTTCAGGCCTCTTTGCTGAGCAAAACCAAGAAAGCTCCCGCAGCTCAGAAGCATCGCAAAAGGCAGAGCCTCATACTTGTAGCTCCCACTTAATAGAAGGCTCTCATGGGGCAGCAGCATCGCAAAACAAGTATAACCCTGCCAACGCCATAGATAGAGAGCTGCGAAAATACTTCGATTCTCTGCCCCTCTTGAAAAAAGGCGCCGCAAGGGCGGGAGAAAGAGACAGTATTGCCTTCCCCAACCAAAGAAATGTTGTTATAGCCGTGCACAGGGTTGCCCGGGGTGAAAGCCTTTGGACTATAGCAAAGAAGTATAAAAAAAGTCCCAAGCTCCTTCTAGCTTACAACAGCCATCTCAGGCGCCGTCCTATTTATGTGGGAGATCGAATCTTGTTAGGAAGTATAGGCAATCACGCAAAAAAGAAAAAACCTAAAGCAAAGCAAGCAAGCCTGCATAGAGTAGTAAAGGGGGACACCTTGTACAGCCTGGCAAGGCGCTATAAGCTTTCTGTAAAGCATTTGCAAAAAAGCAATGGCCTAGGATCTGCAACGCTTCTTTCTGTGGGTTCTGTGCTGAAAATTATACCCAAGTCTTACGCTCCCAAGCCTTACGCTGCTTTTGGTAAAGCAAAACGAGTACAGAGGAAGAAGGCATTTATTTTGCCTTTGCGAGGAAAACTTACTTCCGGCTATGGCAGACGCATAGACCCTCTTTCTGGCAAAAGGCTTTCCTACCATAAAGGCATTGATATTGCGGCCCCTGCAGGCACTCCTTTTTATGCCAGCAAGGCAGGCACAGTAATACGCTCCCAGTACCTTCGAGGCTATGGGAATTGCATCTTTCTCTCGCATAAAGATGACTATATTTCTGTTTATGCCCATAATCAAAAAAACCTTGTAAAAAAAGGCGAATTTGTGCATCAAGGAAAGAAGATCGGTTTAGTGGGAAGAACAGGCGCCGCCACAGGGGCGCATTTGCATTTTGAAGTACGGAAGATGCAGAGGGCTATCAATCCCCTTTATGCCCTTCGGCTGCCTGCTAAGCCCTAGCTGAGGGCATGCCTGCAGGGCGGGCCTTAGCAAAGAGAACAAGCAAACAGGGCATAATGATAGGGTTTTTTATTCTTCATTTGCTTTATTATGACGGCATATCTTATCAAATTACGCCAGAATTATTTTCAGTTTACTCTTATCACGGCTCTATTGCTGGGCCTTGCTTTGGCCTACTTCCTTGAAAAAACTGCGCTTTTCTTTCTAAGAGAGACGCCGTCTACGAAAGTCAGCCCTGTAAATTTCAACTTTAGGAAGTCTCAGCCCAAGGCAAGAGCAGCTTTAGGGCCTGAGGCCTTGCTTGAAATCGCCACAGGGAATTTACTCAGGCATAGCCTTCCTGAGCCGGTAGTAGAAGAAACAGAGGCCCCATTTAGCATGGAAGGCCTCAGTTTAATAGGGACCGTCGCTGGCAATGCCAGGTATGCAAGGGCTTCCATCATGCAGCAAGGCAAAAAGCAGGCTAAGGCTTATGCTATAGGTGATGAGCTAAATGGGGCTGCAATAGCGGCGATAGCGACGGAATATGTGGTCTTTAGGAATTCTGCCGGAGAGCTTTACCGTCTTTATCTGGCAAGAGAAAACAAGCCAAGCCAAGGAGCGCCAAAGAAAACAGCTCATCGTAGTATCAAAGCTCCGCAGGGACAGAACGTAAAAAAAGTCAACCTAAGCCGCGACCGCTTTCGCCAGCTTATCAGCGACCAAGCTGATCTTTTTCGTTTGAAGTTTGCGCCTTCTATCCAGGGAGGGAAAATTAACGGATGGCGTTTGCTCAAAGTGCCCAGTGATCATTTTCTTCATTCCCTTGGGGCTCGAAGTGGAGATGTGATTCGCCGTTACAATGGCCAAAAGCTAGAAAACCAAGAGCGCATGTTCAATATGTGGCAGTCCTTAAAAACCGCAAACCAAGTGCTCTTAGACGTAGAGCGTGGAGGCAAGCCCTTAGTCTTCGATATTAGCATCCAATGATATGTACGCGGCGCCATGCCTCTCAATGGCAGCGCTGCAGCTTGAAGCTAAAAGCTTTACAGCAAGGCCTTTTACTCTGGGAGCAGACGGTTGTAGATTAGGCCGTTATGATAATGCTGGATGCGGGCTTGCAGCTCTTTGAGCAAGCCTTGCTTTTCCTGCTTGGACGTGGAGAGCTCTTGTAAAGAAAGTCCTTGCTGGACAAAGCTGCGGGCATTTGCAGAGTCACTGGGCATGTGGAGAATTTTTTGAGGACTTAGGAGCCAGTAGGAGCTGTCTTCGAAGATTACAACGCGTCTTTTTGCGCAGGCATCCAAGAGAGAGCTGCCAAAAGGGGCTGTGGGAAGATCGTCTATACCCAAAAAAGAAAGGATGGTCGGGAAAATATCTAACTGCTGCGCTAAGGTCTCCTTTTTCATAAAAGCAAGGCTATGGCCCGGGTAATAAAAGAGTATAGGGATTCTATGGCGCAAAAGGGCGTTTCGCGACCAGCGTGAGGCGCCGATAGGGCTGTGGTCGCCAAGAATAACAAAGAGCGTTTGTTTGTACCAATGAGATTGCTCAATTTTCTGAAAAAAACGTCTTAGAGCGTGATCCGTATAGCCCATTACTTCATAAAAAGGAGTTTCACCCTGCGGGAATTGCCCCTTGTACTTAGAGGGCAGCCGAAAGGGATAATGTGAGCTGAGCGAGAAGATAGTAGCGAAGAATTGTTCTTTGCTTGCTTTGTTTAATATATCTGCGGCATACAGGAAAAAGGGCTCATCGTAGATACCCCATAGCCCATCATCCGTATCAGGAGGCGCATTAGGAAAGGCCTTGTAGAAGTTTTCATAAGCATAGTAATCATTGATGCCAAAGGCGGCAGTCAGCTTGTCAAAATACATGCTGCCTTTGCGCGCTCCATGTAGAAAAAGGGTATGGTAGCCTCTTTCTTTCAAAACATTGCCTAAGCTTGGATATTGGTTGTGCAGGTAGGGAGTTGTTACAAAGGGCGCTTTGAACCAGTTCGGTATAGAAGCCAAGATGGATGGAAGTGATTGTATAGAGCGCACTGCGTTGGCATAAGCATTGTTAAAAAGAGCTCCTGAGCTGCTTTGAGCTAAGCGCTCAAAGAAGGGCACATAGCTTTGGCCCTGCTTTATGCGCTCTAGGAACTGCGCCCCCAGACTCTCCCAAATGATGATCACCACATTGCGCGGTCTCAAGGATTTGGGAAGCCGGACAGGACAGGAGCTGGGGCTGAGCAGCCATTTGTTTAGCTCCTTGGTGTCAGCGAAATAGTTTTTCTCTTCTGCTGTGCTTTCTGCAAAGCTTTGCAGCAGAGTAAAAGGCGCATTGAGGATAAGAGCAGACTTTGTATGCTTAGCTAAGCCCTGCGCATGCGCCAGGCTGAGCACTTTAGGCTGGAGGCCGCCTCGTATCCCCAAGACATGCAGGCCAAGTATCAACAAAACTTGTACAGCAATCATAATGAAGTTCAGGCGCTTTTCTTTTTTGGGAATAAAAATGCCGCAGGTCCATATATAAAAACGATACAGCAGATAAGCCATCACGCCAAAGACGAGAAAAAGCCAGGCATAGTCGTATAACAAAAAGCTGATCTGCTCTGCTCCTCCTTTTGCAAAGTGTATAACATCCCTGCTCAAGCGGCGCTGCAGAAAGGGGAAGAACTGGCTGTCTATAAGCGCAAAGAGTATGAAGACGAGGTGAGGAAGAAGAAAGCTGATATGGAGAAGGGCTAGTAACAAGCCTCTGCGCAGGAAGGGAAGAAGCCCAAACAAAAGTAAGACAAAAGGAAGATTGATATAGCATATGGCGGAAATATCAAAACGCAGGCCATAGACAAAGGCCCAAAAGACTTCCTCTGTCTTAGAATCTTGGAAAAAATTGCTGTTGAAATAATAAAAAAAGAGGCGCAGTAAGCTGTACGTAAAAAGCAATGCTCCAGAAAGACTAAAAAGAAGGCTGCAGCGCGCAAGAAATGGAGGCATTGTATTAAGTTGAAGGCGCTTTTGCCTAAGCGTGCACGCAGCCTTTATTTTAGTAAGTCTTGCAGAAGGCTGCTTGCAGCTTGGATGGCTTTTTCCAGCCCTGCCGTCTCTTTACCGCCGGCCTGCGCCATATCAGGCCGCCCCCCTCCCCCGCCGTCAATGTAATGCGCAGTTTCATGTATTAAGTGGCGCATATCGAGGCCCTCGATTTTCTTAAGAGCTTCCTTATCACAGCTGTAAAGCAGAGCGGCGCCCTTCTCGTAACGCAGACCAAGCAGCACAACAAGGCTGTAGAAGCTCTGCTTGATGCGGTCTGAAAGCAGCCTCAACATTTCTATATCGCCGCTCTCAAGTATACAAGACACGAGCTGTACATTCCCCAAAGAACGGCTTTGCGCGCAGGAGCGCTGCAGCGCCTCTTCTAGATTTTGGCCCCTCTCCCCCATTGTCCTCTCTTTTGTTAATTTGATCTTCTTTCTTTGCATCCGATCCTTATATTTTTTTATAGAGCTGAGCTTGCTTTGCAAAAGGAGCACATCCTGAGGCTGCTTTAGGAGGGCAAGGTCCCTTTGAGAGAGACTCTTCTGGGCACGCAGGGTCTGGAATCGAGAACGCCACTTTGCGTTTCTTTCTTTCTGGATTAAAACTTCGACTTCCTGATTATGCTCTTCTACTTGGGCGCTTAACTCTGCAATTTCCTTTTGAAAATACTCGTGCACACCCTTGCCGGCTAAGGCCTCGATGCGCATCTTCCCTGCTCCCGGGCTGCTCTTTTTGATAATATGAAAGAAAGCAATTTCACTCGTGTTGGCAACATGACAGCCGCCACATAGTTCCATAGAAAAGCAGCCCTGCTCCCCTATGCTTACAACGCGCACCTGCTCGCCGTATTTTTCGTCAAAGGAGGCAATGGCGCCTGCTTTGAGAGCTTCTTCTTTGCTGATAGTCTGGACGCATAGCTGCGCCTTCTGAGCTATGTTATGATTTACTGCGCTGGAGATTTCGTCTAAGGCTATGGTAGATATTTTTTCGTAATGAGAGAAATCAAAGCGCAGATAATTAGGCGCTACAAGAGAGCCGGTCTGCTTGATGTGCGCGCCCAAAACTTTGCGCAGGGCAGCATGCAGGAGATGAGTAGCGCTGTGATGCTGGCGCAGACCTGCCCTGCGCTCTTGGTCTATTGCTGCCTCTACAATATCACCCGATGCTAAGGCGCCTTCTCGCACATAACCAATATGCACAATATGAGAGCCCATCTTTTGCGTATCCTCTACAACAAAAGTACAGCTTTCCCCTGCCTCTTCTCCACTTTTTTTCTGAGTCTTAAGAAAGCCTTGATCGCCTAATTGCCCGCCGCCTTCAGCATAAAAAGGAGTCTTATCCAGTATCACAAAAGCCTTGCCTTTGAAAGCTGAGGCCTGCGTATCTTTTATGACGGCCAGCACAAGAGCCTGCGCTCGATAGCATTCATAACCTACGAAGTCGCTTGCGGGTAATGGGACAAGAGATGACAAGAGCTGCGTATCATCCCATTGCTTTGCCTGCGTGGACCTTGCTTTTTGATCCTGCATAGCCGCATCAAAGCCTTCTTGATCTATGCTGAGGCCGGCTTTTGCTGCGAGTTCACAGCTCAGCTCTAAAGGAAAGCCATAAGTGTCATAGAGAACAAAGGCTGACTCGCCGGAAAAAAGAGAAGCCTCCCTTTGTTTATGATCTGCCAAGAATTCCTCCCACTTACTTAAGCCTGTCTCCAAAGTTGCAAGAAAACGCTCTTCTTCCTGCAGGATGCAGCTTGTGATATCGCTTTGCGCCTCTTTGAGTTCAGGATAACAATCCCCATAAAGCGCAATGACCTCAGCTGCCAGCTTATACAAGCATGCTTCAAAAAGCTGCAGTTCACGAGCGTAAAGCAGGGCTCTGCGTAATATGCGCCTGACCACATAATTTCTTCCAGTATTCGCTGGGCTGATATGATCGGCTATACTAAAGACAACAGCGCGCAGGTGGTCTGCAATCACGTGATAGGCTGCCGGATTTGCGCTGTACAGAAGGGCTTGCGTGTCCCTGCCCTGACTTCTGCTCAGCGCTTCCTTTTCTATGGCATGGATGATATGCTGCAGCTCTGGTATTTCATAAATACTTGCGTGATCGTTTAGCAAAAGCAGGATGCGCTCTAAGCCCGCTCCAGTATCTATACCTTTTTGAGGCAGTGGCCTGCGCTCCCCTTTTTCATTTTGAAAAAACTCATTAAAAACAAGATTCCAATACTCCAAAAAACGTCCCCCCTCATTTCCCGGAGCGCAGGCGCTCTTGTCTTTGCAGGAACAGGTCTTGCAAAATTCTGCCCCACGGTCCCAATATAATTCACTGCATGGGCCGCAGGGCCCCTGTTTCCCGGCTGGTCCCCACCAATTATCTTCTTTGCCCAGCTTGCTGATACGCTCCTGCGGCAGGCCAATTTCTTTTAGCCATATATTTTCAGACTCAAAATCATCTTTATATACTGTTACATAAATACCTTCGGGGTCCAAACGCAGATGTTCCAAAGAAAATTCCCAGGCCCATGCGATAGCTTCTTTCTTGAAGTAGTCTCCAAAACTGAAGTTGCCCAGCATCTCAAAGAAGCTGCTGTGGCGCTCTGTCTTGCCTACGCTTTCCAGGTCTGTTGCGCGCAGACATTTCTGAACGCTTACAATGCGTTTGCAGGGGGCAGGGCTAAGCCCAGAAAAATAATCCTTAAACGGCACCATGCCTGCGCTGTTAAAAAGCAGGCTTGGATCACCATGCGGCCAGAGGCTGGCTGATGGAAGCTCTTTGTGATCTCTTTTTAAAAAGAAATGCAGCCAAAGGGCACGCAGGCGCGCAGCATCCCATAAAGCCTCTGAGCTTGCGTCCTCAAGCTGGGACGGCGCATCCTTGGAGTCTTTGTCTTGCATAGAAAACATATCTTAATTCCTTCCAGCTCTCATGTCTGCCTTCGTGGCGGTGAGACGCAAGCCATCCTTGCTGCCAGAGCATAGGGGCTTGCAGGCAATTTTTGGCAGCAAAGCTCCCCATCCCTTGCTTAAGATGGAGAGGCTTTGGAGCGCTTGCAAAAAGCAGCAAGAAAGCTAAAGGCCAAGCAAGGAAATGTAAGCCGTAGCAGATATTAGCGCAAGCCTATTATATGCCAAGCCTTATTTTTCCCCGCCTGCACGGGGAAATATCCTTTTTTAGAAGCGGTGGCAAAACCCCATCCATGCGGCTTGTACCCTTTTGGTCAAAAGCGTGGGCTTTTGCCTATTCGGGCGCAATGGAGACAAAGGCCTGCCTTTATGGCGATGGCCGAAGCGCTGAGCCTAGTTTTGAGACCGGCTCTTATATTAGATTTGCCCGCTAAAGCTACAGAGGGGGGGCCAGTACTACAAATAGAATGAGATAAAGGCCATAGCAGATTTCGAGAAGCGCCGCTGTCCTTAGGCCGGGTAATTGCCCGCTTAGTCTGCTATGGATTGTATAAAAAGCCAAAAATAAAAGAGCTGCGGCATGGAGAAGCAGGCTGGCGAGCAAGGAAGGGTCTTCACGAGAATATAGCAGCAAAAGCAAAGCTGGTGAAATACCGCAGAAACTCAAGAAAGCCCCCTTGGAAAGCCAGCCTAGAACAAAGGCCCTGCTCTGATACTTGCCTTCCAGATTCATGAAAGCAAGCGCCTTCCTGCTACGGAACTGATGAACAAGGCCTAAAATCGCAATAAGAAAGCCCAGGAGTACAGCCGTTGTTCTAAAAGCTTCCCATACCATTTGCCTTTGCAAGAAGCTGCGCGCCTTAGCATATTCCTAAAAACTGCCGCATTATTGTATTGTTTTACGGCGCAGCATAAGAATTGTAGCGTCATCTCTAAGATTAGGTTCCTCTTGAAAAAGCAGCAGATCTTTATCTATGAGATTGTGTATATTTCTCAAACTCTCCTTTCTATGCTCTTGGATTACACGATACAAAAGCTCTTCCCCCCAAAACTCTCCCCTGCTATTTTGAGCTTCACTATAGCCATCTGAAAAAGCTACGATCAAATCCCCAGGGAGAAAGGAGATTTTTTTTACTTGAGGGGGATGATCAGACTTAAAACCGATCATAGGTCCTGTGCGCACAAAGGCTTCCGCCGAAGCATAAGAAGGATCACAAGCAGCACGCAAAAGAAAAGGAGAGGGATGCCCTGCAAGAACATACTCCAGCTCTTCCCTATCCTGGTAAATCCTTGCAATAAAGGCTGTCAGAAATCTGCCTTGGACTAAGGTAGAACAAAAAAAATTATTGAGCTCCAAAGCAGTCTGCGCCAAGGGCTTGCATGGATTTGCCAAGAGCTGATAGCTGGTGTGCAGCTGCGATACAAGCAGAGCTGCTGGAAGTCCCTTGCCTGCGATATCGGCCAGAATAATATCCATACAGTTCTTATCATATTGAAAATAGTTGTAATAATCCCCCCCTACCTCCTTAGCTGGGAGAGAGCAACCATAGTACTCCAGGCCTTGCAGGCGGGGCTGCTCTTGAGGAAAGAAACTTGTTTGCAGCTCCGCGCACAGCTGCATCTCTGCGTCAATACTTTGCTGCTTTAGCTGCAGTTCATGAGCCCGGGCGTTTTCTATAGCTAAGGCTGCCTGATGCGCAAAACCTTCCAATAACTCTACATCACTTTGGGAAAAAACTTTTTTATGACGAGGGTTCATGACCTGCGCTGTCCCAATTACCTGCTCATGTACAAGCAAAGGAGCGCAAATGTAAGCGCCTGTGGTATGCCTCATTTCTTGATCAATTTTTTCGTAAAAGCGGGAATCAGCGTGTATATCCTCCAGACGCATGGATTGCCCGCTCTGCGCTACCGTGCCCACTATGCCTTTGCCAAAGGGAACATACAATGTTTTGAGTTTCTCAAAATCAGGGTCTGTAGACTCAACAAAGCGCAGTCTCATGTATTCCTTATCAAGCAGGGCTATAGAGCCCGTCTCAGCGTCCATAAGCTTTGTTGCTGTCTTCAGAGTATTCACAAGCACTGTCTTAAGATCGAGAGAAGCATTCACAGAAGCAAAGGATTCCACCAAACTCTGCAGGCGATGTACTTTCTCGTGTAAATCCACGTCGTTTTGTCTTGTTTTCATTATACCTGTCTTAGCGTAGTATGTTGCTTTCTTTAGATATACATATATTTTCAAGCAATTTTCTTGCGTCCTTTTGTCATGGAATTTCGCTCTCTACAAGAACAGACGCAAAATTGCTGAGGGCGCCTTTATGGCGCCCGAAGTGCAGAGCATATCGAATGCTCTGCCTGAGGCAAGCTTCACGCTTGCCGAAGTGCAGAGTGCATCGAGACTTCTGCCAGATTGCATCGAGCACACTGCCTGAGGGCGCCTTTATGGTGATAGCCGAAGTGCTGAGCTAGCCTTTATGACTCCGCCAAAGCAGCTCATAACAGAGTTTTCCTGCTCTTGCCTTTCAGGGGCTAATCTTTTATCATTGCCAGCATATGAATTTCCCTTGTCTTGAGAATAAAGCTAATTTTCCATAGTGATATATTTTTATCTTTGTGCAGAGCAAAAAAGTAAATTCTTCAAGTAAATTCTTCCTGGCAATAGAAGAAAAGGCTTCTGCGAGACCTAAGGAAGCTTGTGGAGTATACGGCATCTACGGAGCTGAGCAGGCCGCACATTACGTTTATTTAGGTTTGTATTCTTTGCAGCACCGGGGGCAGGAGTCTGCAGGCATTATTAGTACAGACGCTAAGCGCCTTTACCGCTATGCGAATATGGGACAAGTGGCGCGCGTTTTCACCAAAAAAAAACTGTCTGCCCTTTATGGCAATGCGGCCATAGGGCATAATCGTTATTCGACAACAGGCGCTTCTTTTTTACGCAATGCGCAGCCTATACGAGTAGAGTCGCGTTTAGGGGCTTTCGGCTTGGCGCATAATGGAAACTTGATCAATGCGCACTCCTTACGCTCTAAGTTAGAAAGCCAAGGCTCTATTTTCCAAACGAGTGTGGACTCAGAGGTGATAGCGCACCTCATGTCTTGCAGCAGCAAACAATACTTCTTGGAAGCCTTATGCGCAGCGGCCAATCAAATCAAGGGCGCTTATAGCCTTGTTCTTTTGTCCAAGGACGGCCTTTATGCAATACGCGATCCCAATGGCTTCAGACCTCTTGTATTAGGACAACGCGGGGAAGACGGCGCATATGTGGTAGCTTCAGAGACCTGCGCCTTTGATATAACCCAAACAACATATCTAAGAGACATAGAACCTGGGGAATTGATCTGCGTAAATGACAAGGGCCTGAAGTCCTATTATCCTTTCTCTATAGAACAAAAAAAGACTTTGTGTATTTTTGAAAATATCTATTTCTCACGCCCTGATTCCTATATATTTGGACAATCTGTTTATGCTGTGCGCAAAAACCTGGGGCGTTTTCTAGCTCGAGAACATCCTGCAAAAGGAGACGTAGTAATCCCTGTCCCGGATTCTTCCAATGTGGCCGCGCTTGGTTATGCAGAAGAAAGCAAGATACCTTATGCTATAGGTCTCATTCGCTCCCATTACGTAGGCCGCACTTTCATAGAGCCGAAGCAAAGAATTCGTGATTTTGGAGCCCGTATTAAATATAACGCTGTGCGCGTTGTTATGCAGAATAAAAGAGTTGTTTTGGTAGATGACTCTATCATGCGGGGTACAACAGCGCGCAAACTCATCACGATATGCAGAGAAGCGGGCGCAAAGGAGGTGCACCTGCGTATCAGCGCCCCGCCGACTCGTTATCCATGTTTTTACGGCGTAGATATTCCTACTCATTCAGAACTCATAGCCGCAAACACTTCTATAGAAGAAATCAAGGAATTCCTAAGCGTAGACTCTCTGCAATATATGAGCTTAGACGCTATGCTAAAGGCTATGCAGAGCTTTGGTAATAGATCCTGGTGCGATGCGTGTTTTTCAGGATCTTACCCTCTGCAGGGATCTCAAAATGAAATGGAGCCAGAGCAAAAAGAGCTTTTTTCTGCGAATTGGGTTGAAGACATAGATGAGGCATAAAGGCATCCTGATGGAAAAAGCCAGGGCCAAGTTTCATAGTCCTCGATCAATGCTATGACAAAACAGCAAAAATTACACAAAGGGCAGGCTCTAAAAAAAGCTAAGGCGCTAAAAAGAACTTCTAACTCTACGGCTTCTTTAGGTTCTGAGAAATGGATCAAAGAGCTTTTTTCCTTATCCTCTGCTCCCTTCACATCTGAGGAATTGTTCCAAGCGCTTTGCCGCCTGCTGCAAAAACTTCCGGGCTTTGCTCTTGCCAATGTATACGAAATGCAGGAGGAGGATAGAGAAAGTTTTTCTTTAGCAGGCCTGGCATCGCCAAAACTAAGGCTCTATCGTAAAGGCCTTAGAACAAGACCAGCTTTGTCTCTAAAAAAGGATACGAAATATAACTGGTCTAAGATGCAATTATGGAAGGATGCCTCTTTACAAAAAATGCCTTTGTGTCTATATTCTTTTTCCAAAGAAAAACTTACAGAATTGCCCGCCTCAGAGCAGGCACGGCATTTGCTTGTCTACTGCCCGCTGTGGGAAAAGAAAGAAAAAATAGGTCTGTTATTCCTGCTCTTCCGAGAAGAGGCCGATTATATTGCTCCGGAGTTTCATCCTTACTTAAGGCTTTGCGCCTCTCTTTTTCAATACCTTATTGCAGGTGATATGTTCCATGAAAAAGCACGCCTTTTGCAAAAAGAGAAGAAAAGCTATGCCAAGCAGCTTACGCAAAAGCAAGCTCTTATAGAAGATTTACAGCAAGAGTCGGATCAAAGACAAGGACAGTACAATGCACTCCTCCATGAAAAAGAAAAGACCAAGACAGCAAAAGAAAATGAGCTCAAATCGCTGCATACAAAGCTCACGAAAACACAAAAAGAACTGCAGGCCTCACTCGCCGCCAAAGAACAAGATCATACACAAATACATACGCAAAAACAGAAAATCGAAGGCCTGCATACAAAGCTCACGAAAACACAAAAAGAACTGCAGGCCTCGCTCGCCGCTAAACAAACGCAAACACAGAAACTAAGCTCGCTGCATACAAAGCTCACGAAAACACAAAAAGAACTGCAGGACTCACTCGCCGCAAAAGAACAAGATCACACGCAAATACACACGCAAACACAGAAAATCGAAGACCTGCATACAAAGCTCACGAAAACACAAAAAGAACTGCAAGCCTCACTCGCCGCAAAAGAACAAGATCATACGCAAATACATACGCAAAAACAGAAAATCGAAGACCTGCATACAAAGCTCACGAAAACACAAAAAGAACTGCAGGACTCACTCGCCGCAAAAGAACAAGATCATACGCAAATACATACGCAAAAACAGAAAATTGAAGACCTGCATACAAAGCTCACGAAAACACAAAAAGAACTGCAGGACTCGCTCGCCGCCAAAGAACAAGATCACACGCAAATACACACGCAAAAACAGAAAATCGAAGACCTACATACAAAGCTCACGAAAACACAAAAAGAACTGCAGGACTCACTCGCCGCAAAAGAACAAGATCATACGCAAATACACACGCAAAAACAGAAAATCGAAGGCCTACATACAAAGCTCACGAAAACACAAAAAGAACTACAGGACTCACTCGCCGCCAAAGAACAAGATCACACGCAAATACACACGCAAACACAGAAAATCAAATCGCTGCATACAAAGCTCACGAAAACACAAAAAGAACTACAGGCCTCGCTCGCCGCTAAACAAACGCAAACACAGAAACTAAGCTCGCTGCATACAAAGCTCACGAAAACACAAAAAGAACTGCAGGACTCACTCGCCGCCAAAGAACAAGATCATACGCAAATACATACGCAAAAACAGAAAATCGAAGACCTAAATACAAAGCTCACGAAAACACAAAAAGAACTACAGGACTCACTCGCCGCCAAAGAACAAGATCATACGCAAATACATACGCAAACACAGAAAATCGAAGACCTACATACAAAGCTCACGAAAACACAAAAAGAACTGCAGGACTCACTCGCCGCAAAAGAACAAGATCATACGCAAATACATACGCAAAAACAGAAAATCGAAGACCTACATACAAAGCTCACGAAAACACAAAAAGAACTGCAGGACTCACTCGCCGCAAAAGAACAAGATCACACGCAAATAGGCACGCAAACACAGAAAATCGAAGGCTTGCATACAAAGCTCACGAAAACACAAAAAGAACTGCAGGACTCACTCGCCGCAAAAGAACAAGATCATACGCAAATACATACGCAAAAACAGAAAATCGAAGACCTGCATACAAAGCTCACGAAAACACAAAAAGAACTGCAGGACTCACTCGCCGCAAAAGAACAAGATCACACGCAAATACACACGCAAAAACAGAAAATCGAAGACCTGCATACAAAGCTCACGAAAACACAAAAAGAACTGCAGGACTCACTCGCCGCAAAAGAACAAGATCATACGCAAATACATACGCAAACACAGAAAATCGAAGACCTGCATACAAAGCTCACGAAAACACAAAAAGAACTGCAGGACTCACTCGCCGCAAAAGAACAAGATCATACGCAAATACATACGCAAAAACAGAAAATCGAAGACCTAAATACAAAGCTCACGAAAACACAAAAAGAACTGCAGGACTCACTCGCCGCCAAAGAACAAGATCACACGCAAATACACACGCAAAAACAGAAAATCGAAGGCCTACATACA
>CBDETG010000014.1:0-14332 GCA_965242745.1 Leptonemataceae bacterium
CACAGTGCCTCCGGCGTTTAGCGTGCTATAATTACCGTGTATATCCCCGCCGGCGTTTATGATCATCTTCTCACCAGAAACCCAATTTGCGCCTGTAAACGTAATGTCTTGCCCTGCCTGAATTTGCGCCACAGTTCCTACGCTGAGATCACTACCCAAAGCACGCACGGAGCCTTCCTCCGCATGCACTTGCAGGAAGGAAGTACTCCAATCCGCACCATTAAACAGAACATCCGTCTTAGCCTGGATATAAGTATCTGCAGCAAAAATATTGCTGCGTACACCCTTCACAAAACCTGTTTCAGCTTTCACAAAAGCTGTGATAGTGTTCCAAGTCGCACCGTAAAAGTTCACATCCTTACCAGCTGTGATAAAAATACCCTGTTCTTTATCCAGCTCCAAGCCCTGTCCTTGTACATACTCGTCTAGGCTCCCTGGGTCTGCGGGCGGCGCTGCTGGGTCTGCTGGCCTAGGGCCTTCCGGGCTGCCTGGATCCGCATTCTGGGGCGCTGTGCATGTCTCATTAGCATCACCCCTATCCTGACAATCCTGATAATCTTTCTGCTCCTTATCCCACGCAGCTTTAGCAGCTGTGCGCCTATCCCAGGCATCCTGAGCTCGCCTGACAGCCAGATACTCCGCCCTGGCTTTTTTTATGCCCACAAAGTCTTGCACTGCCACTCGCACCTGCTCATCACCAACTGTTAGGTTAGTACGCACTGCATATACAGAGCCGTCATCTGCCGTCACTGCGATCTTTTCTCCGGCAGTCCATGTGGAATCAGAAAAATTGACATCCTGCTTCGCATAGATATTTGCACTTGTGGCGACATTCAAATCGCTGTGCACTGCGTACACGGAGCCTCGCTGCGCTGTGATTTGCGCCATGGTTGCTCCCCAGTCACTATCACTAAAGTTTACATCCTCACCAGCCGTGATAAAAATACCGTCCCCGGGATCAAATTCTGGCCTGGCGCCTGGCCTCGGTGGCGCAGCTTCTATGGGATCATCGCAGGCGTAGCCGTCGCCTTCACAGTCTGAGGGCTTCGAATCTGCTATATCCCTACCGCAAGCCACATCCTCTCCATTCGCTTGCTTTGCTGTGCACTCGTTATAGAGCGCTTCGTCCGTTTTCCCCCAATCTTCATCAGACAATTCACGTTCAGATTTGCTCATCCGTGCGCACTTAGGATCATCTACGCCATCTACAGCTGGATTTTCTTCTACGCACTCATTATAGCGATCCTCTTGTGTCTTATTCTGCCAATCATTATACGCTTCTCGCCAATTCTCTCTGTTTTTCTGGGCTGTCCGGTAGTTATTCCATGCGGTCTTCGCATCCTTCCAGTCTTTCAGCTCTTTCTCCTTACCCGCAGCTGCCGCTAATTCTTCTGCCGTTTTCTTTTCCCCGCCTGCCCGCACATAACTGCCCACCGCATACACAGAGCCTTCCTTCGCTGTGACTACCAGCTTCTCTGCCGCTGTCCATTCTGTACCAGAAGATTCTGCATCAGAAAAATTGACGCTCTGCTGAGCCTGCACATAGATATTTGTTTTAGAATCCAGCTTGCTGCCCACCGCATACACGGAGCCTTCCTCCGCTGTGATTTGTGCAAGAGTTGCAGTCCAATCACTATTACTAAAGTTTATGTCCTTGCCAGCCGTGATAAAAAGACCGTTTCCGGGATCGCCGTACTCCAGCTCTTCTGCTTCAGTCTCAAGCTCCTCAGGGCCTGCCTGCACCGTACTGTTTACTGCATATACAGAGCCTTCCTGCGCTGTGATTACCAGCTTCTCTGCCGCCTTCCATAAAACTGCATCAGAAAAATTGACATCCTGCTTCGCATAGATATTCGCACTCGTATCAGATTGCAATGTACTACCAAGCGCATAGATAGAGC
Organism: Leptonemataceae bacterium; assembly: GCA_965242745.1. Classification (GTDB taxonomy): domain Bacteria; phylum Spirochaetota; class Leptospiria; order Leptospirales; family Leptonemataceae; genus JABAAI01. The sequence goes on from CBDETG010000014.1 coordinate 1,902, forward strand.
CTTCCCGCGCTGTTATGTGTGCCAGAGTTGCTTTCCAGTTAGCGCCATTAAAGTTTATATCCTTACCGGCCGTGATAAAAAGGCCTTCGCCGGGGTCAACATTGGGCCTGTCGCCCGGCTTCTCTGGCCTAGCGCCCGGCTCCTCTGGCGGATCCCCGTTGTCCAAATGGCTGCAAGACGCAGTATCAAGGCTAGCTTCGCATTCTTCCCGCAACGTATCAACTGTCTTTGTCCATCTGTCTTCGCCGACCGCTTCTTGGTTTATAGCTATGCAATCAGCATGATCTGCGCCCTTGGCTGTTTCGCATTCTTTATAGAGATCTTCCCCCTTCTTAGCCCAGTCTTTCTCCCTCTTATCCCACGCATCCCAGGCCCTCTTGCGCGCCTTCCAGTCATCCCATTCCTTCTTCTTATCTAACCATTCCGCCAGCGTCTCCCGATCTGCTTCCAGCTGTTCTGCCGTCTTCACATTGGTACCTGCTTTTATCGTGCTCTTCGCTGCAAGCACAGAGCCTTCTTCCGCTGTGACTACCAGCTTCCTGTCGGCATTCCATGTTGCATCAGAAAAAATCACATCCTGCTTGGCTTGCACATAGGCATTTGAGCTACTAGTCAATTCGCTGCCCAGCGCATACACAGAGCCTTCCCGCGAGCTTATTTGCGCAAGAGTTGCAGTCCATTTAGCATCACGAGTACCATCACTAAAATCTATATCTCCCCTCGCTGTTACAAAAAGGCCATCCACGGACTCGCCTTCCTTCAGCTCTTCCTCAGACTTCACATCCGTGCCCGCCGTAAGCGTACTACCTACCGCATATATGGAGCCTTCATCCGCCGTGACTACCAACCTCTCGCCGGCAGACCATATTGCGCTAGGGAAAGACACGTTTTGCTTCGCATAGATATTCGCAGTGGTCGTTGCAGTCAATGTGCTGCGCGCTCCATACACAGAACCTTCCCGCGCTGTGATTTGCGCTGAGATCGCTGTCCATTTAGCATCACCAAAGTAGACGTCCTCACCAGCTGTGATGAAAATACCTTCGCCGGGATCGACATCGGGTCTATCGCCCGGCTTCTCTGGCCTATCGCCCGGCTCCTCTGGCTCAGCGCCTTTCTCCAGATGGCTGCAGGACAAAGTATCGTCGCTCTCTTCGCATTCTTGCAACAACTGTGCGCTCGTCTTAGTCCATCTGTCTTCGCCGACCTTATCCTCGCTTATAGCTATACAATCAGCATGATCTGCGGACTTGGCTTCTACGCACTCTTGATGGATTTGCGACCCGGTCTTTTCCCAGTCTTCATTTTTCTTATTCCACGCTTCTAGAGTCCTCCTGCGCTTATCCCACTCGTCCCATGCTTCCTTCTTCTCTAGCCATGGCGCCAGCTTCTCCTGATCTTCCTCAGACTTCACCCTGCTGCCTGCCCTCGTCACCGTGCTGCCTACCGCATACACGGAGCCCTCCTGCGCTGTGACTACCAGCTTCTGGCCGACATCCCATGTTGCATCAGAAAAAGCTACGCCCTGTTTGGCCTGAATATAGGCATTCGTTGTGGCATTCAACTCACTCTCCATTGCATACACAGAGCCTTCCCGCGAAATTACGTGTGCCAAAACTGCATCCCAATCGCCTCCAGAAAAGTTTATATCATTCTTCGCCGTGACAAAAAGACCTTCGCCGGGGTCGCCTTCCTCCAGCTCTTCCTTAGATTTCACATTAGTGCCTGCCTCCACCTTGCTGCGCTCGGCATGCACAGAGCCTTCCTGCGCTGTGATTACCAGCTTCTCTGCCGCCTTCCACAAAGTTGCGTCAGAAAAAGACACATCCCGCTGGGCCTGAACATAGACATTCGTGTCACTAGTCAATCTGCTGCCAGCTGCATACACAGAGCCTTCCTGCGACGTTATTTGCGCCAAAGTTGCATCCCAATTGCCTCCAGAAAAGTTTATATCATTCTTCGCCGTTACAAAAAGACCTTCGCCGGAATCAATATCCGGCCTATCGCCCGGCTTCTCTGGCCTTGTGCCCGGCTCTCCTGGATCATTGCCCAGCTCCAGACGGCTGCAGGACAAAGTATCGCTGCTATCTTTGCATTCTTCCAATAACTGCGCACCCGTCTTTGTCCATCTGTCTTCGCCGACCTTATCCTCGCTTATAGCTTTGCAATCATCATGACCGGCGCCCTTGGCATCTATGCACTCTTGATGGATTTGTGACCCGGTCTTATTCCAGTCTTCATCTTTCTTATCCCACGCCTCTTTGGCCTTTCTGCGCTTATCCCACTCATCCCATGCTTCCTTCTTCTCTAGCCATGGCGCCAGCTTCTCCTGATCTGCTGCCAGCTGATCTGCCGTCTTCACATTAGTGCCTGCTTCTACCTTGCTGCCCACCGCATACACGGAGCCTTCCAGCGCTGTGACTACCAGCTTCTCTGCCGCCTTCCATTTTTTTGCATTAGCAAAAGACACGCTCTGCTTAGCCTGCACATAGATATTCGTATCACTAGTCAAGCTGCTGTGATCTGCGTACACAGAGCCTTCCTGCGCCGCTATATGTGCCAGAGTTGCTTTCCAATCACTAGCGCTAAAATCCACATCCTGCTTTGCCGTGATAAAAAGACCTTCGCCGAGATCGCCTTCCTCCAGCTCTGATGCTGGCTTCACATTAGTGCCCGCCCGCACTGTGCTGCCCCCTGCATACACGGAGCCTTCTTCTGCCGTGACTACCAGCTTTTCTCCCGCCTTCCACAAAGTTGCATCAGAAAAAGACACGCTTTGCTTGGCCTGAATATAGGCATTTGTTCCAGAATCCAATGTACTCATCATTGCATACACGAAGCCTTCCTGTGACGCTACTTGCGTAAGAACCGCAGACCAATCACCCCTAGTAAAATTCACATCTCCTTTCGCCGTTACAAAAAGACCTTCACCGGGGTCAATATTCGGCTTATCTCCCGGCTTCTCTGGCTCAGCGCCTGCCTCACCTGGATCATCCGATGGCTCTTCACCGCAATCCTCCGTACAGGCATCATATTCCGCCTTTCCCTTATCCCACGCCTCTTTGGCCTTCCTGCGCTTATCCCACGCATCCCATGCTTCCTTCTTCTCTAGCCATGGCGCTAGCTTCTCCTGATCTGCCTCCAGCTCATCTCCAGACTTCACATTAGCGCCTGCCTGCACCGTGCTGCCCGCTGCATACACAGAGCCTTCCTGCGCCGTGACCACCAGCTTCTCTGCTGCCTTCCATAAAACTGCGTTAGCAAAAGCCACGCTTTGCTTAGCCTGAACATAGGCATTCGTGCCACTAGTCAACTTGCTGCCCCCTGCATACACAGAGCCTTCCTGCGCCGTTATTTGCGCTAAAATTGCTGACCAATCGCCTTCGCCAAAGTTCACATCTTGCTTCGCTGTTACAAAAAGGCCGTCTTCGGGATCAACATCTGGCTTGTCGCCTGGCTGCTCTGGCTCGTGCCCTGCCTCACCTGGATCATCCGATGGCTCTTCACCGCAATCCTCCGTGCAAGCATCATATTCCGCCTTTTCCTTATCCCACGCCTCTTTGGCCTTCCTGCGCTTATCCCACGCGTCCCATGCTTCTTTCTTCGCAAGCCATGGCGCCAGCTTCTCCTGCTCTTTAGTACCTGCCCGCACTGTGCTGTTCACTGCATACACGGAGCCTTCCTGCGCTGCAACTACCAGCTTCTCTGCCGCCTGCCATAAAACGGCATCAGAAAAGACCACATCTTGCTTAGCTTGAATATAGGCATTTGTCTTAGAATCCAGCTTGCTGTCCATTGCATATACAGAGCCCTCCTGTGACGTTATTTGCGCCAAAATTGCTGACCAATCGCCTTGGCTAAAATTCACGCCACCTCTTGCTGTTACAAAAAGACCTTCGCCAGGCTCAATGTACGGCCTATCGCCTGGCTGCTCTGGCTCAGCGCCTGCCTCTCCTGGATCACCCGATGGCTCTTCACCGCAATCCTCCGTGCAGGCATCATATTCCGCCTTTTCCTTATCCCACGCCTCTTTGGCCTTCCTGTGCGCATCCCACTCATCCCAGGCCTTCTTCTTCGCCAGCCATGGCGCCAGCTTCTCCTGATCTGCCTGCAGCTCTTCTTCAGACTTCATATTAGTACCTGCCCGGACCGTGCTGCCCAGCGCATACACAAAGCCTTCCTGCGCCGTGACCACCAGCTTCTCTGCCGCATCCCATTCTGCATTAGCAAAAGCCACGCTTTGCTTGGCTTGGACATAGGCATTCGTCTCAGAATCCAGCTTGCTGCCGTCTGCATACACGGAAGCCTCCTGTGACGTTATTTGCGCCAAAATTGCTGACCAATCGCCTTCGCTAAAATTCACATCCTGTTTCGCTGTTACAAAAAGACCTTCGCCGGGGTCGCCTTCCTCCAGCTCTTCCTTAGACTTCACATTGGTGCCTGCTTCCACTGTGCTGCCCACTGCATGTACGGAGCCTTCCTGCGCTGTGACTACCAGCTTCTCTGCTGCCTTCCATAAAACTGCGTTAGCAAAATCCACGTTTTGCTTGGCTTGGACATAGGCATTCGTCTCAGAATCCAGCTTGCTGCCTATTGCATATACGGAGCCTTCCTGCGACGTTATTTGCGCCAAGATCGCAGACCAATCGCCTTCGCTAAAATTCACATCCTGTTTTGCTGTTACAAAAAGGCCTTCGCCGGGGTCGCCTTCCTCCAGTTCTTCCTTAGACTTCACATTGGCGCCTGCCTGTACCGTGCTTCTCTTTGCATACACAGAGCCTTCCTGCGCTGTGACTACCAGCTTCTCTGCCGCATCCCAGCTTGCATCAGAAAAAGCCACGTTTTGCTTGGCTTGGACATAGGCATTCGTCTCAGAATCCAGCTTGCTGCCCATTGCATATACGGAGCCCTCCTGTGACGTTATTTGCGCCAAAATTGCAGACCAATCGCCTTCGCTAAAATCCACATCTTGCTTCGCTGTTACAAAAAGACCTTCGCCGGGGTCGCCTTCCTCCAGTTCTTCCTTAGACTTCACATTGGTGCCTGCCTGCACTGTGCTGCCCACTGCATGTACGGCGCCTTCCTGCGCTGTGACTACCAGCTTCTCTGCCGCATCCCAGCTTGCATCAGAAAAAGCCACGTTTTGCTTGGCTTGGACATAGGCATTCGTCTCAGAATCCAGCTTACTGCCCATTGCATATACGGAGCCCTCCTGTGACGTTATTTGCGCCAAAATTGCAGACCAATCGCCTTCGCTAAAATCTACATCTTGCTTGGCTGTTACAAAAAGACCTTCACCAGGGTCAATATGCGGCCTATCGCCCGGCTGCTCTGGCTCGGAACCTGCCTCACCTGGATCATCCGATGGTTCTTCACCGCAATCCTCCGTGCATGCATCATATTCCGCCTTTTCCTTATCCCACGCCTCTTTGGCCTTCCTGCGCTCATCCCACTCATCCCAGACCTTCTTCTTCGCCAGCCATGGCTCTAGCTTCTCCTGCTCTGCCTGCAGCTCTTCCTCAGACTTCACCCTGCTGCCCGCCAGCACTTCACTGCCCCTCGCATACACAGAAGCCTCCTGCGCTGTAACTACCAGCTTCTCTGCCGCCTTCCATATCGCATTAGAAAAAGCTACGCTTTGCTTGGCTTGGACATAGGCATTCGTCTCAGAATCCAGCTTGCTGCCTATTGCATATACGGAGCCCTCCTGCGACGTTATTTGCGCTAAGATCGCAGACCAATCGCCTTGGCTAAAATCCACGCCTCCTTTTGCTGTTACAAAAAGACCATCTCCGGGGTTGCCCTCTTCCAGCTCTTCCTCAGACTTCACCCTGCTGCCCGCCCGCACCGTGCTGCCTACTGCATACACAGAAGCTTCCTGTGCTGTGACTACCAGCTTCTCTGCCGCGGTCCATGCCGCATTAGCAAAAGCTACGCTTTGCTTTGCCTGAACATAGGCATTCGTCTCAGAATCCAGCTTGCTGCCCTCTGCATATACGGAGCCCTCCTGTGCTGTGATTTGCGCTAAAATTGCAGACCAATCACCTTGGCTAAAATTCACATCTTGCTTCGCCGTTACAAAAAGACCTTCGCCGGGGTCGCCTTCCTCCAGTTCTTCCTTAGACTTCACATTGGCGCCTGCCCGCACCGTGCTGCCTATTGCATACACAGAAGCTTCCTGCGCTGTGACTACCAGCTTCTCTGCCGCCTTCCATGTCGCATTAGAAAAAGACACGCTTTGCTTAGCCTGAACATAAGCATTCGTCTGAGCATCTAATTTGCTGCGCTTGGCATATACGGAAGCCTCCTGCGACGTCACCTGCGCAAAGATTGCAGACCAATCGCCTTCGCCAAAATTTATATTCTGCTTTGCTGTTACGAAAAGACCTTCGCCGGGGTCGCCTTCCTCCAGCTCTTCCTTAGACTTCACATTGGCGCCTGCCCGCACCGTGCTGCCTACTGCATGCACAGAGCCCTCCTGCGCTGTGACTACCAGCTTCTCTGCTGCCTTCCATGCTGCATTAGCAAAAGCTACGCTTTGCTTAGCCTGAACATAGGCATTCGTCTCAGAATCCAGCTTACTACCCATTGCATACACAGAAGCCTCCTGTGCTGTGACTTGCGCTAAGATCGCAGACCAATTTGCACGAGAAAAGTCTACATCTTTCTTTGCCGTTACAAAAAGACCTTCGCCGGGATCAATGTACGGCCTATCGCCCGGATGCTCTGGCTCAGGACCTGCCACGCCTGGATCATCCGATGGCTCTTCACCACAATCCTCCGTGCAGGCATCATATTCCGCCTTTTCCTTATCCCACGCCTCTTTGGCCTTCCTACGCTCATCCCACTCATCCCATGCCTTCTTCTTCGCTAACCACGGCTCCAGTTTCGCCTGCTCTGCCTGCAACTCTTCCTCAGACTTCATACTGCTGCCTGCCTGCACTGCGCTGCCTCTTGCATGCACAGAAGCCTCCTGCGCTGTGACTACCAGCTTCTCTGCTGCAGCCCATGCTGCGCCAGAAAAAACCACGCTTTGCTTGGCCTGAACATAAGCATTCGTCTTAGCATCCAACTCGCTGCTCATTGCATACACAGAGCCCTCCTGCGCTGTCACTTGCGCCAAAATCGCAGACCAATCGCCTTCGCTAAAATTCACATCCTGCTTTGCCGTCACAAAAAGACCATGTCCGGGATCGCCTTCCTTCAACTCTGACGCAGCCTTCATTTCACTACCCGCTTCTACCCTGCTGCCCACTGCATACACGGAAGCCTCCTGTGCTGTAAGCACCAACTTCTCCCTGGCTTTCCATACCGCATCAGAAAAGACCACGCTTTGCTTGGCTTGAACATAGGCATTCATCTCAGCATCCAGTTTGCTGCCCCTCGCATACACAGAAGCTTCTCGTGACGTCACCGAAGCTGTTATGGCAGACCAATCACTATCAGAAAAATCTATATCCTGCTTGGCTTGAATATAGGCATTCGTCTCAGCATCCAATTTGCTGCTCACCGCATAGACGGAGCCTTGCTGCGCCGTTACCTGCGCTAAGATCGCAGACCAGTCACTATGAGAAAAATCCACATCCTGCTTGGCTGTTACAAAAAGACCATCTCCGGGGCCGCCTTCCTCCGATTCTGAGAGAGAGCTAGCCTTGCTACCTGCCCGTACCGTACTGCCCACTGCTACTACAGAGCCATCCTGCGATGTTACTATTACCTTCTCCGCCGCCTTCCATACCGCATCAGAAAAATCCACATCCTCTTTGGCATGGATTTGCGCATTAGCCTTGGCAGCCAATTTGCTACGCATTGCAACTACAGAGCCATCCTGCGCTGTGACTTGCGCTGTTAGGGCAGACCAGTCACTATCAGAAAAATCCACATTCTCCTTGGCGCGAATCTGCGCATCGGCCTTAGCAGCTAATTTACTGCTCCTTGCATACACGGAAGCCTCTCGTGAGACTACCGAAGCTGTTATGGCAGACCAATCACTATCAGAAAAATCCACGCCTTGCTTCGCCGTCACAAAAAGACCATCTCCAGGATCACCTGCCTCCAACTCTGACAAGGGCCTCACCTTAGCGCCTGCTTCTATCCTGCTGCCCCTTGCATACACAGAGCCCTCCTGCGCTGTTACTATCACCTTCTCTGTCGCCTTCCATGCCGCATCAGAAAAATCCACATTCTCTTTGGCTTGAATCTGCGCATTGGCCTTGACAGCTAATTTGCTGCGCATTGCAACGACAGAGCCTTCCTGCGCTGCTACTTGCGCTGTTAGGGCAGACCAGTCACCATCAGAAAAATCCACATCCTGCCTCGCCTGGACATATACATTCTCCTTAGCATCCAATTTGCTGCGCATTGCAACGACAGAGCCTTCCTGCGCCGTCACTTGCGCTGTTAGGGCAGACCAGTCACCATCAGAAAAATCCACATCCTGCCTCGCTGCTACAAAAAGATTAGCTCCGAATATCTTACTGCCCACAGCAGTCACAGAGCCCTCCTCTGAACCCACTATCAAGCTCTCCTGAGCAGCCCAATCTGCGTGAGAAAATGCCACATCTTTCTTGGCCCGAACAGACACATCCTCCTTAGCGTCCAATTTACTACTAACTGCACGAATATAGTTCTCCCTTGCAGACACCAATATCTGCGAGGCATCCCAATCCGCCCTGGAGTAATCCACACTTTGCTTGGCTTGTATTTGAGCCCCCTCTCCAGCCCTTGCAACGCTATCTGCAGCATACACAGAGCCTTCCTTAGAAGACACCAGCACTTGCAGAGCATCCCAGTTTGCTTGAGAAAAATCTATGTCCTGCTTTGCTGCTATATGCGCGCCTTGCTCAACTTCCACTTCGCTGCCCACAGCTGTCACAGAACCTTCTTGGGCAGACACCAAGACCTGCAAGACATCCCAATTCGCATCAGAAAAATCCACGCTTTGCTTAGCTTCTATCCGCACACCCTGCCCGGAGACCTTCAAAGCGCTATCCACAGCATGGACAGAAGCTTCCCTAGAAATCACTGCAAGCCCTCCTACAGCACCCCATTCGGCTTGAGATAAATCTACGATTCCTTTTGCGCTCGCTACGATTGTATCCGCAGCATCCAGAATGCTTTTCTGCGCCAAGACCCCTCTCTGTGAGGAAAAAACAGATATTTGAGAAGCGCGCAATTCCGAGCCATGGAGATCAAGCAAATCCTTAGCTCTTACATGCAGCGCATCGCCAGAAGAAGCGTAGCTATCAAGCACAGAGGCCTCCCCTACTAGAGCTTCCAAGCTCATAGAAGATGCGGCTCGCAAAGAAGCGCCATCTGCCCGCAAATTACCTTGCGCACTCACAACGACGGAGGCATCTGATTTCAGCTTAGAGCCTTTATCAAAAAACACATCTCCATCCAAGGCCTGCAATGACATTTGCCCCCCGCCTATACTTCCACGGCTTTCTATGGACGCCGCCTGCATTTGTATGACATTAGAGCCTTTGATCTCTCCTCTTGCCTCGTTTCTGAGAGCGCCTTGTACATTCACGCCCAGAAGGGAAGCATATATGCGAGCATCATTCAAAAGACCTGCGCCATACAAACTCACACTACCGCCTTTCATCAATGCGCCTTCTGTATTCTCAATATTCTCACTTACGCGCACATCCAGGACAGACGCCGCCCCTGCAACGATACGCCCAGCCTTATTACTTAACCCGCCCCCTACCGCAAGCAGAGCAATACTACCACCTTCAATGCTTCCATTTTCATTACGTATACTCTGCACAGAGTTTCTGAGAGCGTCCTGACTGTTCAAGCCTGCCTTAATACTCACAGAGCTCTCACCTCTTACAAGACCACCCTTATTCACCACATCTCCAGCAAGGGCATGCATTGTCACGGCCTCGGCCAGAATACTTCCACGGTTTGTAAGATTTCCATCAGATTGGATATTAGCAGCGCTTGTCTGCCCGCCCCCTATCACACCCACATTGTCCATTGCGCCGCTGGTTTTGATCAGAAGATAAGAGCCAAGAATACTAGCGCCATCTTGATTCCGAAGCTTAGCCGCCTGTGCAGAAAGGGAAGAGGCGCCAAAAAGGACGCCTTGATTGTTGATATCATTGCCAGCAACAAGACTAAGCACATCCCCCTCCATGCGCCCTGCATTCTCAAGATCAGTGCTCTGCACCGATAAATGCGCACCCCCCTCGCCTACATTGCCTTGGTTTTCCACATGCTCGGCCTGAAGCTGGACCACAGGACCGGAAATACTGCCCTCGTTTAGCAAGACCTTTGAGGCATCAATAACAGCTGTACGCCCCGCCTCTACAGAGGAGCGCTTCCCTGCTTGGATGTCCTTTGCCTTTACAAGTATATGCTCAGAACGCAACACAGACCCAGCAAGAGCAATATCCTCTTCTGCCTTGAGTATGAGATGAGAACTACTACGACTACCAAGCTCACCTCCTTCTGAGCGGATACGAGCGCTTGTCAGAGAAACACTATCACCATAGACGAAGCCATCCCGATTCACTATCTCATCACTAGCCTCGATCGCTACGGAAAAAACGCCGCTCTCATCATCCTTGAATAAGGACCTTATATAGCCTGCATTGTTTTCAAACACGTTCGTAAGCAGGCGCACCTTTCCACCCGTGATGCTGCTTTGCTCGCTTACAATCCGCTGCTTTTGCTGATCAGGCGCTGAAGACTGAGCAAGGAGCTGCACAAGCCCAGACCTAGCAGAACTTAGATGAGAATGATTTTGTAAAAGAATATCCCCTTTCAGAGAAGTGAGGAATACGGAATGACCTTCAAGCTGGCTTTGCGAAAGATGCAGGTCAGAGTCACTTTGCACGCTTATATTTTGAGACGCATTGATACTCGTCTTTGTCCCAAAGCTTACAGATCCCTTATTGGAGATGAACGTGGCATCCTTCTTAGAAGAAATCTGGCTATGACGCGTTGATATGTTTCCTTCGTCTGAGATGACTGCAAGTACATCCCCGGCAGATATACGCCCCAGATCACCCTTGTTACCTGCCAAGGTAATATCTTTGGCAGCGCGCAAAGATATCTCAGTCCCTGTAATAAGACCACCCAGATTCTCCAGACTATTGCCTGCCACAAGCCTGACAAAATGGGAAGACTCAGAACCCAGCTGCGCACTATTGCGAATGTCTGATCCTTGTAAAAGAATATCCCAGCCGCTTATACGCCCCTGCAAGTTAGCAATACTATCTTGAGCGTATATCTCTACGCCAGAACCTGTGCCATCATCTTTGTCAGCAGAGCTTTCCACGCTTCCACCTTGATTTTCAAAGCTCCCCACATCCAACCTGATCCCTTTGGCCGCAATCTGCCCTCGGTTTACAAAGGCATCCTGAGACACAACAGCGCCATCCCCATCTCTACGCACTGTATTCAAAAACAAGGCCTCATCGCCTACTGCACCTATCCTTCCCGCATTGACGACGCGCCCTCCTCCAGCATCTATATAAAGATTACTACTTGCAATACGCCCTCTTACCTTATTTACGACGGCATCAAGATCACTGCCTTGCTCAAGCAGACTCACGAGCAGAACACTTTCCTGCGAAGATATAAGCCCTGTATTCTCCAGCAGGCGCCCTGCTTCTATTCGCAGCATCCCTTCCCCTTCCAGATTACTGCCCTCTCTCAGCAAGACATCCCTGGCAGCAACAATGTCTATGCGCCCCAGTAGACCATCATGATATTCTTCACCTTCCAAGGCATCCGACAGAAAGATATCTCGAAGCTCCTCTGCAGTGTATGGAACGCCTTTGCTAGAAAAATCCCCGTCCAGCTCTGCAAGAAATGCCGCCAATCCCTCCTGCGTCTGTAAAGACGCAGCAAGACTGCCGCCTTGGTAGCCCCTTTCCAATCCTGCCCGCAAAATAGCAAGTATCCCCGGCATTTTCCCTGCGCTGATACGAGCGCTGCTTCGGAAATCACCATCCACAGACCGCACATTCACATATCTTGACCACAAGGCGCCCCCTTGCAAATCAATATCACCTTTCTCAGCGACTACATAGACCCTATCACCAGCCTGCACAAAGGCATCTTCTAAAATAACATTTCCCCCAGCGCTCAGGTGAGCCGATGCCCCGGAAGCAAAAACAACATCACTACCCACAATGTCGCGGCCTGCCTCCACCCATAAATCCCTGACTGACACAAAGCTCGTGCCGTAACCCTTAGCAAGCACGTCCTCTTTGGCTTTCACATAGAGAGAAGCGCCGCCAAACATACGAGCAACATGACTCTCCACGCTGCCAGAACCAGAAGCGATGCGAGCTCCACGCATACCTTCTATTATACCCCAACTTTCATTACGCACGCCTTGTTCACCTTCGAGCCTAAGATAACCCACACCCGCAGTGATCTTGCCGCCCTTATTATATACCATACCACCCGTTTGT
>CBDETG010000015.1:0-13376 GCA_965242745.1 Leptonemataceae bacterium
CGCATGTGTTTAAGTTGGTTTTAGTAACGATCTTCTTCCATAATAAAGAAAAACGTAGCAGGCTTGCCGCGATCCTAATGCCTTGTTTTATATAGCGATCTTCTTCCATAATAAAGAAATATGTAGCAGGCCTGCCGCGTTCCTAATGCCTTGTTTTGTATAACGATCTTCTTCCATAATAAAGAAATATGTAGCAGGCCTGCCGCGTTCCTAATGCCTTGTTTTGTATAACGATCTTCTTCCATAATAAAGTAACATGAGAGCGCTTGCCGCGATCCTAATGCCTTGTTTTGTATAGCGATCTTCTTCTAAATAAAGAAAAACGTAGAAGACCTGCCGCGTTCCTAATGCCTGGTTTTATATAGCGATCTTCTTCCATAATAAAGAAAAACGTAGCAGGCTTGCCGCGTTCCTAATGCCTTGTTTTGTATAACGATCTTCTTCCATAATAAAGAAAAACGTAGAAGACCTGCCGCGTTCCTAATGCCTGGTTTTATATAGCGATCTTCTTCCATAATAAAGAAAAACGTAGCAGGCTTGTCGTGATCCTCTAGCTTTGGCGAGCTGCTCTTCTATTCTTGCTTTGACATTTTTGACATTTTTGACGATTTGAAGATGCCAGCTACAGAGCCTTCGCCAGAAGAGCTGGACCCGCAGCGTGCAGCCCTCGCCCGTGCCCTTGCCTCTGGCATGAGCTTTGCCAAAGCGGGACGCTCTGTTGGCATCAGCAAGCAGCGTGCGCATTACTGGTATCAAAAAGACCATGCTCTCAGGGCAGCCGTTGCGCAAAAAAAGCGCCAGATTTTTGACGCTGCCAAGGCAGAGCTCATATCCACTTGGCCGCAGGCCGTGCAGAATATCAAAGACGCCATAGAGTCTGGCGATCCTAAAATCTCCTTTGCAGTGCTCAAAGAATGCGGCGTCCTTGCCGCAGCTCAGCCTGCCCAAGATGCCACTGGCGAGCGCCAAAAGAAGATAGAGGCCGTGATCAAATTGCTGTTGCTTGAACAGACTGGAGATGCAAAAAAATGCCCGACAAATGACGGTTAATGTCACAAAAGGTTACTTTTGTGACATAGGAGAAAATGGCGTGGCTTAGGAAATTTTGCGCAAGGACACGGCAAGCCATAGGCATTGGTCTGACGGCAAATCATAGGCATTGGTCTGGCGCAAACGGCTTCCCTGCCTTAGCGCCAGACTCTCGCACCGCTATTGCAATGCCTATGCCTTGCACTGGATTGTTCTAGTATGTAAAGCAACAGATGGGCATTAGGCCTGTGCTGCAGCCCTAAACGTTGCCTGACTTGTTCTGGTATGTAACGCACATGAGCCCCTGCGCCCAACGCGACATAATGCGCCGCCGAGACTCCACATATTACAACAAAGGCCCGCAGTCAGCACCAACAAACGCTACATTATCACAACAACGCCCAGACTCCACATATTACAACCCCGCCTCAGTCAGCAGCAACCCCCGCCCCGTATCACAAACACCCCCTTGACAGACACGACATAATGCGGCGCCCAGACGCCCTTTATTACAACACCGCCCCAGTCAACAGAAACCCACGCCGCATATTACAACAAGCCCGAGACTCCATTTATTACAACACCGCCCCCGTCAGCAAAGCTCTACGTTCTCTACACCGGCGCCCTGACTCTGCTTATTACAACCCCGCCCGCCCGTCATCACTTCCCACGCTGCCTATCCCCAACGCCGCCTATTACTATCCCACCCCCGCCCGTCATCACTTCCCACGTCCTTTTCACGCTGGCATTGCTGAGCTGGCCTGTCAGACTGCGTATATGGAAAGACTCTCTGCCTTAGCCAAAGCAATCAGCAAGATCACAAAGGACCCCAGCATTGTAGAAGAAGCGCAAAGGAAAATCCACGCCCAGAGCCCGGAGCTGGAGGCCCTGCTGCGCTCCGCCAAGCGCCGCAGCGCTGCCCTCGCCAGCTTCCCCTGCTTTTTGCAAAGCTATTTTGCGCATTATTTTAGCATCGCAGATGGCCCGCAGCAGCAGGAGCTCTGCTGTCTCATCGCAAGCCTGCGGGACCGCAGGCAGCGCAAGGCGCGCAAATACAGCCGGGCAATCAGCAGGGGCTTTGGCAAGTCTACAATCGTCACGCTCTGCGGCGTCCTTTGGCTTGCGCTCAGGGGAGACTGGAAATTCGTCTTGCTCATCTCGGCTACGCTTGCGCACGCTGAGGGCTTCCTGCGCAAAATTGCTGACGAGGCAGAGGGCAACGAGCTGCTGGCAGAGGACTTCCCAGAGCTGCGGCCCGCACGGGACAGCAACGGCACGACTACTGCATGGAATGACCGCCACCTCGTCTTTGCTGGCGACTTTGCCATCCTTGCGAAGGGCTTCGGCAACAAAATACGCGGCCTGCGTCATAAACACCATCGGCCCGATGCCATCGTCATTGATGATCCCGATGAATACTCGGACGTGGAGTCTCACAGCGCCATGCAGAAGCGCTACAGATGGCTGGAACGCTCAGCTTTGAAAACAGGCAGCGTCCTATTCGATCTAGACATTGTCATCGTCTACACCACGATTGCAGAAACATGCGTGGGCGAGCATATCTATCAGCACAGCAAGTTTTGCTCTTTCGATAGAAAGAAATACAAGGCCCTAGAGCAGCTGGCAGACGGGACGGAAAAGAGCTGCTGGGAGGCAGGGGCGCCTACGGCCTTGCTCTTGGAAGAGCGCCAGAAGGACCCTCTGGCCTTTGCCTCTGAGCGTCAAAATGAGCCGCTGCCTGAGGGCGGGCAGTGCTTCAAGGGCCTCATCCAAACATGGAGCTTTGCAAGACCAGCAAGCTTTGCAGGCTGGCAGCTGGCGCTCGGCGTAGATGAGAGCCTCGGTCATAACGAAAAGAGCAATCCTTCTGCAATCGTAGGCGTGGGCATGGCGCCTGATGGCATCATCTACGAGCTCTACAGCTCCATCAAGATACGCCGTCCCGACCAAATCATAGCAGACCTGCTTGTCATATTGCAACTCTTTGCATGGCAAAGATGCGGCGTAGATACGAGCGGCAATCAGGAGCACTTTCTGGACCGCATCCAAGACGCTATCAAGGCGCACAATTTTCAGAGCATAGAAAAAATTCTTGTACCTTTGGTGGGACTAAAAGATAGCCTGCGCAAGAAGGTAAGAATACAGACGGCCCTGCAACCACTGGTTGCGGGCGGCTTGCTGCGCCTGAGGGAAGACTCCGAAGTCTTGCTGGCACAGCTGAGCTCCTTTCCCTACGGCCACATAGACGGCCCCGATGCTTTGGAATATGCCGTCCGTCTGCTTCGTTACCCGCAAGGAGGCGCGCATGCAATCAGAGCAAAGCAAGAAGCTGCTTTTTCCAGGGGTGGCACAAGTAGGCGTCAATTCCTGCGGCGGCGCCTCAGGAAGCTCGGTATCCAGTCACAGGACCTTGATAGAGTCTTGTGAGTTTGCAAATCATGAGCAGGGGGAGCTCTTGCTGCGTGGCTTTCACAAGCACCAATGCGGGGGCTGGCGTAATGGTATCTGGGAATTGCGGGTGTATCGTATGGGCAGGGCGCGCTGGTATAGCGTGCGCTACAATAATAGGCGTGTCTATGGGCCCTGCCCTGCGTTTTCCCAAGCGCTGGAAGAATGGGAATATCGCTCAGGCTACGCAGAAGCGCAAGGCACAGGCTTTGCAAAAAAGCGTCTTGTAAGAATATCATGATAGGAGTCTGGGCGCGAAGGCTTGCTCAGTGAATCTAGGTTTCCATTTTCGTTTTTGTTGCGAAGAAATATGAAAAAAATGTTGTTGTGATGACTGTGGGCGTGGGTGGAGAATGCGGCGTTGGGCTTATACAGCAGCAAGGTCATTTGCACCACAGACTTTTTTCTTGTCAAAGTCGAGCTCGGAGCTGGGCTTGCTGGAAGAGCGTATGGGGGAATACAAATATAGTTATTATCGCCTTATTCTGAAGTATGTCATCCCCTCTATCGGAATATCATTCGCTTGATAATCGCATCATATTCTTGTTGTGACAACCTGCTTCGATAAGTATCATAAGCCCGTCTGTGAGGGATAGCGCGAATAGGTTTATTTTGATCGTCTATGCTATATAACATTTTGTACCTCCATATATTGACCGCCTTTTTCTCTACGGCTATAGAGAAGTTATAGCGCCTGCAAGTAAAATCAAAAATCTTGGCCAAAACATAGGCACAAACCTTGTATATATAGTAACACAATCATAAACAACGTTCGTGCTCGGCTTCCTATCTTATATCCCCAAATTCATCAGTAAAAAAATAAATTTTTTTCTAAAAAAAGTTTGACATATATTTGCCCTAGTGCTACAATACCATAAGCTTTTGATACAAACATCATGTTAATAAAGACATCATGTTAATAAAAGCATCATGTTCATACAAACATCATGTTCATAAAGACATCATGTTCATAAAGCATCATGTTGATACAAACATCATGTTAATAAAAGCATCATGTTGATAAAACATCATGTTGACGAAAACATCATGCTGACGAAAACACAGGTGTTTTTGCAAAAGCATATCACACTCGCTTAACAAAGCAATCGCATTTAGGAGGAAAAACAAATGCAGAACAAATTTAAAAAAACCACAGCACTCAACTCAAAGGAGGCATCACAGACTTGCAGGGCAAAGCCCACAGCTTTCCTGAGCACCTGCGCCCACGCGACATAATGCGGCGCCCAGACTTCGCTTACTACAACAAGGCCCGCCGCCATCACTTCCTACGTAGCTTAGCCTTGCAGCGCTTCTTTACCCCCCCCCCCCCCCCCCCCCCCATCTCGCGCAGGGGGTGGCAGGCGCATGAAACGTAGCTTGCATTCTTGTCTCTTCTTAGCGGGTATTCTTTCCCTTAGCTCCCAGTGCGACTTCAGAAGCCCCGGCCTCTGCGGCGGTGACCAGTTTGCAAACCCAGACTATAAATGCCTGCCCTTCGCCGTCCAAAACCTGCGAAGGGAGATGGACCCCGCCCATCCCACCAACCCGAAAAAGTTCTTCCTTGCATGGGACCCAGCCCCCGGCGGTTATGACTACATACAAATGTATAAAATCGAAAAGGGCGACGCAAGATTCACGGGCGCAGAGGTCCAATGGCAGGGCGACGAGACGATGGCCGAGAGCCGAGGCCCCAGCATGCCCATGGACATGGACGATGCCTCCACCGAGTTCTACTATTATTTTCGTGTCACCGCCTGCAGCGCCTACGGCTGCGGCCTGGCCAGCAAGCCCCTCGAGATGCTACTCGGCCATGCTCCGCCCGAGCTGAGCGGCGTCCAAGTCAATGGCCAAAAGCTCTTCAGCTCTGCTGCCGAGCTCAAAACGAACGATTACAAAATCACATGGGAACACTCCCCCGATGTCGATGGCAACGCAGAGCGCATTTTCTACCAGCTCCAAGACAGCGCAGACGACTCAGTTTCTACCATAAAAGAAGGACTAGAAATCCAGCGCAACTCCAAGCCCTACGGCTACACCTACCAGAAATTCCTGCGCACCTGCGAGAGCACGCCTAAAATAGAAAACGCCTGCGGCCCGTGGTCCATGCCCTTTCAGGTGGCCGTCGACCTGCCTGCGCCCCTTGCAGAAAATCTGCTCCTCGCCTCTTCCGAGGGGCAGGAGGGCGACAAGCACGTAGCCTACGATCGCGCCTACACGCTGGCCATGTCTGCGCCTGCCTCGCTGCAAGAATACGTAGCATCTTACGAGCTGCAGGAGCGCATCAGCGGTGACGCTGGCGATAGCTGGAGCCCGTGGTCCACAGTGCCCGCCGTCTCAGGCGAGCGCCACGCCTTCGCCAGCAAGCAGGATGGCGACTACTCCTACAGCCTTCGCTTCTGTCCCGCAGGCGACGATGCTCGCTGCAGCGCATGGAGCGGCGAGCTCCTGAGCCTCAGCGTGTCGCCCTTGCAGTGCACAGAGGCAAGCCTTGCGGACTGGGCCAAGGGCAGCTGCAAGAGTGGCAAGCGGGAATGGACACGCACATGCGCAGGCGGCACAGAGGGCGACGGCAGCTGCGACTGGGATTGCGCAACGATCCCACTGACGAAGCTGGAGGCTGATAGCAGTTGCGAGGCCTGCGTGCCGCGCACAGAAAGCGCTTGGACCGAAGGCAGCTGCGCAAACGGCAGGCGGGAGTGGACGCGTAGCTGTGCTGACGGCACGGAGGGCGTGGGAGGCTGCGACTGGGATTGTGCAAGCTCTGTGCTGACGAAGCTGGAGGCTGATAGCAGCTGCGAGGCCTGCATAGCCCGCACAGAAACTGCTTGGGCTGATGGCAGTTGCAAGAACGAAAAACGCGAGCAGACGCGTAGCTGCACGGACGGCAAGGAGGGCATAGGAGGCTGCGACTGGGATTGTGATACGCTCCCGCTGATTCGGCTGGTGTCCGATAGCAGTTGCGAGGCCTGCGTGCCGCGCACAGAGGCGGACTGGACCAAGGGCAGTTGCAAGAGTGGCAAGCGAGAGTGGACACGCACATGCGCAGGCGGCACAGAGGGCGACGGCAGCTGCGACTGGGATTGCGCAACGATCCCGCTGACGAAGCTGGAAGCCGACCCCACCTGCGAGGCCTGCGTGCCGCGCACAGAAAGCGCTTGGACCGAAGGCAGCTGCGCAAACGGCAGGCGGGAGTGGACGCGTAGCTGTGCTGACGGCACGGAGGGCGTGGGAGGCTGCGACTGGGATTGTGCAAGCTCTGTGCTGACGAAGCTGGAGGCTGATAGCAGCTGCGAGGCCTGCATAGCCCGCACAGAAACTGCTTGGGCTGATGGCAGCTGCAAGAACGAAAAACGCGAGCAGACGCGTAGCTGCACGGACGGCAAGGAAGGCATAGGAGGCTGCGACTGGGATTGTGATACGCTCCCGCTGATTCGGCTGGTGTCCGATAGCAGTTGCGAGGCCTGCGTGCCGCGCACGGAGGCGGACTGGGCCAAGGGCAGCTGCAAGAGCGGCAAGCGGGAGTGGACGCGCACATGCGCAGGCGGCACAGAGGGAGACGGCAGCTGCGACTGGGATTGCGCCAGCTTTGCGCTGACGAAGCTGGAAGCCGACCCCAGCTGCGAGGCCTGCGTGCCGCGCACAGAAAGCGCTTGGACCGAAGGCAGCTGCGCAAACGGCAGGCGGGAGTGGACGCGTAGCTGTGCTGACGGCACGGAGGGCGTGGGAGGCTGCGACTGGGATTGCGCCAGCTTTGCGCTGACGAAGCTGGAGGCTGATAGCAGCTGCGAGGCCTGCATAGCCCGCACAGAAACTGCTTGGGCTGATGGCAGCTGCAAGAACGAAAAACGCGAGCAGACGCGTAGCTGCACGGACGGCAAGGAAGGCATAGGAGGCTGCGACTGGGATTGTACTGGCCTAACTCTGACGCAGCTGGTAGATGACAGCAGCTGCTATGACATCCCCGCCCCGATCCTGAGCTTTGCCAAGGGCGCAGGCGAGTACACAACAAGCGACAGTCCGCCCAAGCATTATTCTTTTGACGGCACCTACACGCTCACATGGGATGCAGTCGACGGCGCAAAATACTACGAATACCAAGAATCTGAGGTCCCTGACCTAATAATCCCAATTTATACCGGAACCAGCGAGACCATTGGCATAGGCGTAATTAATCGGCCAAGGCCCAACAGCTATTGGATACGCAGCTGCAGCTCTGAAAGATATGCGGCAAAGAAGATATGCGGCAAGTGGAGCGCAAAGCTCTCTATCATTATACAAAAGCTCCCCGCCCCCACGCTCACAAGCAACAGCAGCATTGATATTGGCGGCATCTTCACGCTGCGTTTTGGAGTGAGCATGCCTGCTGGCGTGACCCTGAGCAAGTATGTATTAGAAAAAGAGCAGGCTGGCGCATGGCAGACAGACAGCGCCTGCGCAAGCGCTATTTCCTCCAATCCCAGCAATCCTGTCAGCTGCGCCCTGAATCTGAGCGCCGCCAAGGGCGAGTCACACAAATACCGTGCGCAGAGCTGCATCTTGGATACGAGCAACGCGCAGCATTGCTCCAGCTCACGCTCCAGCGTGCTTGCGCTCACCGTCCCGCAGTGCACGGAGGCAAGCCTCGGCGAATGGGCAGACGGCAGCTGCAAGAACGGCAAGCGCGAGCAGACCCGCACCTGCAGCGATGGCACAGAAGCAGACGGCAGCTGCGACTGGGATTGCGCCAGCTTTGCGCTGACGAAGCTGGAAGCCGACCCCACCTGCGAGGCCTGCGTGCCGCGCACAGAAACTGCTTGGACCGAAGGCAGCTGCGCAAACGGCAGGCGGGAGTGGACGCGTAGCTGTGCTGACGGCACGGAGGGCGTGGGAGGCTGCGACTGGGATTGCGCCAGCTTTGCGCTGACGAAGCTGGAGGCTGATAGCAGCTGCGAGGCCTGCATAGCCCGCACAGAAACTGCTTGGGCTGATGGCAGCTGCAAGAACGAAAAACGCGAGCAGACGCGTAGCTGCACGGACGGCAAGGAGGGCATAGGAGGCTGCGACTGGGATTGTACTGGCCTAACTCTGACGCAGCTGGTAGATGACAGCAGCTGCTATGACATCCCCGCCCCGATCCTGAGCTTTGCCAAGGGCGCAGGCGAGTACACAACAAGCGACAGTCCGCCCAAGCATTATTCTTTTGACGGCACCTACACGCTCACATGGGATGCAGTCGACGGCGCAAAATACTACGAATACCAAGAATCTGAGGTCCCTGACCTAATAAACCCAATTTATACCGGAACCAGCGAGACCATTGGCTTAGGCGTAATTAATCGGCCAAGGCCCAACAGCTATTGGATACGCAGCTGCAGCTCTGAAAGATATGCGGCAAAGAAGATATGCGGCAAGTGGAGCGCAAAGCTCTCTATCATTATACAAAAGCTCCCCGCCCCCACGCTCACAAGCAACAGCAGCATTGATATTGGCGGCATCTTCACGCTACGTTTTGGAGTGAGCATGCCTGCTGGCGTGACCCTGAGCAAGTATGTATTAGAAAAAGAGCAGGCTGGCGCATGGCAGACAGACAGCGCCTGCGCAAGCGCTATTTCCTCCAATCCCAGCAATCCTGTCAGCTGCGCCCTGAATCTGAGCTCTGCCAAGGGCGTGTCACACAAATACCGTGCGCAGAGCTGCATCTTGGATACGAGCAACGCGCAGCATTGCTCCAGCTCACGCTCCAGCGTGCTTGCGCTCACCGTCCCGCAGTGCACGGAGGCAAGCCTCGGCGAATGGGCAGACGGCAGCTGCAAGAACGGCAAGCGCGAGCAGACCCGCACCTGCAGCGATGGCACAGAAGCAGACGGCAGCTGCGATTGGGATTGTGCCAGCTTTGCGCTGACGAAGCTGGAAGCCGACCCCACCTGCGAGGCCTGCGTGCCGCGCACAGAAAGCGCTTGGACCGAAGGCAGCTGCGCAAACGGCAGGCGGGAGTGGACGCGTAGCTGTGCTGACGGCACGGAGGGCGTGGGGGGCTGCGACTGGGATTGTGATACGCTCCCGCTGATTCGGCTGGTGTCTGACAGTAGCTGCGAGGCCTGCGTGCCGCGCACAGAGGCGGACTGGGCCAAGGGCAGCTGCAAGAGCGGCAAGCGGGAGTGGACACGCACATGCGCAGGCGGCACAGAGGGAGACGGCAGCTGCGACTGGGATTGCGCCAGCTTTGCGCTGACGAAGCTGGAGGCTGATAGCAGCTGTCTGCAGGAGGGCTTTCTGGCAAGCTGCAGCGCAGATACGGGCTCTGGCACAGGCACGGGCACGGAGGATGATCCCTATCGCATTGGCGATTATGCTACGCTGAAATCCTACGCTGCAAAGATGCGGGGCGCAGACAAGGCCGCCTACCTCGCTGCGCACTACAAGCTGACTGCAAACATTGACGCAAGCGCAAGCAAGACGGAAAACGGGGGCAAGGGCTGGGATCCCATGGGCGCAAGCAGTACCGATGCCTTTCACGGCAGCTTTGACGGCGGTTGCTACAGCATTCTTTCCCTCCATATTGACCGCTCAGACAGGCAATATGCGGGCCTCTTTGGCTATGTGAATGGGGGCCATATCAAAAACCTTGCCATGAAAGGGGGCAGCATAAGCAATAGCTTTTCTTCTTCTTATGCTGGTGGGCTGGTGGGATATATGAATGGTGGTAGTATAAGTAACAGCTATGCGACAGGGGACGTCTCTTCTTCTTCTTATTATGCTTCTTCTTCTTATGCCGGGGGGCTTGTGGGCCGGATAGATAATAGTAGTATCAGTAACAGCTATGCGACAGGGGACGTCTCTTCTTCTTCTTCTTCTTCTTCTTCTTCTTCTTCTTCTTCTTATGCCGGGGGGCTTGTGGGCCGGATAGATAATAGTAGTATCAGTAACAGCTATGCGACAGGGGACGTCTCTTCTTCTGTTTCTTCTTATTCTTATTCTTATTCTTATTCTTATGCCGGGGGGCTTGTGGGATATGTGATTGGTAGTAGTATCAGTAACAGCTATGCGACAGGGGACGTCTCTTCTTCTTCTTCTTATTCTTCTTCTTCTTATGCCGGGGGGCTTGTGGGCCGGATAGATAATAGTAGTATCAGTAACAGCTATGCGACAGGGGACGTCTCTTCTTCTGTTTCTTCTTCTTCTTATTCTTCTTCTTCTTCTTATGCCGGGGGGCTTGTGGGATATGTGATTGGTAGTAGTATCAGTAACAGCTATGCGACAGGGGACGTCTCTTCTTCTTCTTCTTCTTCTTCTTCTTCTTATGCCGGGGGGCTTGTGGGATATGTGAGTGGTAGTAGTATCAGTAACAGCTATGCGACAGGGGACGTCTCTTCTTCTGTTTCTTCTGTTTCTTATTCTTCTTCTTCTTCTTCTTATGCCGGGGGGCTTGTGGGATATGTGATTGGTAGTAGTATCAGTAACAGCTATGCGACAGGGGACGTCTCTTATTCTTCTTCTTATGCTTCTTCTTCTTATGCCGGGGGGCTTGTGGGCCGGATAGATAATAGTAGTATCAGTAACAGCTATGCGACAGGGGACGTCTCTTCTTATTCTTCTTATTCTTCTTCTGGGGGGCTTGTGGGATATGTGAGTGGTAGTAGTATCAGTAACAGCTATGCGACAGGGGACGTCTCTTCTTCTTATTCTTCTTCTTCTTATGCCGGGGGGCTTGTGGGATATGTGAGTGGTAGTATCAGTAACAGCTATGCGACAGGGGACGTCTCTTCTTCTTCTTCTTATTCTTCTTATGCCGGGGGGCTTGTGGGATATGTGAGTGGTAGTATCAGTAACAGCTATGCGACAGGGGACGTCTCTTCTTCTTCTTATTCTTCTTATGCCGGGGGGCTTGTGGGCAGAATGAGTAGTAGCAGCATCAGCATCGTGGGTAAGAATTATTACGTGGACGGCGCTGGCACGAATGGCATTGGCTACGGCACATGCGGCAGCAGCGTCTGCGTACGCGCAGGGGCGGCGGGCAATACGGATGCGCAGCGGCGCGCCTGGCTGCAGGCAACGCTGAACGAGGGCGCCGCCACAGATGCTAGCCCCGCAGGCTTGGGCTGGGACAGCAGCGTCTGGGGCAGTTTCACGACGGCGGGCAGCTATCCGCAGATCAAATATGGCGACAATCCGCATACGGCCGATGATCCCGATACGGACGCTGACGAAAACGTAGACGAATGCGCTTTGCTGCCGGGCTATGGCAACACGGATGCAGGCAAGGCGCGCTGCGGCGATCTCTTGCCTCATCAGGAGCTCTACAGGGCCAGAGGCAATGTTGTCTTCAGCGGCGTCACCATCGGCAAGCCCACGAGTTCTGCGCGCGAGTTTTTCTACAGCGTGGGCGGCAGCAGCGGCAGTGATTCCAGCGTCACGGTCACCTACAATCTGCCGACGGGCATCAGCATCAGCGCATCGGGCGTGGAGCAGGCAGACGGTTCCGCAAGCAGCGACGTGACGTGGGCTCAGGGCACGAGCGCAGGCAGCATCGGCGGCATTGCGTCGGGTGAGACTTTCTGGCTCGCCCTGACTTTTCAGAAGGGCAGCGGCACAAGCGCCGTGACGCACAAGGTGCGCATTAAGTTTGTGCGGCCGTAGTGGTGGGGGGCTGGGCGTGTGTGTAATAAGCAGAGTCTATGGATGCAAAGCGCGCGTTGCGATCTAAGGCGCGCTTTTTTTGATAAAGTGGCGTTTGAGTACTGGGACTGTGGCTGGTGTGCGGGGGCGATGTGGGAAGTAGGCGGCGGGGAGCTGGCGCTCAGGGGGGCCTTGGTTTTGCTAACAAAGAGCGTTATATTTGTAAGTAGCGTCTGGGAATAGGCGGCGGGACAGTGATGACTGCGGCGGTGTTGTAGTAGGCGGCGCTTGTGGTCAGGGGCGTTGGTTTTGCTAACTGGGGGCGTTATAGTAGTAAGCAACGTCTGGGAATAGGCGGCGGGGCAGTGATGACTGCGGGCGGGGCTTGTAATATGTGGAGTCTGGGCGTTGTTGTAATAATGCGGCGTTGGTTTTGCTGACTGGGGCGGGGTTGCTAATATGTGGAGTCTGGGAGCTGCTTGTGATATGCTGCGGGGGTTTCTGCTGACTGCGGGCGGGGCTTGTAATATGTGGAGTCTGGGCGTTGTTGTAATAATGCGGCGTTGGTTTTGCTGACTGGGGCGGGGCTTGTAGTAGGCGGCGGCTGGGAGCTGTTTGTGATATGCGGCGGGGGTTTCTGCTGACTGCGGCGGGGTTGCTAATATGTGGCGTCTCGGCGCTGTATTATGTCGGTAGTGTGCTCGATGCGTTTTGCACTTCGCCTACTGTAAAGGCAGACTCAGCACTTCGGCTATCACCATCAAGGCGCCCTCAGCACTTCGGCTATTGCCATAAAGGCAGGCGCAGGCTCTCAGTATCCATTACTTTTCACAACCACGCCAGCCTCATTCCAACAACATTTTCTTCATACAATCCCCGTTTTTTGCGCAACTCCCATTTTTTACAGCTATTCCCGCGCCTGTTGCGCAGTTTTTTCTATTATTGGTGAGATATTTCTATAATATCTAGTTTCAAAACTATTTCAAAACTATTTTGAAACGCCATGCCCCGCCCACCTGGAAAGCACTACCAGAGCAACACGCAAAAAGCCATCCGCGCCTTAGAGAGCCAGGGCTACGAAGTCAAGCCTGCTTTGCAGTCTGCTAAAAATTGCAGCGCAACAAGTACCGACTCAGAAAATCTTGCAGCGCCCTTGCATGCCATGACCCGCTCTTTCTTGAAAGGCCTTGCCGCCTCGCGAAAAAGAGCGCGTGAGCAAAGGCAAGCAGCCAGCCGCAGTACTTAGACTTCGTCACAGGCGCAGGCGGCAGAGTCTTATAGACCACTTCTAAAATGTTTGCAGA
>CBDETG010000016.1:0-8210 GCA_965242745.1 Leptonemataceae bacterium
TGAAAATGAAGCTATCACAGATGCGCTCATAGAGGCCTACCATAATCGCTCTATTGCTGTACGGATGAGCTCGGAATTTGATTCGGAGAGCTCTTCCTCCTTTCAAAAAGTAGTCAGAGCTGGGATCCCTGTCCGTTTTGGTAATACAAGCGGGATCATGCACAACAAGTATTTTATCATAGATCGCAAGCTCCTGCTCACTGGTTCCACGAATTTAACGCAGGGCCTGTTTCGTCATTACAATCACATCATTATATTGCGCTCCTCTGAGCTGGCCGAAGAGTTCCTGCGCGATTTTGAAATCCAATTTGCGGGCAATTATGCCGGGCAAAAGGACGAGGCTTATGATGAAATTGTAGGTCAAGGTGAGGATTTAAACTGGGTAGCAAAGAGGCATGAATTCCCCGGCGGAGTGCGGGTGCGGGCTTATTTCACGCCTTACAAAAAGACCTTCCCAGAATACAGAGCTATGCCTGAGCCCTCTATCCCCCTCTGTCTTCCAAACAAAGCCTCAAGCCCTCTGCCAAGCCTCGAGGAAGGGGAAAGCTTCTCTGCTTTAAGGCAGACTGCCGGCGCAGGCGCAATCTGCCGCTGCTCTGCAGACTTTAGCCGTGAGGAATGCGAACAAAGCACAAGATGTTTTATCAGGTCACAGCGGGGCTTGGATAAAATTCTCTACGCCTACGATCATCATGACTTTATCACACAGCAAGGCATTGCGCAGACTGTGCGTTATTGCAGCCAATATGATAACGCCATGAATATCATCATAGACCTGATCAAGAAGGCGCGTTCTCGGATTCTCGTCCTAGCCTTTGCCTTTCGGGATCGGGTGATGCACCACGAATTGATAGAGGCAAAAAGACGCGGCTTGGATGTGCGAATTTGGATCGACTACAATCAATACCGCGCCGGCTTCCAGAGCAGCATAGGCTCCTTCCAGGCCATCGCGCAATCTGGCGCGCTTTTTAAAATCTGCCGCAAGCCGGATGGAGGCCTTTTGCACCATAAGGTGCTGGTCATTGATGGGAGCACTGTCGTTTCAGGATCGCTCAATTTTAGCAATAATGCGGTCAGTAATAACGATGAAAATTTCCTTATCATAGAAAATGCTCCCAGCTTAGCAGAAAGTTTTTATCAAGAGGCTGCCCGTATTGATGCCTACTCTTATCCCTTAGTAAAATGATAGAAAAACATACTTCCTCACCAGCCAAGCAAGCTTTGCCTGAGTATTTTAGATATGCCTTATATAGAGCTGTGCTGCTTTTCGTCTCTTTGCTGTGCTCCTGCGCCTTTGCCTATACAAGGCATACAACAATGCAGGAGCAGGATGAATATATTCGTATTGCGCACGGCCGCGAGGCTTTCTTGGAGCTTTTGGAGAGCTATGATGCGGCCAAAGGCATTTTGCCATACGGCATTGACATAGAAGAAGGAGAGCATACTTTTCTTTACAAGCCTTCTTTGCGCTCGCATGAGTTCTTTGTCTTTGATCCTGATAAGCTTTTGCTTTTTTTAAGCGTTGAGCCTGCCTGCGTCTTAGAGATCCAAGCGCCATTTTTTTATTCTCATCTTCTGAATGAATGGGATCAAATACGCAGGGGGAAAAGTGGAAGGGACAAAAGCCAATCTACCAAGCCCTTTCTCAAAGCAGTAGGCAATTTTTTCATTGAAGTCTATTTTTCTCCTAAGGAAGTCAATTTCGGCTACGTAGAAGGCAGAAACAAAAACCGTATCCGCCAAAGCGGCGTGGCAAAAGCGCCTCCTTATCTATGGCGCTTGATTGATGCAGCTCAGGATCTCGAGGCCTCTTATCCGATCTTTGCAGACGAGCAGATGGATCAGGACTTCCAGGCGCAAATCGCTATGGGTAAAAATAGAAGGCTGCAAGCGCGGGCATTCTCCTTCCCCGAGCCCTTGCCCGACTACGCGCGTAAGCTTTCCCGCATCCCAGCTTTCACATACTTCGTGGGTAGGAACTTAGAAGCCACGCCCGATCTGCTGGACGGGGAAAAACTGAGGGGAGAAGAGCTCAGTAAAATTCGCCAAGACTTCCTAGCCCTCTTTTCTCTCATCCCAGGCAATCCCGGCGCCTGCATAGACAATACTTGTACAGGCGCCCTGCCACAAACCACAGCCTTGAATACAAAAGATGGGATCATGGTCTTGCTGCGAGGGCCTCTAAACGAGCTGAGTCTGCTAGAAGACATAGAAGCCTGCGCTACAGAGCAAACTCCCGACACTTCTATACCTGTTATTATATCAGAAGCAGGCAACAAACTTCATGACCTAAAAGAGAATGATTATGTTGTGCTATACAACCGATCCAGCCAAGCTGTGTATTTGCAGGGCCTATACCTGCATAGAGACAGCAAATGCTCGCTAGCAAGCTGGACAGAAAGCGTCGCCCTGCCCGATGAAGAGATAGCTCCTTATTCCTATTATCTGATCAGAAGGCCTAGCCAATCTACCCCTTCTGAGGAGCCATTGCTCTTGGATGCCGATTTTAGCGGCTGGAAATCAGGCGCCTTAGGATCTGATTATTGCCTTGCCCTTTCTATCTCATCTGCAGGGCCCATAGGACCTGATGCGGAGGGTGTCTGGGACTTTGTTTCTTTTCATGAAGGCAGTGGTGAGGGAGGGACCAGGGCGGGCGCATTGCGGGATGACACAGGCTTTGTACGTAAAGGGCTTTGCGCTCAGCAGGACAGCAACAATAACGCAGATGACTTCATAGAAAAAACTGAGGGCGAGCCTCCTCGATCCAAAGACTCCCTCCCCTGCATGCCGCAGGCAGACTCAAACTAGGAATCCAAAGACCCCAGCCACAAATCAGCAGGCCTTTAAGAAAATGATGAGGCCCTGCAGCACAAGCCCGCATTGCTTGCAGCTTTTGCGGAGGGAGTGGGATTCGAACCCACGGTACATTGCTGCACAACGGTTTTCAAGACCGCCTCCTTAAACCGCTCGGACATCCCTCCAATAACAAAGGCAGCTTAGCTAAGGGCATATGTCAATCAGTATCTCGTCTTGGCTTCCTTGGCGCAATAAAGCGCAGGCAGACAGGTTGTGATTACGCCCACGCAGCGCCTAAAAAAAGATGAGCTTCCTAAAAAGTCTTTCCAGAAAAAGGCCTGCGGGGCTTAGCAGACAAACGCACAATAGCAGCATAGCAATATGCCAGCGCTCCTTGGCGCTGGCTGCCAGCTTACTTTGCTTTGCATGCCTTCTATAGCGATACATAGAGCCTAAACAAAGCAGCAAAATACTATTCATCAGTAAAGGATAGGAAAGTAAAGAATCGTAGTGTGCATAGTAGCTGAATTGCTTCAGCCATGTGCTCAATTCAATAAAGTACTCTGTTAATGCTTTGGCTGCCTTGCTTGCAAAGAGCAGTGTTCCGTCTGAAATGATGGCAAGAGATATTCCTCCTATTAAGAGCGGCATGAGGAGTCCTACAAAGGGCACCAAAAGGATATTAGCAATAATAGAAGAATAGGAATAGGCGCCAAAGGCATAAAGTAAAACAGGCATAGTAAAGAGACCGGCGCAGGTGCTAAGAGCGCCTTGCTGTAATACATATTTTACGGGAGGGAATTTGCATCTGCTTGCTTCTTTTTGGCATAGAGGATAAAAATAGAGTATGCCGCTGACTGCTCCAAAAGAAAGCGCGCTTCCAATACCTAAAAAACTTTGGGGTTGTACAAAAAGTATGCAAATAGCGCTGTTAAGAAGCAGATCATGGGTGCTGATCTTGCGGTGAACAAAACTTTGCAAGGCATGGAAACTTAAGAAGCAAAAGGCGCGCATCAAAGAAAGCGGGAAATCTAAGAGAAACATATAAACAAAGCAAGGCAGGAGAGGCAGGCTCAAAGCTGTTTTGCTTCTCTTCCCCTTCCATCGCGACAAGGGCCAATAAAACCATAAATAGAAAATCCCCATATGCAAACCACTGGCAGCAAAGAGATGGAGTATGCCTAATTCTACGGCTCCTTTTTTTATTTCCCGATTCATATAGCCCGACTTGCCTAAAAGCAAAGCCATAGCGACCCCCCTTTCGTGAAGCGAAAATCCACTTTTATAGAGCATGCGCCCCAGCGTATTTTGGAATTGGCCTCGTATACTCAGCTTCCTGCAATTTTTTCTGTAGAGCTGTTTTCGCGTTAGGCGCACTATAGCAGCAGCTCCCTTATTGCGTAAATAATCACCAAAGTAGTTTTGCGGGAGCCTGCTTGGAAAATGTCCTTTTTTGAGATTCAACCAAAGCTTGCAGCCACTTGTAAGATAGTAATCATTGATCTGAAGATAAACCACCGCGCGTTCGGGAGCGGAGCGTTTTTTTGGGGACTTGGAATATTTTTTACGCCAATGTTTCTTAGGTATGAGCATCTGCATCTCTGCCAAATAGCGGCTTGGTCTAAGAACGCTGGTAATTGTAGCTTTGGCATACTGCAAAGAAGGAAGGTTTTTCTGGCCTTGCAGCGGCCAAGTCTCAGGTAACTTTGGCTTCTCGGGGAGGAGCATAAGGCGCCCATAGAGCATCAAGAACAGAAATGGCAGCCAAAGCAAAAGCCTGCGTTTCTTTACATAAGCATTCTTACTTGCAATACCCAGTATCTTCTGGCTAAGACTATGGCCTGCGCTTATGCCTGCGAAAGCAAGAAGAAGCGCAAGCCCAAAGTACAAGCACAGCCATAGACCCCCAAAAAAGAGCAGAACATAAGCTACAGAAAACTGACTTTGCAAAAAAACAAAGACGCAGCTAATTACAAAAACTAGCTTGATTTGACTTGCTGCAGCCACTTACTTCATAGGTAGCTCTTTGCAATAAGGTTGCTGATTTTTAGGGGCGCAGGCGCTTAAAAAAAGGCCCTTTCCCAAATAAGGCGCTCTGCTTGAAAAAATTGAAATACTAAAATGCCGTCATTGCTCCTGAGATGCTTTGGGAATTCCCGGCTTGTTTTAGGAAGAAATTGCCCTATGGATTTCAGAAAAAGACCAAGAAAAGGCCCATGCACCCTGTACAAAGCCCCCTGCGCCAGAAAAGGAAGCGCCTTTTTAGCGCTCTCGTCAAAATGCTTCTTCCTGTACATAAAATAGATTTCACGACCCCTCTTGTCATAAAAGGCAAGGTAATTCCCCCGCAGGCCCGCATAGCGCAGCCTTGCCTTTGCATCAGGATAAGCTTGCTGCGCTGCTATACTTTTGCGAAGGCTTTTCTCGTCCTGCTCTTGCAAAGGTTTAGGCAAAGGCTGACTTTGAAGATTCCAACAAAGCAAGCAATAAACAAAGCTGAAGAAATTACGAGTCCAGATATAGATTCTTTTCGTGCGTGCTTCCACCAATATCTCCTGACTTAAGACGAAGGCTGCTGCGCAAGTCTGGCCAGAGCGGGGAAATTCTGTTGTCGCAGCGCTTCAAACAAAACGATGGCAACCGAGTTAGCAAGATTCAGCGAGCGGCAACCTGGGCTGACAGGTATACGCATAAGACATCCCGGATCACTCTGGGACATGGCCTCCTTGATATGCGGGGGCAGCCCTTTTGTTTCCGAACCAAAGACCAAAATGTCATTGGCCCTATAATTATGTTCCGTATAAAGCCTGGAAGCAAAGCGGCTGAAAAGCAAAATACGAGAGGCTTTGGCTGCAGCAAGGCGAGGTCAAGAAGGCCTGCCAGTCTGCATGCTGCTTGAGCTCCAAGTCATTCCAGTAATCCAAGCCTGCTCTACGCACAGCAGAGTCCGCAAGAGAAAAAGCAGCCTCACCTATAATATGCAAAGAGCTGCCCGTGCAATGACAGAGGCGGCCTATATTACCCGTATTCGGCGCTATTTCAGGCTCATAAAGGGCTATATCCACGCACTTAAGAGGCCGCCTTAGCTGCAGTCTGATCCAGCTCTTCAGAAAAACCAAAGAGACGCATATCTTTTAGGCGCTCCACATAGAGAATACCAGAGAGATGATCACATTCGTGTTGATAGACAACGGCTCTGAAACCCTCAATAACTTCTTCATTGTGTTCCTCTTTTTCGTTATACCAGCGCAGCCTGATCTTGCAAGGCCTCTCTACATAGCCCCTCATATCCGGCACAGACAAACAGCCCTCCCATGATCCGATACTTTTTGTGTCTAATACTTCTATTTGCGGGTTGATCAAAACCTGCGCTTCCATACGGAAATCCAAGTCTGCGTATCTTTTGTTGTCCTTTTCAAAACCTACAACGATGATCTGTTTTAAGACGCCAATCTGAGGAGCAGCAAGGCCCAAGCCATCGGCAGCCTCCATAGTATCAAACATATCGCGTATGAGCTTCTTTGTCTCTTTGGCCATAATCACGTCCTGCAGCACAGGCTCAGCTTTCAGGCGAAGGCGGGGATCACCAAGACGAAGTATTTTACGTACAGCCATAATACAAAATAGACATTCCAAGACAGACAGACGCTACTGCAGCGAAAGAGAAGCCAAATCCAGCGCTAAATAAAAACTCATAGCGGCAGTAGCAAGCAAGCCCGCAAGAAGAATCTGAAAAATAATAGCAATCATAACTTTTTAGTTGCCATGCGCAAAAGCCTTTTCTATTTTCTCCTATGTTTTTCTACTGTCAAGAGAAATGAAAATTGATCTAGCCATTTCCCCCTGTCCTAATGACTGCTTCATCTTTTGCCGTTTGAGCCAAGAAGGCATCAGCGGGAATCCCGTGAGGCTCCTTTTTGCCGACGTGGAAGAATTAAATAGAAGGGCTGTTTATGAACAGAGACACAGCGTCAGCAAAATGTCTTTCCCCGCATTTTTCCAAACACAGCTAAGGCAGGACTATGATCTGCTGCCCTGCGGAGGCGCTATGGGCTATGACTGTGGTCCCATACTGATCTCCTATGAAAAGCAAAGCGCAAAAGAGGCCCTGCGCCTTATGAAACGCGTGGCTGTGCCCGGTCTTTGGACTACAGCGCATCTTCTTTTACAATTATATCTGCGGGAGCAGGGCATGGATCACAAGAGCGTAGAGCTATGCCCCATGTCCTATGACGCAATTTTACCAGCCTTGCAGATCGGAGACTTCGACTACGGCGTCATAATACACGAAGAACGTTTTAGCTTTCTGCAGGAAGGCTGCCACAGCCTCCAAGACCTGGGGCAATGGTGGCAGGCAAGAACAAAGCAGCCTATCGCGCTGGGCTGCATAGCGGTGCGCAAAGACTTCCCCGCAAAACTCCGCCCTGCCTTGGAACAAAGCCTGCGTAATAGTATCAACTTCGCAAAACAAAATCCCGCAAGCGTTTGGCCCTTTATCAAAGGCCATGCGCAGGCCTTAGACAATGAAGTCATCGCTTCTCATATCAAACTCTATGTAAATGATTTTAGCATGGACTTTGGGCTCGAGGGCCATAAAGCCATAGAAAGCCTGCGTGAGATGTGGCAAAGTACCCAGACCCACACATAGCTTATCCCAAGAACCCGGCAGATCAGCGCCATAGAAAGCTGATAACAACAGCAATACATCCTCCTTTCACAAAAAAGAGCGCCTGCGCCTGCCTTTGTCAATCTGCAAGCTTAGATCTTTTAGGGCCTATCATCTCGCCGGGCCGTACATAAGACTCGAATTCCTCTTCGCTCAGCAGCCCTAAGGCAAGGGCTGCTTCCTTAAGCGTGCTCCCGTCCGCATAGGCCTTCTTTGCTATCTTCGCCGCATTGTCGTAGCCTATATAAGGGTTCAAAGCCGTTACTAACATAAGTGAGTTTTTGAGATGCTTTTCTATATTTGCCTTGTTTGCCTTGATCCCAATAACGCAATGATCATGAAAACTACGGCAGCCATCCGCCAAAAGTCTGATAGATTGCAAAACATTATGTATCAGCAGGGGTTTATAGACGTTTAATTCAAAATTCCCCGAAGCGCCGCCAAAATTCACAGCCACATCATTTCCTATAACCTGCGCGCAAAGCATAGTCACAGCTTCGCACTGGGTAGGATTGACTTTCCCGGGCATAATAGATGAACCCGGCTCATTAGCCGGCAAGATGATCTCAGCTATTCCCGAGCGCGGGCCGCTTGCCAGCCATCGTATGTCATTGGCAATTTTCATCAGATCGCATGCCAAAGTCTTAAGCGCGCCATGCAGATAAAGCAAAGGCCCATGGGAAGCCAGCGCTTCAAATTTATTTGGCGCCGAAGCAAAGGGCAATTTCGTTATTTGAGCAATTTTCTT
>CBDETG010000017.1:0-66733 GCA_965242745.1 Leptonemataceae bacterium
GTTCCTTCTTTACATAAATAAAAGCAGGAACGTAGCTTCTATATCCATAACAGGTCCACCAACAATTGTAATGAACATAACCTGGCGTAGTCTTTGCTTGCCCTCTTCTGCAACTCCGGCTATAGAACCTGTAGCCGTGGTCGGGATGATTGGTATTACCTTTGCTGTTGAAACAACCCGCATCCTTCCAGCTTGTTTCTATTCGTTTCTTACAGCTACGGCCTGCTGTGAAACTACAACTAGCATCTTTTACAGACTTATTCGATGCACGGGAATCACAAGCCCAATCACACGTGCCATCTCCTATAGTCCCCGGACTACAAGTACGAGTATACTTCCTATATCCGGCATAATTGATGGGGGCACAACCCCTATCCTTCCACTGCCCTACTGTACGTGGCACGCATGGCTGCGCACACCCACTACTACTAGTCTCAGTGCTCTTTACACCCCCCGTATAGCAAGTACGCGACTTCGAGCCACCGCTGCAGCTGCCATAGCTCCCGCATTTTGTACAAGATCGCCTGCTGGTGATGCCCGGGGTCGTGCAGTTTTGCCAACCCGAAGAGCTGCAACTACCCCATGAGCTGCATGTCTGCGCACACCCACTCCTACTAGTCTGAGTGCTCTTTACACCCCCCGTATAACAAGTACGCGACTTCGAGCCACCGCTGCAGCTGCCATAGCTCCCGCATTTTGTACAAGATCGCCTGCTGGTGATGCCCGGGGTCGTGCAGTTTTGCCAACCCGAAGACGTGCAACTACCCCATGAGCTGCAACTCTGCGGCGGGCTTGGATTCACTGGCGGATTTGGATTCACCGGCGGATTCGTAGTACAACTGCTATCCGTCCTACATTCCCGCGTCGTTGCCCCGACGCAGCTCCACTCACAGCTCTTATCGCCAGGATTGCCAGGCGTGCAGGTCCGCGTCCATCGCCTCTGGCCGCTTGAACAACAAGAATTGCTCCGTGAATAAGAAGTAAAGCTCCGCGGCACACATGCCCCAAGAGTCACCTTTTTGCAAGAACTATGAGCCACTGTCTGCGACTCCGTAATGCCAGAGCAGGACCACGTGCAGCTGTCGTTGCCTCGCTGCCCAGACGTGCAGGTCCGTGTCTGCCTCATGTATCCCGAATTCGGGGCAGTACAGCCAGCATTTGCCCACTCTGTGAGCGTCCGCGCCTTGCAGGCCACGCAGCTAACATCAATCCTCCATTTCTTCACAGCCACGCCAAGACAGCTCCAGTCGCAGCTGCCATCGCCTTCGGTGCCGTCCGTGCAGGTGCGGGTCTGGCCCATCTTCGTCTTCTCGCAGACGCCGTCCTGCCAGTCCTTCAGATCACGGGCCGTGCAGGCGCCGCCGCCTGCGATGGTGGCGCCAAGGCGCTGGCCCGGTATCAGCGTGCCGCAGACAGGCAGCTCGTCGCTGTTGCCCTCAGCCCCGCACCACTTCGGCGCATTTGCGGCCGTAGACGGATTCTGCACGTACAGCACGCCCGGCAGCGCCGCAAAAGACCATTTCGTGTCGCTCCAGCCCGTGCCTGCGGCCGTCAGCGCCTTCAGCTCCGCCGTCGTCTTGCCATAAACCTTGTTTTCCACCAGCGCATGCGTATTGGCCCTGCCTCCAACCAAACGCTTATTACTTACAGATGTGTTTACGCCACTCTGACTGTGCTCGGCATCCAGGTTTACGTAGCTTGCGCTGATGCTTGCGCCCGTATTTGCTATCCAGCCCACGAGCCCGCCGAGCTTCTGCCAGCTGCTAAGGAGGGACAGGGAGCCCGTCGCATAGCTATTGTTAATACTGCCACTGTTAAAATCACCCACGAGCCCGCCCACGCCCCGCTGAATCTTGTCCCATGACGAGCTCACTGCGCCCATCGCATAGCTATCATGGATAGAGCCGCCGCCCATCGTGCCCGCAAGCCCGCCCGCACGCTCAGCCGAGCTGACCTGTCCCGCCGCATAGCTGTTCCTGACAGTCACGCCCAGCATATTGCCCACAAGCCCCCCCGTGCTGTTTGCGCCCGTGACTGCGCCCTGCGCAAAGCTGTTTGCAATCGTATTCGTGCCAGCCGTAGCGCCCACCAGCCCGCCAGCATAGCGCTTGGCGCTCACCGTGCCCAGCGCATAGCTGTTCAGAATCCTGCCTCCGCCCTGCATCTTGCCCACGAGCCCGCCGACCTCGCCGCTGGCGCCAGCGCTGGCCACCGAGCCCGTCATGTAGCTATTGCTGATGCTGCCACCCACCATAAAGCCTGCAATCGCGCCCGTATTGAAATTGCCCGTACCATCCGCGCTGATATTCACGCCTTCCACAGCGAGATTCTTGATATGCGCGCCACTCACCCGCCCAAAGAGGCCGACAGCGGCGCCAGATCGGTTAATATGAAGGGACAGAATACGATAGCAGCCGCCGTCAAAGCCGCCCTCGAAGGTCTCAGAGCTCGTGGCGGCGATGGGCAGCCAGCCCTTGCCACTGTCTTCCGTCTTGCTTGCGCTTGCGTCTATGTCGGCCGTCAGCTTGTAGTGCGCACGGAGGTAGGCCGTGCCGCCGTTGCCCCGCATCTTCTCAGCGTAGGATTTCAGCGCGTCATAATCGCCAATGCGATAGGGGTCGTCCGCCGTGCCTGTGCCCGTGCCAGAGCCCGTGTCTGCGCTGCAGCTTGCCAAAAAACCTATGGGCGATGGGTCGACACCGCTGCTGCAGCCCGCATCCGTCACCAGCCGCGTTTTTGCAAGCGTGCTGCAATCCCAGTTGCAGCTGCCGTCGCCCTCGGTGCCATCAGTGCAGCTGCGGGTCTCCTCCCGCTTGCCGCTCTTGCAGCTGCCCTTAGCCCATGCCGTCTCCGTGCGGGCTATGCAGGCCTCGCAGCTGGGGTCAGCCTCCAGCTTCGTCAGCGAAAACGTGCTGCAATCCCAGTCGCAGCTATCGTCGCCCTGCGTGCCGTCTGTGCATGTGCGGGTCCACTCCCGCCTGCCGCTCTTGCAGCTGCCCTTAGCCCAGGATGTCTCCAGCCGAGGCACGCAGGCAGCGCAGGCGCTGTCCGTCACCAGCTGCGTGAGCTCCAGCTTAGAGCAATCCCAGTCACAGCTGCCGTCAGCTTCGGTGCCATCGGTGCAGCTGCGGGTCTGCTCGCGCTTGCCGTTCTTGCAGCTGCCGTCTGCCCAGCCGCCGAGGCTTGCCTCCGTGCACTGGGGCACCGTCAGCGCAAGCACGCTGGAGCGTGTGCCAGAGCAATGCTGCGCATTGCTTGTATCTAAGACACAACTCTGCGCACGGTATTTGTGTGACTCGCCCTTGGCCGTGCTCAGGTTCAGGGCGCAGATGACGGGATTGCTGGGATTGGAGGAAATGGCGCTTGCGCAGGAGCTGTCCGCCTGCCATGCGCCAGCCTCTTCTTTTTCTAAAACATACTTGCTCAAGGCCACGCCCGTGGGCAGCGTGGCGCCGAAGCTCAGCGTAAAGATGCCGCTGCTCTGGCTCGTGCTGCCGCTTGTCAGCGTAGGCGCTGGCAGCTTCTGCGCCGTGATGGACAGATTGGGGCCCCACTTGCCGCATATCTTTTTTGCAGCATCCTGCGCAGAGCCGCAGCTACGTATGCAGTAGTTCAGATTCTTTGTGCGACTCAGGTTGGATCTAAAAAGCTTGCTGGTCGCCGTAGTCTGGATATCCACGCCAAGGCTGCAGGGCTCGTCCTCGCCGTCCTTGTATTCGTAGTATGTTGCGCCGCTGACGGCAGCCCATGTGAGCGTGTAGATTCCATCAAAAGAGTAGTGCTTCGGCGGCGTAGCGCTCGTTGCATACTCGCCTGCGCCGTTTGCAACGCTCAGGAGCGGGGCAGCAAGATCATATTCCACAGAAATGTAGCTGGAGGCGTAGCCACAGTTCTTGCCGCTGCTAGTGGGACAGGCCTGCACACTGTAATAGTAGCGATAGCCAGGAGCCACGCTCTGCGCAGATGCGGCAGCGCCCGCTGCGCTGAGCGCCAGGTGGCGATCGGTGATGGAGGTCTTGCCTGTAGGCAGCGTGGCGGCGGGGCTCGTGCCCGCAAGGTCGCTGATGGCATACTGGACAACACGCAGCTTGTAGTAGAGGGAGCTCTCGGCATTCCAGCCCACGCTGTAGCTTGCGCCAAGCGCCGTGTGCGCATGGCCCGCAGCGCCGTTAAACTTGAGAACAGGGACGGGGAGCTCCAGCAGGCTGATGGTAGCAGCGCTGGTCCATGCGCTGCAGCCGAGATCATTGCTGGCAGCGGCGATGGGGCAGGCGCGCAGCCTGTAGCTGTAGTTTTGGCCAACTACCGCCACGCCCACAGCATAGCTCTGGGGCGAGCCTGTCAGACTTTCTTCTATTGTACTCCAGTTTTCGTCGCTATCGCAGGAGCCGGGGCAGCGGGCCAGCTCGTAGCGCTTTGCATACTCCACGCTTGCCCAGCTGATGTCGTAGTCCTGGCCTTCGAAGGCCTTGGTGCGAGAGAGCGCAAAGCTGGCGGGTTTGCTGAGGCTGCTGCGAAAGCGAAGCGTAAGCTGTGGGCTTGCAGAGCTGCAGTGGCCAGCGCCCGCCGCCTCAGCGCAGGCCTTGACCCTGTAGACGTAGCTCAGCGTGCCGCTGGCAGGCAGGCTCTTCGTGATGCTTTTGCTGAGCGTCGCCAGCGTGCTTTCAGACCAGTTTGCGCCATCATCAGAACTTTCTTCTATTATATAGGACTTGGCGCCAGTCACAGCAGACCAGCTGAGCGCACCCGTTGCATTGTAGGATATGTGCTCGCTTGCGGATAGGACGTGATCGCTTGCGTCAGCTACGATGGCAAAGTTTGCGGGGACGGCAGGCGCCTCCACAGTCACCGTGTAGGGCTCGGACCATGCGCCGCAGCTGGAGTCAAGGTCTTCTTTGCTGTTGCTCTCCTCCAGCACCGTGCGCGAGCAGGAGCGGAGCCTGTAGGTGTAGCTTCCCGCATCCTTTGCAAATGCGCGACCTGTGATTGGATAGCGCAGCTCCTTGCTGTCATATTCGCCTGCAGCTGAGTCGCCCGCCTTTTCTTCAAGCTGGTAGCGCACAGCGCCATCCACCTCGCCCCAGAGCATCCAATATTTGCCATCGTAGGACTTGTTAGCCGTATTGCGCGCTCTGGCTGTGCGTCAGCGTAGAGGAGGTGGGCAGATGGATGCTGAGCGCAGCGCTGCTGCTCCATGCGCTGCAGCCAAGGTCCTGCTCTGGCATCGCAAAGGGGCAGGCGCGCAGCCTGTAGGCGTAGTTTTTGCCTGAATCGCTGTTCTCAGAGGCCATGCTCTTGGGCGAGCCTGTCAGGCTTTCTTCTATTGTATTCCAGTTTTCGTCGCTATCGCAGGAGACCTCGCAGCGGGCCAGCTCGTAGCGCTGCGTGTCCGTCACGCTTGCCCAGCTGATGTCGTAGGGCTGGCCTACGAAAAGGCTCTTTGTGGAAAGCGCAAAGCCGGCGGGCTGGCTGAGGCTACTGCGAAAGTGGAGCTTGAGCAGATCGGCATCAGCCGTAGGCGAGCTGCAGGGACCACCGCCGCCAGCGAGCGTGCAGGCCTTAATTCTGTAAATATAGCTGTCGGCGCCGCTGGCAGGCAGGCTCCTCGTGATGCTGGCGCTGAGCGCAGGCGCATCCACACCCGCAGCTTTGGACCAGTTTGCGCCATCATCGGAACTTTCTTCTATTATATAAGACTTGGCGCCCGTGACCGCAGACCAGCTAAAGCCCGCCGCATCGTTGTAGGAGGTGCGCTCTTTCTCGGACTGGGAGACGTCGCTGGGATCAAGGCTGATGGCAAAGCCCTTCGGCACGGGCAGGGCCTCCACCGTCACGCTGTAAGAAGCCGACCATGCGCCACAGCTGGCATCGCTAGGATCGGCTGGCGCCGTCTGCGAGCAGGCACGGACCATGTAGGCGTAGGCGCCCAGCTTGTTGTTCGTCAAGCCGGCCTTGGGGTATCTGGGCGTGTCGAGCTCGTGCTGTGTGGCGCTGCCTGCCTTTTCTTCAAACTGGTAGCGGGCGGCGCCATCCACATTCTGCCAGCTCAGGAAATACTTGCCGTCGTAGGATTTGTCGCCGTGTTGCCCGCTCTGGCTGTGCGTGAGCACGGGCACGCCGAGGGGCTTGTAGGCGATGCTCACAT
This sequence comes from Leptonemataceae bacterium, assembly GCA_965242745.1. Lineage (GTDB taxonomy): Bacteria > Spirochaetota > Leptospiria > Leptospirales > Leptonemataceae > JABAAI01. Next base: position 6,146 of record CBDETG010000017.1, read on the forward strand.
CGGGGCTCCACTCGCTGCAGACAAGCGCAGCCTCACTGCCAGGACAGGCCTGGATTTTGTATGTGCAGGTCCTGTCATTTTGGCCGTATTCTGGCATCACGTCCATGCTCTGCTTTTCAAGCGCATCCTGCGCCTGCGGGGCAAGGCGTGCGCAGCCTGCGCCGCTTGCGCTGCCATCAAACCTGTATTCTACAGCGCCCGTGACACGCCCCCAGCTGAGCCTGTAGGGCTGGCCAAAATAGCGCTGGCTGAAGTTCGTAGCAAAGGCGGCGGGCGTGGCAAGCCGCTGGACGGTGATGTCGTAGCTGACAGGCTCGCTGCAGATGGGGGCCTCCCCCTCCTCGGGATGATCGAGGCAGAGCTGCAATTCATAGGAAAAAGTCTGGGGCTCGGCGGTGGGTGTGACGGGGTCGGGAGAATACGCAAGGCCGCTTAGGCGCTGAGTCTGGTTTAGCACGTAGTAGGTGTCTTTGGGCGCGCCTTCGGGGGCTTCCCAGACCAGACGATAGATGCCATCGTAGGAGGTGGTGGGGTCGGGCTCATCGCTCTGGAAGGCGGCGGGCGGGGGCGGGGGGATGCTAAGCACGCTGAGGCTCAGGACAGCGCCGCTCCATGTGCTGCAGCGGGCATCGTCGCCTGCGGGACAGAAGCGCAGACTGTAGGAGTAGTCGCCATCCTGCTTGCTAGTAAAGGCGTGGCGCTCGCCTGAGACGGCGGGCACGGTGGACCACGGGCTCCAGCTCTCACCAGCAGTCACCGCTGATGCGCTCCTGCAGCTCGTAGGCGGCGACATGCTTTTGCAGCGGGGCAGGCGCAGACATGGCCAGCGTGTAGGCGTGATCGTAGGCTACGTGCTTGCCTTCCTGCTGCCACTCGGCAGAAGCCAGCGTCAAGTTTTCAGCGAGGGGCGCAGGCAGGTCAACGGCAACTTGGAAGGGCATGGACCACGGGCCACAGGCGCTTTCTTTGGGCGTGCGCTCGCAGGTGCGCAGGAAATTCTGGTAGGTGTAGCCGTAGGGGTTGGTGTTGCGCTGGATTTGCAGTCCTTCTTCTATGGTAGAAACTGAGTCATCTGCGCTGTCTTGGAGCTGGTAGAAAATGCGCTCTGCGTTGTCATCGACATCGGGCGAGTGCTCCCATGTGATTTTGTAATCGTTGGTCTTGAGCTCGGCGGCAGAGCTGAAGAGCTTTTGGCCATTGACTTGGACGCCGCTCAGCTCGGGCGGAGCATGGCCGAGCAGCATCTCGAGGGGCTCGCTGGCCAGGCCGCAGCCGTAGGCGCTGCAGGCGGTCACACGAAAATAATAGTAAAACTCGGTGGAGGCATCGTCCATGTCCATGGGCATGCTGGGGCCTCGGCTCTCGGCCATCGTGTCGTCGCCCTGCCATTGGACCTCTGCGCCCGTGAAGCCTGCAGTGCCCTTCTCGATTTTATACATTTGTATGTATTCATAACCGCCGGGGGCTGGGTCCCATGCAAGGAAGAACTTTTTCGGGTTGGTGGGATGGGCGGGGTCCATTTCCCTTCGCAGGTTTTGGACGGCGAAGGGCATACATTCAAAGTCTGGGTTTGCAAACTGGTCACCGCCGCAGAGGCCGGGGTTGATGTAGCCGCACTGGGCGCTAAGCGAAAGAATACCCGCTAAGAAGAGACAAGAAACTAAGCTGTGTTTCATGCGCCTGCCTCCTGAGCGAGTTGGGGGGGGGGGGGGGGGGGGGGTAAAGAAGCGCTGCAAGGCTAAGCTACGTAGGAAGTGATGGCGGCGGGCCTTGTTGTAGTAAGCGAAGTCTGGGCGCCGCATTATGTCGTGTGGGCGCAGGTGCTCAGGAAAGCTGTGGGCTTTGCCCTGCGAGTCTGTGATGCCTCCTTTGAGTTGAGCTGTGGTTTTTTTGAGTATACTGTGGCAGAATGCTGCATTCTGCACTTCACAAGTCCTGACTTGCTCAGCATTTTTCTTCCTCCTAAATGTGATGCTTTGTCAAGCGAGTGCGCGATGCCTTGCCTGAGTCGAGCTGTGGTTTTTTTGAATTTGTTCTGCATTTTTCTTCCTCCTAAATGCGATTGCTTTGTTAAGCGAGTGTGATATGCTTTTGCAAAAACACCTGTGTTTTCGTCAGCATGATGTTTTATCAAAAGCTTATGGTATTTTAGCACTAGGGTAAATATATGTCAAACTTTTTTAGAAAAAAATTTACTTTTTTTCACATATTTAGAAATGCTAAAACAGAGCAAGAGCTTTCGTCAGCATGATGTTTTATCAAAAGCTTATGGTATTTTAGCACTAGGGTAAATATATGTCAAACTTTTTTTAGAAAAAATTTACTTTTTCACATATTTAGAAATGCTAAAACAGAGCAAGAGTTTTCGTCAACATGATGCTTTCGTCAACATGATGTTTGTATCAACATGATGCTTTTATCAACATGATGTTTTTATTAACATGATGTTTTTATTAACATGATGTTTTTATTAACATGATGTTTTTATTAACATGATGTTTTTATTAACATGATGTTTTTATTAACATGATGTCTTTATTAACATGATGTCTTTATTAACATGATGTTTTTATCAACATGATGTTTTTATCAACATGATGTTTTTATTAACATGATGTTTTTATTAACATGATGTTTTTATCAACATGATGTCTTTATCAACATGATGCTTTATTAACATGATGCTTTTATTAACATGATGTCTTTATCAACATGATGCTTTATCAACATGATGCTTTTATCAACATGATGTCTTTTATCAACATGATGTTTTTATCAAAAGCTTATGGTATTGTAGCACTAGGGCAAATATATGTCAAACTTTTTTTAGAAAAAATTTACTTTTTCACATATTTAGAAATGCTAAAACAGAGCAAGAGTTTTCGTCAACATGATGCTTTCGTCAACATGATGTTTGTATCAACATGATGCTTTTATCAACATGATGTTTTTATCAACATGATGTCTTTATGAACATGATGTCTTTATCAAAAGCTTATGATATTGTAGCACTAGGGTAAATATATGTCAAACTTTTTTTTACTGATAAATTTGAGGATCCCCTATGTATAATCATAGCATCTATCTTGTCTACTCGTGAGAACAAAAACTGTAATGCTTGCTTTTGTTTTACATTCCCTGCAGCGTGAATGTTCCTTGAGTCTTCTTTCCCTTCTTAATCTTAGGGCTAGAGTCCGATAATAAAAGGGCAGAGCTATGTGTATCTCCTGAGGGCAATAGACTAGGCTTAGCAAGCGATCTTGCGCATGATCCAAGGAGAAATGTTTCAGGGCTAGTGAAAGCCCTTATATCAGCACATGTAAGCATTGCTATTTCGACAGGGAGGCGCGGCTATTTTGCGCTTGCATGAGTCTGGGTTGGAAGAAGAGGGGAAGTGCATCCAAATCGAAACTGACAATCTCTATGCTTTGTTTTGACGCTTATATAAAAAACGCATGGAAGCCTATACTTTGTGCTTTGTGTTTGTTCTTGGCTCTCAAGCCTGTAGCTGCGGAGGCTCCTGTGCGTATACTCGGGCTGGAGGCAAAGTACTTTCCCCAAATACGTCTGCAAGTAAGGATTCGGGAGGCGCATCCAGACTTTATACGAAACAAACAAAAGATCAAGCTGCAAATCTTTGAAATCTATGACGAAGAAGAAAAAAAGATACAAGATTTCCAAATGCAGGCTTTGCCGGAACAGAGCAGACCTTTGCAATTGGTGTGGCTTATAGATTCCTCTTTATCTATGAAACAAAGCCGGTTCAAGGACGCTGTGGTCTTTTCTCGAGCAATGTTGCAGGAACTCGATGCGCAGGATCGTGTTGCTTTATACAGTGTCAAAGAACGTCCATACCTGCTGTCTGATTTCAGCTCTGATAGGGTGAAACTGGATGCTGCTCTTGCTACCTTGATTCGGGATGCCAAGAAAACACGTATTTATGATGCTCTCTACAGCGCCTTGTATAGCGCCCAAAGCGCCTTGCACAGCAGCATAGAAGAACAGACAGAGAGACAAGTGGCTTTGGTGCTTCTTACAGATGGCAGGGAGGAGGATAGTTTTCTCAGCGATGAAGATTGTTATGAATTGAGCAATATGGGTAAGGATATGAACATACCCATTTACGTTCTTTTGTTTAATGGCTTGGCAGCCGGGCCAATGGAGTCAAAACACAGCGCATCTCTTAGCCCAAAAAAGCATCTGCTCCGCCAAGAACAACTCCTCCAAAGATTGGCCGTGAAAACAGGGGGCTTTTTCCAAAAACAATCCGAAAGAAGTACTAACTATTCCAAAGAAAACGAAAAACTTTTGGAGAGACTAAGGCGCGCCAAAGCAGGTCACGATTACGAAGTGCGTTACCAATCTTCTTATCCTCTAACTGGGTGGCCTGCCAAAAAAATTGTCACGCGCCTGCTTCTCGATGAAGGCAACTATGCTGCTATCGCTTCCTTTCGCGTGCCGTGGTCTATTCTCTTTGCCAAGGGCTTCCCATTGTTATGGCTGCTTTCGGGCGCTATTCTTGCTGTGCTTGGCATTGTGATCTATTTCTCGAGACGGCGCAGGGAGAGCTTTTATGCAGATGAGAGTACAATGTGGGATATGAAAAAAGAGCAGCAAACAAAGCCAATGGCGCGCGCTCAGGAAAGACTTTCTCCTGTTGTGGATTTGGGCGATTCTTTAACTGCAGCTCAGCAAAGCAAAGAGCAGGCCAGAGAAAGTTATGAAGACTGGAAGCGGGAAGGCAAACTAGAAGATGCTGGTCTTAGTCGAGCTCCTGTGGACCCTGTTGAAAGCTTTTTAGATGATCCACTCCCGCCCCCCGCCTCCGCCCTAGCTCTCCAGGCGCCTGGAATGCTCCTGGAAGATGAACGTTCTTTATACTTACGAGAGCATAGCTACCGTATGCTGCAATTAGCTTTGAGGAACGCAGCAAGATATAAAAAAGCAGCCTTGCACAGCAGAATACATGCAGACCCTCCTAAACAACGGATCTATGATCTGTTTTTGGAGACTACGCTTATAGGAAGCGGACGCTGGGCGCATATCCCTGTTCGTGACAGCCTGGCAAGCCCGGTACACGCACGGATTAAGAAAGTAGACGATCGCTTTGTCATTTACGATCTTATGAGCGCCTCAGGCATATATTTGAACGGCCGTAAAATCTTACGCCCTCTGTCTCTTAAGCATGGAGATGAAATACGTATAGGCCGCTCTTATTTTACGTTTACGGGAGAAAGAGTATGAAAGACAGAGGCCTGCTGCATGCTTGTTTGCTACTTTCTTTGTGCGCCTCTCTTATCTTTTTTTTCTCCTGCCGTTCTGAGGAAAGCGCAGCGCTGGCAAGTTTTTTTAGAAAGCTATGGATACAAGCTGCAGGCGAGTCTGAAATTACAGCCGCCTTAGAAAGACAGCGCAACATTCCCTTCCCCGCTTTATCTAGTGAGACTGGCCTGGAGCTGGACTCTTTTTGGCAGCAGCCCTTAGTACTGGGAGCTGCCTGCTCCTTTCTTTTCTGCTTGGGGCTATTTTTGTTTGGCAAAAGGAAAAACAAGCAAAGGCAGCAGGGCATGATACAGCTCTTGAATCAAGAAGAAGCGCAGGAGACTGCAGACTTAGCCAAGCTGGGGAAGGAATGTACGGGACAAGCAGCAGCTTTTGAGCAGGAGCAATGGAATATGCCGGGTTTTCAAGACTTATGGCGTCCCTTTGCCTTAATACAAAAAAAGCAGGAAGGTCCTAGTCATAAGAAGCATAGGGAAGAGAGCAATGCGCCTTTGTCCTATGCGCCTTGGGAGCATTATGACGCCTATTACAATAATAAAAAAAAGAAAAGTTATCCTGATTTGTATCAATTCTCAGATGCGAGTGATTACCAAATCTCCGGCTATGATTTCCAGTCTTTCCTTAAAGAGATGCTTATTTCATTGTCAGAGAGCTTACAGCCTTGTGTTACAAGCCTTTGCATGAAAGACAAGCAGGGTGACTATCATCTCGTCCTACAACGCAGCGGCAATCTCTTTGTTACTGAAAGAAAAGCAAAATTGCAAGGACCTGCCTGGGCAGCATTTATTAAACGTATTGAACAGGGGCAGTATATTGCTTTTACAGACAGCAATCGTTTTGCTTTCCCTCTTATTTCGCGCTTTGCTCTTTTGGGCAATGCGAATGGAAACACTTTGGGCTTTCTACACTTTGAATGCAAGACAGCTCTAAGGCAGCCTGAGCTTATGATAGAAGAACTTTGGTATAAGATACGCAGGTATGGAGAGAGGCTGCTTCAGCTGTGTCTGTATGAAGAAGCAAGCGTAGACTCAGAGAGTAGATTATGGAATGGCTTGCGCTTTCAAGAAGATATGAGTTATGAGACAGCCCAGCATCAACATAGCAAAAACAGCAATCAGCTTCTCCTGCTAGAACTTGGCGCAAGGCCAGAGCCCGGGGCTATGATCTATGTATCGCAGGCCTTGAGAGAAGTTTTCCCTTTGCCTGCCAAATTGTACCGTATTGGAGAAAAACTGCTTGCCATTTTGACATCAGAGCAAAGTCACAAGAAAAGACAAAGCCAACTGGAACATTTTCGTTCTGCTTTGCAAAAACGCCGCCCTATTGCCTTCCGAGCCGGGATGGCAGCCTTTGGCCCAGATGCGTGCAGCAGCCAAGATTGCTTTCGCAAGGCATACGAGGCCCTTGCTGCCTAAGGGCGCTGATTTCCACCTTTGCTACGCACATAGGTCCCGCATTTATTGCGCAAAAAATACTTGCCACGTTTTTGTAATTTATATATGTTTGCGCATACAGAGTTGTTCAGATTGCTCATAGGGGGCCGGTATGGCTTAGAGCCGGTTTCAAAACTAGCTTCTTGCGTAGCAAGCCGAGGGCTTCTTATGTAGGAGAAAAACTAGGTCGCAGGTTCCGCATTTATTGCGCAAAAAATACTTGCCACGTTTTTGTAATTTATATATGTTTGCGCATACAGAGTTGTTCAGATTGCTCATAGGGGGCCGGTATGGCTTAGAGCCGGTTTCAAAACTAGCTTCTTGCGCAGCAAGCCGAGGGCTTCTTATGTAGGAGAAAAACATGGGACTTACAAATACGATGAAAACAAGACGAAACAAAATCTTGCGCCTCAGCTTACTTGGCTTTAGCATAGCTATTGCTGGCGCCTGTGGAGGAAGCGATGGCAACAGCAATGGCAGCGATGCTTCTGGCGTAACGATCGCTTGTATCGACAATCAAAGACCGCAGGCTGAGCAAGGCGCCTGCACAAGATGCCCTGAAGGTGAGTTTCCCAACTCCGAGCACACGGCCTGCGTCACCAGCTGCAAAGAGGGCGAGATCAAGCCGATGAACAAGCCCACTTGCGAGCTAAAGCTAAGCTGCATTGCGCCGCAAATCCACAACCCAGCGGACAACACCTGCATGGATTGTCCCGAAGGTCAGTTTCCTAACTCTGAGCTCTCGGCCTGCGTTAGCAGCTGCAAAGAGGGCGAGATCAAACCGGCGAACAAAGCCCACTTGCGAGGCTAAAGCTAAGCTGCATTGCGCCGCAAATCCACAACCCAGCGGACAACACCTGCGTGGATTGTCCCGAAGGTCAGTTTCCTAACTCTGAGCTCTCGGTCTGTGTTAGCAGCTGCAAAGAGGGCGAGATCAAGCCGACAAACAAGCCCGCCTGCGAGACGAAAGTAAGCTGCACGGGCAAGCAGGTGCACAACCCGAGGGACAACAGCTGCATTGAAAAGCAATGCGAAGAGGGCGGGCTCATTGATACCACAGTCAGTCCTGCCGCCTGCATCGATGCCAGCGTCTGTCTTGCAAGCGAGGGCAAGTTTGTAAATACGGAAGGCACTGCCTGCATCAGCCAAAGGGCCTGCACCTCTGTGGCAGGCCAAGTCGCTGCTGCCAGCGGCGAATGCCAAGCCTGCGAAGACGAAACTCCCCTAAGCAATATAGACAAAAGCAAGTGCATTAGCATAAGTGACTGCCAGAATGAAAGCGGCAATCCCTATAGCGTGCTCGACGATACCGCCTGTATTACAGACGAGGAGTGTATAGCTGTGCCGGGCCGTGCAGCCACCAGCCTTGGCATCTGCGAAAGCTGTTTGCCCCCCACGCCCTTAGTAAACGAGACCAAAGACGCCTGCTATGGCGACAGTGATAAGGATGGCATAGCCGATGCCATTGATGTTTGCCCAATGGGCGTAGCGGGGCCTGCCACAGGCGCTGCCAATGCGCCCACAGCCGATGCAGACAGCGATGGCTGCAAGAACAGCGAGGACGTAGACGACGATAACGACGGGCTGATAGAGATCGCCACGGGAGAAGAGCTAAGCAACATACGCCATAACTTGGCTGGGACTACGTACGACGATGAGTTGGTTGACAGCAACGGCGGCGATGCGGGCTCTTATGCGGGCGGCCCTGCCACAGCCACAGACAACTGCGATACGGCAACAAGCGACGGCGTCTATCTCTGCGGCTACGAGCTTGTCGCTGACATTGACCTCAGCAAAAGCGATCAAAATGGCGCCACCATCGGCAACTTTGATCCCATCGGCAGTGACCGAAAGGGCCTCCGCTTTACAGCGCAGCTGGAGGGCAATGGACACAGCATCAGCGGCCTGCACATAGACCGTATAGCAAGTGTCGTAGCCGCCAATGACCACACAAACGACGCCGGCCTCTTTGCCGCCTGCCAAACACCAAGCATAAGAAATCTCACGCTGGAGAGCCCCACAGTCAAGGGGCGCCGTCACGTGGGGGCTCTTTGCGGCATCATGCGCAGCACAAGGCTAAGCTATGTACATGCAGTCGACCTTGTCATCCAGGGCAGCGGCGCCAGCTCTTTTGCAGCTAACATGGGCGGCCTGGCAGGCTATGCAACTGACAGCCAGATCACAGACAGCAGCGCAAGCGGCAATATCTCAGATGGCGGGGATGGAAATGATACTATGGGCGCTCTGGCGGGCTATGTAAGTGATAGCCAGATCACAGACAGCAGCGCAAGCGGCAATATCTCAGATGGCGGGGATGGAAATGATGCTATGGGCGCTCTGGCGGGCTATGTAAGTGATAGCCAGATCACAGACAGCAGCGCAAGCGGCAATATCTCAGATGGCGGGGATGGAAATGATACTATGGGCGCTCTGGTGGGCTATGTAAGTGATAGCCAGATCACAGGCAGCAGGGCAAGCGGCAATATCTCAGGCGGAGGGAAGAGAGAAGATGCTATGGGCGCTCTGGCGGGCTATGCAATTGATAGCCAGATCACAGGCAGCGGGGCAAGCGGCAATGTCTCAGGCGGCGGGAATGGAGAGGATCAGATGGGCCTTCTGGTGGGTTATGCAGCTAGGAGCCGGATCACAGTCAGCAGGGCAAGCGGTAATGTCTTAGGTGGCGGAAGTAATGTGGATCATATGGGTGGTCTGCTGGGCCATGCACATGATAGCTGGATCACCGGCAGCAGGGCAAGCGCCAATGTCTCGGATGGTGGGGATGAGCAGGATCATATGGGCGCTCTGGTGGGGCACGCATTAAGCACTTCCAATAATAGCAGCGCGATCGCAGGCAGCAGCGCAAACGGCAATGTCTCAGGCGGCGGGAATGGTAAGGATCATATGGGCGGTCTGGTGGGCTTGATCTTTGGTCCTACTGTGCGCGATTGCTTCAGCAGCAGCTCTGTTTGCGATGGCAGCGGCCCAGGCTGCGGGATTGCTGGTCCTGATAAGGACGGTATCGGCGCTCTGATCGGACTAGTATTATATTATCTGGGGATCCACCGTGAGACGGGAAGGAAATTCACTAACCCGCCTGGGACGGGATCTAAGGTCTATAACTCTATGGCGGTGGGTTCCATCAAGAGCAGTACTGGTGATAAGAAAGGCTTTATCGGGAGTGTGGAGAATGGTAGTACGACCGTACTGAATACCAATATCGCGAACAATTACTTCGATACCACAACAACTCTCACCACCACTACGGTGGGGCAAGTCTCTGATGGCGTCACGATTGCCGATTTCGCCGGCATCGTCGGCGGCACTACTGCTGAGACGCAGCCTGCCACAGCCTGGCTGGATACCGACACCGATTCTAACGACGTATACGACGCCAGCTCCTGGCTTGCCACCCGCTGGCTTTTTACAGATGGCGTCTATCCGCGCCTGCTCTATTTTGACTTTGATCCGAGCAATCCGAAGACGGAAGAGCCCAGTACCACTACCACCATCGATGTTTGTGAGACGATTACTGACGCAGAGTCGGGAATCACCAATGACCCGCTGGTAGACGAGGGTGAGGCAGGCAAACCTGACTGCGGTGATGTGCTGGAGGCCTGGCCTCGCCCGGCAGATGCGCTGTTCAATCCCGTGCCAGGTGACCTGGAGCTCAGAGAAAACGCTGACGGCAGATTGGCGGCCATCGCCATCGGCTCGCCCATCACAGCCTACGACGATAACCTTGACGCCATCACTTACAGCCTCAAGGCCGATGCTCCAGCGGGCTATGCAATCGACAGCGCAAGCGGCCAGCTCAGCTATACAGGCAGCGGCGTGGATTTTGAAAAGACGCAGACTCTAAGCCTCACAGTGATTGCTGCCTCCATAGGCGCTGACGGCACAGAGACGCAGATAGAGCAGGTGGTGACGATTAGGATTGTAGATCTCGCTGACTAAGCTGGGCGCTGAGGAGCCCCGCCCGCTGTCATCAAAACCAAGGCCACATTACTACTACAACGCACATGAGCCCCTGCGCCCAATGTGACATAATGCGGCGCCGAGACTCTGATTATTACAACAACGGCACGGCAAGCCATAGGCATTGGTCTGGCGCAAACGGCTTCCCTGCCTTAGCGCCAGACTCTCGCACATCCTGTGCTCGTGACGCAATGCCTATGCCTTGCACTGGATTGTTCTGGTATGTACAGCATGCAGAGGCCCTGCGCACCCTTATACAACAACACCTGAAATCTAAATATAAACTTAGTAACTGGTCAAGTTACAATCGTAGTCTTCACTACTTATGTCGCAGGCCTTGTTGTGAAAATGCGGAGTCTGGGCTCTGGTATGCGGGAAGCTTATGGGATTAGCGCTTGCGATACCAAAAGCAAGCTCTTCTTGCATATATCTATGACATGGCGCATGGCGAGGTGCGCTAGATCCTGCAAGTGAAGTGAGGAGGAGGAGGGCTACAATGTCGTAAAGCTGCAGGCGGCGTCAAACTCACAGCGCTTTATAGCATCCATGAGATCATTCGTATAGTAGTCTTTGCGAGTTTCTTTAGCATTGCCATCATCATCTGTTTTAGAACAGGTGCAAGTGCCTTGAGAAGATATATTGTCAACACTTGCAGGGCAGGCTGCATTTTCTAAGAGCACAGAGCTAGAAGCCAGATTGAGAGCACAGGCAATAGCGCTTAGCTTATGCTCACATGTTCTATATATGATTGTTGTATCCAAGCCAGAAAATACTCTTCGAATGCAAGCGCCCGTAATCTCATCCCCTAGCTCGGGCTCCACTTCTGGCTCAGTGTTCAAGCAAGCAACAAATGCCACACTACCAAATACAATAAAAATGAAACGCAACATTGAGCTTAATCTACACAGCAAGACTTACAAAGCAACAATTTTAAAAAAACAAACTTTTTTTAAAATTCTTAATATTTGCTTGACATTCTCATATACCTATGACATAATAATACAGCTGTTTTTTAGAGTTTTGCATCCATCAAGAGAGTCAATTTTACCCAAGAGGAGTGTCACATTATGAATGCCCTTAAAGCAAGCTTCCCATTCCATCTTTTTACTGTGAGTCTGGCGCTTTGCGCTATGCTAAGCATGCCAGCTTGCAAGCGATCATCCACAGGCTATAGTGAAGGCGCGCCATCTGGCTTGAGTTTGCCAGAGGGTACGATACAAGACAAAAAGCAGGCGCAAACAAGATCCAACTTCCGTTTCCAATCATTGCACAGGATTCGATTCCAGATACGGCTAAAGCTCTATGATCTCAGTCTTGCTGATTCCTATGATCTTTCTTCCAAGGAAATAAGAAACTATCCTGCCAAAGGCAACTACAATGCCGTGCTTACTTTGCAGAGAAAAGGGAAGAAAAAGATCATCTTTACAGCTGCAATCAATGCGCACGGTTATTATGATGGCTATGTTACATTACCCAAGCACAAAGACGGCAAGTATTTGCTGAAGATACATAAGCCCGGCTAGCATACACGCGTCATTCCTCTTGCCAACCTACTCCAATTGCGGCGTGTAAAGCGCAGGGTGCATATGGTAAAAACGGCATCGGCAGAGCATCATGCGCAAGCACAGCAGAGTCCTCCTGTTGCAGCGCAAATGGACAGCGCCTTGCCATCGCAAGACGTGATGGATAGCGACGGTGATCTGATTCCCAATAGCTTTGATGCCTTCCCGCATGATCCACAGCGAGCCTTTCGCATCGTACTTCCTGAAGATGATTTTCTTACGGTGGCCTACCAAGATGACTTTCCCCGCACAGGTGATAATGACTACAATGACTTTGTGGTGCGCTACCAAGTAGTAGAGGTGCGTAATGCAAGAAACCAAGTAACAGACATCATAGGGACGGTGGAGCCAGTCATGCTAAAGGCTGCTTATGATCATAAGTTTGTCATCGGCATTGGATTGGGACAAGCGCAGGGAAGCTTGACGATTGAAAATACAGATCATGCTGGCAATGTCACAAAGACGAGGACACAAAGCGTAGACGGAGTTGCTAATATCACTGTTTATGAAAGTACCCGCAGCGCATTTTCTCTCGAATATAAAGACATTCCAACGGGGACACGCAAAGTCCGTCATCCCTATTACAATAGCTATGTCTTCCTTCTTACCAATCCCATTTACGAAGCGCAGTTATATGGCCACCGTGCTGACTTTGTGCTTAGCTTGGACACACCCCAGTCAAGCGACAGCATAGATCAAGCGCCCTACGATCCTTATATCATTGTCAATCATGAGCAGGCTTATGATATTCATTTGCCCGGCAAGCAAGCGCTTCCTAACACGCACAATCCAAGCTCTGCGCCTGAGAACTTTCGCAATAGCAATGGTTTTCCTTGGGCCTTGCTGGTCCCCACAGATTGGCTGCCTCCTAAGGAGGGCCTTAGCATTCTTATTGCTTATCCAAAATTTGATGCTTGGCGATCAAGCCATGGCGCTAGCGACAGCGACTGGTACTTGGACGCTGCAGATACGCAAGTAGCAGGGCCCAGCGCAAAGCTCATCGATGGCCCTAGCTTCCCAGACATGGACCCTACAAATAGCAGTTACTTAGATGCTATGAACTGGAATATCAGCGCGGGGGCGCAGATCGGTACTTGCAATGCGCCTCAGATCATGAGAGTAGATGGCAATTCGATTCTCAATGCTGAGGCTTGGCAGGATTTTCTGTTGTGTCTTTTTGGCAAGAGGATCAATCCCTTCTATGATATGAGGAAAGGGCGTTTGAATCATATCTCGTTTACTGAAAAGCAATCCGCTTTAACTTATGTGTATCTCATACACGACCGCTTTTCTTTGTCACAATCATCAGGGCTCAGCTCTTTAGAAAAATTGAAGCGTTTGTATCAAGCCCTGACTTTTCGCAGGCCCAGCCAGATCGATAGCGCAAAATTGCAGGAGGCCTTAGCGGCATCGCTGGCAGCTATAAGCATGTATGCGCCATACACAATGGCGCTGCTAAGTGCTGGGGTGATAATTATCATGGTCAATTAGGCAATAGGACAAGAAGATCCAGCACAAGGCCTGTGCAAGTGTACGGTTTAACCGAGAAGACTGCTTTTATATCGGCAGGCTCTTATCATACTTGCGCTATACATGCGGGCACGGTCAAATGTTGGGGCCACAATAATAGGGGTCAATTAGGTACTGGTGATCTAAAGGGTAGTTCTACGCCTGCAAACATTTCGAGCACTATTGACTTGAGTATGAGTATGCCTCGTATCGTTCGAGCTTTTCCAATAGTAGGAACAGGAGGAAACGTAACTGACGCAAGCCAGCGGAGCACTTGTGTTGTGCAGGCGAATGGCGTTCTTACTTGTTGGGCTCTCTTAAAAAACGGGAAATTGCATTGATGTTATTGCATCGGATTATTAGCAGTGTACCGTGGCGGAATGCAGCATTTTCTGGCAAAAAATACTTGCTTTGATAAGCAATAATAATACAGGATTACTGACATGTGGGCATATACAGTACACATATTTTCATTGATAGTAATCCTTTACTTGCATACTTGCAAAAATGTAAGTGAGCTTTCGCCATCTGCCAAAGAATGGGTTGTCCTTTCTGACAGGATTTCTGGTGGAAGGCTTGCTGGTGCGCAAGTTTTTACAGCATCAAAAGAAAAACCGCAAAGCTGGTCTTATCTAAGCGATGTGGGCTCAGCTAGCGATGAGTTTGGCAATGCAGTACCGGTTTTTGGATCACGATATGGATGGGGTGACTCTGATCGAGGTTATGATTTTGATACCAAAGGGATATGGAAGCTTCGTTATGCTAATAGTTATTGGGTTTTTGTCAGCGTTGCCGGTTTAGTTTATGTAGCGAATGACGAGCCACACAATCCGCGGCGAGTTGTGTATCCATATAAGTATGCACGCGGCTTAATGGCTATTAGCTATGGCAATGGTTACTGGGTAGGCGCTAATTATTTTAGACCTCTAGTAAGCGATAATCCTACGAACCCTTTAGTAGAATGGAGGCGAGTTGCGATCTTTAATGTACCAAAAGTATTCTATGCTATAGAATATGGCGATGGTGACTGGGTAGCGGCAGGTGGTGACGGGAGCATTGCAACAACGCAAGACGTATTCACCTCTCGCTGGGATGCCCCATCGATTGTTCCCCTATGGCCTGGGTCTGATGATACGCCCTTGATTGATCTGGCCTACAACGCAGGCACATGGGTTGCAATTTGCGGTGAAAACAATGAAATGGGCTATACAGCGGAATATGCAGTGAAATTTACAAATTTAGCAAAGGATGTCATACTAACAGCAAGCGATCCAAAAGATACTTGGTCCATTTCTCATTCTTCATCCAAGGAGTGTAATTATTTCAGTATAGGATATGGCAATGGTCATTGGGTGGTTGTAGGCCGCAGCGGGATGATACTCGCGACTAAGGATCCGAGCAATGGCTGGTCTATGGCCTTAGATAGTGGTACAACTTTCGACCTATTTGATGTTGCCTATGGCAATGGTCATTGGGTGGCAGTAGGCAATAACATTATTGTAACAACGAATGACCCGCAAGGCTTTTGGCAAAAAGCAGCTGTGAATGAGCGCCAGAGCGGCACGTATATGTTTAGTGGCTTGACATATGTGGAAAAATAATCAAAGAATTTACGTTTTCTGTTTATTATCAATATTGCTTCTTCATGCTTGTAACAATGAGCAGGTAGAAAAGGCGCCTAAAAAAGGATGGGTGCTTGCGGCAGGTGGCAATATAGGAGGTCATATTTTTGTCTCCGAAGAAGAGTTGCCGCAAAGCTGGTCTTATTCAGGTAGAATCACTTATTACGAAAATCCAAATTGTTATCCAAACGAAGAAAAAATCGTTGTTTATGGTGACTATTGGGAAAGTGATAGGTATATTGTAGGCGCGCATTTTTCTGAGCCATATCGCCAAAATCGTGGCTTGCCTATCCAGCATATCTTTAAGCTAATATATCATGATAGGCAGTGGTTGGCAATAGATGACTATGGTTATGCTTATGCAAACAACAAAGGCGTGCAGAATATATGGAGGCAAATTAGTCCTTCATATTGCTTAGGGCTTGATTCTGCTTATCCAATAAATATTGCTTATGGCGCTAATGGTCATTGGGTTGCGATTAGGGGCTCTGGTGAAATTAGCGCATCAAAGAATTTGATGCTTCCTGTAGAGGAGTGGGAAGAGACAGGTGATACTGGTATAGATAGGGTATTTTATGCTGTAGAATATGGTAATGGCAATTGGGTAGCGGTTGGCGGCGGCGGTGCCATTGTAACAACACGTGATCTATCTGCTCCTATTGGCTGGCGTACGCCATCTTCATTACCGACATTGCCCAATACTACGCCGCTTACGGATGTGGCCTATGATGGAAAAAATACTTGGGTTGCTATCTGTGGCGAGAACAAGGGTCGTCTTGACAGCGCCCAATATGCGACAAACCAAGCCCAAGATAATATACTAGCAGCACATAATCCCGCTGGCGCTTGGTCGATTTCACATTCTTCTACAGAAAAATGCGCTTACTTTCGCATTAAATATGCTGGCGCTCATTGGGTAGTTGTAGGCCGCAATGGAATGATTTTAACTACGACCGACCCAGCTAGCGGCTGGTCGCTGGCATTAGATAGTGGGACGAGCTCGGATCTCTTTGATGTAGAATACGGCAATGGTCATTGGGTGGCAGTAGGAGATAATGTTATATTGACAACGCAAAATCCTCAAGGCCGTTGGAAGAAAATAGATAGCATACCCACTGCGGCAGATTTCGGATTTGCTTATACATACTTGCTTAAATTTACCAGCGTGGAATATACTGGTGATTAGCTTGTAACTATCAAACAAGTACATATGCTTACTATTAAAGATATTAGTAAGAAGTACAAAAATCGGAGTATTTTAGAACAGATTAACATTCGCTTCCCAGCAAATTCCATTTGCGCTCTTGTAGGAAGCAATGGCGTGGGCAAAAGCACTTTACTTAAAATCATCTGTGGTCTCTTGCGACAGGACAATGGAACGATAGAGTTCCGAAATCAAAATATTAGTAACTTATCTATTTCTGCTAGGCTTAAACTAGGGCTGGGCTATCTTTCACAAGAAAATACGTTGATTCAAGACTTGTCTGTAGAAGATAACATCTATGTATTACCTCGTAAAAGAGATGATGACGAAAGCTTGCGGGAAGAGCTGATCTTAGAGTTTGCTTTAGCAAAGCTACGCAAACAAAAATGTAAAAGGCTTTCAGGTGGCGAAGCGCGTAAAGTGGAGTTTTGTCGTTGTATGGCATCAAGACCACTTTACGTATTACTAGATGAGCCCTTCTCCGGCCTTGATCCCAAAACCACGCATGCAGTTTTAGAAATGATAAAAAGACAACACAAGAAAGGAATGAGTTTTGTGATTACAGATCATCGTATGGAAGAAATAAAAAGCGTAGCGCATAAGTATTTCTTTCTGCATAATAGCAAAATTGCTTTTACAGGAGATTCGAAAACGTTTTTCCATCATCCATTGGTGCGGGAACATTTCTTGGGGACTGCCCATGTTTAACCCCCCCCTCACAACAAGCCCTCGATCTTTGCAAGCATCGCCGCAAGCCCATCCACCGCCTTCGCCACCGTCCCCATGACGCCGCTGAGCTGATGCGCCACCTTCTGCTGCAGCTCAAAAGACTGATCCAGCGTGGAGGCAATCGCATCCATAGCGTTTTGCGTGCCTATGTAATCCTGCCCCTGCACGCTGCGCTCCAGCTGTGCTAGCTCCCGCCCGCCCGTGCGCGCCAGCTGCACATCACCCACGCTTGTCGCCGCCCTTGCAATCCCGCCCCGCGCCCTGAGCGCATCCGTTGCCGTAGCGCCGAAAATGTTCATCTCTAAGAGCTGGCGCGTCTCATCATCCATCGCATCCAGCCCCAGCAGCTCAGAGATGCCCCTGACATTCCCCTTCGTTGCTCCGCGCTCGGCCTGCGCCATCGCCTCCACAAGCGGCTTGCCAGCCCCCAGAGCCGAGACCGTCGCCAGATTATGCAGCAGACTGCCCTTGCTCTGCAGCTGCCCGTGCATGGAGCGTGTGAGCGCAAGCGCCCGCTCGCCCATCAGCCCGCCCTGTCCCAAGCCCGCCATGACTGATCCCACGCCGTGCAGGTCCATGCGGCCAAAGCCAGCGCCTGCGCCCTGCGCTGCCATGCCCGACAGCGTCCTGAAATACTCAGCCTGCCTCAGGCCCCCCATCCCCGCAAGCTCGGCTGCGCCAAAAAGGCGCCGCAGCTTCGAGCCGCCGCCCGTCCCATAGCGCCCCAGCTCTGCAAAGAGACTGGCGCCGCCAAGCCCGCCGATGCCCTGCGCCAAGCCAAACTTGACGCCCGTCATGCCGCCGCCAGTGTCATGCCCGCTCTCCGAGAGGCGCGCCCGTGCGCTGTAAATTCGTGCCAGCTCGGCATTACGCACATAGCGATTGGCCCGGCGCCTGATTTCGTCTTGCGACATGCCCTCAGCGTTGGCGCCTCCCGGCACGAACAGCCCCGTGCCGCCGCCCCGCAGATACTGCATCGTCCCAAGCGTCCCCTGCTGCCCCTGCATGAGATTTTGATACATGCCCGCGCCCGAGGAAAGCAGCTTTAGAGCAGCGCCCGCAGCGCCCAGGCTCAGACCCAAGACAGGAATGACGGTAGAAGCGCCTGCACCCTGCAGAGCGCCTCCCGCAGCAGCAGCGCTCCCCCCGCCCCCTGCGCTCACGGCGCCAGCCATAGCCCCCCGTGCAGCTACTCTGCCAGGGCGAGCAGGGCCCGTGCTGCCCGTGTAGGCTAAGGCAGACTGCAAAGCCCGCGTTGCTGCCTGCGAGAGCTCCAGTTTCTCGACCTTGAGCGTTCTGAGCTTTTGCAAGACTGGGCCTTGCTGCATGCCGCCATCGCTGGCAGTGGAGCGGGCCGCTGGCGATAGGGCTTTGCGATTAATAGACCTCGTCATCCATGTCATCTTCACTAAGGCCTATGGATTCCAGCTCTGCTTTTTTCTTAGCCTTGTAGAAATCTTCTTCTTCTCTATGACCTGCAAAGACTTGCTTCAATGTATCTGCTATCGCTCCCATTCCTGCTCCTTTACTTTTTTGCTCTGGCATGTTCTACCATAGCAAGGGCTGCAAGCTCGCCTGCATCTTCGCCATCCATGTCGAGACAATTTTCGAAATACTCTTTCAGACGAACATGCGATCCTTCGAAGCCCTTGATCTCTTCTTTGACAAAGGCGCCAAAGCTTCGCTGCGTGCAAAGATAGCAGAATGTCACAGCGCATAAGTCTTAAGCTTGATCAGAAACAAGAGTGCGCTGCTTTCTTCTGGCTTTTGTAAATTCACATTGCATGCTAAAGAGCGCATCATAAGATAGTAGCATGTCTCAGCGCATAAACCAAGCTTGATCAGAAACAAGAGTGCGCTGCTTTCTTCTGGCTTTTGTAAATTCACATTGCATGCTAAAGAGCACGGAATAAGATAGCAGAATGTCTCAGCGCACAAACCAAGCTTGATCAATTCTTTAAGCGAGAGTGCGCTGCTTTCTTCCCGCCCTTCGGCTACGAGGTCCAAAGCGAGTATGAGCTAAGCACAGTAACAAAGCGCATCGATGTTGTGGTCCTGCGCAAGAGCCATATACCTCCCCTTGCAAAGCTAGAGCTCTTCCATTACTTTTCTGAACACAATCTGCTTAGCTATAAGTCCTTCCAAGATCACTTCCAGCTACGCGATATCCATGACTGTATGATCTACTACTATTACTATCTCCAGCTCAACCCAGAGGCCCGCAGAGACAATCTCACTGTGACCTTGCTGCTTTCGAAAAGGCCGCGTAAATTTCTGTCTGAGTATGGAGGCGCTGTAGAGGAGATTGAGCAGGGTGTCTATGTAATAGAAAATCCCATCATCCATATGCGCGTAATCAATATCGAGGTAGTGGATCTGAGCAGCGCCGACAGTATGTTTTTGACAGCTTTTTGTAAAGACCTTGCTCGTCTAAAAGAGACACAGAGGCAGGTTGCAAGGCAGGCTTTTACTACAAACAAAAAAGTGCTTGCTAATTTGAGACAGGCCTTGCAAGCTAGGTTAGCTATTTTTGAAGGAGAAGTAGATATGGGAGCCGTAGCAGATATAACCGAATATGTGATGCCAGCGATACGAAAGGCAGAAAATCGAGGCATAGAGAAAGGCATAGAGAAAGGCATAGAGAAAGGTATAGAGAAAGGTATAGAGAAAGGTATAGAGAAAGGTATAGAGAAAGGTATAGGGAAAGGCTTAGAGAAAGCGCATGAAGAATTTGCGCATGCTATGCTAAGAGCAGGCTTTCACGTTACTGACATTGCCAAGGTGACGAAGCTCTCCACAAGCAAGGTCAAGCAGCTCCTGTCCCGGCTTTAGCATGGCTAGCGTATATTGTATCACAGATGCGCCATGCCTGTATGCGTGTAGCGGCTTTGGTGTTTCTGATACCACTCCTTGATCTCGCCTTGCAGCTGTAGGATCCTTGCGCCGAAGAAGGCAGATGTTGCACTCATCGTTGTATTGACGCTTTCATGCAGGACGCCCACGCCAATGCTAAAAGACGCAAGGCCAGAGACAATGCCATCACCATAAGCAGACATGATCTTGATCGCAAGCGCCTTAGCGACCAGTTCTCTAAGATCATCTGGGACCCTGTTTGCGCTGTCATAGCCCGTAGCATAATCTATCAAGTAAGAGTTCGGCAAGTCTTCGTTATATGTATGAAGGCGAGAGGCGCGGAGAGGAAGACTGCCATGCCCTGAAGCCCTGTGCCTGTTGCCCCATCGCAGATTGCTAAGGGCGCCAGCCTCATAGTTGAGCTCAGCTCCAGGAAGCAAATCCAAGATGCGCTGGTCTGCATAAGGATTATGAAGCTCCCACTTCTCCAATCGCAGCAAGGGGCGATGGCGCAGCTTTACAAAATGGAAGTTCCTGCGTGAGCGTCGATAAGGATAGGTATCATCCCAGCGCGCATAGTCTTCTATCTTTCTGCTTTGCTCAGGCCTTGCAGAGCGATGTCTCCAAAGCTGCGGATAGATGTCCCACTTGAGCTCCTCTGCTATGGCCCTGCTTGTCTGATCGATCCAGCCCTTGATTGCATCATCGCTTAAGTAAGTTCCATCCTGCGTGACAAGTCGGCTGTTGCCCATAAAGTAAATCATGCGCATTTCGTCTGGCGTAACGATGGCGCCCCAAGCTGGCGGCGGGTCTTGCTTGGGATAAGCAATGCGTCCTAGTGCGGGGTTGGCCTTTGTGTCTGGCCTGCCAAAGAGAAAGCCATGAAAGTCTGGCTCTTGTTCTTCTAACATTTTATGCAGCCTGAGTCTTAGGGAGCTTGTATGACTTGGGCCTGCCACGCTTGGCCTTGTATGCGAGGGCGTATAATCCCTTGCTATCTTTGTGCAGTTTTAGAAAACGCTCTGCGCCCTTCTTCGTGTATGCCTCACCTAAGACATTGCTGCCATGAGCAAAGATGACCTTGCCGCTCTTGGGTATGCCCTTGCTTGCTTGGTAATAAGTGACCCGTCCTTTGTCGAGATAGTCTCTGAGCTTGCGCGGCTTTCTGACATTGAAGGCATGCAGTGTTTTGCGTGGCTGACCGCTCTTTGCTTTGCGTCCTCGTTTCTTCTCTTTGACAGCCAGACCTTTCTTGCGCCTATGCTCAGAGCTATAGCGCTGCCATTTTCCATCACTGACTTTAATAAACTTGCCTCCCCTTCTGTTACGGACGGTGCCTATGGGCAGGCCCCTTGCCTTAAGAAAGTTTATGAGTAAGTTCATAAGCTTATGCTAACAAAGCAAGTCACCAATGAGAGAAGAAAATGATGCGCAAGTGCAAAGACTCAGTCATGCGCTTCATCATGCAAAGACTAGGTTGCTATGCTCTGGTGATAGGCGCCACTTGACTGGCTGGCGTCTGCCTTCTAGCGCAGAATGTTCTAAGCGCTCTTTTACTCTATACTGCGGATGGTAATTGTAAGATACAGAAATACTTTCTATGCTTGGGTCTTTTAGTCTTAGCGCATGAAAGCCGTCTATGATTGCGTCATCTATGTCTAGCTCCCTTGCGCCTTCGCTCGTGCCAGCGTAAAGCTTTTGTATGGAAGCGATGGGACCATAGACGAGAGGAAAGCGATCGTCTCTCTTATGCGAGAGCTCCTTTGCGCTGGCTTGGCTGCGCGTCATGATGATCAGATCGCCTTCGTTGATAGGATAGTAAGGGCTTGCTACCGCTTCGAGCTCGCCTGCTTGTATGGGAATGGCGCTGGATGTGTTTTTGTGAGAAGCAAGCGTGCGATAGGCGATGCTTATGGGGCTATAGAGCTCCAGCTCCAGCATGTAAGATGCAGCCTTGCTTTCTGTCTCTGGCAGATGGATGCGCGTAAAATCATGATGATAGTTTGTAATGTTTCCTTCGTTTATGTTTTCTATGCTGCGCACACCCACGCAAACATTGATAAGGCTTTCACCTGTGCTCTCAGTAATCAGTTCGGGATGCTCGCATAAATGTATGATGGGGCTTGCGCTTTCCTTTTCAAATCTCAGTCTTCGTGTTTCGTAGAGCAGGACTTCATAGTCTAGTCTGATCTCATGCCAGTAGCGAAGCTGGGGATGCGGCTCTATCGTGAAGTTGTTTTTTGCTATGTCTTTTACTTGCAGGTGGATATTGCCGCCCTGCAATGCGTTTCGATATGCAAAGACAGAATGTATCTTATGGATGGGCGCAAAGGCCGGGCGAAAGCGCAGCGTGTTATGATGCTGGATGGCCAGGCTCTCTTCTGCAATACGAAAGTTTTTTTGGAAAGTTAGGATGTAGCCCTTGTTTGTATGATGGAGGTCTGGTGAGAGAAGGCGGCCTGCCTGCAGGGGCTTTGCATGGACGGGGGGTAGTGCTGGAAACCACAAGACTGGCTCCCCCCTCCGTATCAGAAATTCTTCTGGGGGCAGTCTGTTAAAGATGGACGGCCGATGTTGAGTAGGGAAGGGAGAAAGGCCTCCGCTGTATTGACGCCTTGCCATGTATTGTGCGCAACAGTGCTGTGCTGTAATGACCTTGCGTGGCTGTCAGTCACATCTCCCTCACGCTCTCTAAAAAACGATAGATGATCTTGCGATTTCTCGCCTTCAAAAAAGAAGCGGTATAGGAGGCAGCAAAGCGCTCTTCTTTTGCGATGGCTATTTCTGTTTTGCGTATGTCGCCTAAAACTTTGGATGCCATCTTTTTGACAGAGTCTTCCACAGATGAGACGGGCCTTTGCATTGCCATAATTTCCTTCTTTGCCTGCTCCAAGTAGACAGGCTTGTTTTTCAAAAGCTCCTCAATCTTCTTTGCCCATGTTGTTTCCTCTGCTCTGAGCTCTGTGACCTTTTTGTTTGCTGCCTGTTCATCTGCAATGCCCATTGCCTTGAGCTGCTCTAGGCTTGCCTCCATCATCTCTTTGGATTTCTTGCTTTTGCTTTGCGCTTTGCGTTCCAAAGACCTATAGTATTTGAAATCGTCTTTGGTATCGCTAATGTTTTCTTCTAAGTCGCTCAGCTCTTCCTTGCTTTTCTTTTTCTGCTTGGCTTCTTTCCATCGTCCTTCTGCCTGCTTTAATGATGCTTCTGTTTTCTCGATCTGGCTTCTGAATTTTTGCGCTTTCTCTTGGTGATCATCCATCTGTGTCTTTCCTTCTTTGTATGACTCTTGGATGCGTTCTACTCGTGCAGCCTGCGATGCGAGCTCTTTTGCCTTCACCTTCATCTCGTCTGTTTCCAGCTGCATTTTGAACTCGGCCCTTTTGTTCGGGTCCTTGATCAGCGCATACTTTGTTTCAAAGGGATCGATGGGCGAGACATTGACATAGTCGCCTTTGAAGTTCCATATCTCTGCTATGCGCTTGCTCTTCTCATCGTGCTTTTGATACATGACGCTGTCTATAGAATCCACATTCACAGGATAGACAATGTTGACATTCTTTTGCTTATTGCCTTGCCGCCAGATGCGGCCCCGAAGCTGCTCTAGCTCTGTAGGATTCCATCCAAGAAAAGTATTGTATAAAACAGAAGTGTTTGCTTGGAGATTTACTCCCTCTGTGATGGTCTCGGAGCCGATGATGATCTTCGTCTTGCCATTGGGATCATTGAAATCATCCATAATATCCTGCTTCTTTTGATCACTGGTCTGGCCATGTAGGAATGCGATGCTTTGCGCAGGAAGGCCTTGCTCCACAAGATAGGATTTGACTTCAGGATAATAGTCCACGCCGCGAGGCAGATACATGACTTGCCCCACGTTTGGCTTCTTCGTGTAGGCTTTGGCAATGGCATCGCAAGTAAAGAGCAGGCGCGGGCTGTCTTTTACAAAGTGCCCCTTGCCCGTTATGAGCTTCGGCGAGAGCGTGGCCTTGCGTTGTATGTCAATAGCGCGAAGGACGCCAGCAGGATCATCCCTTAAATTATGCTGCGCTAAGATGTAGGCGCGCTCTGCCTCATGGATGATCGCCCTTTGTTCTTTTGTCAAAGGCAGTTCCACAAGATGCTCTTCTTTAGAAGGACGCTCGATGCCCACCTCTTCTCCAGTCTTGAAATCAATCGCATCACGCACAAGCTCTTGCAGCTCTTGCAAGTTTTGAAAGCCCTTTGCTACGTCTTGCATCTCTATTTTGCCATTGCCCTTGATAACATACTCAGATTGAAGATCAACAAAGGTGGCAATAAAGTCATTGAGATTCTTAAGGCCCTTCTCTTGCAGCTTGTCACGGGCAACATGGGACAGCATGCTATAGATTTCTATGGGGCTGTTTGTAAAAGGCGTGGCTGTAAGAAGCGTTGTATTTCTGCCCTTGTTGTTTTTTTGGATATACTGCGAATGCAGGAAGGCCTTGACGCCCCTTTCACTGCTTGCGCCTTGCAGATAGCGAAACTCATTTGCTTTCTTTTTGTCTCCCTGCACAGCGGCCCTTTCAAAAACATTCTTCATGTTATGCGCCTCATCGATTGTAAGATGATCAAAGCCCATGTCTTCCATAAGAAAGCGGGCTCCCTTCTGTACCTTGCCGCTAAGGACCGTTGCAGCTTCTTTGCGTTTTTGCTTTTGCCTTGCCGTCAGCTCTTCTGATCCCAAGCCAGCAGACATCACGTCTTGTAAATCTCGTGTCAGCTCTGTGAGCGTAGCATCATTGTAGCCTATGCGTTTCATTCCCTCGTAACTGAGAATGGAGATGGTGCCGTCTGCTATTTGCAATTTCTCCGGGTCCTTGACATAGTCCTTGCCCAAGTTTCCCAGCACATTGATCTTTGCATCAGGGAAGAGGTCCTTAAACTCACGCACCCAGTTTCGCATGACCGCCTTTGGCACAACAAGCATAGGCTTTTTACACCAGCCCCGCTGTAAAGACTGCATGATGTTTGCGATGCCAAGCATGGTCTTGCCAAGCCCCACATCATAAGCGATGACGCCCTTGCCAGAGCTCGCCATAAACGCAAGGCCTTCGAGCTGATGCTCTTTGAGCTCTAGCTCCTTCGTCTTAAAGCTTTTGGAGAGGCCCTCCAAGAAGATAGGTATCTTTTTATAGTCTGGCCTGACCGTAGAATTATAGATGCGATTGTAATCATCCACCAAGCGCTTGCGTGTTTTTTCGTCTAAGGCCTCACGCACAAAAGTATTAAAAAGACGCTCAGCCGCCCTGCGTCTCTGGCTTCTTCTCTCCTGCGCATTCTCTTTGCTCTCACCCCTTGTTTTACGAACAGGCTCTTGGGCAATGTATGCTGCAATATCATAACTAGATACGCCCTGCAATTCCTCATAGCCGACATGATGATGCAGCCAGTCTTGAAACTTATCTAAAATATGTTCAGGCTCCTCGCCCTCCTCCCAAGCTTGGAAGTTACGCACAAAGGAAGCAAGGGGTGAGAAATGGATCTGCCTTGCCTTCTTTTGCTTGGGCATCTTGGCTTCTAAAAGCTTCTTTTGCTTTGCATATTGCTTTTTATCTAATTCCTTTTTTTCTCTTTCCAGTTGATCTAGTTTGTTACGTATGTTGCCAGAGGCATAGATCGTATCGGGCATAGCATTGCCTTGAAAGACAGACATCGTATTTGGATCAAACTTATGCCCATCCATGTTGATGCTGCCATCAGCCTGCACGGAAGACCAGAGCGCCAAGTCTTCTTTGGAAAAATTGCTGTGATACTTTTGATGGAAGGAATGCAGATCATAGGAGCCTTGCTCTTCGCCAAAGTCATAGTCTTGGAGCATCTTATCTACAAGCGATGCGGTTTTTGTTTTCTTAGTTTTCTTAGTTGTTTTAGCGAGTGTAGCTTTTGCAGCTTGGGCATTGTTAGCTTCTTGCTTGACTTCTATCTTTTTGTTAATCTCAGGCTTGATGCGAGTCGTAGGTCTCTTGCCAGCTGCATTTTTGTTTCCCCTAAGCGCCTGTGAGATTTTCTGCTTTGTCAGCTCAGAGAGCTTATGGCCTATGCGCTCCACATTAGAGAAAGGGCCATCCACTTCGACATATACTTTTCTGCCCCGCCTTCTTGTTTTGATCTGGCCTAAGACATTTTCAGGATGCTTGCTAAAAAAGTCATCATTCGCAAGCTCCTCTGCCTTGCCTCCCTTTGCTTTTTGCAATACGATGATGTCCGTGCCTATGTTAGAGCCTGCAAAAATACCCCTGGGCAAACGGTAAGCATCCACAAGCTTTGCTTTGCCTGCGATCTTTTCTCTGATCTTGTCTTTGGCTTTGGACAGGAAGCTGCTGGGTATGAGCATGATCATATGCCCCCCCTCCCTAAGCGTATCAAGGCCGCGCTCTATAAAGTAATCCTCCCAGCGCGAATGCTCCACCCCCTCCCCCATGCCCTTGTATTTGCTAAGGTAATCACCATAGGGGGGATTGCCAATGACAAGATCATATTGCTTGCCGCTGTAGGTTTTGGCCTCGTTTCCCAGCTTGCCTCCCATGAAAAGTTTTTCAAAGGGCTGGTGCAGGACCTCCGTATGTGGATTGAGTATGGCATTGATCTTTGCCGAGACGGGATTTTGTTCTAGCTGCGTAATATGGAAGGACTTGTCTTTGTCACCCTCTGCAATGCGGCCTATGCCAGCCGATGGCTCCAGCACGCTGTCGCCTTTTTTGAGACCGAGCTTGCGGGCCATCTCCCACATCTTCTCCACGATTTTATAGGGGGTATAAAACTCAGTCAGGCCGCTGGTGCTCTCGCTATACTTTGTGCCGCCAAGACCAGAGTAGAGCCGCAGCAGGCTAAGCTCTG
The DNA here is from genome assembly GCA_965242745.1 of Leptonemataceae bacterium. Lineage (GTDB taxonomy): Bacteria > Spirochaetota > Leptospiria > Leptospirales > Leptonemataceae > JABAAI01. The sequence goes on from CBDETG010000017.1 coordinate 33,177, forward strand.
CATCGCTGTATGCTTCTTTGTTCTGCGCAAGTATGTCTATGACACGCTGGTTGATCTTCTCACGAGAGGCCCTTGTCAGATCGCCCGTTTTGCTTCGGCGCAGCTTGAGGCCGCCAATGTCTATGGCGCTAGCCTGTCGTGTTCTAGATCGCTCTCCAGGATCGCCGCTGCGCTCTGCAAGGCTGTAAGTGTGAGTGGCTTGTTCTGATTGCCGTAGCTTGCCAGCTTGACTAATGTCGGTACTGCTTTTTTTCCCAGCGCCATTAGGTTTGGAAAGTTTTTTGGATTGTCGATGATCTCTTCTATCTTGAGGCTTTGCAGATTCACGCAGTTGTTTTATGACATTTGTTAACCTAGTCAAGCCAGTTTTCTTTTTTACTTTCTTCTTGCTTACTTTCTTCTTTGTCTTCTTCTTGCTTGTTTTCTTCTTTGTTACTTTCTTCTTGCTTTTGCTTTGTGCTTTCAGCGGCTTCCATTTTCCGTCAGCCATCTTAATGACCTTCTTGCCTCCATGCGTCCTGATTGTGCCTACAGGAAAGCCGCGTGCTTTTAGGAATTCTATGATCTCTTCTGCAAACATTTTAGAAGTGGTCTATAAGACTCTGCCGCCTGCGCCTGTGACGAAGTCTAAGTACTGCGGCTGGCTGCTTGCCTTTGCTCGATCTGCCATCTCTGCCAGCTTCCCATGCTGCCAAGCGTATGCTGACTCTGTGAGGGCAAAGCGCCGAAAGTCTCTATTGAGATATTGCTCTGACCATTCTAAGTATTGCTCTTCTGTAATCTCTCCTTCTTCCAGCAGGGCAAGGAGATCAGGGAAGGCCATACGGCTTTGCGCTTGCTCCAGTGTTTCGCCTGCTTCTATGGCCTGCGCCACTTGCTTTTGAAATAGTTTTGTAATGATCTCATAGGGCCTGCCTTTGCGTTCTCCGTTTTCATATATTGCAATCCACTTTGCGCCCTCCCGCCTTGCATAGGCCAGGGCGTAGAGGCGCTCTTTATCTTTCTCCAAGTCATCCAGGCCAATGTCTTTTTTGTATCGCAGGGCAAGCTCATAATCAGCTATACTCATTTGCTCTACCCTCTGCTCTGGCAGTTTGAGATTGCCAGAAAGATAGCCAGACAAATAAGCCATGAGCGTGCCGCTTTTTCCTATTTCTTCATAGACCTTGTTCCAGTCCTCTTGCAGATAAGCAAAGAGCCAGTCTTGGTAGGCCTGCGCATCATCAGGCTTGGGAGTAGCAGCTTTTTGTGGACGCAGTTTATCAAAGAGCGTGAAGAGCTTCTTGCTTTTTTTCTTCCATAAAGATTTGTGAAAGCTCTGGCTTGCCTTATGCTCTGCATGAGAGCCAAGCGTATGCCACTGCAGCAAGGCCAAGCTATCCAAGACAATGATCTGAAACTCCAAGCCAGCAAGATCACGAAGATAAGCGCTATCATTCATTGCTGTGATTCTTCTATTGTACTTTGCGCAGCTGCTCTCGTTGTTGTATCTTGCTTTTGATCATGTTGTGATTCTATTGTACTTTGCGCAGCTGCTCTCGTTGTCATGTCTTGCTTTTGATCATGTTGTGATTCTTCTATTACACTTTGGGCAGCTGCTCTCGTTGTTGCATCTTGCTTTTGATCATGCTGTGATTCTTCTATTACACTTTGTGCAGCTGCTCTCCTTGTTTCATCTTGCTTTTGATCATGCTGTGATTCTTCTATTGTACTTTGCGCATCTGCTCTCGTTGTCATGTCTTGCTTTTGATCATGCTGTGATTCTGGTATTACACTTTGTGCAGCTGCTCTCCTTGTTATATCTTGCTTTTGATCATGCTGTGATTCTTCTATTGTACTTTGCGCAGCTGCTCTCGTTGTCATGTCTTGCTTTTGATCATGTTGTGATTCTTCTATTGTAGTTTGCGCAGCTGCTCTCGTTGTTGCATCTTGCTTCTGATCCTTGTTATGATCACTTTGTAGTTTGTAGTCTTCTGCTAAGAGTTTTTGCAAGACAAGAGAGACGGCCGCTTGCTTCATGCTTTGAGATGGCGATGTCTCCTGCGCCTCGCATGCCATAAAGTTGTGCTTTATGAAGAGCAGTGATTCTGTTTCTTCTATAGTAAGCTGCAGGAGCGCATGATTGACGGCCTTGCCAAAGCCTGCTAGCTGCGTTTTGCTTTCAAAGCAGGCTGCAATGCCGCTTAAGATGCTCTTTGCTTCCCGCCTGCTTTGCAGAAGCGCAAGCGCTTCACTGTAAAGCTCCTCGATTTGAGATGGATTAAGACGAGATAAGATATCCTCTGCTCTTTGTGTGATCTCGTTCATAGCGCAAGGCTATAGCATGCTCTCACCAATGCAGGCAGAAAGTTATGGTCCTATATGCTGCGCTTCTTCTATGTCTTCGCTATCGTCTGTATCTTCGTTATCGCCTTCGTCTATATAATCTTCTTCTGCGTAAGCTTCTTCACTGCTTTCTTCTTGTTCGCCAAAGTCTTCTTGCGCAGGCTGTATCATCTGGCTAAAGAGATTCATAAAGTGCGGGTTGAGTATGGCGAGGTCCAATTTCTTAGCTTTGTCTTGCAGCTCTTTGTCATCGGGTATCAGCTCTGCTACCATCTCGGCATATGTTGGCAGGCCTTGTTCTTGGAGCGCCTTGCCAAGCGGCAGAAAGTGTGAAAGCTTTTTGATATTGCGATCCAAGACATGATCCTTGTTCTCTGTGGTGATGCCTGTGAAATAAAAACGCAGCGCTTTTTCTTGCAGCTCCATGTCGAGCAAGTCCATGATGCAGTTTTCATGAAAGCGCATGATGGCGCCATGCGCCCGATCACGCGAAAGCTTGGCACGGCCATCAAGCGAGGGCTCGGACAAAGACTGGTTGCCTTCCAGCCGCAAGCCAAGCTCGGCGGGGTCAGTGCCATGACGAACAAAGACCAGCGTCGATACCCACTTCATCAGGCGCTCAAAAATCATATCGTTTTCTATGCCAAGCCGATGCACCTCCAAGTTGTCCAAGCCATCGAGCAATGGAAAACGAAACTCGTCACTCTCGCCCGCAAAGTAGTTTTCCCAAAGCTCTTCTAAGAGCTGGCGGCCCGCATCACTCATCTGCGTCTTTGTGCTCATGATAATGCTCGGCGGCTTGCGCCTGTTAAAGCGGTCCATGTTATTTTTCAAGGCATGCACCATCGCAAGCAGCTCGTTGATGCAGCTTTCTATAGGAGAAAAACCATCGTAGCGATAGCGTATGTCGCTGCGCTTGTTTTTGCTTCGCAGATAAACCTGCCCCGCCTCGAATGTCTCCACCACCTCATTGCCCACAGCCTGCACATGCGTGATCGCCTTGTTGCCTTTGTAACCTTGCTCAGGCTCCACGCAAAAAATGGTCGCTGGATCAAGATATTCTATGGAAAGAATCTCACCGCCTTTGGAGCGAGTAAGCAGGTAGGCAACGCGATCGATGGCAAGCACATCCCGCGTCGCCATCTCCAAGACATCGGGAAGACGATCCCGCTCCTGCCAGACGGGGCCCTGCTGGCTGCCCATGCGCTCAAGCAGCCTGCCCACTTCCTCCAGTTTGTTTTGCGCAATTTCGTCCCTGCCTGAAAACCAGAAGCCCAGCTCGTTAGAGAGCTGGCCATGCAGGCGAGCATCGTCAGCTCGCATTTGGTGGATGGCGCCAGCAATGCTTGTGCCCTCAGCTGCAGCCCGCAGCTCGTTATATGAAATGCGCCACTGCGGTCTATAAATGACGCCGTCACCCTGCAGCCTGCGCATGTCATCTAGCATGATCGGCCTTTGCTCCCGCGCTCTCTTTTCGCGAGGCGGCAAGGCCTTTCAAGAAAGAGCGGGTCATGGCATGCAAGGGCGCTGCAAGATTTTCTGAGTCGGTACTTGTTGCGCTGTGATTTTTAGCAGACTGCAAAGCAGGCTTGACTTCGTAGCCCTGACTCTCTAAGGCGCGGATGGCTTTTTGCGTGTTGCTCTGGTAGTGCTTTCCAGGTGGGCGGGGCATAGGCTTTTGCACAGGAAGCTCGAGCTCCCATATCATTCCCCTTATGCTCTACGATACTCAGCTTAGCTTGGCTCTCGCAGAGGCCTGCCAGCGGGAGAAAATGGATGTCCGCGCCATCCGGCCGCCAAGCGTGCCGCGCGGCCAAAGCCGCCTGCTACAAAACCGCCCGCAGTCATCAGAACCAGCGCTACATTATTACAACAACGCCAGTGCAAATACAAGCTGCCCGTGTCTTTTAGTATCCGGTGGCATTCTACAAGCCGTATAGCCATGTAGACAAGATAGCAGAAGTTATACTTGTTGCCGTAATCTCTGATGCCCATAAGGAAGCTGTGCAGCTCGTCTTGGTCTTCTTTGATAGTCTTTAGCCACTCGTCTTTTAGGTCTTCTTCTCTGAAATAATCCTTGAAACTTGCGCCCTCAGGAAAGCTTCCTATGGGCGCCGTAAAGACTTTCTTTTTGTTAAAGGGCGGGTCTAGGTATAGCAAGTCTACGCATTTGGAGCTTATGCCTTGCAGTATGTCTATGTTGTCTTTGCAATAAATGGACCTGTTCTGTAAGTTGCTTTTCATATTTTTCGGTAAAAAAGTGAGGACTAGCCCACGCCTTGTTATTTATGGGTCTAAGTGTTTGCAAGCTTTTCTATTCGTTTTTAGTGGACTCTTGGATATGCTTTGCAAAAAGCTTAAGTTTCATATAGTTTTTTATTAAATAATTACGCAGCACGCGCGTGAATTGCTCGTTACGTATTAAAAAAGAGTCGTGCCCATAAGGCGTCTCCAAGTTAATATAAGAAACGGCGCATCGTGCGCGCTTCAAAGCACGTACTAATTCCTTAGACTGAGACGGAGGATAGAGCCAGTCAGATTCAAAAGAAATAACAAAAAAAGATACCTTATTCTTGGTAAATAAAGACTGCGCTTCCTGCTCTTCCTGTCCTTCCTGCTTCTTGAAGAGATCAAACATATCCAGAGCCTTCGTGATACATAAATAAGAGTTGGGATCAAAGCGGCGTACAAAAAGCTCGCTTTGGTACTGCAAGTAGCTCTCCACGCTAAAGAAAACAGGGAAGCGGGCTTGTTTTCCTAAACATCTCCTGGGCAGCTTAGCAGACAGCGCCTTGCGCCGGCCAAATTTCTGATGCATAGAATATTCACTTAAGTAAGTAACATGCCCCACCATACGCGCTACGGCTAAACCCTGCTCTGGACGCTTTTTTCCATAATAGTTTCCGCCCTGCCAGTTGGGATCATTCATGATGGCCTGCCTGCCTATTTCATTAAAAGCGATCTGCATAGCAGAATGCGCCTTACAAGAAGCAATAGGAATACAATGGCGTACCCTGTGCGGATAATCGCGCGCCCATAACATAGCCTGCATGCCGCCCATAGAGCCTCCAATCACGGCAAAGAGTCTTTCTATACCCAAGCTATCAATCAAAGGCACCTGCGCTCTGACCATATCCTCTATGCGCAGGGAAGGAAAAGACATTCCATAAGGCTTTTTCGTTTCAGGATTGACAGAAGAAGGGCCAAAAGAGCCGCTGCAGCCGCCTATCACATTACTTGCTATAACAAAAAAACGACTCGTGTCAATACTCTTCCCCGGCCCTACATGAAAATCCCACCAGCCGGGCTTTGCTGTTTTCTTATCCAGGCCGGCTACATGCGCGCTGCCAGATAGAGCATGGCAGATCAAGACAGCATTATCTTTTTTAGAAGAAAGCTTGCCTAAAGTCATGTAAGCTAAATCATAATCCGGAATGCGCACAGAACTGCTAACGCTAAAGCCGGCGAAACGTATGATTTGTACGCTGCTTGTCCCCGAAGAAGATTGGTAGACCTTTTTCTTAGCGCGCGGGCGCCTTAGCTTATGTTTCCTCTTTTCCTTTGCTTTTGACATGATAGAAAGCGCCTTTGCATATCAAGGCATCTGAAAAAGACTAGGACTTTGCAATGCGGCACGAAACAAAGACGCTTAGAGAATGGGAAAAGCGCAGCATCTCACCTGCCCTCAAAAGCTTAGCAATTTTTAGCTTATGCTTCTTTAGCTATTGTAAGCCCTGCCCCAAGATCACAATGAAAGCAGTACCTTCATGGCTTTTGCTTTTGACTTCAAGGCGGGCGCCCATAGCTACAATCATCTTCTGCGCTATGGTAAGCCCCAAGCCCCCTCCTTTGGATTTACGGGTACTGTAAAAGGCGTCAAAAATCTTTTCCTGTACCTCAGGAGAAATCCCCGGCCCATTGTCACGCACTTCTATATAAAGCTTGCCCTGTCTTTGCTCGGCAATAAGGTCTATATAAGGAGCCCTCCCGGTGCTTTGAAAATCTGAGTCTTCGAAGGCCTGTATAGCATTGAGCATGAAGTTCAACACGATCTGGCGCAAAAATACCGGGTCTCCCTGAGTACATTTGCTTAGGCCGCTCTTATGAAAACGAACTTCTATACCTGCACGAGTGCATTGCGGCTCTAATAAATGGACAATCTCTTCTAAAAGCTGATCGAGATGATAATTCTTTTTAGACGCGTTCTGTTGCGGCTTTAGGAGGCTAAAAAAGCTGTGTAAAGTGCGGTTCAGACTTAGAATCTCGTCTTGTATTAAAGAAATCTTTGTATTGAGTTTGAGACGTAGCTGCTCTTCGCCCACCTCTTCTGCATAATTCTGCAGGAGCTGCAGGTGCATATGTATAGCGGCAAGAGGATTTTTGATCTCATGTACAAGACCAGCTGCCAAAGGCGGGAGCGCCAGCTGCCCTTGCCGGCTGGGAACCAGAGGCAATGCGCTAGTAACGGATGTCTGTTTTTTGTTTTTCATCGCGGGCATCCAAAAAACGCAGCTTCATGAAATATATATCTTCTCTGCGTATATGATGTAAAGGGAGCTTTTGCATCTCTTCCCATTTCCACAGCAGGAGCTGCGGGACCTGACTTTGCTCCCTTATATAAAAAGGATAAGAAAAATTCCGTATTCTTGGAGCAGCATAGGCAGGCTGGCTTTGCCAATGCAGGCCCAAATAGTGATTTTTTTGGGGATGACTCCTTTGTAAAATAGAAAAAAGCTGCTCATCTGCATATATCCAAAAAGCTCTGCTGTGGTTCTTGACAAGCAGCTTGTAATGCCTTTGCGCTTTGTCTGCGGCTGCTCTGCCGGCTGCGCTTCTAAGGCAATGCTCCAAAGCCAGATGCCAGTTGGCATGATAAGGCCCTAAACGCAGAAGTTTATCTTTGCTCCTGCGTGCAAAGGCCCTTGGCAGAGATTCGAGCTGTAATTCGTGCGCTGCAAAGCCGCCTTTGGCTATGCTTTGGATGCCGGAGGGCAGCTCCTTGCCTTGGAAGAAAGGCCTTAGGTCCTGCCTGCTCTTAGTGAAAAAAAAGTCTTCTCCCCTTTGTAGAAATATGATCTGAGCTTGTCTAGCCATAAAAGCTTCTCTTGCGTAGCTAAGATCGCTTCCATAATAAGCTTGGCTTTGGCGCGCTATATTTTTGTAATCCCTTCTGCTCTGTTGATCTTGTCCCTTAAGAGGAAAAAAACACAATCCTATCCCCTGCTCTGCAAGAGCATATGCAGAATGCAGGAGTCTTGTCTGCTCTTGTCTCTTGAAAGATAGATCACTCAAGAATAGGACGAAGGGCTTATGCTTCCATATATGACGAGAGGACCTGATATGCTCCAGGGCTTTAGCTGCGCTCAGGGGCTTGACCCAAGAGCGCGCTGCTTTTTTGCCAATCTTGGCAAGCACAGGCTTCCAGTCTGCACTCAAGGCTAGGCTCGTAGTCTTATCACTTTCCAAAATGATTGCGCCCAAACGACTCTGAGCTGCAAGCCTTCTTGAGAGCAAGGGCAGCGCTTCTCTTAGTTTTTTTATGTCTTCGCGCATAGAGCCCGAAAAATCCAGAACGAGTAGAATATCCTGCGGCAAGGCTTCTTGTCTCTCATGTATAGAAAAGCCTAATGATCGGTCTGGTGCAAATGCGCTCAGCTCTTGGAGTAATGAGCGCAGAGCAGTCTGTAATTGGATGCGTTTTTGAATCTTGGCTATTGTTTTGGAAGCAAAGACTCTGCTGCTCCTGCAATGATAGCTATGCGCCTGTAAGGAAAGGCCGGCCTTAGGAGAGAGGCGCGCATGGCCTGAAAACAGATAGGAGGCTGCGCTTAGCCGGCAGATTTTTTCAGACATGGCCCTGCTTAAGACGCTTGTATTTGTGAATAGCGCTTTGCCTAGAAGGGCGCGCGTCTTTTGTAAAGAAAAAAAGTGATAATGTTTATACTGCTCTAATAAAAAGAGAGCCGCTTGTTGCAAATCAAGCGAGGCATTAGAAGAAAGCAGACTCCCCTTTGCTCCCAGAATTCCCGGCGCCGCCTCTACCCGGAAGCCTAAGACGAGGGCTTTCTCTATGGGACTTTGCGCAGGGCTGGCCAGAACCCCCGATGCCAGGAGCGCCAAACATATACAATAGTACATACGCATCATGGCTTTGAACACAGCTTGACTCTGCTTTACGCAAGGAGGATCACGACACCACAAAGCAGGCCTAAGGAAAAGCGCAGCCAAGCCTTCTTTTGAAAATCACCCCAGAAGAGCATCAGAAAACGCAGACCGATATATAAACATAGCAGCCCAAGAAAGAAGAAAAAATCCATATCGCGTATCGCCCTTTCTATCATAAAACAGGAAAACAAGGAATGAGAAAGAAGGATAATATACAGCATCTCTTTAAAATACTTCATTCCCGCAGCTCTCCTGCGGCAGGCAGCTCCTGCGCAAGTTTCTTAAGGTAAGCCGCAAGAACTTGGTGTCCTAAGATTTCCAAACTCTCTTTGACATCCTCAGGATAGGCGCCAAGCTTTGTCTTTTGCATAAAAAGATCCTCCCACAGCACAGCTAAGCCTTTGCCCCCGGTCGTTGCAGCAGTCTTCTTTTTTCCTAAGAGTTTGCTGCGAATCAAAAAATCCAAGCGTACTTCTCCTTCCCGCCGCGATTTGGGCGTTTGGATAAATATCTTGGGAGGCAGCCACAGAAGATGTTGTTTTTCCAAAAAGATATGCAGCTCATAGCTCCCTTCCTGCGCTGCACAGAAAGTCTGGCCCTGCAAAAGAGCAGCTTTTGCAGGCGCGCTGCCCCCTTCCTGCCGCCTGAGGCCCGCAAAACAATAGGCCTTGCTCTGAGCAATACGGGCAATGGGCTTCTGCAGGAGAGCTGCAACAGAACCGCTTTGGTTTTCAAGGCCGGAATAAAAGAAACGGGAAATACTCAATGCCTTGATCCAATTTCTCGCATAGGCCCTCTTGCCTTCTACACGCAGGAATAAAGCCCGGCTTGCAAGGCTCTGCCTCTCCCCTTGCGGCTCTCCATACAGCTCCCCTTTTGTATTATGGAGAGGGGCTATGTGGACCTTCAAGCAGGATAAGGGGACGAGGCAAAGAAGCAAAAAAGAGCAGGGATATATATTTGCAGGCTTCTTATTTCTCTGCTTCTTTGCGATTAACAGAATAGACATGTATGTATGGATCAAAGCCTTTTAGTTTGGCTATGCAATCTTGAAGCTGATAGCAGAACGCAAAAAAGTCATTGACTGGCTTTCTTAAGTAAGACTCCTTTGGCTAAAGAGCTAGCAAGGCGCACTGAAGGCCTAGTACTTGTGCCATGAGCAAGCAGGTTTTTACTATACTCTTCCTAAGCTATGTTTGAAATGATGGAAAGCCCATCATTCTAAAAGACAAGCAACTGGGAAACACTACAAGAATGCAAGAAAGAAAAAATTAAGCCTGCAGCCCTTTGCCTTATACGTCACATGAATCATTCCTTTACCCAAGAAGCTCAAAAGACAGCCAGGCAGGCGCGCTCTGCCTTTCGCCAGCTGCGCATCTTGGAGCGGCCCAAGCGGGACGCCGTGCTCCTGCATACAGCAGAAAAATTGCAAAAGCAGTACACGCAAAGAAAGCTCCTTGAGGCAAACAAAGAGGATATACAAAGGGCGCAGGAAGCTAAGCTGAGTCTGCCTTTGATAGAGCGCCTTAAGCTTGACACTAAACGTATAGAAGACATGGCGCATGCTTTAGAGCAAATTGCCGCCCTGCCAGACCCGGCAGGGGAAGTATTGGGAGGGGCAAGGCTGGCTAATGGTCTCAATATGATTCAAAAAAGGGTTCCCTTAGGCGTGATTTTTACAGTCTATGAATCGCGCCCGAATGTTACTATAGACGTAGGAGCTTTATGCCTAAAAAGCGGGAATTGCGCTATATTAAGAGGCGGCAAAGAGGCTATGCAAAGTAATCTAGCGCTCTTTGCCTTGTTTCAGGAAGCAATGGCACAAGAGGCATTGCCCCAGGCAGCTATACAGTTTGTGAAAGAAACAGATCGAAGCTATATGCAGGCGCTCCTGGAACAGGAGGCCTATATCGATTTGGTGGTGCCCCGCGGAGGAGAGCAGCTGATCCAATTTGTCACAAAGCACTCGCGCATTCCTGTTGTAAAACATGATAAGGGCGTATGTAACCTTTATATTGACGCAAGCGCTGCCTTAGACGAAGCGCTCGCTATTGCCGTAAATGCCAAGCTCAGCCGCCCCTCTGTCTGCAATGCTATTGAAAACCTGATCGTTCATAAAGACTTCCCTGATACAAAGGCGCTTTTGGAAGGCCTTGCCCTTCAGGGCGCAAAGCTCTTAGGAAGACAGGAAGCTAAGGATTTCTGTGACAATGTGCAGCTGATAGCAAAAGGACAAGAAGCGCGGGAGTATAGCCAAGAATATTTGGACGAGAGACTTGCTGTGAAAATTGTAGCTGATATAAAGGAGGCCCTGGATTTCGTTTTCTTATATGGCAGCGGGCATTCAGAAGCCATCGTTGCCAGAGACAGTAGAGCTATCAGCGCATTCCAAAAAAACGTAGATACGGCAGCTGTCTTTGTAAACTGCTCCACACGCTTTCACGATGGGGGACAAATGGCCTTGGGCGCAGAGGTAGGCATATCTACAGGAAGGCTGCATGTTCGAGGCCCCATGTCGCTCAAGGACCTTTGCACAAGCACCTACTTGATAGAAGGGCAGGGGCAGCTCCGGTCCTGAAGCGCTCTTCTTAGCCCAAACTTCAGCTAAAAGCTCCTTGCTTGGCAAAACCTGAGCTCCTAAAGACAGGCTATGCGCTCTCCTGCATGGGCACAGCGTAGGGGTAGGGCTCTTTTGGAGGGCTATAACCTAAGATCTCTTTGAGACTCTTATAGCGGCTCAGCCCCATGCTGATTTCTATGTCTTCACCAGTGAATTGGCAGGGATGCTCATAGCCTGCAGTATGTGATAGCTCTAAAAGCTCTCTTCTGAAAATTTGTATGTACTTGGCAAAGCGCCGCGCCTTCTTTTCTACATCTAAGCCGCTCTGCAGCCATTTGTTATGCGTAGCGATGCCTGTGGGGCATCCGCCGGTATGACACCTTTGGGCCTGTATACAGCCGATAGAGATCATGGCTTCTCTTGCGATCTGTATCATATCACAGCCCATAGCAAAGGCCACGATAGCCCGGTCTGGGAAGCCAAGCTTGCCGCTCCCAATCCAGACGATATCTTGGGCAATGTTCTGGGCCATAAAAATTTGATACACGCGTGCAAAAGCTGTCTTAAATGGCAAAGATACGTGGTCTGCGTAAGTAAGAGGCGCTGCTCCCGTTCCCGCTTCTCCTCCGTCTATGGCAATAAAATCCGGTCCCTCCCTGCGTTTTCGCATGTTATAGGCCAGCTCTTTCCAGAACTTTTCCTTCCCTATAGCTGCCTTAATGCCTACCGGCAAGCCTGTGCGCAAAGCAATCTCCTCTATAAAGTTGAGCAGACTTGTCGTATCATGGAATTCTACATGCCCGTTAGGAGAAATGCAGGGCTGCCCTTCGGGGACGCCGCGCACCCTGGCAATTTCCTTATCTACTTTTGATGCAGGCAGGACGCCCCCCTTGCCCGGCTTTGCTCCCTGCGAAAGCTTGATTTCTATCAGTTTGATTTGCGGATAGTCTCTCACCACTTGCTCTAGTTTAGAAAAAGAAAAACGATCCCTCTCATCACGCATACCGAAGTAGCCCGTCCCGATTTGCAAGGCTAAGTCTGCTCCAGAAAGATGGTAGGAGCTTAAGCCCCCTTCGCCGCAGTTATGATAGCAAGAGGCCAGCTTCGCTCCCTTATTCAGAGCGCTCACCGCATTCTTTCCAAGAGAGCCAAAGGACATCGCAGAGATATTGATCACAGAGCCGGGGCGGTAGGCCTTAGCTCTGGCATGCGCTGCGCCTAATATTTTAGGACAAGGTATGCAAGTTGGGTCTGTCTTGGAAAAAGCTTTGACCTTTGCGCTCAAAATAGGGAAGGCAGCGTTCTTGATCACGGGGTATCCCGGCTCATATAAAATCTCCGTAGTCCCAAAGCCGAAGTAATTGTTTTGTCCCTTGGAGGAGGCATAGATCCATCTTCTCTCGGCCCTGCTAAAGGGTTGTTCTTCTTTATCATTTGCGACTATATACTGCCTAAGTTCAGGCCCTATCACTTCCAGCCAATAACGGAGGCGGCCTACAATAGGGAAGTTATGTATGATGATATGTCTTTTTTGGAGTATATCATAAGACGCAATACAGCAAAGTAATACAAGAAAACATATAAAAAGACTCCAGTAAGGATGGCTGCCTATCCATTGCAGATATAACTCAACATTCATTTGCAAAATCCTAAAACGAAAAAGAGCCCTTGCGCAAAGCTCATGCAAAACAAATATGCGGCAAGCAAGCGCTGCAGGCCTGTATGCAAAAGCAGCATATCTTCTATTGAGCTTATGATAAGCATTGTCTATATCTTTTTTCTTCTTGTAATACTCTTTTTTGCGCCTGCGATCACAAATGCCGTCTGCTCCCTGCATGCAGGAGAGCTAAATTGTTTTGACACTCTCTACGGATTTGATTCTATTGCTCCTGCTATGCTTTCTTTCTTCTGCTATGCTTTCTTCTTCTGCTATGCTTTCTTCTTCTGCTATGCTTTCTAAAGAAGAATTTCGTAAGCTTGCTCTCTTGGCTCGTTTAGACCCGGATGATGAAGCCCTTAGCGATGCTTTTGTAGATTTTAATACGATCCTCGAATATGTGGGCGCAATTCAGGATATGGATACCAGCAGCCTCAGCAGTACAAAAAACTTGCAGGCTGCTTCTACTCCCACGCGCCCAGATCGTGCAAAGCAGCCAGATCTTTCTTTAGAAGAAATTGCCTCCTTTGCGCCTCAGTGGGAGGCTGGGCATTTTGTCGTGCCTGGCGTGCTCCAGCCCGGAAACTAAGCTCCAATGTCTCATGCCTCCATCCTGCATCGTTCTGCTTGGGAACATCATAAGGCCTTGAGTAAAACTAAGGAATACAGCGCCTATGAACTAAGCCAAGCTTGTCTTAAGCAGGCGCAAAAGTACAAAAGTCTTGGCATCTTTTTAGATTGTGACGAAGAGAGCATTCTAAAAGAGGCGCAGGCCTCAGATGAAAGAAGAAGCAAGTCACAAGAGCTGAGCGCTTTGGACGGTATACCTGTAGCTGTCAAAGACAATATTGCGCAAAAGGGCCTTACTCTCAGCTGCGCATCGAAAATACTAAAAGACTTCTCATCCCCTTATGATGCTACTGTTATCCGTAAGCTGCGCTCAGCTGGAGCTGTGCTTTTTGGCAGAACGAATATGGATGAATTTGCCATGGGCTCCTCTACAGAGAATTCAGCCTTCCAAAAAACAAGGAACCCGTGGCAGGAAAAGCATGTCCCTGGCGGCTCCTCAGGCGCAAGCGCCGCATGCGTTGCCTCCTGCATAAGCCCCCTTGCCCTTGGCTCTGATACGGGTGGTTCTATACGCCAGCCGGCTGCTTTTTGCGGCGCTGTAGGTCTTAGGCCTACGTATGGGAAGGTCTCCCGCCACGGTTTGGTTGCCTTTGCTTCCAGCTTGGATCAGATCGGCCCCTTTGCGCGCAATGTCCCAGATTGCGCCCTTTTACTTAGGGCCATCAGTGGCGGGGATCAGGCCTTGGATTCTACCTCCTGCGCCAAAGCCGGTCCAGAAAACAATAAGCTTTCTAGACTTACAAAAGAAGAGCTGGCGAAACTGAAGATAGGGCTTCTGCTGCCTCGACATGAGTCTATACAACAAGGGCTTATGGAAAGTATAGAAAAAGCCGCTGATCACTTTGCCTCTCAGGGAGCAGACATTGCGCATTTGCAATCCCAGTGGGAAAGCAAACTCGTCCCTCTCTATTACATTCTTGCGACAGCAGAAGCCTCAAGCAATCTGAGCCGTTACGATGGAATACGTTATGGGATGCGCGCGCAGGAGAGCTCTGATTTGCTGCAGCTTTATATACGTTCGCGCACAGCGGGCTTTGGGGCAGAAGTAAGGCGCCGCATTCTCTTGGGGACCTTTGTACTTTCCAGTGGTTATTATGATGCTTACTATAAAAAAGCTCAGGAGGGCCGCCTTCTTGTCCAAAGGGAATACGAGACCTTCTTCCAAGAAGTAGACCTCATTCTTAGCCCTACCACTGCAGAAAGCGCCTTTGCTTTGGGAGAAAATGCTGATCCCTTGAGCATGTATAAAAGTGATCTCTTCACGATCCCGGCAGCTCTGGCTGGGCTGCCTGCTATGAATATTCCGGCAGGCATAGAACAAAAAGTAGAACAAAAAAAAGGCCTGCCCTTAGGGATACAGCTGACAGCGCCAGCCTTTGCTGATGACTTCTTAATGCGTGCCGCCTATACTTTAGAAGAGAGTCTCCCAAGTTTTCGTCTGGATTATACGCGTTTTTAATGGAGCGCTCTTTTACTCTTCCCATTGCAGAGCGCGGGGCGATAGCCCTGCTTTGACTAAGTCGGCCGGCCTTCCATGGACCGCAGATGCAGGCCTTTTTTATCTTGACATTTTCTGTTAGATCAAGTTGGTAACTTTCCCAGGCAATACGCTCTATGCAAAACGCTCTATAAACATATTTCAAAAAAGGATGTGTGCAAGGCGAAAGCTAACTTAAATGCTATGCGCAGGATGGAAGGAACAGCCGGGAGTTTAGAGCCGGCCTTGCTCAAAGTGTCCTAGTCAGGCTGAAGGATCAGCCTGTATTAAAGGCTTGTCATCCTAAAACTTCGGACTACTTTTGGCGCCTTCCAGCGCAAAACTTTTTGAGATAGAAGCATAGCCCAAGAGCGCCTGTCAAAGTAGCCCTATTCATCAGAACACGTTTTTTCAGGCGCTGCATATAAAAATGGAAGCCAAAGTAAGCATCATCATCCCCGTCTATAATGGAGCAGCTTATCTGGCGCAATGTATAGAAAGCGTCTTTGCGCAGAGCTGCCAAGAGTGGGAGCTTATCATTGTAGATAACGGCTCCAGCGATGAGACTCCTCAGATCATCTCTTCTTACTATACGAACAATAAAGAAAAAGTCTTTCCTATTAGGCTGCAAAAAAATGAAGGGGTCGCAGCAGCGCGCAATCTAGGCATGGCCAAAAGCAGGGGATGCTACCTAGCTTTTCTGGATGCTGATGATATTTGGCTGCCAGAAAAGCTGACTAAGCAGTTGAGCTTTATGCAAGAGCATCCTGGATATAGCTGCGTTTATGGGGCCTGCCTGCGTATAGATGCGCAAGGGAAAAGATTACCACGCGCCCGGCGCCAGTTTCAAGGTTATTCCGGCAATATTTTTGAAGCTTTGCTCTACCGCAATTTTGTACCCTCCCCTACGCCCTTGATCCGTAAAAGCTTGGCAAAGGGGCTGGCTTTTCGTAATATATTTTATGAAGACTGGCACTTTTGGCTCCAGCTTGCCTTAGAGGGCTCCTTTCATTTTCTTAAGGAAGAACTGGCTTACTATAGGAGTACACACTACGCAAATGGTGCAAAGCACCTCAGCTGCAGAGATTGAAGAGGCGAGCTTTAGCATTCTTGCGGAAGCTTATACGTGGAGAGCGCCCTCTGATCGTATCATTAGGAAGTCGCAGGCCTTGGCCTGCCTTCGCAGCGCCTATTGGTATTTAGTAGAAGATCAAAAGCCCAAAGCAGCAGCTCTGCTAAAAAAGGCGTACCGCAATTTTGCTTCTATCAGCCTGCATCCCTACTTCCTAGCGCTTGCTCTCCTGCTCTATGTGCCTCTGCGCTCAAGGCTTTTCTTACTCAAGACTATTTATGGCCGGCTTTGAAAGTACGATATGCTGCAAGTCAGTCTGCAGGGACGGGCAAAGATGATATACGAGGCGGCTCTGCTGGGCAGGCTGTGTCTTAGAGCATGAGTTCTGATGAGTCTTTATCCTGCATAGCTAGGAAGCGCATTCTGTTTTCTTGGACTTTTTGAGCAAGCTCAGCATGCTGCAAGCTTGGGGCTGTCTGAGACCGCATCCCAGGGCAGTCTTGTTTTGCTTCTTCTAAGCTTGCCTTTGAGGAAAAGATAGAGGGCCAAAAAGGGAAGCTGCGGCACTGAAAAGGGCGGACAGGATAGACCGTGCAGCGCTTTGTCTTGGGGTCCAGCAGGATGCAGGGGCCGCTGGAATCATGTACATACAAGCCATTGCTTCTTCTTTGGATCAGCTTCCCTTCTAATGCTTTAGGTTCCTTTTGCAGGTAGTGACAAATATTTTCTAAGTCCTGAGCGCTGAAATATACGCTGCCCTCATGGCGGCAGCAATTTCCACAGGCTGTGCAGCGAAAGCGAAAGTCACCTCCCTTCCCTAGTACCTGCGCAATGCGCTCTGGGCTTAGAGCCCCTTTTTGCCCGCTGCTTTGTTTTTTCTTAGAATGCACAAGTCTAAATTTTCCCCTGCTATGCTTCTTTCAAAGCAAGGAGATGCTTATGGCCCGCGCTTGGAACTTCACCTTATTTTAGCTTGTCTCTTAAAAAGGACAAGAGCTTAAGAGCCTTTTTGCCGCATTGATTTCCTGCGCATCCATGCTAAGCTGGTAATTCTCTTTGATCTCAAGCCATATCTTTAGGTATTGGCATTTGTTTTGATCTGGCAGCCACTTAGCTATGTCCTTGTCTCCTTTGCTTCGATTGGCTTTGGCCTCTGCTGCCAAAAGATGCTTAGGGTTTTGCAAGTCATTAGCATAGCTTCGTTTCTGATCTTTATCCCACAAATAAGCTCCCGAACGAAAGGCCTCCTTGAGCGGCACTACATGATCTATGTCTAAGCTGCGAGGGTCCTCAAAGACTTTAGCAGTATAAGGACACTTCCATAAACCACTCTTGACTTTGCACTTTCTTGGGCTTTGGAAACTCACTTCCTGCAGACTGTCTCTGATAAGCACTTCATGCCTGCTGTTCTGGCAATCCTTATCAGCATCTATCCAATGCCTCCACCGAGAACGCTCGTATTTTGTATAGCTGTGCTCTTTGGCTTCTTTCCACCGCTCTGCAGCAAGAGTGGAAGAAGCTGAGTTAGAAGTCTGCATGCGATATGCGCAGCACAAGGATAGAGAACAGAGGGCGTATAGACACATTACTTGGGGCAAATTTGCTTGATAGTACATACAAAATACCATAAGCGCATAGCCCCTCATCATGGGAACTCATTTTTTCCCGCTGATATTTTACAATAACACATAATTTTTCCCATAGACAGCTGACGACTTCCCGGCTTCCTGCTGATAGCGCATGGCAGAATTGGAGTCTATGTTTGTCCTAATTTGAAATGGAAATAGCCGCATTTAGCGCTTTTTTATCTTGACATTTTCTGCTATTGTTTTACTTGTCTTAGGGATAGCAGAGCCGCGGCGGCTTGGTCTTGCTTGCTATATCATGGACACGCAAGAAACAAAAGAGCAGGGCTTTACGCCACTGCAAGAGCTAAGGCAGGACACAAGGGAGCTGCGAATCGGCTATGATTGGCTGAAGTGGAGTCATAAAAACCTTGCTACAATAGTGCTCTCAGTTATGGGAATAGGTTTTACTATTATGGGAGTCTGCTTTGCAGTCATATTTTTATACTAGCAGATACAAAGCAAGATATACAGAGGCTAGACTCACGTATAGACAAGCTGGGGGCTGGCATACAGGAAATACGCACACTACTTATACAAAAGCAAACACCTACAAACACAAGCCAGCAAGATACAAAGCAATCGCAAGGGCAAGCTAGCCTCCGATAGAGACTGTGTATATTTATCATGGATACACAAGAAAGGGAAAGCTTGCTTATGCAAGCTAAGCTTGACGCTCTGGAGTCAGGCCAGGACTGGCTTAATTGGAGTCACAGACTCACAGCTACATTTTTGCTTGCTGGTATTGCTGGTCTAGTGACATATCTACACAGCGACACGGGCAAGAAAATAGACAAGCTGGGGTCTAGCATACAGGATAAGAACACTGCTTATACAAAGGCGCCTGCCTGTGGCAGACAGGCGCGTATTCTATATCATGGCAGCGGCGACACCTGCAAAAACTAGGAAGGAGCAGCCGAGAAGTTTACAGCCAAAATTTGCTAAAAGTGTCCTAGTCAGACTGAAGGATCATAGCTTGTATGATGACACACGGATTTTTTCTTGACAAAAAAAGAAATAACAAAAAAGTTGGATTAGTTTTTTAGCATGCAGGGTTTAGAATTACGAAGGATGCGTATGGAAAGGCGCAAGAAGCGCGTCTTTTATGCAATCAAGGCAAAAAGGCCCCGCCCTCGCTTGGCTTTTGTACGCTCTAACCGCTATTTTTCTGCTCAGGTTATAGATGATCGGGAGGGGCAGACTCTCTGTGCCGCCTCTACAAGCGAAAAGTCTTTCCAGTCTGAAAAGAAAAAAAACAAGGAGGCGGCGCGGCAATTAGGAGAGATCATAGCATCGCGCGCTAAGGAAAAAGGCATTGCGCAGGTAGTTCTAGACCGCCGTGGAAATTTGTACCACGGCTGCATAGCAGAATTCAGTGAGGCTGCCCGGAAAGCAGGTCTGATTTTCTAAGGTATGCTAAGCAAGTGAATCATTTAGAAGAAAAAAACGAAGAAGAAAGCTCAGAGAAGGTAGTTCTTATCAATCGTGTTTCTAAAGTAGTAAAGGGAGGCAGACGCTTTTCCTTTAATGCTCTGGCTGTGGTTGGTGACCGCGCAGGTTCCGTATCTCTGGGTTTAGGCAAGGCAAATGAAGTGCCCGATGCGATACGTAAAGCCATTGATAAAGCAAAGCGCAGCATGCTAAACGTAAGTCTGGGCAAGCACGGAGTTTTGCCGCACGATGTTGTAGGAAAGTATAAGTCATCAAAGGTGATCTTACGCCCTGCGGCTTCTGGTACGGGCCTCATTGCCGATGAGGCTGTCCGTTCTGTACTAGAACAAGTAGGCGTCAAAAATGTGCTGACCAAAGTAATAGGATCCAAGAATACCTTAAACGTAGTGCGGGCTACTATAGATGCGCTTTCCCAGTTAGAGACTCCTTTAGATTCGGCGCGCAAAAGAGGAATATCACTCAATCAGCTTTTTGAAAAATAAGATTAAGGCAGGCCATGAGCACGAAGAAAACAAAGCTGCGAGTAGAGCTTATCAGGAGTCCCATAGCCTGCAAGCCAAGCCATCGCGCCACTGTGCGCGCTTTAGGCCTGCGCCGTCTTCATCAAAGTAAGGAGCACACGCTGAGCCCTGCTGTAGCAGGCATGGTGCAAAAGGTTTCTTATCTCTTGAAAGTACAGAAATTATGAAGCAGACTACTACGCAGACGCCAAGCTTGAGCTACGCCTCCCTTCTGCCTGAAAAATCAAGGAATGTGCGCAAGCGTTCTCATGCGCATGAGCCCATCGCTCCACATCCAAAGCAGCTAAGAAAGCGAAAGAGAGTAGGCAGAGGCATTGCTGCTGGGCAAGGCAAAACGTGTGGACGCGGCCATAAGGGGCAAAAAGCAAGGTCTGGTTATGCCTATCGCAAGGGCTTTGAAGGGGGACAAACGCCCATCTATCGCCGCCTGCCTAAACGGGGCTTTCGTAACAATCATTCTTTAGGCTTCCAAACTGTCAACCTGCGTGACCTTGCCAGGGCGGGGCTTGAGGGGGATGTATCCCCTGAGCTGCTGAAAAAGAAAGCTTTGCTAAGGAGCAGCACGGGCAGGATCAAAATATTAGCCTCAGGGGAGGTCTCTTCTGCACTCCAGATCACGGCAGACGCTTTTTCAAAGCAAGCCAAGACAAAGCTGGAGGCGGCTGGCGGTTCCTGCACAGCAAGAGCAAAGGCGCAGGAAAAAAGCAGGCAGAAAAAGTAAAGCCTGCTTTGGCAGCAAGGGCAGGGGCTGAAAATCCTTGCCTTTTGCAGCGCTTCATATACGAGGGTCATACAATGGTGAAAATTTTTTCTATAGGAATACTATCTATGCTTCTTATGCTGTGCGGCTTTGCCTGGTATATGGGGCTCTTTCTCAGCTTAGAGGTAAAAGAAACAAGCAAGGGGCCTTGGTATTTGCTCTATCAAAAGTATCAGGGAGACTATGCTAAGATCGGCCCTCTCTTTGAGAAGATACGCGCTTTTGCAGACAAAGAAGGCATTGCTTATGAGGCGATGTTTGGCATCTATTATGACGACCCAAAAAAAACAGCAAAAGAAAAATTACGCGCCGAGGCCGGGCTTATGCTGGATGCGGAGGGCTTTGCGCTCTATCAAAAGAATTTTGCAAAGTCCCTCATAGATCATAAGCCAATTTTCTTTAAAGAGCTGCCCCTGCGGGACTATATCGCTGTTCATTTTCCTTTTCGTAATATGCTCTCCATTTGGCTGGGGGTGCTCAAGGCCTATCCAACTCTTGACAAATATGCTAAGCAGAAAGGCTATCCTGAGTATGAGTACAAAGAAAAGGATTATCAAAAGAATTTTGCTATGGAGATTTACGAGAAAGAGTATACTTGTTATCTTCTTCCAAAGCCATAAGCCTGCTTTCTTGCATGAAAAGCACAGCAAAACATGATTCTTACAGGACCAGAAATTGCGGCGCGCATAGGTAAAGATATACTCATCGATCCCTTTGAAAGCAGGCTGCTAAATCCTAATTCCTATAACTTACGTCTGCACCATGAGCTCTTGGTCTATAGCCAGGACAGTCTGGACATGCGGCTGCCTAATCCCACTCATAGCCTCCCTATCCCTCAAGAGGGCCTTGTTTTAGAGCCTGGCCGGCTTTATTTAGGGCGTACTTTGGAATACACGGAAACACATAACCTTGTTCCTATGCTTGAAGGACGTTCTTCTGTAGGCCGCTTAGGCATGTCCGTGCATATAACGGCCGGCTTCGGAGATGTAGGCTTTTGCGGCTATTGGACTTTAGAAATACACACTCTTGCTCCTATACGAGTCTATGCCGGCATAGCCGTATGCCAAATTTTCTACCATACTGTGCAGGGCCCTATCGTAGAATATGACTCTGACAAATACCAGAAAAATACTTCTATACAGGCCAGCTTTCTGTACAAGGACTTCGAGCAGAAAGCTCAAGATAGACAGAAGACCAAATGACTAAGCCGAAAAAAGCACGCAGCTAAAGAGGGGCGGGCGCTTTAGAGCTCTATGATTCTATCGAGACTTCGCTGCTTTTTTGAAATCCGTAGTAAGCGGCTCTGAAAAAAAGAGGCTAGGAGGATGGCAAACATTGCTTTGCCAAAGATATAAGAAGCAGGCAAAATAATAAAAACTATATACTTGAACGCACCAAGTTAATATCCTAAAACAAATTCATTATGTGAAAATATAAATATACACTGTTTTAATACATCCATGCCCAGTAGAAGGTCGAAATTTGGGGAAAATGATTTGATCTCTGAAACAGACAGCTTAGTATGTTTTCTTAAGTTTAAATCTTGCATTACTCCGACAAGCTTTTCACCTTGCATGACTGACTGCTCTTGGCTGATTGGTATATATAAATCAATATGGTAGGTATTAGAAGAAGTAACTTCACTTGCTGATGCCATTCGACTTTTGCCTTTGCTTACAAGTGATAGTTTATGCGCTATGTTTTCGCTAATACATGTTTTTTGCGCGCCCGTATCTATAAGCGCTCTGTATGTGTTTTTTTGCAATTCACCGACTTCTATTTTTGTCTTTTCATCAAAAACCTGCGTAACAACTACATTAACAATGCACTGGTCATTTATTGGAATAGATTTAAACGAAGGCATATGAATAATATCCAAGATTTACAATTTCATCTGACACTTCTTGTATAGAAAATAATTTGTCTTTATATGCTATTGAGCCTGCTTTATGGGCATCTTCCCATGTATTGAAGTAATCAATGATTGCACCATTTTTCATCAACGCAAATTTACCAAATAGTGAGTTCTCAATAGAGCCTTTTTTTATCTTTTCTCGGAATATGGAAAAGTTTTTATCTACTTCTGCCTGTTGTTTTTTTCTATAATCACCGCTCATAAACACAACTATATCACTATGTCTATTGTACGTCAACACACATATAAAGGTCACTTACTTTTTATTTATGCCTCTTTTTTTAAAGATTTATGTCGCATGAAGAAAAAAAGACAAATTTTCAGGTAAAATTACCTGACAGCGTCAAATAGCGAGACCATATCATTATACGAATATGACTTTAAAACAATTGCAACAAAAATTTGCTACAGAGCAAGCTTGCCTAAGCTGCCTATTGCCCCCATTGCGGACATGAAAAGAGATACGTATATAGCTCCCCATGTTTAAAGAGGGGCGGGCGCTTTAGAGCTTTCGATTGAGAGCTCTTTTAGGAGCTTTGCTAAGATCATCTCACATGCGGGGGCGCTGTATGGGCTTTGCTTTTTGAGTTGGAATCGTGTTTTGCGTAAAAAGACATTTTCTACAAGCAAAGAAAGTTCTTCTGTAGTTTTTGCCTGCGCGCCATAATTGCCCTCCAGCACGTATTTTGCCATCTCTTGGACATTACGCACGTCCGGGCCAAAAATCACCGGAGTGCCTGCCCAAAGCGGCTCAAGGATATTATGCCCGCCGACATCAGCCATAGTCCCTCCCACAAAGGCAAGATCAGCAGCGCTGTATAATTCCTTCAAAACACCCATCTTATCCACGAGAGTGCACGAGACCCTTCTGCTTCTTTGCTGCTTGATCCTATTTTGCGTTTCTCGTTCTACAGAGCTGTAGAGGCGGCAGCTTATGCCCGCCTTCATGAGCAAGCTGCTAAGTTTGCCAAGGCGTTTTATATGGCGGGGGGCAAGGATGAGATGCGCTTTGCTTCGAAAGCCGGCTGATTTGCCCTGCAGGTGATGAAAGACAGACAAGAGTATGCCCTCCTCCCCTTCCCTTGTAGACCCTGCTATCCATATAAAGTCCTCATCAGCAAAGCCTAAACTCCTACGCCTTGCCTTCCTCTTACTTGCTGAGGGTATTTGCAAAGGAAGCTCGAATTTCAAATCGCCTGCCAAGAAAAGCTTTTCTGAAGCCAGACCAAGTCTAAGATAGCGCTGCTTGTCTATATCAGACCGGCAGAAAAGGGCTTGGTAGGAATTCAAGAGCTTTGCGTGTGTTTTGGAGAAGAAAAGCATACGGTGAAAACTTTTTTCAGATACGCGCGCATTGATAAGAATAACAGGGATCTGCATGCTCTTTGCAGCGTACAGAAGGCCCGGCCAGTGTTCCCCTTCTGTAAGGACGATCACATTTGCCTGCAGCCTGCTTAAAAAGCGTCTCATGGAGTAATAGAGATCGAGGGGCAAATACGAGAGAGTAAAGGGCAGGGACAGCTTCTTTTGGTACAGCTGCTGCGCTGTCAGGTAGCCTGCGCTTGTCATAACGGAGAGATGTATCCTTAAGCCTGGCCTGAGCTCTGAGAGCTTCTGCAGCAGGGCCTCTAAGAGACGCACTTCTCCTGCAGAGGCAGCATGAAAATAGAGTACTTTTGTGGAGCTCTTATGCCCTTGCTTTGGCTCTTTTAAGAATAATGCTAAGCGCTGCTTCCATTGCTCTTTGGAAAAACGAAGACATAGAAGGATTGGGAACAAGAGCAAGGCTGCAACATATAGAAGGACAAGCAAAGACTGATACAAGAAAAACATTGCCTTGCTAAGCGCTACGGTTCAAAACATGACTCCAATCTACAAAAACAGTATCTAAGCCCTGAGCCTTTAGCTGCATACTTACTTCCCGTATAGAACGCTTGTCATAGTTCTCGAATTGCTTTGTACTATTTTTGCCTGAATAGCCGCCGGGCTCAGTTTTGGAACCAGCGCTCATGTGCGTGATGCAAATATCTGCCAGCATGTCACGTATATGAGGCGCTTCTCTGGTGGAAAGATTCAGCCCTGCCTGCGGCAGGAAAAGGCGCAGGGCGCATAAATAATGGGCATAGCTATGATCTGATATATAAGGGACTTGCTCCTCTCCCAAAGCGGCAGAAGGGCGCAGGCGAGGCAGGGAAAGAGAGATTTCAGACTGCCAATATTGACGCATTAGGTATTGAGCGTGCATAGCAAGAAAGAAGACTTCTACAGCGGGATCAGAAAGACCTAAGAGGGCGCCGATGGCAATGCGGCGTATCCCGGCAGCTCCGACTCGATCTGGACAATTCAGACGATAATACATACGCTTTTTCATGCCGCCTAAGTGTACTTCTTTATAGCGTTGTGGATCATAGCTTTCCTGATAGACTGCTACGCCGTCCAGGCCATAGGATCGGAGTCTGAGATAATGCGCAGTATCCATTGGATAAACCTCCATAGTAAGAGAAGCAAAGTGGGGGCTAAGAGCGCTTATGACATCCTCGAGATAAGCAGGGGGAGTGTTTTTGTAATCTTCCCCTGTCAACAGCAATATATGTCTTATGCCTTGCTTGCGTAAAATCTGCGCTTCGGCCAAAGCCTCTTCTACCTTTAGCTGGAGGCGCTTGATCTGATTCGTACGGCTAAAGCCGCAATAGGTGCAGGTGGAATGGCAATAGTTAGAGAGATACAAAGGAGCGTATAATTGCATAGTAGAACCAAAGCGCTGTTTTGTGCAGCTGCGTGCGCAGGCAAATATTTCTTCGCTCAGCTCCTCAGCTCCCGGCGCCAATAGACATAGCAAGTCTTGGAGCTCTAAGGGACGGCCCTCTTCCCAGTTTGCCAAGACCCGAGCTGCCTCTCTGCTGTTTTGCAGGGAGTCTGTTCTGGAGGCAAGCTCTTGGGCGCGTTGTTGAAAACTTTCTTGCTTGTAAAGGATTTCAAAACTCATACAGACCTTCCATGAGGCCCCTCCTTACTGCTTGCTTGCAACACAAACAATCAAAGGAGGGACCTATGTCCAAGTATCAAAATGACCTACAAAAAATAAAACAAAATCTATTAGGAGTGAAAGAGGATACAGTGCGCTCAAAAGCACGCTTGCTGATCCGCGTATTAGAAAGTACAAACATTTCATTAGGCTGCGATCGAGCTGGCATACAACGCAGGACCTTTTACAATCATATAAAAGTCCTGCGTGAAAATGGATACTGCATTCATGCTCTAAAAGGCAAAAGTAGACGGCCGCATAACTCACCAAACAAAACTAGCCCTGAGGTAGAGCGTCAGATTTTAGAAATACGCGAAGACAGGCAAAATGGTGGAGCGATCATCGCTGCTCTGTATCGCAGGCAAACAGGAAAGTATATTGCGCCTTCCACTGTAGATAAGGTTCTGCGCCGCAACAATGTATGCAATACACATAAGCGTAAAAAGGCGAACCCGCACGATAAGCGTTATAGCGCTGCTCATAAGCATGATAGAGCGCAGGCTGATACGGTCTACTTGGGCATAGAAAACAACAACGGCAATAAAGTCTATGCTGTGACTTTTATTGATGATTGTAGTAGAAGTGTTTTTGTCCATGTTTGTGAAGAAAAGTCTGCTTATGAAGCAACGCAAGCTTTGCACGAATATGTAAATCGATATGGGAAGCCTAAATTGATCCAAACAGATAATGGCGTTGAGTTTACCAATCGTTATACTTCAGAGTTGAATGCAAAAAGGCAAAAGCAAAGCAGGGCTGGATTGTTTGAAACTACATTGCAATCTCTTGGTGTCAGGCATCATCTTATCCGTCCGCGCACGCCACAGCACAATGGCAAGATTGAACGCTTTCACAGAACTATGAAGCAAGAAGCTAAGCTTGAAAAGTTAGATGGTCTTTTGCAAAGCCAGATAGAAAAAGGGATTATAGAGTATGTCAGATATTACAACGAGGAAAGGCCGCATAGCTCTATTAGAAAGTTGACGCCAAAACAGGTTTTTGATAAAGGATACCTTGAGACACAAGCAGCCTAGTGTGCAAAATGTCTATAGGTCTTACATTCAAAACTCATACAGACCTTCCATGTTTAGAATAGCTTAGAGTCATACAAGAGCTCATGTCAAGTATATCATTCCCATCCTCTTGTTTTGAAAATATGTAAAGCATTTCTTATATGGAAGGCTAGAGTACTGATGAGAGCTGAAGAGCAAAGTTTTAGATATTTTTTGCGCACTTTTGGTTTAAGGGGCAAGCCGCGCAATGCGCTTCTCTTTTGGTACAGATATGCTTGGCTAGGTAGACCAGCAAGGCATGGAATTCGTTGTAATGCTTATTCCATTGCTTCTGAGGGAAATAAAGCTCGAACTCGCTTTGCACCCGAAGGCGCAAATCCTCATATGAGATCCAGGCATAATCCGGCTGATAGCGGGCCAGCCAACGCAGGCTGTAAGCGTCTACCACAAAATAGGGCAGACCCATAGCGTAGCATAAAATAGAATCCGCAGTCTCCGGGCCAATGCCGTATAGCGAGAGCAGTTCCTTGCGCAAAGCTTCCTGGCCTTCCTTAATGGCGGGGCTGGCAGGATTTCTTTTGCCCTTTGTAAAATGCTGCAAAACCTCCGCTATGCTATAATCGTAGGCAGAGAACCACTGGACTAAGGACAAGATTTTGCGTGCCTTTTGATTGTAATAACCTGAACTGCGAATGAGCGGCGCCAGCTCTGCTGCGCTGAGCTTGGCAAGCTTAGACGCTTCTAAAAGCTTTTTTGAAGCTAAGGAAGCCAGGGCTTTTTCTACGTTTGCCCAGCTTGTATTTTGTGTTAAGATGGCGCCGAGCATCATTTCAAAAGGGCTTTGGGCGGGCCACCAATGGCGCGGACCTATGCTGCGATAAAGCTCAAGATATGCCTCTATAAATACCCGCATTATGTCTTAGAAGCGCTCATGCGGTAGCTTGAGTCTCTGCTTTGAGCTCTCCTACAATTTCGAGCTTTAGATCCGAAGGAATCTCTTCGTAAGCCAGCACCTTAAAGTCACGCGCAGGCAGAAGTCTTTCGAGAATATGAAAGAGGCCAGCGCGCGTACTCCAGCTGCTTACAAAGACAGGATAGTAAGACTGCCGCACAGCGTCCTGATAGCGCCGCATCAGCGCATCTCCGATCTTCTTGTGAAGATCGGGATGCATAGCCACCACAAATCCTTCTACCGGGTCGCGGTGTATAGCTTCTCCTAGACTTCTTTCCGTCTCTTCATCCAGACTGATAACATGGAGTATCTTTTTTTCATCAACCAAGTCTTCCACAATTTGCCGGCCTAGATTTTGGCGTATAGCTTCGCAGAGCAGCTGCGTATCTCCCTCAGTGCGGGCATAATGATCCGCAATCGTTTCTAAAATACGCTGCATATTACGGATAGATACGCCTTCACGCAAAAGACTCTGCAGTATCGCCTGTATCTTCCCTAAACTTACCTTGCTCTCATTCAGGACTTCATCTACGATCACCGGGTTATCCTCACGAATACTATCTAAGATATTTTTCACCTCTCTGCGGCCCATGATCTCAGAGCTGTGCTGCTGTATGAGGTGGGAAAGGTGCGTAGCAATTACAGTAGAAGCATCTACGACATCGTAACCCGCTTCTTCCGCATTGCTTTTTTGATCTGCTTCTATCCAATAGGCTTTGAGATGAAAGCTCGGTTCTTGAAAGGCCTCGCCCTCCCACTCACGTTTTACCTTACCCGTATCAATGGCCATCAGCTTGTCCGGCTCCAGACTACTCTTGCCTATCTGACTCCCTTGGAGGCGAATCACATATTCATTGGCTTCAAGACTCATATTATCCCTTATGCGTATCGAAGGAAGGATCAAGCCGTTTTCCATCGCAAAGCGCCTGCGCAGGCGTGAGATTTGATCCAAGAGAGTGCCTCCCGTAGCAGTGTCCACCAAAGGCACTAAGCTATAACCTATCTCCATTTCTAAAGATTCTGTGCGCAGATGCTGCAGGTAGTTCTCTGCCGGGCTCCCCTCTCTTTGCAAATCAGTACTGCTGCCGCTTGTCGTATCTTTTTGCAGGGACTGTTCTAAGCGCGTCCCCACAAAAAAAATCAGACCGCCAATGCTAAACATAGCTACAAAGGGAAAGCCTGGGATCAGCCCTGAAATGCCCAGAATACTGCCGACTACATAAAGTACTCTTGGATTAGAAAGGAGCTGCTGCTTGATATCTTCCGGAAGACTCTCATTGCCTACAGAACGCGATACAATGATGCCAGTGGCTGAAGAAATAAGCAAAGCGGGTATAGCTGAAACAAGTCCATCACCGATAGTAAAACGCGTGTACGTTTCTACAGCCTCCCCGAAGCTCTCTCCTCGTATGCTTGTACCTACAATGATCCCTCCTAAGACGTTGATAGCGATCATCACCAAACTAAAACGCACGTCACCCTGCACGAATTTCGAAGCTCCATCCATGGCTCCATAAAAGCCCATCTCTGTTTGCAGCATCTCTCTGCGTTCGCGCGCTGTTTTATCATCTATATAACCTGCAGCCAAGTCGGAGTCTATGGCAAGCTGTTTCCCAGGCAAAGAATCCAGAGCAAAACGAGCAGCCACTTCAGATACGCGCGTAGCGCCTTTGGTAATAACAAGCACTTGTACCAAAGTGAGGATCAAGAAAATGATGATCCCTATAATGTAGGCGCCGGCATCCCTCCCCCCCCCTACGACAAAAGTACCAAATACTTCGATAATACTGGAGGTGGCAGAATCCCCTTGAGAAAGGATCATCCTTGTTGTAGATACATTTAAGGCCAGCCGGTAAATCGTAGTAATCAGAAGCAATGTGGGGAAAACAGAAAAATTCGCGGGATTTTGCGAGGCAAGGGATGTTAAGATGATCAAGATAGCTGACATAAAAGATAAGGCAATAAGCGCATCCAGTATATAGCCCGGCAGGGGAATGATAATTAAGATCAGAATACAAATCAGGCCTAGGCCAAGTATGGTATCGCTATTTTGAATATGTTTACGTATTATATTAAGCATGTTATTGCGCCCTATTTCGGAAACGATCCAGTTTTGCAAAAATAAGACTGACAACGCTGTACAAAGTAGCGGGGATTTCCTGACCGATCTCTACTTCTTCATAGAGGCTGCGCGCTAAAGGTGGATTTTCTTCAATGAGTATGGAATGAGCTTGAGCTATCTTACGCATTACAAAAGCGAAATGGTCTTTCCCTTTGCCTATTACTACCGGCGCCTGATCTATGTGGCTTTGGTAGCGCAGAGCCACAGCAAAATGCGTGGGGTTAGTAACAAGCACGTCCGCAGCAGGGAGCTCTTGCAGCATATTACGCTGCTTGCGCAGTTCATAAGCCCTGTCGCGTTGGCGTTGGCGAATCAAAGGATCGCCCTCTTCTTCTTTACGCTCTCTCTTGGCTTCAGAGATGGGGATTTTTAACTTCTCCAAGTACTCATAACGCTGA
Organism: Leptonemataceae bacterium; assembly: GCA_965242745.1. Classification (GTDB taxonomy): domain Bacteria; phylum Spirochaetota; class Leptospiria; order Leptospirales; family Leptonemataceae; genus JABAAI01. The sequence goes on from CBDETG010000017.1 coordinate 62,843, forward strand.
TAGAAAAAGTCCGGCACAGCAACAAGGGCAAAGATAAGGCCTGCTACTACAAGCAGCTTGAGGGCAACCTGCAAAAATAGTAAGATAGCTGACCCGAGCCCCATATTCGCTGTTTTTAACATGGACGCATAGTCCTTGCTTATGATAATATAGGCGGCAGCAGAGATAAGAAGCAGCTGCATGAGCACTCGAGCTAAGTTAAAAAAGGTACGCTTTCCAGGGATAATGCGGCGAAATTCAGGTTTGATCTTCTCCCAACGCATACTTAGGGGATAGGCGCTCAAAAGCAGACCAAACTGTGAAACATTCCCCACTATAGCCATGACAAAAGCCGCCCCTATGACCGGGAAAACAATTTTCCCGGTTTCAAAAGCCATAGAAAGCATGATAGACTGGATGCTCTCCATAGTAGCAAGAAAGCTTTGCACTTCCCGGAAATCTCTTTGGAAATATGTGGAAAAAACCTTGTGCGTTAGAGCAAACATATAAACGCCCCCTAGAAAAAGCGCCAAAACACCTCCCAAAAGTACCGCAGCAGAAACAATCTCTCCAGAACGGATTACATTCCCTCGCTGCCGCTCTTCTCGGCGCCTTCTTTCACTAGGAAGCTCTGTACGCCCTTCATCTTCCGCCGCAAAACGCTGCAGATCATAAAAAGCTAAGCAATCTGCCTGTACGCAATAGTTTCCCAAAACAAGGATGTCTTTTTCTTCTTGCATTAGTTGTTATTGTTTTAGCGCTTATCTCCCTTAGGCCAGTTGGAAAAAAGCTCGCCCATATTCGCATAGAGCAGAGAAAAAGCGTCACTCATAAGAGGAACGATCACCGGGAAGAGGAAGAGTAAAACCAGTAAGCCTGTCGTGATATTGATTTGTATACCCATACTGATAAGATTCATTTGAGGCGCTGCTTTCCCTAAAAGACCCAAGGTAAGCGAGCTGATAAAAAGAACGCCTATAATGGGCACTCCTATTTTCAGCGCTGTTAGGAACATCATACTAAAGGCCTCGTCCACATGAGACAAAAGTCCGCCCTGGATTTGCGCGCTTAATCCAAGTTTGGGCACTGCCTCAAAGGAGTAACGCAAGGCCTGTATCATATGCAAAAAAGCTGGCATATAAGAGCCGTCCATTTGAAAAGGAACAGCCAAAAAAATCAGAATCCCGACCGCATTCTTAAGTATGCCCAAGAGAGGTAAGGAAACCTGCGACTGCGGATCCAAGACTTCAGAAAAAGAGATGCCCATTTGTAAAGAAAAGACTTCTCCAATAATTTGAAAGGAAGAGAAGATAAGCAGCACCAAGAAGCCTATGCTCAAGCCAATGAAAGCCTGCTGGAATACCGCAAAAGCAAAGCTCTGAGGAGAAGTCGGAAGTGGGCCAAGATAGTGCACAGTCACAGGGTACAAAACAAGGGAAAGCAATAGAGCTAAGGCCATGCGTAACCTATAGCTGACGGCGCCGGAGGAAAAGATGGGAGCTATGAAAAACAAGCCTCCAACGCGGGCTAAAATCAGGGCTAAGTATTCTATGTTTTCCACTCTTCCTTCTGCGCCTGCAGCCTAGAAACGTAAGATCATCTCATACATGTTTTTTGTGTAATCTACTATAGTATGCAGCATATAGGAGAAAAAAAAGACTATACTCAAAAAAATAGCGGCGAGCTTGGGTACAAAAGTCAGAGTCTGCTCTTGTATGGAAGTCGTTGTTTGGAGTATAGAGACAATCAGGCCCACCCCCATGCTGAAAAACAATATAGGCGCAGACACTTTCAGGGTCACCATCAAGGCCTCTTGTATCATTTGTATTACGTCTGTTTCTAACATATGCCCTTACTTCACATATTGCTCAAAGTAATTCATAGTAATTCATAGGAGCGCACTAGGTTGTAAGTAATCAAGTGCCAGCCATCCACCAGTATAAAAAGAATGATTTTGAAAGGCAAAGAAATCAAGGCGGGGGGAAGCATGATCATACCCATGGACATCAGCGTGGAGGCTACAACCAAATCTAAGATAATAAAAGGTATGAAAATAACAATGCCTATGATAAAGGCTTTTTTGATCTCTGCAAGCATAAAGGCCGGAATCAGAATATATGAGTCGATATCATCTAAGCTTTTGATGTCCTGCGCTTTTTTACCGGCAAGCTTGACAAAGAGACCGATCTCCTGAGAGCCGTCTTGGCCAATTTGCTGAATCATAAATTTGCGAAAGGGTTGTATGCCCTTGCTGAAAAAAGATGTAGTATCACTGCGTCCCTGCAAATAAGGGTCCAGAGCTGTTTCATTAAATTCCTTGATAGTCGGCACCATAATGAAGGCTGTTACAAAAATAGCTAATCCAAAAAGTACCTGATTGGGCGGCATGTTTTGCAAAGCCAGCGCTCGACGTACAAAGTCAAAAACTATGACAACCTTTGTAAAAGAAGTGATCATCATCACTAAAGCAGGCGCTAAGCTTAAGAGACTCAAGAGAAGAATCAAAAAGAGAGAGAAGGAAGCCTCTGATGGATTCTGAGCTCCACGTATACCCTCAATTACAGGTATGTGAAAGGGATTGGCTGACTGCGCCCCAAGATTCTCAGGCAGAGCAATACAGCAAAGTACAAGCAAGAAGATAAAATATGACAGCTCCTTTGCTCTTGCAAAGAAAAAGCTGTAAAGCAAAAAGGCAAAAGAGCAGCAAGGGCGATGAGACATAAGGCCATTTTAGTCTAGAGGGCAAAAAGTACAAGCTTTTAAAAAATTTTTTAGGGAAAATTTGCAAAAAACAAGCGCCAACAATTTTTTGCTTGCTTAGTCTGCCTAAAAAATACTATGTAGACGTGAAAGAAGCTTTAGAAATGAAACAAATCACCACTATTTCATCTATACTTGCAATGCTGGCAGCATCTACCACACCGACGGCACGACAAAAGCCGCTGAGTACACCTACTACGAAAGCAACAGTAAGCGCAAGACAAGGATCATTTACCAACCCGACGGCGCGACAAAAGACGAGGAATACGCCTACCACGAAAGCAATGGCAATAATAAGACAAGGATCATTTACCAACTCGACGGCACGACAAAAGGCGTTGAATACACTCACTACGAAAGCAACACCTGCATAAACTGAGCAGCGCAGAGGGGGGCCGGAATGCAGTGATACTTTTACAAAAGATGATGCGGCTGTTTTACAAAAACTGACAAGACTTGCTATAGCAGGCAAATAACCTGAAGACCCTCCAAAGCCCTGCTGCCCTATGCGCTAGTTCTCATAAGCTCTGCGCATTGCTGCCCAAAAGCGCGATAGGGAATATGAAAACCCCGGCTATGCGGGGCTTTCATAGACAATGCATTAGGGGAAGCCCTTTATACCACTTTGTCAGCACGCAGCCTATTGTAAGCCTAGTAACAGCAGAGCGATTGCTGCGCCAGCAAAACAACTTCCTGCTACTGCAAACATCAAAGAAAAAACTAAATTTTGCATAACTACTCTCCTTACATGTTTAGACGCCCCTTTTGATAGTGCCATTGCTGCATTATGTTAGTTTCGAATGTCATATGTAAAAAGAACATGAATGATACATAAAATTGCTGCTATTAGTATGGATCGCATTGTCAGCTATGCGAAAGCAAGCCAGCGTCTTCCCCTTTGCCTGCATTGAAGAGGCCTTGAGAACGATGCAAAAAGAGGCCATCCGCACAAGCAGACTAGGGAAGGAGCGTGATCTGCGCGCTTGCTCGCAAGAGACAAACACAAAGCGCTGCAGCTAATTAAGCTATTTGCTTTGCACGCTATGACTTTGCGTGCTCATACTGGGACAAAAGACGGAAACGATACTCTTTATAGATATCATGCGCTGCTATAACATAGTCTAAAGAAGAAAGAAACTTTACCAAGGTGCG
>CBDETG010000018.1:0-6816 GCA_965242745.1 Leptonemataceae bacterium
TGCACCCGTGAAGCTTGCAGTGCCCTTCTCGATTTTATACATTTGTATGTATTCATAACCGCCGGGGGCTGGGTCCCATTCCAGAAAGAACTTTTTCGGGTTGGTGGGATGGGCGGGGTCCATTTCCCTTCGCAGGTTTTGGACGGCGAAGGGCATACATTCAAAGTCTGGGTTTGCAAACTGGTCACCGCCGCAGAGGCCGGGGTTGATGTAGCCGCACTGGGCGCTAAGCGAAAGAATACCCGCAAGGAGGAGACAAGAAACTAAGCTGTGTTTCATGCGCCTGCCTCCTGAGCGAGTTGGGGGGGGGGGGGGGGGGGTAAAGAAGCGCTGCAAGGCTAAGCTACGTAGGAAGTGATGGCGGCGGGCCTTGTTGTAGTAAGCGAAGCCTGGGCGCCGCATTATGTCGTGTGGGCGCAGGTGCTCAGGAAAGCTGTGGGCTTTGCCCTTCGAGTCTGTGATGCCTCCTTTGAGTTGAGCTGTGGTTTTTTTAAATTTGTTCTGCATTTGTTTTTCCTCCTAAATGCGATTGCTTTGTTAAGCGAGTGTGATATGCTTTTGCAAAAACACCTGTGTTTTCGTCAACATGATGCTTTCGTCAGCATGATGTTTTTACCAAAAGCTTATGGTATTTTAGCACTAGGGTAAATATATGTCAAACTTTTTTTCACATATTTAGAAATGCTAAAACAGAGCAAGAGTTTTCGTCAACACGATGCTTTCGTCAACATGATGCTTTATGAACATGATGCTTTATGAACATGATGTCTTTATCAACATGATGTTTTATCAAAAGCTTATGGTATTTTAGCACTAGGGTAAATATATGTCAAACTTTTTTTAGAAAAAAATTTATTTTTTTTCACATATTTAGAAATGCTAAAACAGAGCAAGAGTTTTCGTCAACATGATGTTTTTATTAACATGATGTTTTATCAACATGATGCTTTTATTAACATGATGCTTTTATTAACATGATGCTTTATTAACATGATGCTTTATTAACATGATGCTTTATTAACATGATGCTTTATTAACATGATGTTTTATCAAAAGCTTATGGTATTTTAGCACTAGGGTAAATATATGTCAAACTTTTTTAGAAAAGAATTTATTTTTTTTCACATATTTAGAAATGCTAAAACAGAGCAAGAGCTTTCGTCAGCATGATGTTTTTATCAGCATGATGTCTTTATCAACATGATGTTTTATCAACATGATGTTTTATCAACATGATGTTTTATCAAAAGCTTATGGTATTTTAGCACTAGGGCAAATATATGTCAAACTTTTTTTAGAAAAAATTTACTTTTTTTCACATATTTAGAAATGCTAAAACAGAGCAAGAGTTTTCGTCAACATGATGTTTTCGTCAACATGATGTTTTCGTCAACATGATGTTTTATCAACATGATGTTTTCGTCAACATGATGCTTTCGTCAACATGATGCTTTCGTCAACATGATGCTTTATCAACATGATGCTTTATCAACATGATGCTTTATGAACATGATGCTTTATGAACATGATGTCTTTATCAACATGATGCTTTATGAACATGATGTTTTATCAAAAGCTTATGGTATTTTAGCACTAGGGTAAATATATGTCAAACTTTTTTAGAAAAGAATTTATTTTTTTTCACATATTTAGAAATGCTAAAACAGAGCAAGAGCTTTCGTCAGCATGATGTTTTTATCAGCATGATGTCTTTATCAACATGATGTTTTATCAACATGATGTTTTATCAACATGATGTTTTATCAACATGATGTTTTATCAACATGATGTTTTATCAACATGATGTTTTATCAACATGATGTTTTATCAACATGATGTTTTATCAACATGATGTTTTATCAACATGATGTTTTATCAACATGATGTTTTATCAAAAGCTTATGGTATTTTAGCACTAGGGTAAATATATGTCAAACTTTTTTTAGAAAAAATTTACTTTTTTTACTGATGAATTTGGAGTGGGTAGGAGGTGCTATGCGCTGCTATCGATGCGTGTGAGTTGCCGGGCGTCATGCACGTTTTGCTATGATGATAAGGCGCGTTTTTGCGCAGATAAAAACGAAAGCTAAAGACCTAGTAGCGCCCCAGCGCTCTTGTATGCTAAAGCGTCTTGCCTTGCTGTGATACTGATGTGTTTGCAGGCCTTTTATTTGAGAGAATATGCGTCTTCGAATCTTGCACTCGCAAACGATTTTGGCAAAAAAGACGTATGACTTCTATTACTATTTTATGTTCCTCTTTGCGTATACGCTCACTAAGGCTTGCTTCCGTGTCTTGGGCAAGGACCTCCACAAGCCTTTGATCGATAATGGGACCTGTGTCCAAGCCTTCATCTACAAAGTGCATAGTGACCCCCGTAAATCGGACGCCATAGGCAAGCGCCTTGGCTTGAGCCCGCATTCCCGGGAAAGCAGGCAGCAGGGAAGGATGCAGATTGATAATACGATGAGGAAAAACTCGGATAATCCGAGGACCCAGAATGCGCATATAGCCTAAAGTCATGATCAAATCGGGCTGGAAGCTATGTATAGCGGCAAGGTTCTGCTTATCAAAGTCCACACGATTCCGGCATGAAGCAAAATCTACGATACGAACAGGGACCTCATGATCTCTAGCAAACTGCTCTGCCTGACTATGGAAACGGTCTGTCAGCAAGCCTACAAGCTCCACCTGAGGCAAGCCGCCCTTCCTAATAGCGCCAAAAACAGCCCGGAAATTGGAGCCTCTTCCTGAGGCGCAGATCAATATACGTTTCTTGCTTATGATTTCTCCTCTGTTGTAAATGAGAAGGCTGATCATGATGAGCAGCAAGATACAATACTAAACAAAGCCCCTCTTCAATAAGACGCTGTTTTAGCTGCCCAAACGCTCAATGATCTGTTCTAGCATTTCACTTTGCGTTTGCATCATGCGCGCAGAGGCATTGTAGGCATGTTGGAACTGGATCATATTGCTCATCTCCTCATCTAGACTTACGCCCATGACACTTTGGCGCAGAGCCTGCAGCGCTGTCAAGTCGTCTTTATGGCGCTGGAGAGCATCTTCAGCTGCGCGCGAAGCTGTGCCCAGTTTGGAGATCAAAGCATTATAGAATTCTTCGGGATTTTCCGCATAGCCTAACATAGGCTTGTCCTGCTTGAGCGCAGCAGCAATGCGCAGAGCATTGGAGCCATCAGCCCGCCCATTAGGAATGTCACCGCCTTCTGTATCCTTAGCCTGCGCTGCTGCGATGGAGGCAGGATCAGCTGCAATATGCTGAGCGACTTGTATATGCGCTGCGGGGTGAAACATAGGAGTCAATGTGAGATTTTCGCTTGCAGAGCGAAGTTTAGAGAGCTCCCCCACGCGGCGAAAATCAAAGGCGCCTGCCGCTCCAGAAGTAGCTAAGAGACCCGTGTAGCCTACTAAAAGCTCTCCTGAATCTTCTATATGACGGATCATAAAGTTGGTGCGTGAGTCATCTGAGGCAGGCAGCGCCTTGAGGGAAAGATAGCCTTCGTGCTTAAGGTATGCTACAAGACCTGCGCGGCTTTCATTGATTCGCTCTACTACGTCTTCAAGCGTATCATTCTCGCGGTACTCTACAAGGACAGGGCTATTTTCTGCGTCATTGCGAAAGAAAGTCAAAGTGCCGCGCATAGCTATCCTTGCCTTGGCGTCTACTTGCTGCGTGCCTGTTAGCCTAAAAAGCGCTGTGAGCTCTGAGGCGCCATCATCATTGAGATCAAGGCCGCCCCAGGTCTGCTCAAGCACAAAAGAACTGTCTGCATTAGGACTAAGACTTCTTATATCAAAAAAGTTTTGCTTTGTCTTAGCATTCAAGCCAAAACCATTGCGGTGTGTTTCATTGACTATGTCCGCTATATTGATCGCATAACTATCTACCTGCGTAATATGTTCCTTTATCGCATTATCGCGCATTTCCAGAAGGCCCAGTATATGCCCGCCCTTCCAGACTGTTTCTTTGCGGTTGTGTTCCCAAACAATTTTGCTATAGCCTTCATTTTCAGGATCAGCTTCTGTCTGTAGTCTACGCAGTATCTCTCCTTGAACAAAGGCCTGCTCTCCGATAAAAACAATGAGCTCGTCCTTATCCCCTCTTCCTACGCGTATATCTGCCAAGGCTGCCAGTTTTTCCAAAGCAAGGTCGCGGCGGTCCAGCAGGTCATTAGGATTGTCTCCGAGGGCCTGCAGTTTCATGATCCTTGCATTTAAGTCACGCACCTCAGCGCCCAGTCTATTGAGCTGCGCTATGTCTGTTAGAATCTCTTGATCTGCTCTTTTTCTAAGCAATCTAAGCTTGTTGTAACTATCATGTATGCGGCTTACAAGCGCCTGGGCGCGTTCCAAGACTACTTCCCTATGCGCCATATCAGAGGGATAATTCGCAAGCTCCTGCCAGCTGCCCCAAAACTTATTCATGAGACTGCGTAAACTGTTATCCGTCGGCTCATTAAAAATGTGCTCTATCTGAGTCAAATAAAGATTGTGAGCGCGCCAATAGTTCTGGGAGTTTTCTGCAGAAATGATCTGATCATCATAGAAAGCGTCTCGTATCCGCTCTATGGCTCCTATATCCATGCCTTGACCCAGCTGGCCTTTGACACCGGCTCTGTTGAAGGAAGGAGCATAAAGAGGATCCATACTTTGCATGTTAACCCTTTGGCGCGCATAGGACTTGTTGTCTGCGTTAGAAATGTTGTGACCCGTGGTATCTAAGGCGCTCTGATGGCCAGATAAACCCCTTTTACTGATTTCTAATCCTCCAAAAGTAGAACCCATCATTCACTCCTGCCTGCAAACAAATACATTTTTCGTTGTTAGACTGCTTAGTTATACTTCGGTTTCTTGCTGAAAGAACAATACGGATATTTTTAGCTGCGCGCAGTCTTGCTGGCTTTTCTGCTTGCCTGCTGGCATCCTTAAGCAGAGACTGCCTTGTTGTAAATTGCTCAGGTACGGCGCATTGGCAAGTAAACGAGAAGAATTCGCACAGCTGGCAGGCATCTCGGCTCAAGATATCAGGCAGGGTTTTGACGGTCTTGCAGCTTATTATGACAGATTCAATGATTGGATCAGCTTGGGTCTGCACCGCCTGTGGAAAAGAAAAATGCTAAGGAGCAGCGCTTTGTCGCCCCATCGCATAGATAAGGTGCTCGACTTATGCTGTGGCAGCGGGGATATCAGCCTGCTATGGGCGCGGTACATAAAAAACGAGAAAGCAGAAGTGCATGCGCTTGACTTCAGCGCTCAGATGCTCGCTGTCTTCAAAGAAAAGCTGACTTCTAAGCGCAATGCCTTGCTGCAAAAGAAGATCTTCCTATACGAGCAGGATGCCTCGTCTCTAAAAAACTTTCCCGACAGCAGCTTTGCCGCTGTAAGTATAGGCTTTGGTCTGCGTAATATCAAGGATCGCAGCCAGGCTTTGCGTGAAATGCTAAGGGTACTGCGTCCCGGCGCCCCGCTCTTGGTCTTGGACCTTGGTAAAATTCCCTTCCCTCTCTTTCGTTTTCTGCACCGTATCTATTTTGAAAATATCGTGCCTTATATAGGCATGCTTTTGCATGGTAGTAAAGAGAGCATGTACACGTATCTGCCAGCTTCTGCCCGTTACTACCCCGACCAAGCAGCTTTATGCAGGGAATTGCAGCAGGCAGGTTTTGCTGAGATTGTGTACAAAAATCTGCTTTTTGGCTCTGCGGTAATCCATATTGCGCGCAAAGCCCCTCTGCCCACCTCGCCGGGAAAGAAAGATGCAGGCACATAAGCCCATACTGCTGGTCCCCAAGCGCACGGAATGGGAGCGCGCTATGAGGGTCTATGCTTCAGAAAAGCGGCTATGCGAAATATACCAAAATCAAAAAGAGGCCTACGAAGCTATGCTGCGAGCTCATGGAAGACAGAAAGCTAATCTAGAAAAGATACGTGATGCGCTTGGCAAACTGGGGCTGCGCTTGGGGAAGTACTCTGAGCTGCCTATGCTTGCGAAAGAGGATCATGATATGTTGATCAGTTTTGGGGGAGATAATCATTTCATTTATGTCAGCCGTTTTGCAGGTAGCAAAGCTGTTTTAGGTATGAATTCAGACCCTCAAAGTTCCACAGGCGCTTTGCTTTATTTCCAGCCTGAAAACTTTATGCGGGATTTTTACTCCCCCCTATCACAAAAACTTGCATCCTCCCAGCGATTAAGAGATTGCTTGCAAACAGAGCAATGGACTTGTATAGAAGGAGAAATGCAAAACCCGGACAGCTCTCTTAAAAAAACCATCAGGCCCTGCATGTCTGAGATCAGCGTGAGCAATGCCTTTCATAATCATATAAGTCGTTTTTTGATCCGCAAAAATCAAGAAGACTGGGAAGAGATTCAATGTTCTGGTCTGCTACTCGCGACTGGAGCAGGCTCCAGCGGCTGGTACCGTAATGCTCATGTCTTTGGAGAGGATGCTGTCTTCCCTAAGGAAGCGCCGTTTTTTCGCGCCTTAGCGCGTGAGGCGCATTACTCTAAACGCAGGCAATTACGCTATCTTAATCCCGAAATACATGATGGAGAAAGGCTGGAAGTCCTCTCACAGATGGAAGGAGAAATCTGTCTGGATGCGGATGCAAAGCAGGTCCTGCCTTTCAAGCCGGGGAGCCATGCTTCCTTCTTTCTAAGCAAGAACAAACTTCTTGTGGTCAATGGTGTGATTGCATGATCCTTGGATTGGGAAGCGATATTATTGAAAACGAGCGTATTGGAAAGCTCTATAAAAATCATGGGCGGCGTTTTCTAAAACGTCTTTTTACGGAAGA
>CBDETG010000019.1:0-8140 GCA_965242745.1 Leptonemataceae bacterium
ATACACTGAAAATTGTCACACCCATAGCATAGTATTTGCGCTATTTAGTTTATATTAGACAGTATAGTAGATTTTATAGAAAAGTTTAAGACGAAAAAAAGATTGTGAGCTATATTTGATTGCTCATAGGTTTCAGAATGGTGAGTATTGTTCTTACTTGCGGGCATAAGGGCAAGGCATGATACAGGCCAAAGCAGCGAAAGCAAAGACAAGTAGTTTTGCTGCCCAATCAAAATGATCATCCGCGCTAAAAAATATAGCGCTTGGAATATTGGCGGATAGCTAAAAATGCGTAGAAAAGTATATAGAAAGCCTAATATGCGCTTAGAGGATTGCTGTTTATAGAGACCAGCGTGAGTGTATCAAAACGGATAGTTCCCAGAAAGTAAATTTTTTTCTAAAAAAAGCTTGACATATATTTCCCGTAGTGTGCTAGCTTAACATAAGCTTTTGATCAAAACATCACGCTGTATTAACACAAATGTTTTATTTATATAGAACAAAAGCATAACACACTGCTAAACTAGCATCGCATGTAGGAGGAAGAAAAATGCAAAACACATTTAGAAAAACCATTGTCCAACTCAGGCAAAGCATCGCGCACTCGCTTGACAAAGCATCACAATTAGGAGGAAGAAAAATGCGCAGCGTATTTCATCATCCATTCCAAAGCGCAAAAGCGCTGCGCTTCTTTACCCCCCCCCCACCCACCTGTCTCAACAATTGCAGTACTGAGCATACTCAGCCTGAGCCTGACTCTGGCGCAATGCGATACCGGAGGCTCTTCTGGCGGCTCTGGAGACAATGGCACGCCGACCTGCACGGGCAGCGAGATTCTAAAAAGTGGAAAGTGCGAAGCCTGTGCTGCGCCGCAGTATCCCAATGCCGACAGAACGGCCTGCGTGACGAACTGCCCAGATGGCGAGATCAAGCTGGAAGACAATCCCGCCTGCGAGATTCAAGCCACATGCACGGGCAGGCAAATTACCAACCCACAGAACAACAGCTGCTTTGAGCTAAATTGTGAGGCAAACGAGATCGCAGATACGACCGCAAGCCCGCCCGCTTGTATCAGCGAGCAGGCCTGCCGTGATGCCGCAGACAAGCTTGTAGGCGTGGACGGCCGCTCCTGCATTACCGAAAGCGGCTGCCTTGCCGTGGCTAATCAGCTCATAAACACGAACGGCGCATGCGTGGCCTGCAGCGGCGATACCCCCGTGCGCAATGTGGACAAAAACGCCTGCATCAGAGAGGCGGCCTGCCTTGCCGTGGCTAATCAGTTTGTAGACGCAGGCAGCAACTGCGTGGCCTGCGCGGGCAATGCGCCTGTTGTAAATGTGGACAAGGACGCCTGCATCAGCACGAGCGCCTGCACCGATGCAGCGGGCCATGTTGCGACTGCTGGCGGCGCATGCGTGGCCTGCGGGGGCGATACCCCCGTGCGCAATATGGCGCAAAACCAGTGCATCAGCAAAACGGCCTGCACAGATGCGGCGGGGCAGATTGCAAGCGCCGGCGGTGACTGCAAGGTCTGCACTGGCAGCACACCGGCACGCAATGCTGACAAAACACAGTGCATCTCCTCCCCGCCCCCGCCCGCCGCCTTCCAGAGCGATGAGCCCGACCCCACCACCTCCTACGATGGCATCTATCGTCTGGTCTGGGAAGCCCCCGATGGCGCGCCCCCAGACACCTACTACGTGCTAAACCAGACCAGCGCTTGGGCGGCCTTGCGTATTCTCCTGATCCCGCAACACCCACCGCCGAGCCTCAAACTTTTTCCTATGAATTGCAGCTCTGCCTCGATCATCCCGAGGAGGGGGAGGCCCCCATCTGCAGCGAGCCTGTCAGCTACGACATCATCGTCCAGCGGCTTGCCACGCCCGCCGCCTTTGCTACGAACTTCAGCCAGCGCTATTTTGGCCAGCCCTACAGGCTCAGCTGGGGGCGGGTCACGGGCGCTGTAGAATACAGGTTTGATGGCAGCGCAAGCGGCGCAGGTTGCGCACGCCTTGCCCCGCAGGCGCAGGATGCGCTTGAAAAGCAGAGCATGGACGTGATGCCAGAATACGGCCAAAGCGACAGGACCTGCACATACAAAATCCAGGCCTGTCCCGGCGACGCAGAGGCGCTCGTCTGCAGCGAGTGGAGCCCGGACGCAAGCATCGCCTACAAGCCCCTCGGCGTGCCCGTGCTCACGCACAGCCAGAGCGGGCAATACGGCGACAAATCCTACGACGGCAAGTATTTCCTGATCTGGCAGAATGTGGATGGCGCCGCCCGCTACCAGTTTGAAGAAAAGGCAGGCAGCGCCACGCAGCACGAGCTCGACACGCCCCGATACCCCAAGTCCACTTTGACAAACAACAAGCTGGGCGCCTACGCCTACATGGTCCGTGCCTGCTCGCAGACGGCGCCAGCCGATCCCAGCGATGCCAGCTGCGGCGCATGGTCGGCTTCTTACAGCGTGACGGTGGAGGCCCTGCCCGTGCCCAAGGATTTTGCCATCAGCCTCGATCCCAGCGATATCTCCCAGTCCGAGAAAGAGCGCACCTCCTACAACGATGCGGCGGGCTTTAGCTGGTCTGCGGTGCCTGGCGCCAAGTCTTATATAATAGAAGAAAGTTCCGATGATGGCGCAAACTGGCCCAAAGCTGCGGGTGTGGATGCGCCTGCGCTCAGCGCCAGCATCGCGAAGAGCCTGCCTGCCAGCGGCACCGACAGCTATATTTACAGAATTAAGGCCTGCACGCTCGCCTACGGCGGTGGCTCCTGTAGCTCGCCTACGGCTGATGCCGATCTGCTCAAGCTCCACTTTCGCAGTAGCCTCAGCCAGCCTGCCAGCTTTGCGCTTTCCCCAAGGAGCCTTTTTGTAGGGGAGAGCTACGACATCAGCTGGGCAAGCGTGACGGACACGCAGCGCTACGAACTGGCCCGCTGCGAGGCCTCCTGCGACAGCGATGAAAACTGGTCTACAATAGAAGAAAGTCTGACAGGCTCGCCCCAGAGCATGGCCTCTGAGAACAGAGATTCAGGCAAAAACTACGCCTACAGGTTGCGCGCCTGCCCCTTTGCGATGCCAGAGCAGGACACAGGCTGCAGCGCATGGAGCAGCACGGCAGCGCTGAGCATCCACCTGCCGACATCTTCTGTGCTGACACACAGCCAGAGCGCCCAATACGGCAGCAAGTCCTACGATGGCAAATATTACATGCTCTGGGGCAAAGTGGATGGCGCTGGGCGCTACCAGCTTGAGGAAAAAAAGTCGGGCGACTTAGCTACAACAACATCCATCTTAGCTACACCAACATCCATCACGAAGCCGCGCTATCCTATAACAGGGCGCACATTTGCAAAGGATGCGGGAATCTACACTTACAGAATCCGCTCTTGCTTGCTGACGGAGGCAGCCGATCCCAGCGATGCCAGCTGCGGCGTATGGTCAGGGCCCTACACGGTGACTGTTGGGCTGGCCGTAAACGTCGTTGATAGCTGTCTACAGGAGGGCTTTCTGGCAAGCTGCAGCATAGACACGGGCACAGGCACGGGCTCTGGGACGGAGGAGGACCCCTATCGCATTGGCGATTACGACACGCTGAAATTCTACGCTGAGAAGATGCGGGGCGCAGACAAGGCCGCCTACCTTGCCGCCCACTACAAGCTGACCGCAAACATTGACGCAAGCGCAAGCAAGACGGGAAACGGAGTCAAGGGCTGGGATCCCGTGGGCAAAAGCAGCACTGAGGCCTTTAGCGGCAGCTTTGATGGGGGCTGCTACTGCATTCGTAACCTCAGTATTGATCGCTCCTATAGGAGCTATGCTGGCCTCTTTGGCTATGTGAAGGGGGCGCATATCAAAAACCTCGCCATTGAGGGAGGCAGCATCAGCCTTTCCTCCAGCTCTGTCTATGTCGGCGCGCTCGCGGGCTATATGAAGGGAGGCAGCATCACGAACAGTTATGCGACAGGGTCTGTCTCTGCTACTGCTTTTTCTTCTTCTTCTTCTTCTTCTGCCGGGGGGCTTGTGGGCAGAATGGATAGTAGCAGCATCAGTAACAGCTATGCGACAGGGTATGTCTATGCTTTTGCTTCTTCTTATGCTGGTGGGCTGGTGGGTAGTAGTAGTGGTAGTAGTATAAGTAACAGCTATGCGACAGGGGATGTCTCTGCTTCTTATTCTTCTTCTTCTTATGCCGGTGGGCTGGTGGGTAGTAGTAGTGGTAGTAGTATAAGTAACAGCTATGCGACAGGGGATGTCTCTGCTTCTTATTCTTCTTCTTCTTATGCCGGTGGGCTGGTGGGTAGTAGTAGTGGTAGTAGTATAAGTAACAGCTATGCGACAGGGGACGTCTCTTCTTCTTATTATGCTGGGGGCTGGTGGGGTATATGGATGGTGGCAGTATCAGTAACAGCTATGCGACAGGGGACGTCTCTTCTTCTTATGCTGGTGGGCTTGTGGGTTATATGACTCATAGTAGTAGTATAAGTAACAGCTATGCGACAGGGGATGTCTCTTCTTCTTCTTATGCCGGTGGGCTGGTGGGTAGTAGTAGTAGTAGTATAAGTAACAGCTATGCGACAGGGGATGTCTCTGCTTCTTATTCTTCTTCTTCTTATGCCGGTGGGCTGGTGGGTAGTAGTAGTGGTAGTAGTATAAGTAACAGCTATGCGACAGGGGATGTCTCTGCTACTTCTTCTTCTTATTCTTCTTCTTATGCTGGTGGGCTGGTGGGTAGTAGTAGTGGTAGTAGTATAAGTAACAGCTATGCGACAGGGGACGTCTCTTCTTCTTCAGGTTCTTCTTCTTCTTCTTCTTATGCCGGTGGGCTGGTGGGTAGTAGTATTATTGGTAGTAGTATAAGTAACAGCTATGCGACAGGGGATGTCTCTGCTACTACTGCTACTACTACTACTAATTCTTATTCTTATTCTTCTTCTTATGCTGGTGGGCTGGTGGGTAGTATTGGTAGTAGTAGTATAAGTAACAGCTATGCGACAGGGGATGTCTCTTCTTCAGGTTTTTCTTCTTATGCTGGTGGGCTGGCGGGCTCGTGGGAAGCATGCGGGGTACTACTGGTGGGAATGGATATACTACTAGGGATAGTAATATCAGTAACAGTTACGCAACGGGAGACGTTTCTGCTTCTTCTGCTTCGACTGTTTATGTTTATTCTGGTGGGCTCGTGGGAAGGATGCGTGGGAATGCTCACTATAGCGAACGGGCATATAGTAATATCAGCAACAGTTACGCAGCGGGGGACGTTTCTGCTTCTTCTGGTTCTAGTTCTTATTCTGGCGGGCTCGTGGGGCTTAATCAGCAGGCAGTGAATGGTAATGTCAGCATCACCGGCAAGAATTATTACGTGGACGGCGATGGCACGAACGGCATTGGCAGCGGCACATGCGACAGCAGCGTTTGCATACGCGCAGGGGCGGCGGGCAATACGGATGCGCAGCGGCGTGCGTGGCTGCAAGCCCAGGACGAGAGCGCAGTCGCAATGTTTCCTACAGACAACGTGGGGACGAATCACGACAACAATCCTACAACGCCCAATCTGACGTGGGAAGCTTGGGACAGTAGCCTCTGGGGCAGTTTCACGACGGCGGGCAGCTATCCGCTCCTAACATGGAATACTACGCACTGGCAGGATGCGGGCGTTAGGGGCAAGGCGCCTCTGCTCAAATATGGCGACAATCCGCATACGGCCGATGATCCCGATACGGACGCTGACGAAAACGTAGACGAATGCGCCTTGCTGCCGGGCTATGGCAACACGGATGCAGGCAAGGCGCGCTGCGGCGATCTCTTGCCTCATCAGGCGCTCTACAGGGCCAGAGGCAATGTTGTCTTCAGCGGCGTCACCATCGGCGCGCCCACGAGTTCTTCTGGGCCTGAGTTTTTCTACAGCGTGGGCGGTACCAGCGGGAGTGATTCCAGCGTCACGGTCACCTACAATCTGCCGACGGGCATAAGTATCAGCGCATCGGGCGTGGAGCAGGCAGACGGTACCGCAAGCAGCGACGTGACGTGGGCTCAGGGCACGAGCGCAGGCAGCATCGGCGGCATTGCGTCGGGTGAGACTTTCTGGCTCGCCCTGACTTTTCAGAAGGGCAGCGGCACAAGCGCCGTGACGCACAAGGTGCGCATTAAGTTTGTGCGGCCGTAGTGAGGGGGGGGGGGCGTGATGACAGCGGCGCCTGCGAAGTAGGCAGAGTCTATGGATGCAAAGCGCGCGTTGCGCTTTGTTGCGATCTAAGGCGCGCTTTTTTTGATAAAGTGGCGTTTGAGTACTGGGACTGTGGCTGGTGTGCG
This sequence comes from Leptonemataceae bacterium, assembly GCA_965242745.1. Taxonomy (GTDB): domain Bacteria; phylum Spirochaetota; class Leptospiria; order Leptospirales; family Leptonemataceae; genus JABAAI01. Next base: position 6,314 of record CBDETG010000019.1, read on the forward strand.
GGGGCGATGTGAGAAGTAGGCGGCGGGGGGCTGGCGCTCAGGGGACTTGGTTTTGCTAACAAAGAGCGTTATATTTGTAAGTAGCGTCTGGGAATAGGCGGCGGGGCAGTGCTGACTGCGGGCCTTTGTGGTGATAGGCGGCGCTTGTGGTCAGGGGCGTTGGTTTTGCTAACAAAGAGCGTTATAGTAGTAAGCAGCGTCTGGGAATAGGCGGCGGGGCAGTGATGACTGCGGGCGGGGCTTGTAATATGTGGAGTCTGGGCGTTGTTGTAATAATGCGGCGTTGGTTTTGCTGACTGGGGCGGGGTTGTAGTAGGCGGCGGCTGGGAGCTGTTGTAATAATGTAGCGTTGGTTTTGCTGACTGGGGCGGGGTTGTAGTAGGCGGCGGCTGGGAGCTGTTGTAATAATGTAGCGTTTGGTTTTCATGACGGCGACGGGGTTGGTAATAAATGGCGTCTCGGCGCCGTATTATGTCGCGTTGGGGCGAGGGCGCGGGGGGAGTGGGGGCTCTGCTGACTGCGGGCGGGGTTGCTAATATGTGGCGTCTCGGCGCTGTATTATGTCGCGTTGGGGCGAGGGCGCGGGGGAGTGGGGGCTCTGCTGACTGCGGGCGGGGCTTGTAATATGTGGAGTCTGGGCGTTGTTGTAATAATGTAGCGTTGGTTTTGCTGACTGGGGCGGGGTTGTAGTAGGCGGCGGCTGGGAGCTGTTGTAATAATGTAGCGTTGGTTTTCATGACGGCGACGGGGTTGGTAATAAATGGCGTCTCGGCGCCGTATTATGTCGCGTTAGCTCTGCTGCTGTACATACCAGAACAATCCAGTGCAAACCATAGGCATTGCAATATTGGAAATTGATTTTGCCATTGCCAATACAAGAAATTATGAATGAAATTTATTTAAAAGATATATGGCTAATACATGAAGCTCCGCAAAAGGAATATAAGATCAGCTTCCATACACATGGTCCACATTCTCAGCCATTAGATATATTTGCCAGAGAGCCTAAGGAACTTCGTAAGTGGAATGCTTATTCAGGAAAAAGGCGAGATTTCAATCGTCTATATGCTTTATCTCTCGTTCAGTTTTATCCTGAAGGGAATGATATATGGCTATTTACAGGGATTTACGAATATGACAAGAAACCAAGAAGAAATGAAAAGAAAGAGATACACAAGACAAAACTTAGAAGGGCACTATAAAAAAATGATTGTCACCGAAATACTAAAAAAATCATATTCAGGCAGCTGATTCACGGGTCTAACAAAAAGCTAAAAACATATTTCTTAAAATAAAGACATTTGGCTGCGCTTGCTCTTTTCCTTTTGTAAAACAGATAGAATCTCTTGTACTTCTTTGTCAGGAAATACTTGGCCTTGTCTGCTGCGCACTGTGTACTTACGCAGCTTTTCTTCTTTGTCACCTACTACAATGATATAGTTTACTTGCGCAAGCTGAGCGGTACGTATTTTTTTACTGATATTGGTGAGGTCTTAGCATATATCTAGTTTCAAAACTATTTCAAAACTATTTTGAAACGCCATGCCCCGCCCACCTGGAAAGCATTACCAGAGCAACACGCAAAAAGCCATCCGCGCCTTAGAGAGTCAGGGCTACGAAGTCAAGCCTGCTTTGCAGTCTGCTAAAAATTGCAGCGCAACAAGTACCGCCTCAGAAAATCTTGCAGCGCCCTTGCATGCCATGACCCGCTCTTTCTTGAAAGGCCTTGCCGCCTCGCGAAAAGAGGCGCGGGAGCAAAGGCCGATCATGCTAGATGACATGCGCAGGCGGCAGAGTCTTATAGACCACTTCTAAAATGTTTGCAGA
>CBDETG010000020.1:0-19102 GCA_965242745.1 Leptonemataceae bacterium
TGCTGAGGCCCTGCGCCCGCGTTCAAGCGCATACATATAAGCTCGGGACGCAATGCCTATGATTTGCGCTGGATTGTTGTAGTATGTAAAGCACATGAGCCCCTGCGCCCAGCCCTAGAGTACTAAGACCTTTGTAAAGTACTAAAACGTAGTAGAGACTCGAGCCTCCACCCACCCCCTAACGTTGGGTGGGCGGGAATCTGGGGTTTCAAATTTCGTTTTCGTTGCGAAAAAAACGTGTTTTGTGTCAAAAAAACGTCTGCACCTAATACGACATAACGCGGCGCGAGACTCCGCATATTGCAACAGACGCCCTTGTCATGAAAACAAACGCTATATTATTACAACAACGCCGGCTGTTTTTACCTGTATTATGTCGTGTTGCGCCCAAAACGCCGCATATTACAACCCCGCCGCAGTCAATCCTACGGCGTCCCCGGGCTTCACGGGCGCCCAAAACGCCCCTTCCACCATCCCCGCCCTCGTCAGCAGAGCTAACGCGACATAATGCGGCGCCGAGACTCTGCTTATTACAACAACGCCCGCAGTCAGCAGAAACCCCGCCCCAACGCGACATAATCCTGCGCCGAGACGCCATTTATTACAACCCCCGCCCCAGTCAGCACAACCCGCCGCCGCGGGCCACAAACGCCCCCTACTTCCATCCCCGCCGCTGTCAGCACAACCCCCCGCCGCGGGCCACAAGCGCCCCCTTCCACCATCCCCGCCCTCGTCAGCAGAGCTAACGCGACATAATGCGGCGCCGAGACTCTGCTTATTACAACAACGCCCGCAGTCAGCAGAAACCCCGCCCCAACGCGACATAATCCTGCGCCGAGACGCCATTTATTACAACCCCCGCCGCTGTCAGCACAACCCCCCCCGCCGCGGGCCACAAACGCCCCCTACTTCCATCCCCGCCCTCGTCAGCAGAGCTAACGCGACATAATCCTGCGCCCAGACGCCATTTATTACCAACCCTGCCGCCGCCATGAAAACCAGCGCCTCATTATCACAACCCCCGCCCCAGTCAGCACAACCCGCCGCCGCGGGCCACAAACGCCCCCTACTTCCATCCCCGCCCTCGTCAGCAGAGCTAACGCGACATAATGCGGCGCCGAGACGCCATTTATTACAACAACGCCCGCAGTCAGCAGAAACCCCGCCCCAACGCGACATAATCCTGTGCCGAGACGCCATTTATTACATTCCCCGCCGTTGTCAGCAAAACTAACGCTACATTATTGCAACAACGCCGAGACGCCATTTATTACCAACCCTGCCGCCGCCATGAAAACCAGCGCCTCACTATCACAACCCCCGCCCCAGTCTGCACAACCTCCCGCCGCGGGCCACAAACGCCCCCTACTTCCATCCCCGCCCTCGTCAGCAGAGCTAACGCGACATAATGCGGCGCCGAGACTCTGCTTATTACAACAACGCCCGCAGTCAGCAGAAACCCCGCCCCAACGCGACATAATCCTGCGCCGAGACGCCATTTATTACAACCCCCCGCCCCAGTCAGCAAAAGCAACGCTACATTATCACAACAACGCCCAGACTCCGCATATTACAACCCCGCCGCAGTCAATCCTACGGCGTCCCCGGGCTTCACGGGCGCCCAAACGCCCCCTACTTCCATCCCCGCCCTCGTCAGCAGAGCTAACGCGACATAATGCGGCGCCGAGACTCTGCTTATTACAACAACGCCCGCAGTCAGCAGAAACCCCGCCCCAACGCGACATAATCCTGCGCCGAGACGCCATTTATTACCAACCCTGCCGCCGCCATGAAAACCAGCGCCTCATTATCACAACCCCCGCCCCAGTCAGCAAAAGCAACGCTACATTATTGCAACAACGCCGAGACGCCATTTATTACCAACCCTGCCGCCGTCATGAAAAACAACACTGCATTATTACAACAGCGCCAGACTCCACATATTACAACCCCCGCCGCAGTCAGCACAACCCCCCGCCGCGGGCCACAAACGCCCCCTACTTCCATCCCCGCCCTCGTCAGCAGAGCTAACGCGACATTATCACAACAACGCCCAGACTCCGCATATTACAACCCCGCCGCAGTCAATCCTACGGCGTCCCCGGGCTTCACGGGCGCCCAAACGCCCCCTACTTCCACCCCCGCCCTCGTCAGCAGAGCTAACGCGACATAATCCTGCGCCGAGACGCCATTTATTACATTCCCCGCCGTTGTCAGCAAAACTAACGCTACATTATTGCAACAACGCCGAGACGCCATTTATTACCAACCCTGCCGCCGCCATGAAAACCAGCGCCTCATTATTACAACCCCCGCCGCAGTCAGCACAACCCCCCGCCCCGGGCCACAAGCTCCCCCTACTTCCATCCCCGCCCTCGTCAGCAGAGCTAACGCGACATAACGCGGCGCCGAGACTCCGCATATTGCAACAGACGCCCTTGTCATGAAAACAAACGCTATATTATTACAACAACGCCGGCTGTTTTTACCTGTATTATGTCGTGTTGCGCCCAAAACGCCGCTTACTACCAACACCGCCCGCCGCAGTCAGCACAACCCGCCGCCGCGGGCCACAAACGCCCCCTACTTCCATCCCCGCCCTCGTCAGCAGAGCTAACGCGACATAATGCGGCGCCGAGACTCTGCTTATTACAACAACGCCCGCAGTCAGCAGAAACCCCGCCCCAACGCGACATAATCCTGCGCCGAGACGCCATTTATTACATTCCCCGCCGTTGTCAGCAAAAGCAACGCTACATTATTGCAACAACGCCGAGACGCCATTTATTACCAACCCTGCCGCCGCCATGAAAACCAGCGCCTCACTATCACAACCCCCGCCCCAGTCTGCACAACCCCCCGCCGCGGGCCACAAACACCCCCTACTTCCATCCCCGCCCTCGTCAGCAGAGCTAACGCGACATAATGCGGCGCTCAGACTCCATTTATTACAACAACGCCCGCAGTCAGCAGAAACCCCGCCCCAACGCGACATAATCCTGCGCCGAGACGCCATTTATTACATTCCCCGCCGTTGTCAGCAAAACTAACGCTACATTATTGCAACAACGCCGAGACTCCGCATATTACAACCCCGCCGCAGTCAATCCTACGGCGTCCCCGGGCTTCACGGGCGCCCAAACGCCCCCTACTTCCACCCCCGCCCTCGTCAGCAGAGCTAACGCGACATAATGCGGCGCCGAGACTCTGCTTATTACAACCCCCGCCCCAGTCAGCAAAAGCAACGCTACATTATTGCAACAACGCCCAGACGCCATTTATTACAACAACGCCCGCAGTCAGCACAACCTCCCGCCCCGGGCCACAAGCCCCCTCTTAATATATTCAATTACACACCCTCGCGCCTGATGGCATGTTCTTGAGACAGGGATAGCCGCTGGTGAAGCTGCCCCAGATGCTGGAGTCCCAGACCTCCCATGTGATATTGGGCGTTGTATTATCGCCGTCGTGGTCGTTGCCTGTGGCGTCTGTGGGGAAGATGCCGACCGTGCTTTCGTCTGCCGTCGTTTGCAGCCAGGTGCGGCGCTGCGCATCTGTATTGCCCGCTGCGCCGGCGCGTATGCAGATGGCGGAATCGCATGTGCCGCTGCCGATGCCGTTCGTGCCGTCTGTGTCTACATAGTAGTTTTTGCCGAAGATGTGGCCGCCAAAGTTGCCGATGAAGGCGCCGGTGATGGCAGTGGCGGCGGTGCTGGTGGTGCTGACTTCGCCGGCAGCGTAGCTGTTGCTGATGATGGACGAAGACATATTGCCGACGAGGCCGCCGGCATTGGAAGTGTCGGCGCTGGTCTTAGCGTTGCCTGTGGCGTAGCTGTTGCTGATGCGGGAGGCCTCCAAGCGCCCCACCAGCCCGCCGGCCGCGAAGGCTCCAGTAGCGTTGCCTGTGGCATAGCTATTCTGAATACTGCTGCCTCCTGTCAGACGCCCCACCAGCCCGCCGGTAAAACCAGTACTACCAATAGCACGGCCTGTGGCATAGCTCCTGCTGATAGTAATTGCACTCGCATTACCCACCAGGCCGCCGCTGTTACTATCACCAGAAACTTTGCCTGTGGCATAGCTGTTACTGATACTAGTCGTGCTATTTACAACCCCCACCAAGCCGCCGCTGACAACACCAGAAACTTTGCCTGTGGCATAGCTGTTACTGATACTAGTCGTGCTATTTACACCCCCCACCAAGCCGCCGCTGTCACCTCCACACATAACGTCGCTTGTGGCATAGCTATTGCTGATACTAACCGTGCTAGTCGTTATAATCCCCACCAGTCCGCCGCCGGTAACGGTGGCTTCTTCGCAATTAATACTGCCTGTGGCATAGCTATTGCTGATACTAACCGTGCCAGTTGTCCTCCCCACCAAGCCCGCCGCGCTCCCCACAGCACGACTTGCATTAATGTTGCCCGTCATACTAGAGCTTGTGATGTTGCCGCCCTCCATCAATCCTACCATGCTACCTATGGCAAGAATAGACGATGCACCTGCAAAAATATGGATATATACATTTGACAGGGACAGGTTTTGGATCGCAGCCCCAGACGTATGACCAAAGAGGCCTGCAACCTGATGCTCCTCTAAGATCCGCCTGTAATACAAATTGCTGATGCTGTGGCCGTTGCCTTCCAGAATGCCGGTAAAGGGGTTGTCATCGGCGGCGTTGGTACCGCCGCATTGCCCGTTTGCGCCGCAATCCCCCACGGGCGTCCAGGCATCCTGCCCTGCGCCGCAGTCATCAGCGTTGCTGCCACCGCCTGTTCTCAGGTCATCGCCGTTGCTGCCGTCGTAGTTGGGGCAGCTGGCGTTTGCATCAATATTGGCCGCCAGCTCGTAGCCGCAAAGGTAAATGCCAGAGCCCGTGCTTGTTTCCTCAGGGCAGTTGTCGGTGGCTTCCTCAGGCGCTCCTGCCGTAGAGGCCGTGTCGCCGTCGTTGTAGCTGTGCCCCGCCAGGTCATGGCGCATGTTCTGGAGCTCTGCGTAGCTGGCGATCTCTATCAGCCCGTCGTTATCGTCGTCTACGTCTGTGGTGTCGGCTTCGCCGTCATTATCATCGTCCGTATCCTCGCTGTTTTTACAGCCGTCTCCGTCGGGGTCGGCAGTGGCGGCGTTAGCCGTGCTGCTGGCAAGGCCTATCGTGCCTGTGGGGCAGCTGTCATCGCTATCGAAGAGGCCGTCGCTGTCGCTGTCCACACCGCAGGCAGTTCTGGCGGCGTTGCGATCTGGCGTGTCGCCCGTGCATTGCTGGCAGACGCCGTCATGCTGGGCCACATGGCTGGGCATGTCTATACAAGCCATGTCCGTGATGCAGTCATCGCCTAAGATGCTGTTGGGATTCGTGCTGACGCCGCCGTGGCAGGCCGTCGCTGTAATGCACTCGGTTTTTTCCATATTACGTATGGCAGTTTCTCCACTGCAAGCTTGGCAGATGCCGCCTGTGGCGGCAACACGGCCCGCCATGTCCATACAAGCGGCGTCCGTAATGCACTCTGTGCCCTCCAGCAGGCTAAGGCTGCTGTCGCTCTGGCAGGCCTCTGCGGTAATGCACTCGCTTTTGTCTACGCTGCTTACAGGCTTATTTCCCCCGCATTCCATGCAGACTCCGTCTGTGGTGGCAACATGGCCTGTCATTGCATTGCAAGCCGCATCCGTGATGCAGTCTGCGCCGTCCAGCACGCTAAAGGCGTTGTCGCTTTGGCTCTGGCAGTCTTGCGCGCTCATGCAGGCGGTTTTTCCATATTACGTATGGAGTCGTCTCCTGTGCAAGCCTGGCAGACTCCGTCGCTTGTGGCAACATGCCCCGCCATGTCCTGGCAAACCATGTCCGTGACGCAGTCAGTACCCAGTAGGCTGTTGGGGCCTACGCTTGTGCCCTGGCATGCCGCCTCGCTGATGCAGGCGTTTTTCTCCACATTGCGCACGGGCGCATCTCCGCTACAGGCCTCGCAGTCGCCTCTTTCGTTTATGAGCTGGTTTGACACGGCAAGGCAGCCGCTTTCGCTAATGCAGGAGCGGCCGTCTGCGCTGAGTAGCTTGCCTGGGGACGTGCGGCAGGTATTTTCTTCTATACAAGCCGCAGGCGTGACGGTCGTATCTGGAATCTGGCCATCGTCACAGCTTAGCTCAAAGCAGCTGTTGTTCTGTGGATTGAAAATCTGCCTGCCTGTGCATGTGACTTGAATCTCGCAGGCGGGATTGTTTGCCAGCCTTATCTGGCCGTCTGGGCAGTTCGTCACGCAGGCTGTCCTGTCCGCGTTGGGAAACTGTGAACCAGGGCAGGCTTCGCACTGATCGTTTTTGAGAATCTCGCTGCCCGTGCAAGTTGGCGTGCCTCCGCCATTGCCTGAGGAGTCTCCTCCACCTCCTCCACCGCCTCCGGTATCGCAGCCCGCCAGAGTCAGGCTCAGGCTGAGGGCTGCCAGCGTGATCAAGCGAGCGCCGAATTTGGCAAAGCGAAAGTTGGCTGATCGCAAGTCAGCAGAGCTAAAGTTGGCTGATCTCAAATTAGCAAAGCTAAAGTTCTTCCATAATAAGCCGCCAAGGCCAAGGCCTTCTCGGCTACGTTTTTTCAATTGTGATGTGGTTTTCATCTTTCTCATCTTTGATACTCCTTCAAATACAACATATGTGACGTCATCAGGCATAGGCCCGCCATGTCATACACATACTATATAATGGACGCATGAAAATATAAGCGCAGGGCATGTCAAGAAAAATTTTATTTTTCGCGCAACAAAAAGAAGGCTTGCGACCTTTGTTTGTAGTATGGAAAGTTTATAGTAGCAAGGCGCAGGCTGGCTTTCTATAGCCGTGCTTGTCTAGCGCTCACTTGCAATAGCAAAGAATACTTGCCATCCCGCAGCTGTGGAGAAATATGCCATTGTAGCTGGGGGCTTGCAAACTTTGGGCGCTCTTTTGCAAAAGAGAAGGAGGCAAAGGCTTGGCTTATATGGAAGGTATTGGTTTCTTCAGAAGTTTTCACGTTGTCTACAAGAAAGATAGCAGGCAGCTGCTTCGTTCCTCTGCCTCTCTTTTCTCTGCTTTGCTTTTTGCGGTACTTTTAGCGGCGCTATATCGCTATGCCTTTTCTCAGGTTTCTTTTGCGCAAATGCAGCATTTGGGAGGAGCGCTTTTGGCTAGTCTGCTCTTGGCCAATCATCTTTTAAGCAGCCAGAGCTTTCGCAGTGAGCAGGAGGCTGGGGCTTTGCACATCATGAATATGAGCAGCTTGGACCCCGCTGGCGTGTATTGCGCTAAGCTGCTGAGTCATTGGCAATGCCAGCTCCTTTTCCTATTCCTTTGTTTGCCCACATATCTTTTTTTTTAAGCTCTTCTGATTTGGAGCAAGGCAGCTTCTTTAGGCTTTGGCAAAGACTCTATGTACCTCTCTTCGTCTGCGCCTGCCTGGTTGCTTTCAGTTTCGCCGCATTGGGGACTCTCTTGGGTTTTCTTGCTCATGCCCGGGAGAACGCTAAGCTCGCAGGCAGTTTTGCAGCGCCTCTTTTGCTTTTTCCTCCTGCCCTGCCTGTCCTGCTCTTTGGACTAGACTTTTTAGAAGCAGCCCAGCAGGCCCTTTCCGTATGGCACATAGCTTGGCAAAACTATGCTATTTTACTTGCGCCGGCAGGGCTTTATGGAGGTCTGGGCGTATTGCTTTATTCGCATTTGGCCTCTGATGCGGCGGGTTAATCGTCTTGGCAGAGCTCCCAAGCAAAGCAAGTTTCAGCTGTAACATGTCACGTCTCCTACAACAACCTGAGCTCTCCCCATTGCCTTTCCCGGCCAAATGTGTGCTCCTAGCCTTTTGTTTTATTCTTCTGCCAATCAGTCTTTTTTCACTATATTACCCGCCTACTATCGCCTCCCAAGGCATAGCGCATCGTATTTTTTATATACATGTGCCTATAGCCTGGGTGGCTCTCTATGCTCCTTTCTTTGGCGCTGTTTTTTCATTGTTATATCTTTTCCGTAGAAAAGAAAAATATGATATTTATTCTGTGGCCTGCCTGCGCATTGCTTATCTCTTTGGTATTGCTGTGCTTGTTTCTGGTCCCTTGTGGGCTTCGACAGAATGGGGGACTTACTGGAATTGGAAAGATTCGCGATTGGTTTCTTTCTTTATCTTGCTTTTATCTCTCAGCGCTTATTTTCTGGTGCGCAGGAATTTCTATGAAAGCCCCGTGCAGGCAAGGAGCGCATCTGCTTTAGTGGCTACTCTTTCAGCTCTGGCTTCGCTTCTGACTTGGTTTGCCATACGGTGGATAGAGCCTGATACGCATCCTCCCTCCGTCTTGGACAAAATGTCGCCGCCTATACGGCTTTCGTTTTGGCTGTCTGTTCTGGCTTACCATATGCTCTTCTGGGTCTTATTGTACTTGGCCATACAGCATGAAAAAATTCGCCGTTTGGCAATAAAAAGTAAAAATACGTGATGAAAGTTTTTCTTTTTTGCTTTGCTGCTCCTTGCCTTTCTAAGGCTGGGATTTTGCTTTGTGCTCTGCTTAGCCTGCAAACTGTCGCAGCAGAGGCGCTCAAGCCCCAGAGCAAGCAGGAATTCCGTGAAGCGCAGGCCTTATTGGATTTACCCTTAGCTGAGGTCTCAGAAAAGCTAAAGCTTATGGATGCCAAAGAGAGCGCCCGTATGCTAAGCCAAGTCCGTTATCTAGCCCGCGCCAAAAACCCGGACCTAGACCGCTTATATTTGATCATACGCCACTTGGAAGGCCGGCAAGCGGATGCCCTATCTGAGGAACGGCTGGTGAAATTGCTTTTGGTGATCTTCTTTACTCTCCTGCTCTTTTGCTGCTTTTTGGTCTACATATTGCTTGATCAGCAAAAGGCGATACGCATCATTACAGAAGCGCAAAAGCATTCTCATTCCACATCAAAGGCAAAGCCGGACTTATACCGAGGCGCAGGAAAGTGAGATGTCTCCTAAGAAACATGCAGCGAAGGGGAAAGCGCCCCTTTATATCAATCTTTACAGCGCCAGACCAAGCTTTCTTTTGCATTATGCTAGATACTTAGTTTTGCAGGAAGCATTGCGCAGGCATAGACGCGAGCTGCTTCTTTTTTGCCAGCATCCTCCAACGATTACGGCAGGCGTCCAATCGCATCAAAAAAATCTTCTTGTTCCCGCTGAAAGCCTGCATGCTAAAGGCATAGTCTGTATCCAGACAAGGCGCGGAGGAGACTACAGCGCTCACGAGCCGGGGCAATGTCTCATTTATCCTCACATAGACCTTGCGAGGCGTTCTCTTGGAATCCATAGCTTCATTCATGCGCTTCTTGGGACTACGGCGGAGCTATTACAAAAACTATGGGGCATAGGAGTCTTCCAAAGAGAGCGCTCTCCCGGTTTGTATCGCCAATCTGACGGCGCAAAAATCGCATCCATAGGCTTGATGTTTCGTTCTTTTTTTACGAGCTTTGGCTTGGCTTTGAATATCTCAAATAACTTAGAGACCTTTTCTTATATACACCCTTGCGGCCATGCCAATGAGAAGATGTGCTCTGTGCAGAGCTGCGCTAAGAATACAGGCCCCGAAGAGCTGCGATTTTTTATAGAATCATGGCGCAAAAATTTTTCTGAGAGGCTTTCTTTGGAATGACAAGCGCTTAGGGGAGGTATGTTAAGAGTTGTTTTAGAGAATCAATTTTGAAAAGCGCCTTGTCCCATTCCTCAGGGGCGCCGTGTCCATAAGTTGCAGCTACAAAGCCGACTTTGTTTGCTAAGGCTGCGTCACGGTCCGTATGCCTATCGCCGACTAAGAGACATTCCTCAGGAGCTAAGCGAGATTGGCGAAGATTTGCCTGCACCAGTTCACTTTTATCTCTGATGTTTTTGTTATCGATGCTAAGCACATTTGCAAAGCAATCAAAAGTACATGAAAATCTTAGTATGCTTTCTATATAAGGATAGCGGCCATTGCTGGCGTTCCAAAAACTGTAAGCTCTTTTATGTAATGTATGAAGCGCCTCAGGCATGCCCTCATAATATTGCCCCTTCCCCATACTGATACTTCTGACTAATTTTGCAAGGACATGCAGGCTGAGCTGCGCTTGCTCATTATGCGAAAGCTCTGGCGCTAGATTCTGAAATATTTCTTGTACTGGTTTGCCTATCTCGGCCATGATCTCCCTTATCGATGGGATGGACAGCTTCTTCGTGCTTTTATGCTGCTTTTGGAATTCTTGGAAGGCTTCTTGGTATGAAGAAGAGAGTATCGCCTCAGAAGAAAAGAGCGTGCCGTCTATGTCCCAAAATATGGCGCGCACTCTCTTTAGTCTAGACTTGAGCTCTACTTCCATACAACTTAGCTATGAGACAGCCGCTCTCCCAGCGTCTTAGCGGCAAGGCTATGCTGCAAGAGCGGGAATCAATGTATTCGATCAATTTCCTCGATGAATTGCAAGATTTCCGCCCTATCCTGCGCTTCAGGCCGCAGGGCAAGATATTTTTCAAATTTGCTTTTAGCTTTCTGGGGGAGATTCATGTTTTTGTGATAAAGCAAGGCTAGGAGGCGATAAGCTTGGGCATAGTCAGGGATTTGCTCTATGAGCTGTTGGTATACTAATTCTGCTTTGCGATATTCCCGCAAATGCTCAAAGACCTTTATCAGCTTAAAATAAGACTTGTCTTTCTTTGGCTCTGCCGCCATAGCTAAGGCATATCTTCTTTTTGCAGAATCGTAGTTTTTGTGTTTGTAATAAAAATCACCTGCCATCAGATTGAGCTCGTACTTGCTTGTTTTATATTTTTGCAGGTAAGTCCTTTGCTCCTCAAAGCTTTCTATATTTTCCAAAGCGTAAAAAAGTCGCTCCAGATTGGCATAAGCATTTTCCAGGAAACCATATTTAGGATAAAGAGGCAGGCTCATCTTAGACTGCCGCTATGTGAGCAGGCGCAATAGAAAGACTGTTTTCAAGGCTTGCCAAGGCGCGTTTTTTCATGCCCATGCTTAGATAAAGGCGGGCCATGTTAAAGTGGAGATCCGCTTCCATAGGATAGACGCTTCTGGCCTTTTGTAAAGCAAAGAGGGCTTCTGGGATTTTCTTCTGCGCTTCTAGGGAGCGGCTTAGCAAAACCCAGTCCTGATAGACATCAGGCTTTACTTTGAGAGACTCTTGTAGATGGTAAGTTGCTGCAGCAAAGCGCCCGCTATGATACAATATCTCTCCTTTAAGGCTGTGCACGGCAGGAATTTTGCGCTGCGTGTCTAACAAAGCGAGAGCTTCCTTGTAATTTCCTCTCTTGTAGTGAGTTTGGGCTAAATAATATATGATCTTTTCCTCCTGCCACTTTGGCTTAGAATAAGACTGTAAAAGACTTAGCAGATGCTCCTGCGCTTCCGAATATTGCTTAAGGCGCACTAAGCCTACAGCCAAATGCAGGCGGGCAGCGCTCATTTTAGGCCTGAGAGCAAGCGCATTTCTATAGTGCTGGGTTGCATTAGCATATAAGGCCTGCTGATAAAAAATCTCGCCTAGGTAAAAATACGCATAACTATGTTTATCATCCTGCTTGAGGCATTCTTGGAACAACTCCTTTGCAGCATCCCAATCTTGTAATCCCATATGGGCGCGCCCGCTGAGATAAAGCAGTTCTGCATCCTCAGGCGCTTGCAGCAGAGCTGTTTTGCTCTCATGCAGGGCTTTTTGGTACTGCTTTTGTTTAAGAAAATTCTGCGCTTGTTTTTTGCCTTCCTCGACATCCTGCTTTTGCTCTTTTTGTTCTTGCGCATCCCTTGGGAGGTGAAAATGCCTTAGCACTCTTTGCCCATTTGCATCTTTGAAAGAAACATAGACCATATCCGACTCCCCACGCAAAAGCGCAGGATGGACTTGAGAAGGGCTTGGCGCCTCACTTGCATCATTTTGAAATATAAGACTGGTCTCTTGTTTGCGTGCAGGCTTCCTAGCTTGCAGCTGAGGCTCTTCTTGAACGGGCTTCTTTTGCAGCCGCGCGCCCTTGTTTTGTATATGTCCTGCTCTGCTTGTAAAAGCGCTCTGAGCATTGCTGGCTTTCGCCTTGCTATGAGCTACCTGTGCCTGTAACAACAATTCGCTTTTTTTAAGAGGCAAGGCCTGCGCAGTCTGAGAGGCCGCGCTGCTCGCTTGGTGGCTTTTGCCCTTTGCATGCAAGATGAGGATGAAAGTCAAGCAGCAGCCCGGGAGGGCGTAGACCAAATGCTTTGTGCGGACCTTCATAACATTCTCACTGAGAATTTGCAGAGCAGCAAGAAGATAGAGCTGAAACGAGCTTTGCGGAGACTTAAATATTGTATAAGAAGGGCAGCGAAAGACTTTTGCAATCCAATAAGACAAGCAGATCATGGGAAATGCTGTATGCTATATATTCGGATAAAAATGGTCATCTTCTAAGTCGCTTTCTGTAGACTTTTTCTGCTTTGCTTCTAATACCTGATCTGCTGACGCCTTATCTACAGACTGATCCTGATCTGCTGACGCCTCTGCTGACGCCTTATCTACAGACTCCTGATCTGCTGACACTCTATCTACAGACGCCTTATTTGCTGAGCTGACACTCTATCTACAGACGCCTATCTACAGACTCCCTATCTGCTGACGCTCTATCTGCTGAGGCCCTATCTACAGACGCCTGATCTGCTGACGCCCTATCTGCTGACGCCTTATCTGCTGAGGCCCTATCTGCTGACGCTCTGATCTGCTGACGCCTTACTGACGCCCTATCTGCTGACGCCTTATCTACAGACTCCTGATCTGCTGACACTCTATCTACAGACTCCTGATCTGCTGACTCCTTATCTGCTGACGCCTTATCTGCTGACGCCCTATCTGCTGACGCCTTATCTACAGACTCCTGATCTGCTGACACTCTATCTACAGACTCCTGATCTGCTGACGCCTTATCTACAGACTCCTGATCTGCTGACGCTCTATCTGCTGAGGCCCTATCTACAGACGCTCTATCTGCTGAGGCCCTATCTACAGACGCTCTATCTGCTGACGCTCTATCTGCTGAGGCCCTATCTGCTGACGCCTTATCTGCTGAGGCCCTATCTACAGACGCTCTATCTGCTGACGCTCTATCTGCTGAGGCCCTATCTACAGACGCCTGATCTGCTGACGCTCTATCTGCTGAGGCCCTATCTACAGACGCCTTATCTGCTGACGCCTTATCTGCTGCGGCCTGATCTTCAGAAGCGCCAGAAGCCTCTTGCTCTTGCGGCAAGCTTGGGGGGTTTTTCTGTTTGCGGCGCAAAATCTCCAGCGCCCTTTGTATTTTTCTTTTTTCTTCTCCCTGCGCATGTTTTTCGTATATCTCCCAATGATAGATCGTCTTTGCTTTGTCTTGGAAGAGCTTATGATGCGTAAGTCCTAAATAAAAGTGGCATAAGCGCATCTTAGGCTCTATTTGCAGGGCTTCTGCAAAGGCTTCCAGGGCGCTTTTGCCGTCCCCTTCGATGATATAAGCCTGCCCTAGACGGAACCATTCTTCGTGCGCTTTTGGTGAGAGTTCTCGTGCGATGTGGAAGTGCTCTTTGGCTTGCGCAATTTTGTTTTGGATCAGAAAGATATCGCCCATATAGCGATATGCCAGGGCATGTTCCGGCTCCTGCCTAATGAGCTTCTGGAATAATTTCAAAGCGATGTTGTAGCGTTTTTGAAAGAAATGTTCTTCTGCCTGCAATAAAATATTCTTGGAAGCTTGAGCGTCCAAGAACGCTGCTGGGAAAAGCAGGAGCGCTGTAATCATGTATGGCAGAGCGCATCCATTACATAGAGCATACTTCATTAGAGCAGGCGTACTGCGCAGCTTCCATGCAAAGAGCACGGAGGCAGCAATACTGGCAATGTTCTTAATCGGTACTATGCCCACTTTCTTAAACGCAATTAAGGACATACGAGACTTATGCAAGCCAACTAAACCACAAAAATGCCACGCCATCATAGTAATGAAGACATAGAGGATTGCTCATTTGATGAAGCCTTAGAATAGAAGTTCTTTTGAACCAGCCAAAGCAAAGCAGCAAGTAATTCTATTAACAGTTTTGTAAGTCATGTTCATACTTGGACATAGGTCCCTCCTTTGATTGTTTGTTCTACAAGCAAGCAGTAAGGAGAGGCCTCAAGCCCAGAAAGTGTGAAATATGTTCGTAGGTTGTATATAGGCGGAGTCTGTGGTCAGGGGCGTTGGTTCTGCTGACTACGGGCGTTGTTGCAATATGCGGAGTCTCGGTGCCGCGTTATGTCGCGTTAGCGCTGGGGCTCAGGTATTCGTTGCCATACCAGAACAATCCAGTGCAAAGGCATAGGCATTGCGTCCACGAGCACAAGAGGTGCGAGAGTCTGGCGCTAAAGCAGGGCTGACAAAACAGATATGGTTTTTGCTGGAGCTGTACATACCAGAACGATCCAGTGCAAGGCATAGGCATTGCGTCCCGAGCACAGGAGGTGCGAGAGTCTGGCGCTAAGGCAGGGAAGCCGTTTGCGCCAGACCAATGCCTATGATTTGCCGTGGCGGTGGTTGCTGCTGACTGGGGCGGGGATGGAAGTAGGCGGAGTTTGTAATCAGGGACCTTGGTTTTGCTGACTGCGGCGGGGGTGGAAGTAGGCGGCGTTGCAGGATTGACTTTGCGTTGTAGTGATAAGCAGCGTTAGAGATAGGCGGCGTTGGGAGTGATGACGCGGGCGGGTGGTTGTAATATGCGGAGTCTGGGCGCCCGTGGAGACCGGGGACGCTGTAGGATTGACAGGCGGGCGTTTGTTGTAATATGCGGCGCCTGTACTCAGGGGCGTTGCAGTGATGACTGAGGCCTTGTTGTAATAAATGGCGTCTCGGCCGCCGCATTATGTCGCGTTGGGTGCAGGGCATCAGTAGCGCAGGTCCTCTGCTGCTGTACATACCAGAACAATCCAGTGCAAATCATAGGCATTGCGTCACGAGCACAGGAGTTGCGAGAGCGCTAAAGCAGGGCTGACAAAACAGATATGGTTTTTGCTGGAGCTGTACATACCAGAACGATCCAGTGCAAGGCATAGGCATTGCGTCACGAGCACAGTTGCGAGAGTCTGGCGCTAAAGCAGGGCTGACAAAACAGATGGTTTTTGCTGGAGCTGTACATACCAGAACGATCCAGTGCAAGGCATAGGCATTGCGTCCCGAGCACACCGCGCCAGACCAAAATAGATATGGTTTTTGCTGGAGCTGTACATACTAGAACAATCCAGCGCAAGGCATAGGCATTGCGTGCACAGGATGTGCGAGAGTCTGGCGCTAAGACATGGATGTCGCCGCGCCAGACCAATGCCTATGCCTTGCCGTTTTTGTGCTAAAACACGTTTTTTCGCAACGAAAACGAAAATTAGCACCCAAAAGCCCACCCACCCATTCCTTATAGGGGGATGGTGGGGGGGGCTACTCTCGTAACACGACATAATGCTGACGGCTGGGGTCAGAATTGACGTGGCGTTGCAGTAATAAGCGGCGTCTGTACTCAGGGGCCTTGTAGTGATGACTGCGATTGTGTTGTAATAAATGGCGTCTCGGCCGCCGCATTATGTCGCGTTGGGCACAGGGGCTCAGTATTCGCTGCATACCAGAACCAGCCAGTCTCAGCGCCGCCGTGCTGTTGCCAATGCCTATGCTTTGCCGCTAGGCAGCGCCTTAGCGAGAAATCAAGGGCGGGCAGCCGCCGCGACCCACACTAAGGACGCTCAGGCAGGGATAGGCCGTTGGGCTGCTCAAGTTGCTCCAGATATCAGTGTTCCAAGTTAGTATCCCCCTTTCGTCGATTGTGGCCTCAGGATTTGTATTTCGCACGCAGCTAGCATTTGCAGCAATGACTGGCGTGCAGTGGGCGCTATGCTGATAATAATTTGTGCCCATCAAGCTGGCGCTTGTATCTAAGGAGCCTACCAGCCCGTACGCATTAGCGCTTGCGGTGATAGTCCCCACAGTATAACTGTTCGTAATGGTGCCTGAGGAATAATGTCCCACTAAACCACCAACACTCTGCCTTCCAGTCACATTCCCTAAGGCATAGCTGTCATCGATTGTGTTTGTACTTGAGCCCGCCAGGCCGCCGACCCTGTCACCTGTACTGCTTATATTCCCAACAGCGTAAGTATGGGTGATAACATCAGTGCTGCGTCCTACAAGCCCGCCAACATTATCACCACTGCCATGCACATCCCCTGCAGCATAGCTGTATTCAATACGATTACTGGCGCTTCCCACAAGTCCGCCCACAAAGAAGCTTCCTGTCGTATCTCCTGTGGCATAGCTGTTACTGATGCTTTCCGTGCTAGAGCCAAGAAGCCCGCCGACTTGACTGCTGCCCGGGCTGTTCACATCCCCTGCAGCGTAGCTGTTACGTATGATATTTACATTTTGCCCAACAAGCCCGCCGATATTGCTTCCGGCCCCGCTCACATTCCCCGTAGCATAACTGTAGTCAATGAGGATTCCATTCTGGCCTACCAAGCCTCCTACAGCATCCCCTTCTCCCTCGACATTACCCGTGGCATAGCTGTGCATAATGGCAGCGCTTAAGATTCTGTTTGCTCTGCCTACAAGCCCGCCGATATTGCTTCCTGTTCCCCGAACGCTGCCTAGGGCATAGCTTGCAGTAATAGCGCTGCTGTTGCTTCCCACAAGCCCGCCCACATGGCTGTGCCCTAATACATTCCCCATTGCATGGCTGTTTGTGATGCTCCCTCTTCCAGCTCCCACCAGCCCCCCCACATGATTCTGCGAACCTGTCACATTCCCTGTAGCGTAGCTGTTTGTGATAGGGCCATTGCTGGCCCCTACCAAAGCTCCCGTATTGTCTCGCCCCCCGCTTACGCTGCCTGCCGCATAATTCCCGCTGATAGTTCCACTATTTGCGTTATTTATGCCTAGCAGTCCACCTGTGTTGTCACCTCCTCCGTTCACATTTCCTGTGGCGTAGCTTTCGGTAATGCTCCCACGATTTGCGTTATGCATACCAATCAAGCCGCCTGTGTTGTGTCCGTCCCCACTTACGTCACCTGTGGCATAGCTCTCAGTGATAGCGGCGTTAGTTGCCTGATTCATGCCCACCAGCCCTCCTGTATTGTTTCCGTTCCCGCTTATGTTCCCTGTAGCGTGGCTGTTACGAATCGCACTGCTTATGCTGCTAGTGTCTCTCATAGAACCCACGAGCCCTCCTGTATTCTGAGAGTTCAGGCCATTTGCGTTCACGGAGCCTGTGGCATAACTATCCTCTAATACTGAGGCAGTTTGTATCCCCACGAGCCCGCCAATATACTGCGAGCCAGAGCCGTTTCCTGTTACGTTTCCTGTAGCATAACTTGATCTGACAGCAGTCAGGTAGAGACTCCCTATCAGGCCTCCAAGACTGTCCCCGCTGCCTGTTACATCTCCTGTAGCATAGCTGTTCTGTATGCTGCTAGGACGGAAGCTGTTTCCCTCCAGACGGCCTATGAGGCCACCGATATTGCTGCTTCCTCCTGCTTCCATAGAACCTGTGGCATAACTATCTTGGATCTCCAGAGTGACATTTTGCGCATCTCCTATGAGCCCGCCCACCTCGCTGCTTGCCTGCGCCGCTCTGATATTTCCCGCAGCGTAGCTTTCTGTGATGCTAAGAGTGCTATTTTCTATACGACCCACGAGACCGCCGATGCTGTTTCCCTCTGCTTCTACGTCCAGCTCAGCATAGCTGCTTGTAATGCTGCTAGCTGCGCCGTCTGAGATCATCCCTATCAGCGCGCCCGCATGGCTTACAGCTCGCAGCGCATTCGCCCCCTTTACAGAACAATTTTCAATATTACCTGCCATCAGATTCCCTACCAAGCTGCCAACCCGGCTTCCCCCAGCTATATCTACATTGCTAAGCTTGAGCTCTGCTATGGCAGCGCCTACTGTGTTGACTACTCCAAAAAGGCCTACATCATCTTGCCCTGCGCTTCGCTCAAAATTCATTTTCAGATTGCTGATTGTATGGCCGCGCCCCTGAAAGCTGCCTGCAAAGGCATCATCTTATCCGTCCGCGCACACCACAGCACAATGGCAAGATTGAACGCTTTCACAGAACTATGAAGCAAGAGGCTAAGCTTGAAAAGTTAGATGGTCTTTTGCAAAGCCAGATAGAAAAAGGGATTATAGAGTATGTCAGATATTACAACGAGGAAAGGCCGCATAGCTCTATTAGAAAGTTGACGCCAAAACAGGTTTTTGATAAAGGATACCTTGAGACACAAGCAGCCTAGTGTGCAAAATGTCTATAGGTCTTACACTTGAGCTCTGCTATGGCAGCGCCTACTGTGTTGACTACTCCAAAAAGGCCTACATCATCTTGCCCTGCGCTTCGCTCAAAATTCATTTTCAGATTGCTGATTGTATGGCCGCGCCCCTGAAAGGGGTTGGCAAGGTCTCCTATGGGTTCCATAGTCTGTCCTGTCATATCCAAGTCGTAGATTAAATGAAAATAGCTGGCGTAATATATCCGCGCGCTGGCGAGATCCCTTCCCAGGGCCATGAGTTGCTTTTCGTGCACAATAAGATAGGGGCTCTCTTCTGTCCCCATACCGCACACATAGGGAGGAGGGAAAGCTTCAGGCGCAGTGCGAGTTTCTACCCCTAGACAATGATCCAGCACCACTTTCAAACGACCTTCCGGGCTTAGTTCCCTGGATGCGCTTTCGCAGCCTAAGCTAGTGAGATGCAATACGGCAAGAAGGGCGCCTTTCCCCACAGCAATACGAAATACGCGACGAGCGGGGGAGCTGTCGCACAAAGGATATTGCTTTAGATGGCACGCTGTAGTTTGCATTGCTTACTTTATATACGAAATTATCTTTCATTATCAGCACGGCTTTGCAGGCGAAAGTAAGCTTGGGTGTGGTAAATTCTTGCCTTGGTAGAGTGGCAAGCGCCTGCCGCTTAGCATGTAAAAAATGTGTTTTAGAACAGAAAACGTGGAATTCTAATGGCGCCTGCGCAGCAAAGAAGAGCGGTAATTCTGCTTGGTGGGATAGCAGCTTTAGGCAGGCATGGATAAGGGCTGGGCCTGCGCGCTCTTGCTTGCTATCGGAGGAGTTGCTTGTAAGAATG
>CBDETG010000021.1:0-15403 GCA_965242745.1 Leptonemataceae bacterium
CCTACCAGCTTGCCTTCGGCCGTGCGGCAGGCGCTTTCGGCAATGCAGGCGGGCGGTGTCACGGTCGTATCTGCGATCTCGCCCTCGTCACAGCTCAGCTCAAAGCAGCTGTTATCAGCCGGGTTGCTAATCTGCCTGCCCGTGCACGTGACTTGCGCCTCGCAGGTGGGCTTTGCCGTAGGCTTGTATTCGCCGTCTGGGCAGTTGCTCACGCAGGCCGTGCGATCTGAGTTGGGAAACTGCTGCGCCGGGCAGGCCTCGCAGCTGCCGTCTTTTAGAATCTGGTTTTCGGTGCAAGTGGGCCCAGCAGAGCTACTGCCTCCTCCGTTCCCGCTGCTCCCGCAGCCGCCGCAGTTGCCAAGAAAGGCAAGGCTAAGGCTGAGCAGGCTCAGTACTGCGATTTTGTTAAGTGTCTGCATTTTGGCTCCCCTCCTTTGCGATGGGGGGGGGGGGGGTAATGCTCCCGTCTGTGTATCCCCACCATCCCACCATGGTTTTTGGTACCTGCTGCGCAGGTGTTCGTTACATTTTGCATCTTCATGCTCCTTTTACTTAAAAATTTAGCAAGCGCTTTTTAGCCTGCTCGCTTGCGGCTTTTGCATCATGCAATCACTTTTAGCGCAAGCAATCACACAAAGCTGTGTCATGCTGTAGCTGCTGCTCATGTTTGCAAGCATTTTCAGCGCAGGCTTCGGCCTGCTAGGCTGTCCTGTTATCCTGTCTTGCAAGTACGGTTTTTTCAGGAAGTCGCAGGCGCTTTTAGCATGCTGGGTCTTCCTAGTCTTTTTGCAAGCACGGGATAAAAGTAAGCCTATATTACTTAATATCATAAAGCTATGAAAGAAAGCAAGCAAAAAATGCTGTTTTCTTGCGAAAAGGGAAGTTTTTTGTTTTTTGAGGACAAAACAGGTTTTTCTGCGCAACGAAAACGAAAACTGAGACCCAGACCAATGCCAATGCCTTGCCGTCAAGATACATTAAATCAAGCCCGCTTCTCTGAGCTGGGCTCCAGTGAGGCCAGTCATCTCAGTAATGTCAGAAAGGGGGTAGCCTTTGGATAGCATAAGACGAGCTGTCGCAATGGCTTTCTTTTGCTCACCTTTTTCAATACCTTTCTTTTCAAGTTGTTCTGCGATGGTCATAACGCGTTCCCCTGCTTCTTTTGATATATATTTATCTGCAAATTCAACAATGATCTCAATCTCTAATAACTCTACACTTTGTATAAAATAGCGAAGTAAAATTTCAACTAATTTTTTATCCTTCTGTTTATGTAAGCTGCGTAGATAATTCTGAAACAGCGCTTCCAAGTGTTCTTTTTTTGATAAATACCAGATTTCTTTTAGACTAGCAAGAAAAGCCTGCATGCGTGGAGGATACTGGCGGATACTAGCTGTAGGAGAAAGATCAATAAGTTCATATGTGAAGTCTGGAATATATTTGCGGAGCTGCTTTGATAAGTCGTCGGGAATATCTAAAAGATCAGAAAAATCCCGCACCACCTTCCATTTCTGCTGGCCATGATACAACACGATGGGAATTACGACAGTGCGGGGTTTTTTGTAACTGCAAGCAATTTATGATTAGGCTAGGTGCGATATATTTGGCGCTATATATTCATGCTTGCAATGCCCGAAGGCGCCCTCAGCAGCGCAGGAGCTGTCCCTACTAAAACAAGCCAGTGCAAGGCATTGCGTCCCGAGCACACGAGGTGCGAGAGTCTGGCGCTAAGGCAGGGAGGCCGCCGCGCCAGACCAATGCCTATGCCTTGCCGTCAAGATACATTAAATCAAGCCCGCTTCTCTGAGCTGGGCTCCAGTGAGGCCAGTCATTTCAGTAATGTCAGAAAGGGGGTAGCCTTTGGATAGCATAAGACGAGCTGTCGCAATGGCTTTCTTTTGCTCACCTTTTTCAATACCCTGCTCAATGCCTTTCTTTTCAAGTTGTTCTGCGATGGTCATAACGCGTTCTCCTGCTTCTTTTGATATATATTTATCTGCAAATTCAACAATGATCTCAATCTCTAATAACTCTACACTTTGTATAAAATAGCGGAGTAAAATTTCAACTAATTTTTTATCCTTCTGTTTATGTAAGCTGCGTAGATAATTCTGAAACAGCGCTTCCAAGTGTTCCTTTTTTGATAAATACCAGATTTCTTTTAGACTAGCAAGAAAAGCCTGCATGCGTGGAGGATACTGTTGGATATTAGCTGTGGGAGAAAGATCAATAAGTTCATACGTGAAGTCTGGAATATATTTGCGAAGTGGATTTGATAAGTCTTCGGGAATATCTAAAAGATCAGAAAAAGCCCGCACCACCTTCCATTTCTGCTGGCCATGATACAAGACGATGGGAATTACGACAGTGCGGGGTTTTTTGTCGCTGTAAATTGCTGCAAGATAGCTAAGAAGCTGGCAAAGTACTGTTTTCTCAGGATGCGATTTATGCTCTATTAAAGCATAAATACGAATACTTTCCTTTTGCTTGTGCGGAATGCTAAAAAGCAGATCAGTGAAGCGTTCACGGTCCTTGGCGTCAATGAATGAGCCCTGCTCCATCTTGAGCTTAGTAAAATCAAGCTTGTCTGCGATAGCTTTATCAAGCGTGTTTTGCAATAGATCAATGGCGTATTTTTTCTCAGATAGAACGCGTTTTACTACAATGTCATGTTGATTTGTTTGAGGCATATTCTGATGGGAGCATTTGCTTGGTTTTTATAACTGCAAGCAATTTATGATTAGGCTAGGTGCGATGTATTTGGCGCTATATATTCATGCTTGCAATGGCCACAGGTGCCCTCAGCAGCGCAGGAGCTGTCCCTACTAAAACAAGCCAGTGCAAGGCATTGCGTCACGAGCAAATGCTACAACAATCCAGTGCAAATCATAGGCATTGCGTCACGAGCACAGGATGTGCGAGAGTCTGGCGCTAAGACATGGATGTCGCCGCGCCAGACCAATGCCTATGATTTGCCGTCATGGATGTGCGAGAGTCTGGCGCTAAAGCAGGGCTGCACGAAGACTGCCTGCGCTACTACCAATGCCTATGATTTGCCGGGGTTGTCAAGTTTTTTTGATACGCGGGAACAGGGCTTCTCCATGCGCTATACTTTCTCCTCCCTGCAGGAAGCCCCAGCTTAGAGATTTGAGAGATGGCTTTTCTTTAACGCCCAGCATTTGCAGGCCAGCTAAGGTTTTTTGAGGCATGACGGGGGAAAGCAGGCTTAAGGCCAAACGCAGGGCTTCTGCGCTGTAATACAAGGTGGTGGACAGCGCGCTTCCTTTGGCGCTTTGTCCATCTTCTTTGGCTAAATGCCACGGGGCTTTTTTTTCTAAATAGCGATTCGTGCAGCGCACAAGCTCTGCGATTTCTTCAAGTAAAAGCGAAAGTTGAAAGCGATCCAGCATAGCTGCAATTCTTGGCTTATCA
This sequence comes from Leptonemataceae bacterium, assembly GCA_965242745.1. GTDB lineage: Bacteria > Spirochaetota > Leptospiria > Leptospirales > Leptonemataceae > JABAAI01. Next base: position 3,433 of record CBDETG010000021.1, read on the forward strand.
CATAAGGGGAGGGCCTTGTCATATAATTCTTTTTCTTCCACCCCAGCGCTTGCTTGTGGTACGGGAATGTTTGCAGAAAAGTAGAGTGTCATAAGCTTATGGATACGGTTTATCGCGTTGCCCAAGTCATTGGCCAAGTCTGTATTGATTCTTTTGCTAAACAGCTCTTCTGTGACTAAGGCATCTTGTCCCAGATTCATATTGCGCAAGAGGAAATAACGCATAGCGTCTCTGCCATATTTTTCCAAATACGATAAGGGCGCTACGCTGTTGCCAGAGCTCTTGCTTAATTTTTGTCCTCCGCTAAGCCACCAGCCATGGGCAAAAATATGGCGGGGGAGCGTCTGTCCCAAGGCCATCAGCATTGTTGGCCAATATATGGCATGGGTTGTTAGTATGTCCTTGCCTATCAAATGACAGTCTGCGGGCCAAATAGGGCTTTGGTTTGGGAAGCGCAGTCCTTCTACGGCAGATTGGTAATTCAAGAGAGCATCGAACCACACATAGGTTACGAAATCCCTGTCAAAGGGGAGGCTTATGCCCCAGCTGAGCCGGCTTTTAGGGCGGCTGACGCAAAGATCACGCAAGGGCTTTTTTAAAAAGGCCAATACTTCATTGCGCCGGAAAGAAGGCAGGATAAAGTCAGGATTTTGTTCTATGTGCTTGATAAGCCTTGTTTGATATTTGCTCATCTGAAAAAAGTAATTCTTTTCTTCCAGCCACTCTACGGGTTTCTTACTGATCGGGTCCTTAGCATCTACCAGCTCCTCATCTGAGAAAAAGCGTTCTTCTCCTACCGAGTACCAGGCTTTGTAGGTAGAAGGATAAATTTCTCCTCCTTCATAAAGTTTTTGTAATTGCTGCTGTACGAAGCTGATGTGACCGGGCTCCGTTGTGCGGATAAAGCGGTCGTATTGGATGCCTAGTTCTTCCCAAAGCTTCTTAAAACGATAATGACATTCTTCTGCCTGTTTATGCGCTGGGATCTTTCTTTTTTTTGCCGCTTCTTGGACTTTTTGGCCGTGCTCATCCGTGCCTGTCAGGAAAAAACTTTTGTTCCCCAGCAGCTTTTGGTAGCGATTTAATACGTCAGCTACTATAGTAGTGTACGCATGGCCTATGTGCGGCTCATCATTAACATAATAAATAGGCGTTGTAATATAGAAGTTTTTTTTCATTTCACTTCGTAGTTATGCGGGAAATGGAATGAGAAGACAAGAGGGAGCAAGAAAAACTTTAGCAAGCGCTCAGGGAAACTTATGCTTTTCGGGTCTATCAAACAAAAGTGGAGCGCTGCTTCTGCAGCAAAGCTCATCCCTGAATTTCTAAGTATAGCTAAATGGAGCATAGGTCTCAAGCTTGTTATCATTCTTTCCAGCATTATTCTGCTTACTTTGGTTACTATGATCTATCTGGCCACTTATTTTTTTCGCGCTGATTATCAACGCAGAGTACAAGAATATAATTTAAGCTTAGTAGAGACTATAGGAAAGAATCTGGAGTTTACGCTCCATACAATAGTCAACACTAAGCATGAATTTTGGCAGAAGTCTGCAAGCTATGATGCTCTTGGAGAGCAAATACATAAGGATTTTCTTTATATAGGATTGTACGAAAAAAAAGGAAAGGCCTTAGCCTTTAGCAGGCAGCTTAGCAGTCAGAAGCTGCTTATACGTAATAAGCTTTCGCTTAGAAGAATCCATTCTCATATCTTTAGATACCAGCAGCGTTTTTATCCTTCGCTGCAAGGATCTGTCCTTTTGGTCAATCTTAGCGCTGCGTTTAAGCGCCCTATCCTTGCCCTAAGCTTTCCGCAAAAACAAGCAGAAAATTCTGATTTTGTTATCATTGTTCTTATTGCTGCGCAATTTTTTCTGGATGCCTTTCAAGCGAATAGTGATGCCACAAGGCAGAAATTCATGGTAGATGAGAAAGGGACCGTCTTGGCTCATTCTGATATAGAAATAACTCAGGCAGAGCTGAACATGAGTGATCTCCCCGTTGTTGCTGCCATGCAAAAAAGCCCTTTCCCTGCCGCCCAAATAGCCTACCAGCACAAGGATGGGAATTCATATCTTGGGACTTTTCGTAAATCATTAGTGGGAAACTTTTCTATTATTCTGACTGTAAGAGAAGATTATGCCTTTGCTGAAGTCTATAATATACAGCGCCGCAATATTTATTTGATGATCGCTGCCGTGAATTTAGCTATTCTTGCCGTGCTGTTATATTCGCGCAGTTTGAGTGATCCCATCATAAAATTGACGATGGCCGCGCAGAAAATAGCACGGGGTCATTTTGATGTAAAAGTGCGTAACAAAAACCGTGATGAAATAGGTATACTGACAAAGGCTTTTAACAGCATGAGTGAGGGCCTGCAGGAAAGAGAGAATCTGAAAGTTTCATTGGGGCGGCTTGTAAATAAGGAAATTGCGGAAAAAGCTTTGAAAGGCAAGCTGCAGCTTGGGGGGGAAAAACGGAAGGTCGCTATTCTCTTCTCTGATATACGTAACTTCACTACTATGTCTGAGAAAATGCAGGCCCAAGAAATTGTGCATTTTCTGAATTCTTATTTTTCGGATATGGTAGAGCGTATCATCGCCCATCAGGGTACAGTAGATAAGTTTATAGGAGACGCTATCATGGCGCATTGGGGAGCCGCACAGGATCATGAAAATGCCGCGCTTGCTGCCATCCACACTGCTCTAGAGATGCGTGAAGCGCTGAGGAAAATCAACAAGAAGCGGCGCGGTAAAAAACAAAGTCTGCTTCGCTTTGGCATTGGCATTAACTATGGCTCTGTCGTAGCGGGTCAGATTGGTTCTGAGCAGCATCTTAACTATACTGTTATAGGAGATGCGGTAAATGTAGCTGCGCGCCTCGAGGCGCTCACAAAACGGATAGGGATTGATATTTTAGTTACAAACAACGCTTTAGAGAAGATAAAAAAGAATGAATTCAGCCTTGCTTCTCTTGGAAATATCGATGTGAGGGGGAAAGAAAAAGCCATAGGAATATATGCGCTCTTGGGTAAGAAGGGCGCCGCAAAAACGCCTGCAAATATCCAAGAGCTGCGCAGTATGCTTGCTATGAAAGCAATGTAGCCCGGCACGGGCCCTGCGCTTTGCATATAAAAGCCTATCTTATATCTTGGATCTGTTCTTATAGGGATCGCAAAGCCTGATGTATTTCTTTGCTTCTAAGCATAAAAGCCGGTATTTCCTTCCCGCTCTGCTGCTTACTAATGCGGGTCTATTTGTGCTCATCTTTTTCGCAGATTACAACTGGAAGCATTCAGGGAACCAAGGAAAGGTCATAGGGCGCGTAGTGTACATAGAAAATCTTGTACAGCGTAAGGGCGGAAGGGATTTGCTGTGGTCAGATGTATATCTAAATAGTTTGCTGCGCAATAAGGACATTGTTAGGGCTGGACGCCTTTCAGGCGCGCAGTTCAGCATGCGGGATGGTACGCAAATCAAGATAGAGGAAGGCAGCATGTTTCGTTTGGATCTGTCTGAGAATCAGGCAAAACTCAATTTCAAGCGGGGCTCCATACGCATCGATCAAAGAGGCCAGAACCCAAGAAATTTCATTATTCAGGCGGGCTCTCAAAAGGTAGAGCTCAAAAAATCCAATGCCAAAATAGAAGCTTTAGGATCATCCACAAAAGATAAGTCTGCTGTACGCTTGGATATTTTTGTGGAACGAGGCGAGGCCAAACTTAGCAATAGGCAGGATAAGACCAGGAAGGAATATATAGTGCGGGCGCAGGAAAGGGCGCATGTCACAAATTCACAAGCAAGAATACAAAAAGTGATGATCCAGCTTCGCTCTCCCAGCGACCAGAGCCTTTTTTACAAACAAGCAAAGGGGAAAAAGCCCATAGCCTTTTCTTGGCAGGCGCAGGGAAAGTATCAAAAAAAGATTTTGGAAATATCTTCTTCGCGTTATTTTGACGCTATACTCAGAAGTGTCGCAATCAAGAGGAATACAGCAAGGCTATTTTTAGATTCTGGTAATTATTTCTGGCGCATACGCGCTTTCTCTTCTGCTAAGAAATGGATCACGAGCCTTCATTATAGCTTCCAAATTTTGCAAAACAGTAAACTAAGACTCCTCTATCCCGCCAATGGACAAAGATTTGCTTATATGAGCCAAGCTCCAAAGATAGGTTTTTCTTGGTCCAGCATAGCAAGGGCCGCATATTACCAATTAGAACTTTCTTCCCGGCCTAATTTGCTTACAAAAAAAATCTACAAACTGCAGCTAAGGGAACATAGTCTCACTCTGCCTCCCGGCAGGTACTACTGGCGCATCAGCGCATATTTCTCCTTGCCAGAGATGAGGCCTGTACGCAGCGGCATAGCGTCTTTTCGAATACGGAAGTTAAGCGCCTCTGCGCGGCCTCTCTTAGAACAACCGCAGCACAAGCAAAAAATCTCCTTACACGGCAGAGATCAAGAATCTAAAGGTATTCTATTTTCTTGGGAGGCTATACCAGAATGTAAAAGTTTCCACTTTCAATTAAGTAAAGATCCTTCTTTCAAGAAAATTTTGGCACAGAGAAAGCTTAGGCAGCACTACTTTCACTTAGGCAAAATAGATAAAAAATTACAGGCAGGCTCTTACTATTGGCGCGTGCAAGGGATCATATCATCTGGGAAAGTCATGGCATTCAGTCGAATACGCCAATTTTTTATCCTTCCCAAGCAAGGCGCCGCAAAAAAGCTAAGAAGACCAGCGCAGCAAATCCTTCCTGCCCCCAGATCCCAGAGCATACGGGAGGCTTCTTTACAAGAGTATCGCAGCTATTTACAAAGCCTTAGTTACAAGTGTAAAAAAGGCCTTATTCCAGATATGCTTATCAAAGAATGCTATGCCACTTCTATTGTGCTGCATTTGGCAGGATGGGAGCGATTGCACATGTATTATTTTCTGAAAATGCAAGACAGCAATCTTGAAAATCGCCGCATAGCTTACAACTACTTTCGTGAGCACTGCAATTTTAGGCCTGCTCGCGAACTTGCTGATACGCACGCGCAAAACCTTCAAGACGCCTCTCTTGTCAAAAAAGAGCATGTTTACAAGCTGCTGCATGCCTTCCGAAATTGCTCTAAGAAGTAGCTAAGGCTATGGAGCAGGCGCTTTGCATCACTCAAAACACAGGCTTTCTTCTTCCTGCATAATGCAGCGGCCAGACTCTGTTTATTACAACACCGCCTCAGTCAGCAAAACAAAGGTCCCTGAGTACAAGCGCCGCTTATTACAACATACGCCTGCCTGTCAATCCTACAGCGTCTCAGTACTCAGCCGCCCCTTATTACTACGACGCCATTTTAAGCCCAGCCGCCAGCATTGTCAGCGGCGCAGGGGCTCATGTGCTGTACATATCAGAACAAGCCCGGCAACGTTTAGGGCTGCAGCACAGGCCTAATACCCATTCTGCTACTTTACATACTACAACAATCCAGTGCAAGGCATAGGTATTGCGTCCCGAGCACAGGAGGTGCGAGAGTCTGGCGCTAAAGCAGGGCTGACAAAATAGATATGGTTTTTCTGGAGCTTTACATACCAGAACAATCCAGTGCAAGGCATAGGCATTGCGTCACGAGCACACGGAGGTGCGAGAGTCTGGCGCTAAGACATGGAAGTCGCTGCGCCAGACCAATGCCTATGATTTGCCGGGAGGGAAAAGCTAAGGGTCTCACAAGACCTGTCTTAAAGCCAGATTGAGTTGGCAAGTTGGCAGACTGAAAACCCACAGGCTTATCAAGATATATTGACAAAAAAACCGAGTGTTTTACAAAGGCCTCCGTGTCCTTGCTATCTTAGCTAAGATGGGCCTTATAGATTCCTCTGCAGCTATGGTCTTGGGCAGGCGCCTTTACTAGCAAGCAAAACACTTCTTAGATCGTAAAGGCAGCTTTTAGGAGCTGTACAGACTTCACTTAGCATCATGGATTCTAACGTCAATGTTTCTACAGACTCACCAGAAAGCTATAAACACTCTTCAAGCAATCTTGCTCAGAGTTTTCAAAAGTATACGCCCTTAAAAGCGAAAGCAGAAAAAGCGCAGTCATTCCTTGGGCTGGTCCGTAAGAAAGAAGACTTGCTTGGTTTTTTGGAATGTCTTTTCTTAAGCCAGAGTCTGAAAAGAAAGCATCCTAAGCTCTCCGCTTCCATTTGCATACACTCGGCAAATACAGAATTAGCGCAGTCCCTTGGCGTCTTTGACAAAGTCTACAACCTCCCTTCCCAAGCCCCTTTACGTAAAGACATTCAGAAGCAAAAAGTAGATTTACTATATATCTCTCCGAAAGACAAACAAGCCCAGCTGCTTTCTGCCTTTACCGGAACCCGCCTGCGCCTGTGCGGCCTGCGCAAACACAGTCTTACTAGTCTTTTAGGCCTCTATCATATTGGCAGCGACAGGGCCCATAAAAAACTGGAGCGTTACGGCTATAACCTTAGTCTGGAAAAAGACCTTCCTTATATTAATAGAAAGCTCAAAACTCCCTTCCCTGAAGCGCCAAAAAAACAATATATATGGTTTTCTTTTTTTGAAGAACATAGCTTAAACAGTAATTGGCCTCTCGGATATATTGTGCGCCTTGCGCGCCTTTTGGGAAAAAAGAAGATTCAGCTCCTCATGCCTGCCCCCCATCCCCCAAAGGGGAAGGGCAAAAGCCTTAGTCTCTACCAAAAACAGCTTCAGACTATAAAAGACGCATCCAACATTCACGTGATTCAGAAGGCGCTGCACCCGACAGCAAGAGCAGCAGGAATGCAAGGCGCTTTGGCAGTAGTAGGCTCTGCAGGCGCAGACTTAGTGCTGGCTTCCTTAGTGCGGCGTCCCACAATTGTCTTACATGATATGCAGTCTCATAATCCTCATCGCGATGCTTTAAAGCCAAGAAAGCCCAATTCTTACAGGCACAAACAACTAAGCCACTATCTACACTCTCCGCACATAGAACAAAGGCATATCAGCCCCGCCGTAGAAGAATGTATAGAAAACTGTATGAGCTGTCCCTATAACTCCTGCGTAGAATATATCTCCCCAGAACAGGTTTTTGAGAACTTAAAAAAGCTGCTTGCCTTAGCTTAAGCCCTTTCCTAGCTTCTTCCTCGCTTACTTTCTCGATACTAGCTGCCCCTCTCCACATAAAGGCAAGGGCTTGCTGGCAAAGTCAATTTTATATTAGGCAAGCATAAAATCTCTTGACAGGGAAATAGGCTCCTACTAAATGAAGCAGGCATAGAGCCTATACTGTCCTTTGCCATCAACAACATTTTCATTAAACTAACAATGCGCACAAGACAAAAAGTAGTACAGAGCGGCGCCCTTACTTGCATGCTTTCCTGCTTAGCGCTCTTTTTAGCCTGCAATCCCCAAGACCGGGACAAAGGCCGGGAAACACAGGATGCTCTAAGAAGCGCAGAGGAAAAAAATAAGACCCCCGCCATTATTTTTTTAGGCGATAGCTTAAGCGCCGGCCACGGCCTTGCGCCTGAGGAAAACCCTCCTGCGCTGATACAAAAGAAAATAAAAGAAGCTGGGCTGCAATACAAAGTTATCAATGGGGGCCGCTCAGGAGACACGACTGCTGGAGGGCTCAGCCGTATAGCTTGGTATTTACGTTCAGATGCCCATATCAAACACGTTATTATCTGGTTAGGAGCAAATGATAGTATGCGCGGCCTGGACTTAAACAAGGTGCAAACAAACCTGCGGGATATTGTCAAAAAGATACGTTCCTTTGATTCTCAAATCTCTATCTACCTCATGCAGATGTATACCTTCCCTAATATAGGCGCCGCATATGCCAAGCAATACGCGCAGATCTTTACCAAAGTAGCGCAGCTGGAAAAAATAGTACTGCTCCCCTTTCCCCTTGTAGGCGTAGCTGCTAAGCAGGAGTACAACCAAAGTGACGGCATACATCCCAACGCTTTGGGCGCAGCAAAGGCAGCAGAAAACATCTGGGCATCTCTCAAAAACTATTTGTGAATATGTCTGAGGAAAAAAATAAGACCCCCGCCATTATTTTTTTAGGCGATAGCTTCAGCGCCGGCCACGGCCTTGCGCCTGAGGAAAACCCTCCTGCGCTGATACAAAAGAAAATAAAAGAAGCTGGACTGCAATACAAAGTTATCAATGGGGGCATTCGAGGAGACACGACTGCAGGAGGACTCAGCCGCATAGTTTCGTATTTACGTTCAGATGCCCATATCAAACACGTTATTATCTGGTTAGGAACAAATGATAGTATCCACGGCCTGGACTCAAACAAGGTGCAAACAAACCTGCGGGATATTGTCAAAAAGATACGTTCCTTTGATTCTCAAATCTCTATCTACCTCATGCAAATGTATACCTTCCCTAATATAGGCGCCGCATATGCCAAGCAATACGCGCAGATCTTTACCAAAGTAGCGCAGGCTGGAAAAAATAGTACTGCTCCCCTTTCCTCTTGTAGGCGTAGCTGCTAAGCGGGAGCACAACCAAAGTGACGGCATACATCCCAACGCTTTGGGCGCAGCAAAGACAGCAGAAAACATCTGGGCATCTCTCAAAAACTATTTGTGAATATGTCTAAGGTCATAACAAATGCAGTATCGTAAACTCATACAAATCTGAATGTGAGTCTCATCTGTCTGGGCACCATGACCTGGGGCGTACAAAACAGCCAAGAAGAGGCCTACGAGCAAATGGACTATGCTTTAGAACATGGCGTGAATTTTTTTGATACGGCGGAGCTCTATCCCGTGCCTCCCGCTAAAGCAAGTCAAGGCCTGACGGAGACATACATAGGAAATTGGTGCAAAGAACGCGGGAATAGAAGCAAAGTCATGATAGCTACAAAAGCAGCTGGACCTGGGAATTTTGTAAAATATATACGCGAGGGCCCCCGCTTAAACGAGCAGCATTTAAGAGAAGCTGTAGACGGCAGCCTGCGCCGCTTGCAAACAGACTATATAGACCTGTACCAGCTGCACTGGCCAGAGCGTAAAACAAATTTCTTTGGACAACTCTCTTATGAAGCGCAGGAAGACAGCGACAGCATTCCTATCAAAGAAAGTCTGCAAGCTCTGGCGAAGCTTGTAGCAGCTGGTAAAATTCGCTATATAGGCATCTCCAATGAAACACCATGGGGATTTGCGCAGTTTTTAAGCTGCGCTCAGGCAAGCGGGCTGCCTCGCATTGTTAGCATACAAAACCCTTACAACCTCCTCAACAGAAGCTTCGAAATAGGTCTGGCAGAAATCTCATACAGAGAAAAGGCAGGGCTTCTGGCTTACTCTCCCCTTGCTTTTGGAGTACTCTCTGGAAAGTATCTGGGGGGGCAGCAGCCGCAGAAAGCTCGCTTGACTCTTTTTGGGAAGCTCTACCATCGTTATACCAATGCGCCCGCTATCAATGCCACACAAGCTTACGTTTCTTTGGCCAAAGAACATGCGATAGACCCTGCGCAAATGGCTTTGGCTTTTATCAATCAGCAGGCTTTTATCACCAGTAACATTATAGGCGCCACTTCTATAGAACAATTAAAGAGCAACATAGCAAGCGTAGACCTGAAACTTTCACAAGAGCTTTTGCAAAAGATAGAAAAAATCCATGAGGCGCACCCCAACCCCGCTCCCTAATTCGCAGCTTGAGTTTTGAACATTGCAGTGAAATGAATAACGTTTTTATATAAGCAGGCTGCGCTTTACAGGAAAAAATGAACCCTGCTTTTCTGCTTTCGTCTAAGGAACAAGGCGAGAAAAATGGTCTAAGCTGGTAGCTCTCCTGTTTTTGTTACTAATGTTTCAGTATCACAAAAGCAAGGAAATTCTATCAGAAGCTTAGTTTTGAGACTCGCGAAAAGAGCTTCTTATTTGCTGAGCTTAGTTCAGTGAAAAGAAATGTAAGGAGGATATTATGGTGAATATCACAAAAAGAAGAGATACAAGTATGGCAGGCATCGCCTTGCTGTGCCTTGCCGCATGTTTCTTGTCTCTGTGCTCAGGCGGCTCCAGAAGAGCCGATTTGCGGCAGGATGCAACAACAGTAGGAGCAGAGGCATGGATTTTTGAAGGCTGGGCCTGCGCGCCCGATACTGCTAAGGCTCGCTTGGGCCAAAGCCCGGCAAACTATTGCAAAAACGACAGGAAAAAGGATTATCTTTACCTGAAGTTTACTGCCCGCGCATCAGAGCGCGCCATTGAAAACAATAGCATTGCTATGAAGCAAAGCACATGTCGAAGAGCTGCGCGGGACTTGGTAGCCGGTGATGGGCTTTCCAAAGTTCTGGGAGACTATCTGGAACAAGCCTCAGGCATACAGGATGGCCAGTCTACAGGACAAACAATCGTTGCTCAGACAAGGGGCCTCATCAGCGGAATTGGCCTTTACGACTGCTGCTCTATCAATACTGCAACAGGGCGCTGCGTAAATGCTCGTAAAGATGAAGCAGAAACTTGGGAAGAATGCCAATGCGTAGGATATTTTCGTTATCCAGGCGGGAAAAAAGCATTTGAGGCAAGAGTGCAAGCTGCTGGTCCTGCCGCAGCAGAAGAATAGATGCGCCCACGCTTATATCTAACTAAGCAAAAAAGTGAACCTCGATACAGACGCTCATCCCCATCTTAAAAGAGAATTACAAGGCTTTAGCAAGCAATCTGGTTTCTTCTGCGTTTGTATCGAGGGGCGCTTTGAATCTTCTCACTATCTTTACAACTATATGCCTGACGGAAGTGATGAGCCTATCCATGGTCATTCCTGGCTGGTGGAAGTAGAGCTTGCCCAAGCCAAAGGCGCATTGCAAGACAATGGTATTAGTTTAGACTTTTTAGCCCTCAGACAACGCTTAGACACATTGCTTGAAAGAATAGAGCATCTTTGCATTAACGACCTAGAAGAGTTTCAGGGCGTCAATCCAACAGCAGAAAACATTGCCCGCTGGTTTTACCAAGGCCTTCTGTCAAAGGCGCAGGAGCAAAAGGCCTCCATTTTAGAGCTGCGTATACACGAAGGGCCGGGGAATGTGGCCATCTTTCGGCCTAAACATAACTCTACATAGTAAAGCTTATGAGCAAAGCTCATTCTTACAAGCAACTCCTCCGATAGCAAGCAAGAGCGCGCAGGTCCAGCCCTTATCCATGCCTGCCTAAAGCTGCTATCCCACCAAGCAGAATTACCGCTCTTCTTTGCTGCGCAGGCGCCATTAGAATTCCACGTTTTCTGTTCTAAAACACATTTTTTACATGCTAAGCGGCAGGCGCTTGCCACTCTACCAAGGCAAGAATTTACCACACCCAAGCTTACTTTCGCCTGCAAAGCCGTGCTGATAATGAAAGATAATTTCGTATATAAAGTAAGCAATGCAAACTACAGCGTGCCATCTAAAGCAATATCCTTTGTGCGACAGCTCCCCCGCTCGTCGCGTATTTCGTATTGCTGTGGGGAAAGGCGCCCTTCTTGCCGTATTGCATCTCACTAGCTTAGGCTGCGAAAGCGCATCCAGGGAACTAAGCCCGGAAGGTCGTTTGAAAGTGGTGCTGGATCATTGTCTAGGGGTAGAAACTCGCACTGCGCCTGAAGCTTTCCCTCCTCCCTATGTGTGCGGTATGGGGACAGAAGAGAGCCCCTATCTTATTGTGCACGAAAAGCAACTCATGGCCCTGGGAAGGGATCTCGCCAGCGCGCGGATATATTACGCCAGCTATTTTCATTTAATCTACGACTTGGATATGACAGGACAGACTATGGAACCCATAGGAGACCTTGCCAACCCCTTTGCAGGCAGCTTTCAGGGGCGCGGCCATACAATCAGCAATCTGAAAATGAATTTTGAGCGAAGCGCAGGGCAAGATGATGTAGGCCTTTTTGGAGTAGTCAACACAGTAGGCGCTGCCATAGCAGAGCTCAAGCTTAGCAATGTAGATATAGCTGGGGGAAGCCGGGTTGGCAGCTTGGTAGGGAATC
>CBDETG010000022.1:0-52300 GCA_965242745.1 Leptonemataceae bacterium
AAAGTTTAGCTGGTCTTGGCTTGCTTATTTTTTTCTATCGCAGGCTTGCAAGAGTGTAAAGTTGATAAGAAAGAAAGTAAATCAAGATTATGTATAAAGCCCGGCCCGCTGTCTTGTTTGTTTTTCTTTTGTAAAGCTTGCCTTTGCCTGTGGTCTTAGTTTTGCTTTTATATCTGTTTCCATGAGTCTATATGCCGGCTTTACCATGGCTCCAGCAAGGCGGCCCATACTATTTTTAGATACCCCAGCAGCGCCTGATATACTGGAGAGAGATCATCGTGAAAAATATAGAGGAGAGCTGCAACTCCAGCAACAGCCTTGAAGATAAAAAAATAATACACGAATCTAATCGCAGTAAAAATAAATCCCCACAGAGCGTCGCAGATAATCTCAACCTCTTCCTCTTCTGTGCGCCGGCCGTTATCCATGTTTTAGTATATAATCGCAGTCTTTATCTCTTAGCTTGACGCTTTGCTGGTCTTGTCTTGCTTATATCTTGCTGGATTGCTTGGTTTTGTATAAGCAAGTCAAGCTTAGACTCTAGCCTTTGTATGTCTTGCCTTGTATTAGACTCTAGCCTTTGTATATCCTGCCTTGTCTCTCTTAGCATAAAAAAGATAACTACAAAACCTATTCCCAAAACTGAGAGCACAACCCCTGTGATCAATCTCTGAACATACTTAAGCCAGTCTTGTCCAGACTCCAGCTTGTCTATCTTTACCTGCATAGATTGCATGGGAGTAAAGCCCGCTTCTTTTGTTTCTTGTGTGTCCATAATAAATACTATAAAAAAGCCAGCTTGCCAGAGTAGTCTAACCTAGCAAGACCAGAGCACTACTTTACAGCTAAGATAAAGATTGCTCAGAGTCAAGAAAGAATAGCTACTGTATGCAAGTGTCGCTTTCACTAGTGCAGCCGTGTTTTGCTAGTGTGCAGGTTTCCCTTGTCTCGCCATCGTCTTCGTAGCAAAAGGGATACCCGAAGTGTTTTTGGCCTTTGCTCTGATACCATATATACGTCTTCTTATTATGAAAATCCCAGCTTTCATAATAAGTCTCTTCACGAGTCTTTATGCCGTCATCATAGTCAATAGAGTATCTAGTTCCCGCCCCGCTCTCATAGTAAGCGTATACTAAGTAAGATTTGTCGCTGAAATAGATTGTTTCTGTATGTTTATTCCCGCTTTCATAGTAAGAAGTCTTGCCGAGTATCTCGCCATTAGAGTAATAATGGGTAACCAGCTTTCTATTCCCATTCGGCCAGCATTTTTGCGTGTAGTCTTTTTCTCCATCGGCGTCTTCATACGTGCCGGGCCAGCATGACTTAGACTCGTTTTTTTCGCTGCCAGTAGGCTTTTCTCCCTGTTGCGGCAAGGCAGAGCTCCCAGTCTGGCAGGCGCTTGCACAGGCTACACAAGCCAGCAAGATAAGAGTAAATAATAATGTTTTTTTCATGATATAAGTAAAGGCTCAGAATAGAAAAGCCGGCCCGGCCTGAGTAGACTCAAAGCTAAACTAGCCTTGTCTATTCCCAAGACCAGCTAAGAGACCAGCAAGCCAGAGTCAATTAAGACATCCCCAAAAATACGAAGTCAAAACAGGCTTCTTTACTAACGATATTGACGAAGGATCTTGTTTAGAACAATGATTTTAGAACAAAGTAATATGGTCAAGCCTCACGACATATTAGTACCACTCGGCTGAACACATTACTGTGCTTACACCTGTGGCCTATCAAACTGGTAGTCTTCCAGACGTCTTCAGGGACCGAAGTCCAGGGAGATCTAATCTTGAGATGGGCTTCCCGCTTAGATGCTTTCAGCGGTTATCCCGACCGAACATAGCTACCCTGCGATGCCGCTGGCGCGACAACAGGTGCACTAGAGGTTCGTCCATCCCGGTCCTCTCGTACTAAGGACAGCCTCTCTCAAATCTCCAACGCCTGCAGCGGATAGGGACCGAACTGTCTCACGACGTTCTGAACCCAGCTCGCGTACCGCTTTAATTGGCGAACAGCCAAACCCTTGGGACCTGCTCCAGCCCCAGGATGCGACGAGCCGACATCGAGGTGCCAAACCGAGCCGTCGATATGAACTCTTGGGCCCGATAAGCCTGTTATCCCCGGAGTACCTTTTATCCGTTTAGCGATGGCCCTTCCACACAGAACCACCGGATCACTAAGCCCTGCTTTCGCATCTGCTCGACTTGTAGGTCTCGCAGTTAAGCTCCCTTGTGCCTTTACACTCTACACGCGATTTCCGTCCGCGCTGAGGGAACCTTTGGGCGCCTCCGTTACCTTTTGGGAGGCGACCGCCCCAGTCAAACTGCCCGCCTGACATTGTCTCAGATGTGCTTCATCCGGTTAGAACTCCAATCCAGTAAGGGTGGTATTTCAAGCTTGACTCCAGCAAGACTAGCGTCTTGCCTTCGCTGTCTCCCACCTATCCTACACATACTCAACCGAAGTTCAGTGCCAGGTTACAGTAAAGGTTCACGGGGTCTTTCCGTCCAGCTGCAGGTAGTCGGCATCTTCACCGACACTACAATTTCGCTGAGTCTCTTGCCGAGACAGTAGGGAAGTCGTTACACCATTCGTGCGGGTCGGAACTTACCCGACAAGGAATTTCGCTACCTTAGGACCGTCATAGTTACGGCCGCCGTTTACCGGGGCTTCAATTCCGAGCTTCGCCCAAGGGCTGACCCGTCCTCTTAACCTTCCGGCACCGGGCAGGTGTCAGTCTCTATACTTCGTTTTACAACTTTGCAGAGACCTGTGTTTTTGGTAAACAGTCGCTACCCTCTCTTCACTGCGGCCTTTGCAAGCTCCAGACGCAGGTCCTTCACTCACAAAGGCACCCCTTCTCCCGAAGTTACAGGGTTATTTTGCCGAGTTCCTTAGCAAGAGTTATCTCAAGCGCCTCAGGATATTCTCCTTGCCCACGTGTGTCCGTTTCGGGTACGGTCACCACGAATTCTTGTTTAGAAGCTTTTCTTGGCAGTGTGGGATCGATGATTTCACTCACCCTTAGGATCATTCACTCCACTCCTCAGCTCAACGAACGGATTTTCCTGTCCATCTCAACACCTACAAGCAGAGACGGGGACAACCAACGCCCCGATCACCTACCCTACTGCGTCCCTCCATCACTTAAAGCGAATCCATGGCGGCGCAGGAATATGAACCTGCTTTCCATCGGCTAAACCTTTCGGCTTCACCTTAGGGACCGGCTAACCCCCGGAGGATTGACCTTGCCGGGGAAACCTTGGGCTATCGGCGAGGGGGAATCTCACCCCCTTTATCGCTACTCATGCCGGCATTCTCACTTGTGAATGCTCCAGCGCTCCTTACGGTACGCCTTCAACGCCAAACACAACGCTCCCCTACCACCCGTATGATTAAATACAGGTCCATATCTTCGGCGCAATGCTTAGTCCCGTACATTTTCGGCGCAAGGGCACTCGACCAGTGAGCTATTACGCACTCTTTCAAGGGTGGCTGCTTCCAAGCCAACCTCCTGGTTGTCTGTGCGCCCTTACTTCCTTTGCCACTTAGCATTGACTTAGGGGCCTTAGATGATGGTCTGGGCTGTTTCCCTTTCGACTACGAAGCTTATCCCACGCAGTCTGACTGCCATGCTCTGGAGTGAGAGTATTCGGAGTTTGACAGGGTTTGGTAGGCTGGTAGGCCCCCTAATCCAATCAGTGCTCTACCCCTCTAACTGAACGCATGACGCTAGTCCTAAAACTATTTCGGGGAGAACCAGCTATCGCTGGGTTTGGTAGGCCTTTCACCCCTATCCACAGGTCATCCGAGCCTTTTTCAACAGACAACGGTTCGGGCCTCCGGTCGATTTTACTCGACTTTCACCCTGCCCATGGATAGCTCACCCAGCTTCGGGTCTACTCCACTTTACTTATACGCCCTATTCAGACTCGCTTTCGCTGCGGCTCCAGCATTCACTGCCTTAACCTTGCAAAGTAAAGTAACTCGCCGGCTCATTATGCAAAAGGCATGCAGTCACTCATATATAGAGCTACCACACCTTGTAAGCTTACGATTTCAGGTTCTATCTCACTCCCCTCCCGGGGTTCTTTTCACCTTTCCCTCACGGTACTGGTTCACTATCGGTCATCAGCGAGTATTTAGCCTTGCGAAGTGGTCTCCGCAGCTTCCAACCCGATTTCACGTGTCGGATTGTACTCAGGAAATCTGACGGAAGGCTTATTCTTTTCGCCTACGGGACTTTCACCCTCTCTGGTTGGCTTTTCCAAACCATTCCACTAAGAATAAGCTTTGTAACTTCCTGGGACTCTTTAGGCAATCCCTGTCAGCTCCTACAACACCCCTGCTACAACGCCCTAAAGCTATGACATAGACAGAGGTTTGGGCTATTTCCGCTTTCGCTCGCCGCTACTGACGGAATCGACTTTCTTTCTTTTCCTCAGGGTACTAAGATGTTTCAATTCCCCTGGTTCGCTTCCCTTGCGGGATAACGGCCTTTCTGACCGTTGGGTTTCCCCATTCGGAAATCGCCGGATCACAGCCTGGTTACGGCTTCCCGACGCTTATCGCAGCAACCCACGTCCTTCATCGCCTGCTGATGCCAAGGCATCCATCGTAAGCTCTTCATTGCTTGACCATATTACTTTGTTCTTAAAGAAGATAAAAAGCAGATAATAGGCTTTTGCGCTTTATCTGATCTTTATCCAATCTTTATACAAAGACGATCTTTTGTATCAAGTGAAAGTTGCATATCAGATGATCTTTTGTATCGTCTTTGCTAAGCCTGAGCCATATGTCAGGCTTGTTTTGGTCTTCATCTACTCTTGTTACATTATGCGCGATTAAAAAACTGCGCTTAATGTATAGGAACTCAATTCAACTCAGCAAGAGAAATATCATCATATTTTGCTTCCATTTTTGATTCTATTTCTCTTTTGATTGTCAATTTCATTCTCGTTTTCATTTTGCCTTATTTTTGATAAAATTTAGCTAGCATTCGTTGGGCTTGCCATGCAATGACCATCAAGACAAATTAGGCGAAGCAGGCAACGCCTTAGTAATAAAGCGCTTTCTTTGCTGTTTATTAGAGCAAGGGCCGCTATACCTTCTTGGCCTTAACAGACCTAGACAAACCCGATGTTAAAGAGCCTTTGCTCCCAAGCCCTGTCTTTTCAGGGACCAAGGCCTTTCTTTTATGCCTATCTTTCGACTATGCAAGCAAAGAAATAGAAAGCAAAGTAAAGCCCAGCTTTTTCTTAGAGACGGCTCCATACATAGCTGCTACAACATAAGCATAAATGGAAGCCGAAGAAAAGCTTAGCTTGGATAAGGACATAGAAACATATAGCGTGTATTTGTCAACTCAAAACTGAGAATATTTTTGTACTTCGTTTGTTATTTCAATTTCAACATGAGCCTGCAGAAGGTTGATAGAAAATTGCAGCTTTTTCTTGACTCTTAGCTGCCTTGCATGCTCAATGTCTACTATGACTCAATTAAGGAATGCCTTATTTACACTTTGCTTGCTGGCTTGTGTAGTTTTGCCCGTTGTCTTGCTGTCGAATCCCACTTCTAGCGCCGGCGGGCAGCTTACAGATATACAGGGAATAAGAGACACTGTCTTATTGCATGCAGCTAGCTTTGACTGGATTAAATGGAGTCTCTTAGCTGGTCTTGCAACTATTGGGCTTTGCTTTACTGCTCTTTTTTTTGCGATAAGAGACACAAGGCAAGATATACAGAAGCTAGAGTCTAATACAAGGCAAGACATGCAAAGGCTGGAGTCTAATACAAGGCAAGACATACAAAAGCTAGAGTCTCGTATAGATAAGCTAGACTCCCGTATAGACAAGCTGGACTCTAAGCTGGAGTCTGGCATACAAGAAAACAGAAAGCTGCTTATGCAGCTTATACAAAACACAGAGCCTGCAAGGCAAAAGCAAACAAGACCAGTAAAGCGGGCAAGCCTGCGATAGAGAAGCGTATTATTTTGTTTTGACTCTTAGCAATTCTTATCTTAGATGGCCTTATTATGAAAAAAACATTATTATTTATACTTTGCTTGCTTGTATGTATAGCTTTGCCCGCTGCCTTGCTATCGAATACAGCAAGCAGTGCAAGCGGGCAGCTTACAGACATACAGGAAATAAGCGACAGAGTCTTATTGCTGGAGTCTGGCTTTGACTGGCTTAAGTGGTTTATAGTTGCCTGCTTGCCCGCTTTGCTTGTGCTTGTGACATATTTTCACAGCGACACGGGCAAGAAAATAAATAAGCTAGACTCGCGCATGGACAAGATAGACTCCCGTATAGATAAGCTAGAGTCTGGCATACAAGATATAAGAATACTGCTTATACAAAAGCAGACAAGCCAGCAAGATACAAAGCAAGGCAAGCCCGGCAAGACGCCAAGCTAAGAGATAGAGACAGAGATTTATGAAAATACTAAGGACATTATTATTTACTTTGGCCTTGCTGGCTTGTGTTGCTTGCGCAAGTGATGGCGATAGCAATACAGAAAAGCAGGATACAAGAGCGGGAAGCCCGCCAGCTAATACGCCAGAGCCAACACCGAATACAGACACGCCCAACAACACGCCAGCGCCTACACCGAACACGCCTCCTGTTGTCAAAAGCCCGACCTGCCAAGCTGGCAATTACGACACAGACGATGACGGCTTAAGAGACTATACGTTGGAATGTCATAGTAATGGCCATGCAGCAAAGCGTATAAACTACACCTCATCGGGTAAAAAAGAAGAAGAATACACGTACTACGAAAGCAATGGTAATAAGAAAACGTATATAAACTACAACCCTGATGGCACAAAAGCTTACGAGGATAGCTTTTACGAAAGCAATAGTAATCGCAAGACAAGGATAAACTTTTTTAGCGATGGAGTGACGAAGGAATGGGAAAACACGTATTATGAAGCCTCCAACGGCCAGCTAAAAACACAGGTTTTTTACAATGCAGACGGAAGCAAAAAAGCAGACTACCCTGTCTGCTATCCGGAAAACAGCGGAGACAGTGAGCTTTGCAGTCTTGCCAAACATGGCTGCCTCATTGAAAACTATAGCTGTATACCAAATTGTACATACTATACAAATGGCAGCCCTCAGGCATGTATATACTATCATGGCAATGGCACAAAAAGCAGTGAATACACGTACTACGAAAGCAACGGTAATAAAAAGACATATATATGGTATCGCAGCGATGGCGTCAAAAAAAGTTATGAATACACCTACTACGAAAGCAACGGCAATCGCAAGACATGGATAGGCTATCAAAGCGATGGCGTCACAAAAAGCCAAGAAATCACCTACTACGAAAGCAACGGTAATCTAAAGACATGGATAGACTATCACAGCGATGGCACAAAACACGACGGCGCTCCTTATTGCCTCACAGACGTTCGAGACGATGGCAGTTATACAACTGAAACCTGCACTATAGCAAAGCACGGCTGCGATAGTTCTCATTATAGTTGTATACCTAATTGTACATACTATACAAATGGCAGCCCTCAGGCATGTATATACTATCATGGCAATGGCACAAAAAGCAGTGAATACACGTACTACGAAAGCAATGGTAATCTAAAGACATGGATAGTCTATCGCAGCGATGGCGTCAAAAAAAGTTATGAATACACGTACTACGAAAGCAATGGTAATCGCAAGACATTTATAAACTATCATAGCGATGGCGTTACAAAATACCAGGAAATCACCTCCTACGAAAGCAACGGCAATACGAAGACATGGATAGAATATCAAAGCGATGGCACAAAAGCCGGCGGCCCTGGGTGCTACACAGACGATTTTACAATTGAAACCTGCACTATAGCAAAGCACGGCTGCGATAGGTATCACTATAGCTGTATAGACCTTACCTTATACGGAGGAGGGGCGACTGATTGTATAGCCGGCGATTATGACACAAACAGCGATACAAAAACAAATTTCAGCATAGCTTGCCATGACAACGGCAATCGCAAGTCATATATAGGCTATTACAGCGATGGCGTCAAAAAAAGCAGTGAATCCACGTACTACGAAAGCAACGGTAATCAAAAGACAAGGATAGGCTATTACAGCGATGGCGTCAAAAAAAGCAGTGAATCCACGTACTACGAAAGCAACGGTAATCTAAAGACATGGATATTCTATGAAAGCGATGGCTCAAAGAGCGGGAGCACATACTGCTACAAAGACGATGGCAGTACTACCGAAACCTGCACACTAGAAAAACACGGCTGCACCAGCGCAAGCAACACTTGCATACAATAGCCGCCCTTGCGCTCCAAAGCCTTTTTCTCCTTGACTCTCCCCTGATCTTAGCTGTAAAATAATGCTTGCTTGTTTTGTGCTTTTTTAGATAGTCTACTTATAGCAGGGGGCTGGTAAAGCGCCAGGTCTTGTCGTAGGCACGCTTAGGCAAGGCAGGCGGCTTTTACTCGTTTATTATGGATACGCAAGAAACAAAAGAAGCTGGCTTTACTCCCATGCAATCTATGCAGGTAAAAATAGACAAGCTGAGTCTTAGTATAGACTGGCTAAAATGGAGTCTTGCTATAGGTTTCCCGGTCTTGTTTGCTGGTCTTATTGGTCTGGCTAGTCTTGTATTTTTCTTGTTTGCCAGGCTAGAGACTAATACAAGGCAAGATATACAGAGGCTAGAGGCTAATACAAGACAAGATATACAAAGGCTAGAGTCTCGTATAGACAAGATAGACTCCAAGCTTGACTTGCTAATACAAAGCCAAGCAAGCCGGCAAGAAACAAAGCAAAGCCCGGCTAAAAGACAAGCTAAGAGATAAAGCCTGCGTATATATTATTTATCATGGATACACAAGAAACAAAAGAACAGGGTTTTACTCCCTTGCAATCTGTGCAGATAAAGATAGACCAGCTAAGTATTGGCTTTGATTGGCTAAAGTTTTTAGGCAAAAGCATATTTCCTTTCTTAGCTTTGTTTGCTGGCTTTGTATTCTTTTTATTTACAAGGCTAGAGTCAAGATTAGAATCTCGTATAGACAGGATAGAGTCCAAGCTTGACTTACTTATACAAAAACAAACAAGCCAGCAAGAAGCAAAGCAAAGCCCGGCTAAAAGACAAGCTAAGAGATAGCAAGCTGGCTTTACTATATTTATTATGGACACACAGGAAGCAAAAGAAGCGGGCTTTACTCCCATGCAATCTATGCAGGTAAAGATAGAAAAGCTGGAGTCTGGCTTTGCTTGGCTTAAGTGGAGTCATAAAAACCTTTCCACAATAATACTCTCAGTTGTGGGAATAGGTTTTGCTGTCATGATTGCTCTCATGACGTATTTACACAGTGACACGGGCAAAAAAATAGACAAGCTAGACTCACGCATAGACAGGATAGAGTCCAAGCTTGACTTACTTATACAAAAACAAACAAGCCAGCAAGAAGCAAAGCAAAGCCCGGCTAAAAGACAAGCTAAGAGATAAAGACTGCGTATATATTATTTATCATGGATACACAAGAAACAAAAGAACAGGGTTTTACTCCCTTGCAATCTATGCAGGTAAAGATAGAGAAGCTGGAGCTTAGTTTTGATTGGCTTAAGTGGAGTCTCTTAGCTGGCTTTGCCGCTATTGGGCTTTGCTTTACAGAGGTCTTCTTTACAATAAGAGATACAAAGCAGGATAT
Organism: Leptonemataceae bacterium; assembly: GCA_965242745.1. Lineage (GTDB taxonomy): Bacteria > Spirochaetota > Leptospiria > Leptospirales > Leptonemataceae > JABAAI01. The sequence continues at coordinate 9,686 of CBDETG010000022.1, forward strand.
AAAGCAAGACATGCAAAGGCTAGACTCACGCATAGACAGGATAGAGTCCAAGCTTGACTTACTTATACAAAGCCAAGCAAGAAGACAAGCTAAGAGATAAAGACTGCGTATATATTATTTATCATGGATACACAAGAAACAAAAGAACAGGGTTTTACTCCCATGCAATCTATGCAGGTAAAAATAGACAAGCTGGAGTCTGGCTTTGCTTGGCTTAAGTGGAGTCATAAAAACCTTTCCACAATAATACTCTCAGTTGTGGGAATAGGTTTTGCTGTCATGATTGCTCTCATGACGTATTTACACAGTGACACGGGCAAAAAAATAGACAAGCTAGACTCACGCATAGACAGGATAGAGTCCAAGCTTGACTTACTTATACAAAGCCAAGCAAGAAGACAAGCTAAGAGATAAAGACTGCGTATATATTATTTATCATGGATACACAAGAAACAAAAGAACAGGGTTTTACTCCCTTGCAATCTATGCAGGTAAAGATAGAGAAGCTGGAGCTTAGTTTAAGCTGGCTTAAGTGGATTGTGGGAACAGGTCTTCTCGGTCTTGCTGGTCTTGTGACTTACTTACACAGCGATATAAAGCAAGACATAAGAGATATAAAGCAAGATATACAAAGGCTAGAGTCTAAGCTTGACTTACTTATACAAAGCCAAGCAAGAAGACAAGCTAAGAGATAAAGCCTGCGTATATATTATTTATCATGGATACACAAGAAACAAAAGAGCAAAGCCTTACTCCCATGCAGGAAATAAGGCATAAAGTAGACAAGCTAAGTCTTAGTATAGACTGGCTTAAGTGGATTGTGGGAACAGGTCTCTTAGGTCTTGCTGGTCTTGTGACTTACTTACACAGCGATATAAAGCAAGACACAAGGCAAGACATGCAAAGGTTAGAGTCACGCATAGACAAGCTAGACTCACGCATAGACAGGATAGAGTCTAGCATACAAGATATAAGAATACTGCTTATACAGAAGCAGAGCGCAGGCGGGCAAGACACAAGCCCGGTAAAAAGACAAGCTAAGAGATAGCAAGCTGGCTTTACTATATTTATTATGGACACACAGGAAGCAAAAGAAGCGGGCTTTACTCCCATGCAATCTATGCAGGTAAAAATAGACAAGCTGGAGTCTGGCTTTGCTTGGCTTAAGTGGAGTCTCTTAGCTGGCTTTGCTGCTATTGGGCTTTGCTTTACAGCGGTCTTCTTTACAATAAGAGATACAAAGCAGGATATAAAGCAAGACATGCAAAGGCTAGACTCACGCATAGACAGGATAGAGTCCAAGCTTGACTTACTTATACAAAAACAAACAAGCCAGCAAGAAGCAAAGCAAAGCCCGGCTAAAAGACAAGCTAAGAGATAAAGACTGCGTATATATTATTTATCATGGATACACAAGAAACAAAAGAACAGGGTTTTACTCCCTTGCAATCTATGCAGGTAAAGATAGAGAAGCTGGAGCTTAGTTTTGATTGGCTTAAGTGGAGTCTCTTAGCTGGCTTTGCTGCTATTGGGCTTTGCTTTACAGCGGTCTTCTTTACAATAAGAGATACAAAGCAGGATATAAAGCAAGACATGCAAAGGCTAGACTCACGCATAGACAAGCTAGACTCACGCATAGACAGGATAGAGTCTAGCATACAAGATATAAGAATACTGCTTATACAGAAGCAGAGCGCAGGCGGGCAAGACACAAGCCCGGTAAAAAGACAAGCTAAGAGATAGCAAGCTGGCTTTACTATATTTATTATGGACACACAGGAAGCAAAAGAAGCGGGCTTTACTCCCATGCAATCTATACAGGTAAAGATAGAAAAGCTGGAGTCTGGCTTTGCTTGGCTTAAGTGGAGTCATAAAAACCTTTCCACAATAATACTCTCAGTTGTGGGAATAGGTTTTGCTGTCATGATTGCTCTCATGACGTATTTACACAGTGACACGGGCAAAAAAATAGACAAGCTAGACTCACGCATAGACAGGATAGAGTCCAAGCTTGACTTACTTATACAAAGCCAAGCAAGAAGACAAGCTAAGAGATAAAGACTGCGTATATATTTTCATCATGGATACACAAGAAACAAAAGAACAGGGTTTTACTCCCTTGCAATCTATGCAGGTAAAGATAGAGAAGCTGGAGCTTAGTTTTGATTGGCTTAAGTGGAGTCTCTTAGCTGGCTTTGCTGCTATTGGGCTTTGCTTTACAGCGGTCTTCTTTACAATAAGAGATACAAAGCAGGATATAAAGCAAGACATGCAAAGGCTAGACTCACGCATAGACAGGATAGAGTCCAAGCTTGACTTACTTATACAAAAACAAACAAGCCAGCAAGAAGCAAAGCAAAGCCCGGCTAAAAGACAAGCTAAGAGATAAAGACTGCGTATATATTATTTATCATGGATACACAAGAAACAAAAGAACAGGGTTTTACTCCCTTGCAATCTATGCAGGTAAAGATAGAGAAGCTGGAGCTTAGTTTTGATTGGCTTAAGTGGAGTCTCTTAGCTGGCTTTGCTGCTATTGGGCTTTGCTTTACAGCGGTCTTCTTTACAATAAGAGATACAAAGCAGGATATAAAGCAAGACATGCAAAGGCTAGACTCACGCATAGACAGGATAGAGTCCAAGCTTGACTTACTTATACAAAAACAAACAAGCCAGCAAGAAGCAAAGCAAAGCCCGGCTAAAAGACAAGCTAAGAGATAAAGACTGCGTATATATTATTTATCATGGATACACAAGAAACAAAAGAACAGGGTTTTACTCCCTTGCAATCTATGCAGGTAAAGATAGAGAAGCTGGAGCTTAGTTTTGATTGGCTTAAGTGGAGTCTCTTAGCTGGCTTTGCTGCTATTGGGCTTTGCTTTACAGCGGTCTTCTTTACAATAAGAGATACAAAGCAGGATATAAAGCAAGACATGCAAAGGCTAGACTCACGCATAGACAGGATAGAGTCCAAGCTTGACTTACTTATACAAAAACAAACAAGCCAGCAAGAAGCAAAGCAAAGCCCGGCTAAAAGACAAGCTAAGAGATAAAGACTGCGTATATATTATTTATCATGGATACACAAGAAACAAAAGAACAGGGTTTTACTCCCTTGCAATCTGTGCAGATAAAGATAGAGAAGCTGGAGTCTGGCTTTGCTTGGCTTAAGTGGAGTCATAAAAACCTTTCCACAATAATACTCTCAGTTGTGGGAATAGGTTTTGCTGTCATGATTGCTCTCATGACGTATTTACACAGTGACACGGGCAAAAAAATAGACAAGCTAGACTCACGCATAGACAGGATAGAGGCCAAGCTTGACTTACTTATACAAAAACAAACAAGCCAGCAAGAAGCAAAGCAAAGCCCGGCTAAAAGACAAGCTAAGAGATAAAGACTGCGTATATATTTTCATCATGGATACGCAAGAAACAAAAGAACAGGGTTTTACTCCCATGCAGGAAATAAGGCATAAAGTAGACAAGCTAAGTCTTAGTATAGACTGGCTTAAGTGGATTGTGGGAACAGGTCTCTTAGGTCTTGCTGGTCTTGTGACTTACTTACACAGCGATATAAAGCAAGACACAAGGCAAGACATGCAAAGGTTAGAGTCACGCATAGACAAGCTAGACTCACGCATAGACAGGATAGAGTCTAGCATACAAGATATAAGAACACTGCTTATACAGAAGCAGAGCGCAGGCGGGCAAGACACAAGCCCGGTAAAAAGACAAGCTAAGAGATAGCAAGCTGGCTTTACTATTCTATATACAAACAAGCGTAATGAAAACAAAACTGACATACTTATTTGCGCTCTGCTTGCTGGCTTGCGTTGCTTTACCTGCGGTCTTGCTGTCGAATCCCACAAGCGCGGCAGGCGGGCAGCTTAGAGATATACAAGGAATAAGAGACAAGGTCTGAATTCTTAGTTCTGATTATGACTGGCTTAAGTGGTTTATAGTTATTAGCCTGCCTGCCTTGCTTGTGCTTGTGACTTATTTTCACAGCGATCAAAGCAGACTATACGAGAGCTAAGAGCAGACACAAGGCAAGACATACAAAAGCTAGAGTCTCATATAGATAAGCTAGACTCCCGTATAGACAAGATAGACTCCAAGCTTGACTTGCTAATACAAAGCCAGACAAGAAGACAAGCTAAGCTGCCATAGGGGCAGGGGCACAGACAGGTTAAAGTGGAGCCATAGAAACCTTGCTGCAATAGCGCTGTCTGTTATGGGGATGGCCCTATGCTATTATGTCTATTTATTTCATAGCTGTCCTAATTTGAAATTGATTTTACCTGGGAAATTGCTGCCTCTTGCAAACTTCTGCGCCTGTCCACTTGCTCCTTGGGCAGCTATCGCATTTGGGCTCTCCTGTTTTTTTAGCGCTCTTTCATATTGCGGTACTCCGCTGCTTCGTATTTATGCCTTCCTAGCGCGGCTTGCGCATTTGTGGAATTTCTTAGGAAGAGCATAGTCTAGCTTTGATTAGGATTTCCGTGTGCGTGATCGATGGGGTGGAATTTCTTACGAAGAGCATAGTCTACCTTTGCGGGGGTATATTTTGCAAGACTTCTGCCATGGCGCGCTAACTCCTTTAATATAGAGCTGGACAAAAAGGAATATGCGCTTGAAGCTAAGAGAAACACGGTCTCCACTTCTGGAAACATTTCAGCATTGACCTGATACATAGCAAATTCATAATCAAAATCACTTACGGCCCTTAGTCCTCTTACAATGGCGCAGGCTTTGCGCTCGCGTACAAAATCCACTAAAAGCATAGGGAAAACTTCCACTTCTATATTGTCCTGCTTTGGAAGGCTTGCCTCGAGCAGCTCTCTGCGCTCTTTCAAAGTAAAAAGACTTTTTTTGGAAGCATTGTGCGCAATCGCGACTATGAGTTTATCAAAGAGCTTGCTTGCGCGCTCGATAATATCCAAATGCCCATTCGTAATGGGATCAAAAGAACCGGGATACACAGCTATTCTTGACATATGCTATAAAAGACGTCCTTCTAATTCTTTGGCAATGTTTTGACCCAAATCTCATTGGAAAGCTTTGACTCATCGGCATTATGGTATTGCGACACGGCAAAATAGTAAGAACGGCCGTGCTCTAAAAATCTTAAGAAGGCAGCGGGATTTGCTTCCAAGTTTCTTCTAATAAGAGCATTATCCAGCAGGACACGAATACGATTTTTGAAAATGCCTGAGCACGCTTCTTCCTCTGCTGTTTTTGAAAAGTACTCCGATCTATTTTCCTGAGACAATTCTAAGGACAGAGCGCCTATGTAGACTCCGGGCTGCAGGCCGTAGTATATGCGGTATCCTGCCTTCCCTTGATCTCTTGTGCTCCGTTGTAAGCCGAGTTCGTGTTCCCACTCCAGACAAACTTGCAGGCCTTGGGATAGGATCGAGCGTAGAGCGCGCGGCGGAAGCAGGGCTCTGAAAGGCGTATATACAAGGCGCACTTTTTCTAAAACGGGGCTCTGCTGCCCTTCTGGATCAGCACGCAAAGCAGCCTTCCACTGGAAGTAACGAAAAGCAGGGAACTGCAGGGAGTCTTCTGCCTGACTTGGAATCACTTCCCATGGAATTTTGCTGTCATCGGCTGTGAAGTGATCTTGGGAATGGCGGGCATAGACATACACAGCCGTTCCGCGCGGCTCTTTTGCAGTAAAGCTAATCTGTCCCGAATGCGCTCCTCGCTCGGCCGGCAGGGATAAGACTTCTGAGCGGGCTTCTCCTACTTCTTGTCTGCTGTGCAAACTGTTCATATCCCAGTGGAGGATCGGATAGAGGCTGGTACGGAGCTCCTGCTCAGCGCTCAGCGCTTTTTGAGAAATACGCAATTCATCTATATAGCCTGTGAAGCGCTTAGCTATCCTGAAAACAGAAGCCTCCAGCGACCGCGTATCCAAGCTCCATATTTCTTCCTTACTTGCCGCCCATTTCTTATCCTCTTCCTTGCCATTCCAATACAAAATCAAGCTCCCTGTATGTTCTTCATAACTGCATGCCAGATGCTGCCATTTCCCCCTTTGCGCTTTTTTAAGACTTTGCAAACGTACAGAATGCAGGGCTTTTTCTTGATCCTTAAAAAGACGCAGAAAATCTATTACAAGATAGTCTTTTTGTATATGAATCACAATCCCCTTTTTTTTATCCGCAAGCCAAGTCACATTTTCCAGAAGCGTAGAGGATGCGCTCAGGAGAAGGGGCTTAAACCACAGCTCTATAGTAAAGCTGCGGCTTTTTCTAGTCTTAGGATTAAGAAAGTTTTCTGTATAAAGTTCTAATGCGTGATCAGCGCTGTTAAAAAGGGCGGCTCTTTTCCCCTTGCGGCTTTTCATAGACGCTAAGTAATGCGCCTTCGCTATACTGCTGCGCAGGCTGTGCTCTTGCAAAAGTCTTGGCTCTGGGGCATCAAAGTTTATATAGAGCAAATTGTCAGGTGAGCGCAAAAAAGAATTCTGCCTGAGCCTTAGGTCCTGACTAAAGTCTTTGGCTTGAAAAACTTCCGTTCCGTATAGTTCCAGCTTAGCAAAGTCCTTAGCCTGAGCGCCCCATTCCCATATCTGAGCATCTAAGGAGCCCGCCTGCAGCAACAAAGCAAATATCAATAGAAACAAAGGCATTACAGCAAGCCCGCCATCCCTTATATAGATATTCGGTATGTCTTAGAGAAATAATACAAAGAAAGCCCCGCAAGGCTAAGGATGCTTTTTGTTTCTAATGCGGGGCTGGAGAGACCGGCTCTTAGAGCATGTCTGCGCTGCGCGTTTTTCTGGCATAGACAGGGCAGTCTTTACTCTTTACTTTTCCCTAGCTCTTTGCAGCATGCTTAGAGATCACCATGCGCACTAAGGGCAAATCCAGTTTCATCCGTTCAGCAATCAGCTCGGGCTCCCACTTATGGTTGAGATATAAGCTCAGGATGCCTTCGCGCTTGTGCTGAGACAATGTTTCCGTGTCTTCCCTGCTTTTTCTTTCATTACGCAGCGGGGGGGCAGACTCTGCTTCTTTTGCCATACGCGAGTCTACCATAGTGTCCAGCACCTGATAAAACGAAGTCAATTTATCCATTCTTTCATCTGCTTCTGCAAAGAGAGAATTGAGCTCTTCAATATGCAGTTTCCCTTTTTCACTAAATTCTATAAAGCGCTGATTCATACTGCCTATCTGTTTTTGCTTTTGCTCAAGGTCCAGCATCAAGCCGTCCATTTGTTCAAAGCGCGCCTCAACCGCATCGACACGATTCTGCATGTTTTCTAAAGCATTGGCTCTCAGCTCAAACTGCTGGAGACGATCATGCAGATGTTGTTGTCTTAACTCTGTGCGATTTACGTTGTCTATAAGTTTTGCTGCGCTTTGGCTCGCTTTTAAGACCTCTTGGCGCGAATTTTCCAAGAGACCCAGGCTCTCTTCAATATACTGACTTTTTGCTTTCATATCACCAAAATAATGATCAAAAGATTCTTTGAACTGATGGAAATACTTTATTCTCTCTTCCATAGAAACAGCCATGCGCTTGGCCTCTCCCAAGGATGACATTTGGTCCTGCACCTGCGCTATTTGTCTTTGAGCCTCATTCATACGTTCTCTTTGCGTCTCCAACAGACGCAGCTCGCTTTCTACTTCTTTGCGCTCAGAGCGCATTTTGGCAAAATTCTGAGCGTATCCTTCAATGTTTGCGTTCTCTTTACGGGCCTCTTGCAACTGGGCATCCATTACTTCCAAAGTAGCGTCTAATTGTACAGCGAAACTTTCTGCCTTATCCACATTTTCCAGGCCATCTTCAAAGAGTTCCATCTTCTTCTGGCAGGCGCTCAGCTTAGAAGAAAGCTCTTCCATGCGGCTGTCTAAAGAAGTCATAGAAGCAAACAAATTTTCCTTGAGCTCGGAAATCTTATCCCGGCCCGCCTCCTCTAGTTCTGCAAGGAAGGGGCTCAGGTCGAGGCGTGTCCGCAGGTCTTTTTCCACGCTGGAGGCAGCTTCCTTCAGCTCCTTGTAAGCCGTGTTTTGCTCCTGCGCAAATTCTACCATCTTCGTTTCTATCCTTTCTTCGAAGCCCTGGAATTCGCGGGTCAATCCTTCTTTACGTCTGTCTAGCTGCTCCATAGAGGAAAAAACTTTCTCCTGCAGGCTCTCTAGTTTGGCTTGGGCTTTTTCCTCAAAAGAGGCTAAAAGCGGCTCTACCTGCAGCTCCTTTTTGAGACTCTTTTCCATTTCTGTAGCCACCTCTTTGATGTTTTCATGAAGCCTATACTCCTGCTCCAGCATATCTCTGCCTTTGCCTTCAAGTTTAGCGGAGTTGTTTTCTAGTTTTTGCAAAGTCTTGTTGTAATGGCTCTGTATGTTTTGCAAAAGCTGCTCTGCATGTTGGCGCATAGAGATTTTCAAAGACTTTGCGCTTTCTTCCAATGCGCCTTGGATTTCTGTCTTGAAGACGCTGAGCTCTTCTGACTTGCTTCGATAAACCTTCTGCACCCCTTCTTTCAGCATCGCTATGCTTTCTTTGCTTTGCGCCAAGTCTTGTAAGTACTCTTCCTGTTTTGCGCTCCATAGCTTTTCTCTCTGCTTCAAACTCTCCTCCACTTTTTTCGTATAATTTTCGTTCGCTTCCGCAAGGTGATTTTGAGCTTCTAAGTAGTTCTCCTGAAAAATTTTGGTCTGCTCCTGAGCCTTATGGATCATACGTCTAGCTTCGCTCAAGACTTCATCACGACGCGATATGCTTTGCAGATTGAAATCCTCCATATCTTTACGTATCAATTTCAATTCTTCCTGAAGGCTTTCTACAGAGGCATTGCGCACATCGCTTAAATCATCTTCCAGTTTCTTCAAAGCATTCTGGTATTGCTTTTCTGCTTCGCGAAATTTGCCCGCAAGGCGCTGCATTTCTGAGTTATATTTTTCATCTGAACGCTGTTCTAGGAGCAGCAATTCCTGATTGAGATTATTGTAATGATCTTGTCTCTGACGCCATTCCTCCCTTAAGGCCTCCTGCTCTTCTTCAAGGTTCTTAAGGGAGACGCTTGCTATTTCTTCTATACTCTCTGTTTTCTTTTGCGCCGTCAAAACAAGCTCGTTGATCGTGGCATCCAGTTTCTTTTGCGCCTCTACTCCTCGTTCTTCTATGCCCCGCTGGATTTGTTCTATCTTTCCATACATAGCGTTCAAATCCTTTTCTGCGTGATCAAGGCTTTGCATGCCGAGGTCCAGACGCTCAAGCTGCCGTGAGACTGTCCCTGCGTTGCCTGCCATATTACTCAGTTGGCTGGACACGGCGCTTACCGCATTTTTTTCATTTGCTATTGCTTCTAGACTTCGATAGTAGACTTCTAATTCCTGCTGGAGCGTCCCTTGTATTTTCTGACTGCGCTCTACAAGCATTTCATAGTCAAGGAAGGCGTCTTTGATGCTTTGATTTTGCTGCTTTGCTAATTCTGCCAGCGTATGTTCGTGTAAGTGTATCGTTTTTTTGAGCCGCGGAAGCTGTATGGATGAATTGCTCACTCGTCTCAAGAAAAGACTAAAAGCGATGGAGCCTAAAAAACTGGCAGCAATAAGTATTAGGTACATAGATAAAGCGGATTCCTTTGCAGAACTATAAGAAGAGCCTCTCCAAGTCAAGGTAAAATCAATTTCAAAAATTAGGAGCTGTGAAATAAATAGACATAGCGATGAGCCATCCTGCCTGTTTCTTAAGTTCAAAAACACAAAAAACAGGAAAGACAAGCCAATGGCAAAATCGCCTTCTGGGCGCAAGTCACCTTTGGCTGGCGGGCGCGTACTGAGTTCTGCTAGTTTTCTCTTTTCTAAAAAGATACAACCGTTGATGATGTTAAAAATACTATTACCGTAATATACTCTATAGAAAGAAAAAAATAATATGCCTTCATATTGAGGTGTTACAATAAAGATTGCAGGTCAAACTAGCGTATAGGCTCCCAAAATACTGTGTTTTGCGGTTATATTTTGAGTTTTTTGCTAAAGGCTGATGCAAGAAACTTGGTGGCTGGGCGAACTCTACAAAATACTAAGGCGCTTGCAGCATGTAATCAAAGTCTTGCTACATTCTCCGCCATGCCTTAGCAAGGCGTGATGCTCTTTTATCAGAGCCGCTAAGGAAAGCGCTTGACAAATATTTTGAGATTTAGTCTCAATATCATTTGCGCTATGAGCGCCCCATTTGGTGGAGGGTGTTGCAATGTATGTTTGCATTTGTCAAAGTATTAAAGAAAAAGACCTGCATCAGGCATATCACGAGGGAAGGCAAAGTATAGAAAAGTTATTGCAAGTCTTGGGCTTGGGAACTGGATGCGGCATGTGTGCAGACTTTGCCCGCCAGCTCTTGCAAAAAGAGCAGGAAAAAAACGGTGATAGTCAGCAAAGCGCTTAGCATAGCGTCTTAAAAATGTATCCAGACAGTATTTGCGCTGCCTGCCCTTGCATAGCAGCAAAGCTATAGCAATTACTCAAAAAGGCCCCAAAATCCAGACTATGCGTATATAATTTCTGTTTTTTGTCAAAAATTTACAATATCATGGCAAGAATTGCTTGCTTTTTTCACAAATTGCAGCTTTTGTACTCTTATGGCCTTTTGGTTTTCATCTCAAAAAAATAAAAAAGATAACTATATTCCCGTAGTCACAGGGATAGGCATCATATCTCCTATAGGAGAAGGCGTGGACCAATGGTGGGAAAGACTTTGCGCTGGTGCAAGCGGGATAGACACCATTACGCAATTTGACGCGTCTGCTTATCCTTGCAGCGCTGCGGCGGAAGTCAAAAACTGGGACCCTGCTAAATATATACCTGAGCGTTGGCGGCGTATGCTTTCGCGTGGATCGCAGTTTATCATCGCTGCCTTGGATCTTGCCAAATTGGATGCAAACATAGAATTCACAGAGCCCTACAACACGGATGTCATCATTGGAGCTGGCTCTTCTGACTACAATGCTATGGAAACAGAAATGGCGCACAATCCAGATTTTGGTATAAACTACGCTGAAGATCAAGAAGACTCCGCTTGGATATTCAAAACCATGCTGTCTGCGCCAGCAAGCCTTGTCAGCTACAGAGCAAAGACAAAAGGTTATGTTACAACTCATGTTTCTGCTTGCGTAAGCGGCTTGGATGCTGTCAATGACGCCTCCAGGCGCATTGCGGAAGGACATGCTCATACCGTAATAACCGGAGGCGTAGATACCTATGTCACTAAAGTCTTCCTGCAGGGTTTTTGTCATGCCAAGGCGCTTGCGCTGGACGATGGAGGAAATCCCAAGGAGGCAGTAAAGCCCTTTGACTTAGAACGCACGAAGTCTGTCTTAGGGGAGGGCGCCTGCATTCTGATCCTAGAAGAAAAGAAGAGGGCGCAAAGCCGTCATGCGCGCATTTATGCTGAAGTCTTCCCTGGTAAGCAGGTCATAGAACATACCAACGTGGCCTTTACGCACGAAAAAAAAGGCAGTACCTGGTCTAAACTCATGGAAAACACGGCGGGGGAGGGAAGAGTGGACCACATCAATGCCCACGGGCCAGGTGACAAAATCGTAGATCGTATTGAAGCGCATGCTTTCAGAGAGGCCTTCGGAGCGCGCCTCCCAGGCATAAACATCACGTCCATTAAACCTACAACTGGTGGAGGCAATGCCTTTGCTTCCATGTGTCAGGTTGCAGCCACAGCCAAAGCTATCTATGAGCAGGCTGTTCCCCCTACAGCCAACTACAAAAACCCCGATCCAGAGCTGGAAGGCATTACTCCTGTAGAACATAAGGCAAAGTCTCTGCGTATACATAGGGCCCTTGTAAGCGCCCATGGCATGGGGGGTATGAATGCGACAAGCATTTTAGAAAAAACGAAATGAGCCCATATTTTCTAGCCCAGGCAGTTTGCACGCTCCTTCTTATCCTGCTTTTTGCCCTTTGCAGTTATCATCTTAAGAAGCTTTCTTCGCGGCCGCTTCGCCATAGCGCACAATTCTTTCTGCTGTCTGCTTTGCTTTACAATAGCCTGCTTTCCATCGTGCGTATGCCTCAAGAAGACGTCCACTTGATCTATTTTATCTCTCAATGCATCTTTTTTAGCAGTCATACCAGCCTTTTGGGCTTGTTGTTATTTAGCATCTTCTTCCTAGACAAAGGCCAAGAGCTAAGAAGACCTCACTGCATTGCCTTGATACTTGTCACCTGCCTCTTGATGATCGCCTCTTTCGCGGGACATTTGACCTCTGGCATAGAGAAAATAGAGCAGCACTATAGGCCTATTGATGGCCCGCTGCGACCTGCTGCCAATGTTTTTTATCTTGTAGTACTGGCCTATCTGCTCTATCTTTTTATTTCTAGCTATAGGCGGAGCAGGGAAGGCTTTGTGCGCAAACAAATCGCTTTTGTAGGCGTTACAGTTTTTGTAAGCTTGGGGAGCGCTATTCTTTTTAATGGCATCATCCCAACCTTTTTGCGCAACTCGAACTATCATTTTGTCTCACAATTTGCTTTTGTGATTCTCGCCTATGTCTTTCTATTTTTGCATCTGCGTTATCAAAAATCCTTCGCTAGGCAGGCCTTAGACGAGCTGCTCAAGCTGCCATACTTCGCCACAATGGATAACGTCATTATGTTCCAGCAGCTCCTGAATAGCTCTATACGCTATCTAAGCAATGGCCATACAAAGTGGGTAGAGCGTTTTGATTTTCGTTCTCCAGAGCACAAGGAGGTGCGGAGCTTTTATCTCAGCTCTACGCCTCCGGAGGCTCTCCAAAACGACAGCTTGCTAGAATACTTCCCAGCCAAGGCCTATATGGAGAGTATGGAACGTCTGGAGAAGGAAAACATTTCACTGGGCTTGCAAATCCAAATGGCTCATGAGCTGCTGCATGATTCTGTGCCGCTCAAAAAACTAATTGAGTACAAGAACTCTCTCTTTTCTGTAGAAGAAAGCCTGGGGTTAGGCCAAATACAAGCGAGACTTACTCCACTGGAGCACAGTGAGCGGCGCGAAGTCATCAAGTATCTTTATAGAAATAACTATAATAAAGCAAGCACAGCCAAGCATTTAGGCATTACCTTGAATACCCTCAAGAAAAAGCTTAGCAAATACCATATCAAGATGCCGCAAGAAGATAGGGCCTTGCAAACTCTGAAGCTTCCAGATTTACGCTTTGCAGAGCAGAGCCCTAAGAAAAGCAAAAAGGGCGCAGCAAAGCCATAGGGCTTCCGGCCTTTTCTTTGGATCACCTGCATTGCTGCTAATCACTATGGAAGCGACTCTGCGAAAATTTGAAAGACATCTGCAAGAAGGACGATGGAAAGAGCTTAGACGCTTCTATCCACCCTCAAATCGAAAAGAAGCAGGCTCAGATACATATTGCTATAACTCTGTGGGCATATTGGGTGGGGGCACTGCCGGCTATCTGAGCGCTATAGCTCTGAAGACTCAACTCCCACAGCTGGACCTCACGCTAATAGAATCGAGCCATATTCCTATTATTGGCGTAGGAGAAGCAACAGTATCTCACTTTGTCCCCTTTTTACACGATTATCTAGGTCTGGACATCTTAGAGTTTTACAATAAGGCCCAGCCTAGCTGGAAGCAGGGCATACGCTTTGAATGGGGGCAGGCAGGAGATTATCATTTCAATTATACTTTCAGTCTTCCTGAATATGATATAGGATTTTTGGGCTCCATAGCCTGTGATGGTCATATCAATTCGGCCAATTTGCAGTCTTTGCTTATGGATGCAAATCTTACTCCAGTTTTTCAGGCAAATGGCAGCAGCCATGCCTTTTTGGATTCCATACGTTTTGCCTATCATTTGGAAAATCGCAGCTTTGTTGCTTATTTAAGCGGGAAGGCCTTGGAATTAGGAGTCAAACATATAGATTGTAAGATCGTAGACAGCCAGTTAAAAGAAGATGGGGATGAGCTGGATTGTCTGATAGCGGAAGATGGTCAACGTTTCTCTTTTGATCTTTATATCGATTGCAGTGGCTTTCGCTCAAGCCTTCTGGAGAAAAAAATGCAGGCAGAATATATTAGCTTTGCTTCAAGTCTTTTTACAGATAGAGCTATCATAGGTACTGTAGAAAACGTGGATTGTATTAAGCCTTATACGACTGCAAGCACAATGCAAAGCGGCTGGTGTTGGAATATCCCTGTGCATGGAGAAGACCATATAGGCTACGTGCATTCCTCTTCTCATATCTCAGAAGACGAGGCCAGAGCAGAAATGCAAAGCTTCTACCCCAATGCTGTCTTAAAAGACAAAGCTATAGCTTTCCGCAGTGGGCGCCATAAAGAAATGTGGAAATCCAATGTCATAGCTGTTGGGAATAGCTATGGCTTTGTAGAACCTCTGGAATCTACAGGCCTTATTATGATAGCTGTAGAAATTGCTTCTTTCATACACTTCTTCCCCCAGTCTAAGGCGGGTATAGATGTGAGTCGCAGGTCAGTCAATCAGATAGTAGGCAAATATTGGGATGACATACGTTGGTTTCTTTCCCTCCATTACAAATTCAATAAGAGATTAGATACTCCCTTTTGGAGAGATGCTCGTGAGAATACAAATATCTCCGGCATGGAGCATTTAGTTGAGCTCTACAAGGAAGCGGCCCCGCTGACAGCTAGAGGCATTAACGATGAGTTTTTTCCTGTTAGTATTTTTGGGGTACCCGGGGTGGATGTGATTCTTTCCGGGCAAAAAGTCCCTACCCAGCTTCTGCCCTTTTGCCATCAAGAGGAATGGCGGCAAAAAAAAGTCGATGCTCAGGCTTTGAAAAAATACGCCCTGCCACAAAAGGAAGCTCTGGAGCTGTTGAAAATAAAACCTGAGCTTTTACGTAAAATGACAGAGTCATCCCAAAGCTGGATAAAAAAAAGTTTCTTTTCACGCTGCACCCGCCGCTCACATGTATTATAGCAAGCGCAGGACAAAATTCAGATCTGCCGCAAGGCATGATTTCTCTACGCAATTGCATAAAGGGCTTGGCCGGCGTTTCCTCTCTTCTCCGCCTATCAGCTTGGCCCGCCCTAAGCAGGGAGAAAACTATGTCTTACACTATGGCATATATCCCAGTCCTTTTGGAGATTACCTGCTGGCATGTACACAGTATCAGCAAATTTGCAAACTTGCCTTTATCGAAGCTTGGCAGCAAAAGCCTAATGCCAAAAACAAGCTGGGGATGCTTATCCAAGAGCTCAAAGCTGCGTGGCCTCAAGCTGAGCTTCTTCCTCATAGCAAAGCAAAGTTAGATATAGCCCGCAATATTTTTGGAGGCGCGTTTCATAAAAACAGCGGCAAGGAGAAGCTGCGCTTGCTGATTCCTGGAACAGCTTTCCAACACACAGTATGGACTGCGCTTAGCCGCATCCGCTCAGGAGAAGTCGCTTCATATGCGCAGCTGGCAGCCTTTATCAAAAAGCCTAAGGCTGTGCGCGCTGTAGCTAATGCCCTTGCCAAAAACCACGTTAGTTACCTTATACCTTGCCATCGCATTATTAGCCAAAGCGGCTATGTGCATCGCTACAGATGGGGGACAGAGCGTAAATTGGCCATGCTGCTAGCAGAGCATAAGGAATATCTAAGCTAAAATTGCTGGAATGCGCAAAAGACGCCGTTAAGGTTTATTGCGGACCTGGAGTATGCTTTCGCTCCAAATGTAAAGGCAGCACAAGGAGCACCATAGTAGTTGCAGCAGGCACCAGGTAAAGGGAGCGTTCTGGATCAAGCCCCATACGGCAAAGAATCGCATCCATTAAGGCATAACCCAGACCATGCCCGCCGCCGGAAGTGTCTATATTTTCTATGAAAAAATACTCATGCCTGCCTGCAGTATAGTATTCCTTAAAGCGCTTACGCATAAACTGGATGCGCTTGACGTCTTCTTCACGTATGGGAGCGTGATTGCTTACAGTGATCAGAAATTCGCTTCCTGTGGACTCCAGCTTGAACTGCACGTGAATTTTTAGTTCTTTCGCCATCTTTTTGATTTGCAATAAGGGCTGAAACTTGCGTTCTAAATGAATCCCATTATCTACATCCAGCGCTTTACTCCTGTGCATCACCTCTCTCTCCAGCTTATGCAGTTCAAATACTTGCTTACTGACGGCTTGTGGATCAGGTATTTTGGCTATCTGCTTTTCAAGCAGCACACTCTCCCCAGAATAGAAGACCTTCTCCAGCCAACTGTTGGCCTCTTGCACGCTTATATTGGGATTAGCCTCTATAAACTGTTTTCTGAGAATTTGCCAGAATAACAGGAATTTGTAGTTTGACTTAAAGGCGTTTTTTAAGAGCTCATCACAAATCTGAAATATCAGGTCTTTTTCCCCAGTTAACCAGTCAGCTTGTATATGCGTATCTATCGTCTCCCTGATTTTGGCGATATCTTTAGTATTATAGGAAAAAAGAGAAAAAGAATGTGCCATAGAGAAACAAAGCCTAAAAATACAAACAACATATGAAAAACATAATTAAGAAGATATGGTACTTTTATAGTCATTTCTTGTCAAGTAAGTAATAGTGATCCTTCAGGCTGACTTTGATCCTTCAGTCTGACTTTAGGACACTTAGCATTGTCAAACCATCAATAAAATGCTTGTGTTATCAAAGGACCCCAGAAATCATGGACTCTTAGAAGGCCGAAGCATCTTGGGGAGGCCTTTCATTTTGCGCGCAGGCTTTGCCTGCGTAGTTTGTATATAATCTTGAGGTATTGTAAGCATGAATGTAGGAACAGATTTGATTAGGTATAATGAGGCAGAGCTGGAGCTGCAGGCCTTAGTGCGGCAGTTGGCAGAAAAGGAAATCCTGCCTGTGCGTATGGAGCTAGATGAAAAAGCTGAGCATCCAAGCAAGATATTTGATAAGCTGCGGGAAGCGGGTCTTTTTGGCAGCCTCTTTGATGAGCAGTATGGGGGCTTAGGCTTAGACATACGCGCTTCTTTGATACTTTGCGAAGAGCTTTCCCGGGTCTGCTTGGGCGTAGCTACTGCATTTTTTGTGACCAAGCTCGGCGCTTTGCCTTTAGAAATAGGAGGCACAGAAGAGCAAAGGAAAAAATGGATCCCCCCCCTGGCCAGCGGCGAGAAACTGGGCGCCTTTGGTTTAACAGAGCCCGGCGCTGGTTCTGACGTGCCTGCCCTGCAGACTTTTGCCCAAAAAAAGGGTGACCGTTATATTATCAATGGCACTAAGCAATGGATATCAAATGCGGGGCGGGCTGATATCTATGCTGTTTTTTGTATGACAGATAAAAAGCGGGGGATGCGCGGGCTCTCCTGTTTCATGGTCGAGAAGGGAACTAAGGGCCTTTCTTTTGGGAAGAAGGAAGATAAGCTGGGCATCCGCTGCTCGGAGACGCGCCAGCTCATATTTGAAGATTGTGAAGTGCCTGAGGATCATCTAGTAGGTCTCAAGGAAAACTTGGGCTTTGTACAGGCCTTCCAGACCTTGAATGCCTCCCGCCCTGCTGTGGCTGCCTGCGCTGTAGGGCTTGCACAGGGCGCTTTTGATTGCGCGGTGAAATACGCTCGTCAACGGGAGCAGTTTGGAGTGAAAATAGCAAGCTTTCAGGCTGTGCAGCATATGCTTGCAGATATGGCTATGAAGATAGAGGCTTCCCGCCTATTGGTATATACGGCTGCTCAGAAGTGGATTACAAAAGCAAAGGACCTGGCTAAATTTTCTGCAATGGCGAAGTGTTTTGCCTCTGATTCTGCGATGGCAGTTGCAACGGATGCTGTGCAAATTTACGGTGGTTATGGCTACACGAAGGAATATCCTGTGGAGAAATATTTTCGTGACGCTAAAATCTTACAGATATATGAAGGCACCAGCCAAATCCAGAAAAACGAGATTGCAGCTGGTTTGATCAAAGAGGCTGCAGGGTCCAAGTCTTAAAAGACTCCGTCTACGGCTTGTCTTTTTAGCGCTTGCGCCAATGCTATTGCCGGCGAGCTACGTATTTTTAGCTATACGAATATCATTAAGCAGCGCCATTGCTGAGAGCCGGGGCTGTGAGCGGCGCTTGTGGGCGCAGAGACTTGCAATGCTAAAAGCCCTATGATCAAGTTTTCAGGCTGAGCTTTTGACAAACTAGAAGCAATATAAGCCTTAGAGATGGGCGGCAGATAGAGAGGCCTAGAACAAGCAAGTCAGATGTTTCCCCTTATAGACGCCTTCGGGCCCATTTTTTGGCCGCTTTTAGCCTGCTCTGTACTGGCCTGCACGCTTATCTTGGAACGCAGCATTTTTTACTACCGGGCATGGAAAAACAGAGAAGATACATACAGAAGCTTTGCTGCCTCCATGCAAAGCTGTCCTTCACAGACAAAAGAAATACGCGACGAAAGCGCGAAGCTTCAGCTTAGTGAACTCCAAGGCAGTTATACCAAAGGCTTAAAACTGCTGCGCGCTATTAGCAGCTTGAGCCCTGCTTTGGGCCTGCTGGGAACAATCTTAGGAGTCATCCAAGCCTTCCAGTCTATTGCCCATCACAGCGGCCCTGTTACGCCTAATCTTATTGCTGGAGGATTATGGCAGGCTATGCTGACAACCTGCCTGGGGCTTGGCATCGCTCTACCCTGCATGCTTATGAGCTATCTCTTCCAATCTCTAAGCGAGCGCCAGCTTGGTGAATTGAGTAGACGTCTCAGTCACCTATCTCTGAGTCTGGAAATCAATAAGGGACAGGAAGGCGCCAAGGCTGTTTTACCTGCAGCAGAAAAGGGATGAGGCGGCAAAGCTAAGGCAAAAAGTAGCGCTCTTCTCCGTCCAGGGGAAGGCGGCAGCTCTCAAGACTCCCGAAGTATTTGTAACGTCTTTTGGCTAATGCCTGGTAAAGAAATTGGCGCACAGCAGATGGAAATAAGTACAAAACACAAGCAGACAAACGCCAAAGTCCCCCCAGCTTCCAGGTTACTCTAAGCACAGCATCGGCGCCCTGGTATATCTTCCCTTGCTCCCAAAGTATGAGCGCCCTTTTGTTTTCTACAAGCTCTTTAGGCAGGGCAGCAAGGGCGCTTTGGCCTTGCAGAGCGCTAAAGCGAAAAATATGCGTATAATCTTCTTCCAATAAGAGCTGAGCCCAGCGGTTACATAACACGCAGAGCCCGTCGAAAAAGAGGACAGGGCTTTGTTCTGACTTCGCCTTGCTTGGCCTAAGCCAGCGCGGATCAAAGACAAAAAGAAAAAAAATCAGCAGCAGTATAAGAATTTCAGGCTTTGCAGCAAAGCTTTCATCATAAGAAAGATGATAAGCAAAGAAAAGGATGCTCGCAAGAAAGCATAGCTGCGCTGTGTAAAAGAGCCATGCCGGCATGCTTGCGCCGCTTTTTTTAGCTTTTGTTCTCTTGTCCCAGGCCTGAGACAACTCCCAGAGCAAGGCAAAGGCCAAGACCAGGATGATAAAATACAAAGTCAGAGGCTCTGTCACGGCATAGTCCCACTGAGTCTTGTCAAATTGAGAAGAAGTAATAAGCTTCAGCTTAATATGGAAGACATAGAGGCAGGCAAAAGCCAAAAGCAAAAGCGAGCATTTGACCACAATAGCGATGATAAGATTCATGGCTAAGAAAAATGCGCTGGCAGCGGCAAAGCGCTCGCCTACAGAAAGGGCGGGCGTCCCCCAATTGATGAAAAGAAGCAGAAATTTCACAAAGAAAAATACTCCCAGCGCCGTCCTATACATTCGATATTGACGAAGAGAATAGACTTCGGAAATTTTCATCATTTTTTGCTTTTCAACTTGTATAACTCTATTTACTGCGTCTTTATGACGAAAAGGGAGCTATGAAACAAAACCGGATTGCTATTCTCATCCAAGCGCGGAGTAACTCTACCCGCTTCCCAGGCAAAATTTACGAAGGTCTGCCCACTGCGCAAGGCCCGGCAATTCTTAAGCATATTTACAGGCGCCTTTCTTCTATTAGCAAGGACTTTTTAACTATGGTCTTAGCTCCTGAAGATGATACCAGACTGCTAAGGTGGTGCAGCAACAATGACATAGCTGTGTTTGCCGGATCTCATAAAGATGTTCGGGAGCGTTATCGTGAGGCTGTACAATATTTTCAGATAGAAACGGTAGTGCGGGCTACGGGAGATAATCCCTGCGTGGACCCAAAAATCGTTCAGGAAAGCATAGAAGGATTCCTAGATACAAAGCCAGCGCTCTTTTCTTTTGGCAACTTGGCCTTAGGCTTGGGCGTAGAAGTGATTTCTGCCGAAGCGCTCCTGCAGGATGTGCTGCGGGAACAAGCGCAGTATCGTGAACATGTAAGCGCGCACATCAAGCAAAACCCTCAGATTTTCACTAGCTGCCATCCCAATCATAACATTATGGAAATCTTGCCCTCCGGACAAGCGCCGCCGCGCATCACAGTGGATTTCCCAGAAGACCTGGAAGTAGTAAGGAATGTCTTTGCTTGTTTAGGGGAAGATTTTGACGCCTCAGCTGTGCTGCAGCTTTACAAACTATATCCTGATTTCTTCGAAAGCAACCAGACTATCGAACAAATCTCTCTTCCCGCCGCCCTTGCCTCGTGAAAGTCTATCTCCTTAGAGGGGAGGGGAAGTATTTTGGTAATGGACACAAAGAGCGGATGCGGGAACTGCAGGCAGCGCTCACTGGGCAGGGGCCGTACCAAAACTTTCAGCATTTTTCACCCCAAGAGCTTGCTTTGCTAGAAAAGCTGCGTAGACACGCCTCTTTCATTCCTAAAGGAATTATCTCTCATGAGCAGGAAGCGCCGGAGAGCATTGCATGCTTGTCTTTCCTGCATGGATATGAGCAGGCAAAAGAGCGGCGCCTCTTTCTTTTAGACTGCCGGGATATGGACCCTCGTCCTTTTTTAGATAAAGGCTTTGTCATCGCATTGGATAACCGCCACTCTTCTAGAAGGGCATTAGAGCAGGCAGATAAAAAAACACGGAGCATAGATTTTCATGATACCCTGCCGCATCCAAAATGCAGTATGCAAAGACTATGGGAACATGCGCTCATAAGCCCTCTGCTTAAATCTTACACGCAGGAGGAAGCTCAGATAAAAAACAAGTCAGGACAGATCATATTCTATGCGGGCCATTTTAGGGAGTGGCCTTGCGCCGGGCATTTGCTGAAAATTTTCAGGCGCCTGAAAGCTCAGTACAAAGGGGCAGAAATCTTATACTATGGCGCAGAGGCAAAAGATGCGGGGCTGCGAGCGCTCACGAAGCATCAAAAGATGCGCAGCAAACAGGCTTTCTACGATCATCTGCAAAAGGCTGAGTTTGTTTTCTGTTATGCGGGCATGACCTGCTTGGAAGCCCTTTTCTTAAGAAAGAAAATCATGCTCGTGGAAAGCCCAAGCCAAGAGATCAACCAGCTTAGTATGAGACTACATGAAAAACTTAAGCTTAGCTACACTGGAGGAAAAAAGCAGGCCTCACTATGTCTTCCGTCGTCTCCATGCAGGCAAAGGCCCACGGGCAATGGCTACGCTCTGCTCTTGGGCAGACTGGCAACGCAGCTGGAGGGCCCACATTTGTGATGACTAAAGCCCCTTTTTCCTGCGCCGTAAATATGCGGGGATGTCAAGATCGTTTAAGTCTATCTTTGCCTTTTTGCTGCTCTCATAGGCCTCAGCAGAAGCATGGGAGGTGTGTAGAGCATCCCACTCCTCTTGTGAGAGACGACGGGAAAGAGTTTGCTCATCGGCATGGTCTCTGGTCTCGGGCTCTTCCTGCCTCGGGGTAGAAAAGATGGGAGCAGCAGGTCTGGCTTTTTTCTTAGGCTCTAAGCCCGGTTTTCTCATAAAAATTGCCTCTGCTTGGCTGCGATCCAGGGGCCTATGCTCTTCTTTGGAGAAACCAGTCGCAATAACAGTTACCCGCAGGCGCTCCCCCAAAGCAGGGTCCAGCATAAGGCCAACAATAATATTTGCATCCGAAGCAAGATGGGGGCGTATCAGTTCCACAGTCTCTTTGAGCTGCACCATAGGCAGATCCTCGCCTCCGTAGACATGTATCAAGGCGGCTTTAGCTCCTTTTATGGCGTTTTCTTCTAACAAGGAATTATGGATGGCCTGATTTACAGCCTGCTCTGCCTTATTCTCTCCTGCGCCTTCGCCGGCCCCCATTACGGCATCTCCTCCTTCTTTCATAACAGCGCGGACATCGGCAAAATCTACATTGATCAGGCCGGCTGAATTGATAAGGTCTGAGATGCCTCTTACCGCATTCAGTAAAATGTCATCTATCATACGAAAGGCTAAGGGTATAGACGTACTCTGGTCAATCACCTTGAAAACGGAGTCATTCCTAATCGTAATCAATGTATCTACTTTACTGCGTAAAACTTCCCAGCCTTTCTGCGCATAAGTCATGCGCCTCTGCCCTTCATGGTTAAAGGGTAATGTAACTACGCCCACAACTAAGGCGCCCCTTGATTTGGCTAAATCAGCCACGATCGGAGCTGCGCCAGTGCCAGTGCCCCCCCCCATACCGGCGGTAATAAAGACCATGTCCGCATTTCTTAATAGCTCTGTGATTTGCATTTGATCTTCCATAGCCGCCTTTGCGCCGACTTCAGGATCGCCGCCTGCGCCCATGCCCTTTGTAGATTTACGTCCTATGGCCAAAGACTGAGAAGCGGAAGATTCGCCTAAGGCCTGCTCGTCTGTATTAACCGCAATGAATTCCACTCCGCCCAGCTTTGCGTCTATCATACGGTTGAGGGCATTCATGCCGCCCCCTCCTATGCCCACAAGTTTGATACGCGTGGGCGATGTTTTTTCATCTAATTCTAACATGTACTTTCCTCCTACCTGGAACTTTTCTTTTCCTTTCCATTAAGACCTTCTTCCATTTACACATTTTCCACCAGCCAACTCCTCAAGCGCCCTAAAATACCCTTAACGTTTATGGAAGGGTTATCTTCAGGGCCTTTGCGCGCAGCCATGCGGCGCATATAATGTAAAAGGCCTACTCCAACAGCAAACTCAGGGCTGCGAATACGATCTACAAAGCCCTCTACATTCTGGGGCGAACGTACTACAGCAGACAAAGCAAGGCTGTCTTCAGCTAATTCTTCCATGCCTTCAATAAGTGATGTCCCGCCGCAAAGCACGACACCGCCTGTCAGCATGTTTTTGCAATCCGATTTGATCAGCTCCTTATCTACGTGCTCAAAGATTTCCCGCAAGCGCGCTTCCATGATCTCTGCTACGTTCTTGCGCAAGGTTTGACGAGGAGGCCGTCCGCCTGCGCTGGGCAGCTCTATTTTCTCCATGGGGTCTACAAGGGCTGCCGTAGCAGAGCCATAGTTTTTTTTGATGAACTCCGCCGCCTCTACGGGCACTTTTAATCCTATAGCAAGGTCCTGCGTAATGTGCATGCCTCCCAGAGGCACAGTAGCAGAGAAGCAAATCCCGCCTTCCGTATACAAAATAATATCCGTAATAGAGCCTCCAATATCTACAACTGCTATGCCAAGCTCTTTTTCCTCAGGATGCAGAAGGGCTTCCGCACAAGCTAGAGAATTCATAACGCTTGCCTGCGGCTCTATACCGCAGGTGCTAAGCGCCTTGTGTAAGTTACTAAGAGCCGTATGAGAAACTGTCACAATGTGCACCTCTGCTTCTAAGCGCACGCCGCTCATCCCAAGGGGGTCACGTATGCCTCGCTGATCATCCAGACTAAACTGCCTTGAAAGCACGTGAAGGATTTCCTGCTCTGCATGAATACGTAGATTTTGCGTTCCTTCAATAACGCGCATCACGTCTTTGGATTTCACTATGCGCTCCGGATTACTTATGGCAACCACGCTTCGCGAATTATCACTATGGAGATGCTTGCCGCTTATATTTGTCATCGCCGCCTCGATTCCAATACCAGACATCAATTCCGCTTCGCGTACAGCTTCCGCTATGTTTTGGGCGATCGCCTCGATATTAATGATAGAAGCAGTTTTTACTCCTTGTGAAGGAACAGAACCCGTGCCCAGTATCTCTACCTTGTTCCCTTCCAAAAATCGCCCTATGATTACGTGGCATAAACTAGAACCTATATCTATAGCGCAGTGGTACTCTTTCATTACTTTTTATACAAAACAGCTTCCGAAGAACGCAGATCAAGCAGACTGTAAGGCCTCTTCTTCTTCAGAGCATAAGACAAGGCAGCATAAAGACGATCGACAAGCTTTTTATTTATCTCCACAGGCACCAAAACACGCAGGGAAGCTTGCCTTAAGAATATGCTGATGCTTCCTTCAGCATTCATGCGCCATTCAGAAAAATGGGAGCTCAACTCAGGATATGCCGCTTGGATGGTCGTGAGCGCTTTTAACATACGCTTTGCATTTTCACTTTGGAAATGTTTTCCCTTTTTTTTGAAAGCGCCTCTCAGCAAAGGCACCTTCCTGCAGCGGGTAGATTTTTCCGAAAGGACAGCGCCATCCTTGTCTATATCGTAAATAGCTTTCGTATCACTATCTTCAATCAAGGCAGCGCATTGTCTTTCTTGGATGCGCACATGTAAAGTGGCGGCTTCCTGCCTTAACTCAGCCAGCAGGATCATAGGATGCTCTAATAAAAGATCACGCGCACGCAGCAGGTCATTTTTGGAATAGCGCTGCCCTTTGCGCAGGGCCAAGATAGCGGCCAGCTCTTTCTTCTCCAAGTAAGTACGGCCTGTGATACGAATTTCCTGGAGAGCTGTGGCAGGTTCTGACATTGCGGAGGCATATAAGAAGGCTGCTCCTGCGCCAAAGCAGAGCAGAGCAGAAGAAAACAAAACTAGAGGCTTTGAATAGGACAGCTTTCTAAAAGCCGCCTTTGGATTCTGCCTAAGTATGTCTGCTTTGCTTTCATGAAAAAGGCTGACTTTTTTCTCCTCTTGCTTTTGTATGGAATGATCTTGTAAAGGCATGAGAAAGCTTGGGCCTGCCTGCCTGCGCAAATAAGCGCAGCTAGGAAGACGACATCCTTACCTTTATTATTATGTCGCATTATGAAAGCAAGTAAAAATTTCCCAAAAATTGACAGCGTTGTTCTTTCCTTAAAATATCTATGCTTTGCTCTTCAGCTCTCATCAGCACTGCGGCCTTCTATATAAGAAATGCTTTACATATTTTCAAATTGCTACTTTTTGTATACCATGCCTAGAAAGCATGCCTAAACAAAACAGTATGCCGCAGATAGCAAACAGGGCTATGTTTTGCCATAACAATTTAAAGGAATAAGACATGCGGGGGCTATAAGCTGGAGCATAAGAGCCCGCCCCAAAACTAGGCTCTTGCGACACAGGCAGAATGCCCTCACACTTCGGCCATTGCCGCAAAGGTAGGCTCAGGGAGCTTTGGGCGCCGTATTATGACGACAAGGCAGCATTTCCTCACACCCCGCCTGCTGTGCAAATGCAGCGCCGGCCCTTGCAGCGCTGCAAACTTTAGCTATAATGCAGATGGGGCGCAAGCCATCTCTCTAATTCTTTGACTGTTTTATTCTTGCGCCTGGCATAGTCTTCCACCTGTGTTTTATCAATGAGACCGAGACCAAAATAGCGTGCTTTGGGATGCGCAAAATAAATGCCGCTTACAGAGGCTGCCGGATACATGGCCATGCTTTCTGTCAGCTTTATGCCTAGTTTTTCGGCCTGCAGGCATTCGAATATGCTCTCTTTTTCTGTATGATCCGGCTGGGCGGGATAGCCGGGGGCAGGGCGTATGCCTCTGTACTTCTCGCGAATGAGCTCTTCTTTGCTGAGATTTTCAGAGGGCGCATAGCCCCAATACTTGCGGCGTACTTCTTCGTGAAGGTGTTCTGCAAAGGCCTCTGCCAGGCGGTCTGCTAAGGCTTTGCATAAAATGCTGTTATAGTCATCTAGTTTTTGTTCGTAATGTTTTGCGAGCTCCTCTGCCCCAAAGCCGGTGCTCAGCGCAAAAAAGCCTATATAATCGTAATCGTGATCGCTGCTCTCTTGTGAAGTTTGAGGAAGCGGCGCTATATAATCTGCTAGAGCGCGGTTTGCTTCTCCCTGGCGTTTTTTTGCCTGTTGACGTAAGCTGTGTAAAACCAGCGCCTTTTGTTTCTTTTCAGGTTGATATACTATTATATCATCTCCTAGTGAATTTGCGGGAGCAAGATAAAAAGCTGCTCGGGCCTCAAGTAAGCTGCCTTTGATGATTTCATCGAGCAGGCTGTTAGCGTCACGAAAAAGTTTTTGGGCCTCGGCTCCATACTTGGGATGCGAGAGGATGGCTGGGTATTTGCCTGGCATGGACCAGCTTAGGAAAAAGGGCGACCAGTCTATATAAGGGCGAATGAGATCAAGAGATGCGCAGGGAAGCTTTGTAAGACCCATCTGCCTTGGTTTGCAAATCAGCTCTTGAGAGAAATCCAGCTTTAGCTTGTTCTTGCGCGCCTCGCTTAGGGTGCAGTATTCCTTGTCTTTGCTGCGCTTTGCATAGACCTCGCGGACTTCTTTGTATTCTCTGCGTATCTCCTGCGCAAAACTTTGGGAGTGTAATAACTGGTGAGCTACAGGCGCGCTGCGTGAGGCATCCAAGACATGCACAGTGGAGCCTTGGTAATGGGGCTCAATTTTCACAGCCGTATGCAGTTTGGAGCTTGTCGCTCCTCCAATCAAAAGAGGACAAGCAAAGCCTTGCCTTTGCATTTCTTTGGCAAGGTGTACCATTTCATTCAAGGAAGGAGTAATAAGGCCGGAAAGACCAATGATGTCAGCTTTTTCTTCCTTTGCTGCCTGCAGGATTTTCTCTGCGGGCACCATAACGCCTAAATCTATTACATCAAAATGGTTGCAGGCCAAGACGACGCCGACTATATTTTTTCCTATATCGTGTACGTCTCCCTTTACAGTGGCTAAAATGATTTTTCCTTTTTTTGAGGCAGCCTGCTCTTTTTTGTTTCCCGCCCTTTGCAGCAAGGGAGTCAAAAAAGACACGGCCTTTTTCATAACCCGAGCGCTTTTGATTACCTGAGGCAAAAACATCTTTCCTGCCCCAAAAAGTTCTCCTATAATGTTCATTCCATCCATCAGAGGACCCTCTATGATAGCCAAAGGATCAGGATATATTGCGATTGCTTCTTCTATGTCCTTTTCTATATAATCAAGTATCCCCTTGAGCAGGGCATGCTTTAACCTTGCTTCTACGCTTTCTGTGCGCCAGCTTGCCTGTTCTCGTGCAAAAGGCTTTGGCGAGGCCTGCCCTTTCATGCTCTCTGCGTATTCTAGTAGATTCTCTGTAGCTTCTTCTCTGCGGTTTAGGATCACGTCTTCTACTTTTTCTTTGAGCTCCTCTTCTAGCTCGTCATATATCATAAGCTGCCCGGCATTTACTATTCCCATGTCCAAGCCTGCTCGTATAGCGTGGTACAAAAAGACCGTGTGCATAGCCTCACGCAGCTTGTTGTTTCCGCGGAATGAAAAGGAGATATTGCTGATGCCGCCGCTGGTCTTGGCATAGGGAAGAGAGTTTTTGATCCAACGGACTGCCTCGATAAAGTCTACAGCATAGTTCTTGTGCTCATCCATGCCTGTCGCAACGGTAAGAATGTTAGGATCAAAGATGATGTCCTGCGGCGGGAAGGCAAGTTTCTGCGTAAGTATCTCATAAGACCTTTTGCATACGCTGATCCGGCGCTCTAAACTATCTGCTTGTCCTTCTTCGTCAAAAGCCATCACCACAAGCGCCGCCCCGTAACGCCGCACTCTCAGGGCCTGTCTGCAAAAAAGCTCTTCTCCCTCTTTGAGAGAAATAGAGTTTACAATACACTTGCCTTGCAGATTTTGTAAGCCCTTTTCTATTACATGAAATTGCGAAGAGTCGATCATAACAGGAACCCGCGCTATATCAGGCTCGCTGTTCATCAAACGCAGGAAGCGCTCCATAGCTTTGTTTGAGTCTAACATTCCCTCGTCCATATTTACATCAATGATCTGAGCCCCATCTTCTATCTGCTGAAGGGCAATGGACAAAGCTTCATCATATTGCTCATTCAAAATAAGGCGTGCGAACTTTTTGGAGCCGGTGATATTGTTTCGCTCCCCTATGTTGATAAAGTTACTTTCCTCATTGCTAAGAAAGGCATCAAGCCCGCTTAGACTAAGAAAGGGCTTGCTTTGGTGGAATTTGGGCCGCGGTTTTAGGGAGGCCAACACATCAGCTATGGCTCTTATATGATCCGGCGTGGTACCACAGCAGCCCCCGACGACATTCAGCAGCGATTCTTCAGCATAAGCCCTTATGTGCTTTTGCATAAATTGAGGGCTCTCGTCATACTCGCCCATTTCGTTAGGAAGGCCTGCATTGGGGTAAAGGCTAATATGAGTGGAGGCCGCCTGCGCAAGTTCAGTCAAGAAGGGACGCATTTGGGCTGAGCCAAGGGCGCAATTCAAGCCCACGCTGAGCAAATAAGGCATGTGAGCTACGGAAATCCAGAAGGCAGCCGGAGTTTGCCCAGAAAGAGTGCGCCCGCTTTGATCTACAATCGTAGCTGAGATCATGATAGGCATGGAAATATGTTTTTCATAAAAAAGCTCTTGTATGGCAAACAAAGCTGCCTTGGCGTTTAGAGTATCAAAAATTGTCTCTACAAGCAGAAGGTCCACGCCCCCGTCTATTAAAGCCTCTGCTTGTTCCTTGTATGCGGCCGCTACGCTGTCAAAGTCTACTGCGCGGAAGGCTGGATCGTTTAGGTCTGGAGATAAAGAAAGGGCTTTATTGGTAGGGCCTATGGCGCCGGCTACAAGGCGGGGCCTCTCAGGGCTGGAAAATTGCTCTGCCGCCTCCCTTGCCCTCTGCGCTGCGGCATAATTGATAGCTCTGACCTGACTTTCCATACCATAGTCTGCTTGAGAAAGAGCGTTGGCGTTAAAGCTGTTGGTTCCAATAATGTCAGCGCCGGCTTCTAAGAAAAGACAGTGTATATCGCGGATCAAAGGGCCTTGGCTTAAGCAGAGCGCATCATGATTGCCTTTTATGGCTTGAGGATGATCTGCAAATACCTTTCCTCGGAAATCCTCTTCATGCAGCTGATGACGCTGTATCATTGTACCCATAGCTCCATCCATGAGCAGGATACGTTGATCGAGGCTTTTTTCCAGCCAGTCTTTATGCTTGCAGAGTTCTTGGACAGGGCTTTGGGACATGAGTAAGTTATGTAGATCCATTCCTGACTTGGAAGAGTTTACTTAGTGTACAATTCGAAGAAACAGGCGCTTTGTGAAGCTGGGAGTCTTCCCAAGTATAACAGGAATATGAGGCCTAAAAAAGCTCCCTCTAAGACGGGATAAGAAACAAAGCGCCGCTTTCCTGTCAAGCATCACGCAGCTTTGCTGTGTGCTTTGTGACATTCATGCCTTTCTTAAAATAATTTCGGTGATTTCAGAATCAGCGCCTACACGCATGGGAGGCCCCCAATAGCCTGTCCCCTTGCTTACATAAATCCATGTTTTCTCGTGCAGATGCAGGCCTCTCTCATAGGGCTGTAAAAGTTTCACGACTAAATTCCATGGAAAGAATTGGCCGCCATGCGTATGGCCGGATAATTGCAGATCATAGCCGCATTGAGAGGCAGCAAAGATGCTCTTTGGCTGATGCGCTAAGAGTATCTTTGGGACTTCAGGACCTTGCAGCGTGCAGGCCTGTATTGCTGCCTTAGGGTCTGTCTTGTGCTCTGCTATGAAGCGATGGGCGCTGTAGTCATTTACGCCTGCTAAAATCAGGGGCGCCCCGTTTTTTCTAATGACAACATGCTCGTTTAGCAGGGGCCTAATGCCCCAGCTTCTAAAGAGCTCGATCCAGGGCATAGCGCCGGAATAGTATTCATGATTGCCTGTTACAAAATAGGAGCCGTAGGCAGCATGCAGTTTTTGGAGGACTTGAGCATGTTCATAAAGCTGTTCTACAGTGCCATCTACCAAATCTCCCGTAAGAGCTATGATGTCTGCCTTGCTTGCATTGATACTGTCTACTATAGTTTCTATATATGTCTTTTGGATCGTAAGGCCTATGTGAATATCTGATGCCTGACATATTTTCAAAGCATCTAAGGCATCAGGCAGATTTGTGATAGGGACTTCTACTCTGATCCTTGCCGGGGGCTTTCTGGCCTGATAGATACCAAAGGCGCTGGCAAGGGCTGATGCCGCAAAGACAGCTCTGCCGCCGCTTTGCAAAAGAAAAGACCTCCTGTCGAATACTCTCTGGCCATCTCTGTTTGCATGAGGCGCTTGCTTTTTTGATAGAAGCTTAGCAATGCACTTACTTGCAAAGAGGAGGCTATCCCACAAAAATGTAAACGTAAACAAAAAGCTGCTAAAGCCTAAGCAAATGTAGGCAAACCAAAAATACGCGTTCGTAGGGTCCCAAAAGCCGCAGCGGGATCATAAAAATAGGGCTGCATATGAGTATCAAAAGCGCAGCGTGAGCATAGCTTTTTTGCTTAGGCGGCAGGCCTAAGCGCTGCAGAAGCCTTTTGCTTAGGTAATAGTAATTTGCGGCGCTGATCATAAGAAAGATCAGTATCCATATAGCCAAAGCGAGGTATGAGTTCATAAGAGCGAAAGTACAAGCGCAGACTTTTGGTATCTCGATGGGCCTGCCACATAATCCTATTTTTGAGACCTATATGTTAAAATAGGTAATAGCAATTTACGGCACTGATCATAAGAAAGATGAGTATCCATTATAGTGAGAGCAATTATAGAAGTGGCAGCGCAAGCGCAGACTTTTGGATTTTCGATGGTATTTTCAATTCGATGGGCCTGCTGCATATCCTATTTTCGGGGTCTGCACACTAAATGGGGCTTAGCTTCATAATGAAGCGTCTAAGAAAAGGCAACTCTTGCGCCCTTACTTAGGTAAACAAAGTAACACAGCCATAAGCTAAGAGCCATGTTATGCCGATAACGGCTACCCATATGCCCATTTGAAATAAGATGCTTTTTAAGGGGTGTAGATCATTAATATATTTGTCGAAACCCACTATACCCTCTTTCTTGATCGCTTCTATTAAACCTTTCCAAAAACCCATTTCAATCCTCCAGTAAGTATTCTATATTTCTAAAAAATGCAGCTTAGAAGCTGGCTTGGCAGTCTCAAGCTCTAAGATATGCAAGAGGCCGCAGGCATAGCCAGCTTTACTAAGGCAAGTCTTCTTGATCAGACAAGAAGGGTGAAAAAAATCACTATTTTCGTATTTTTTATATGGCATATAAGCAAAAGTTTTTATATCATTTTTTATATAGGCTCTTATACAAAAGCGCAGCCAAACTGCAAAGGAGTTTGCTTGGCGCTCCAAAATAAAAGCGCGCTCCAGTGGAAGGGGGGTGGTGGGTCTCCACTGGAGCACTAACCCTATAGCTTAAGTTGGGGATACTGCCACAGGGCTGAGTCCAACCTAGCATGGGCATCATATAATAACAAGTAAAATTTACTTTTATTTTTATTAAAAAAAGGGGAAGCTGATCCATTTTGATACACTGGAAATTGTCACACCCATAGCATAGTATTTGCGCTATGAGCATAGTAGATTTTATAGAAAAGTTTAAGACTAAAAAATGCTTTATTTAGTAAATGTACTGTAAAACACCTACATGTAGTTTCAAACAATCCAGCCCTGCTTTGCTTTTGCCTTTTTGCATTCCACTCTAGTATAAGGATTGCGAAACTCAAGGCCATTATCTCTTTGGATCAATGTAGGCTTCCCATATCGATTTACATATTCATGCAAAGCATGCCTTGCTTCATAAGCAGACTTTTCTTCACAAACATGGAAAAAAACATTTCTACTACAGTCATCAATCAAAGTCACGGCGCGTAGTTCTAAAATTTTACTTTCTACCTCAGGGCTAGTTTTGTTTGGTGAGTTATGCAGCCGCCTACTTTTACCTTTTAGAGCATGAAGGCAGTATCCATTTTCACGCAGGACTTTTATATGATTGTAAAAGGTCCTGCCTTGTATGCCAGCTTGATCACAGCCTAATGAAATGTTTGTACTTTCTAATACGCAGATCAGCAAGCGTGCTTTTGAGCGCACTACATGCTCTTTCACTCCTAATAGATTTTGTTTTATTTTTTGCAGGTCATTTTCATACTTGGACATAGGTCCCTCCTTTGATTGTTTGTGTTACAAGCAAGCAGTAAGGAGGGGCCTCAATCCCAGAAAGTGTGAAATATGTCCGTGGGTTGTATAGCTGCTTTCTGGACTCCCATTGCCATGTCTCACCTAAGTTGTAATACTGTGATATTTTTCGCAAACATTTTGAAATTTTTGAAGAACAGTTATGAATGTTTTGCACCCTTATATTTTAACTTGACGAGGTTTTGACTATGCTTAGTATTGAGGAAAAGATTATGGCTACAACAGCAACACAAACAATAGATCTAGTAGATAGTTTACAAAAAGCGAAGATACCTAGGCACACAGCTACTAAGCTGATGGATTATATAGATGACAAGCAGGGTAGCAGTAAAGAGCTTCTGAAGAAAATAAACGATCTGGGCAGGGAAATAAAGGCTCTGGACAGAAAACTAGATAGGAATACAGCGAATATGGACAAAAGAATAGAACAAGTAGGGTTAAGCATATTTTGGCTAAGATGGACTATGGGCGTAGGATTTGCAAGCTTGCTTACAACTATGTTAGGAGGTTTTGCTCTATTTTATGACATAGCAAGTAGTACTAAAGCAGATATGGATAAGCGTTTTGATAAACTAGAAAGGCTTATAGACAAGCGGCGCTGAGGGCTTCGTATTTACAGCAGGGCATAGAGCTGAGGTTTATCCTTTGCTATGCCTATACAGGCGGATTCTTTTTCGGGACGCAAAACCAACTATTACCGCTGCATGGAGCGTTTTTAGGCTTACTTAAAAACACGCCTATCTTCATCTGTCCGAGGAGCTAAAAACCCGATAATAGAGGAAGGCCAAGAATTGCAACTCGGCGTGTTTGCGTGAAGCTCGCTTGATTGAAGGCTGCTTTGCTCTGTCATCAATTATCGCATGCGTATCAAAGTATTACATTTGTGCAACCATCTTGAAAAAGTGGAGCGGGACCTCAGCGAAATACAAAGCTTGAAGAGAAGCCTTCACCATGATCGATCTTACAGCTCTCATGTCCCGCTTGAGTCTGCAAGAAAAAGAAGAAGAGCTGCTTATGCTAAGAAAGCGCATGCTGCTCCAAACGATCAAAAGCGCATCTCTTGCGGCTATGGGAGAAGAAAAGCAATTTAGGCAGTTCTTTTTTGCAGATATGCAGGAAGATCATAATCAGGCAGAATCCGCGATGGCGGCGGGCCATGATGGCCTTGAAAAACAAAAGACATACAGGCCTGAGCAAAATGCCCCCTCTGCGCTGCCAGCAAAAGGAGAAGAAAAAGCAATGCCAGGCCCTGCAGCCCCAGGCTCCAAAAATCTATCCCATAGCGCCAAAGAGAATAAGAAAAAGATTGAAGCAAAAGAAAAAGACAGCGAGAAAGATAAGAAGCAGGAAGAAGGTGGGAAGCAAAAGAACAGTCAGGAGCATCCCTTTGCTTTTCGTTTTGATCAAAGCTGAAAAGAAATGCAACAGCAATAACAGCGCAAAAAGAACAGGATATTTGAGAAGACACACAAAGCAGCGGCGTATTAGCTGCCTTCTTTACTCCGGGAAACTATAAATTTGCTTCGTATGGTACTGAGAATACAATTTCTCAGCAAATCGGTCTGTCATGCCAGCAAGATAATCTGTAACAGTCCTGTACAGGCCGTCTTGAGGCACGCGTTCTAGGTAATGCGCAGGTATTTCTTCTCTATGCTTCGCAAAAAAAACAAAGAGGCTCTCAATAATATGGGCGCCTTGCTCAGACATCTGAATCACTTTGGGGTGCATATATAAATTCTCATGTAGGTATTTCTGGAGTGAATCCAGCCGCTTTGAGAGCGCTGCGTCTGTGCTAAGAAGATTTCCCATGCCGGGATATTTGCTGGAGGAACTATGAAGGCCTTTATCGGAGCTTTGTTTAGCGCCCTCCCTATGAGAGAAACTTCTCTGATATGTTTGTAAGTTCTGACGAGAGTGCTGCAAAACATTGTTAATGCTGGCAGTCAGCATATAATGGATAATAGCTCTGATGCGCCTAGCCGGGCGCGCTTCTAGCAGCGACCTGCCTTTTTTTGCCTGTATATTCTCAAAGGCCTCTTGCCACCACGCAAAGGCTTCCAAGTCTGCAAGAACGAGCAATTTGGCGTCTAAGCCATCTTCTAAATCATGATGCAAATAAGCTATGCGATCGCATATATCCACAAGACGGGCCTCAAATATAGGGGGCATGTCTAGGGAATCCGCCAAGATAGAGCTGAGTTCCGGATCACAGCCATAGACTCTGCCGTGCTTCATCATGCCAGCAAGAGTCTTGCGGCACAAATTCAAGCCGGGGAAGTCCAAATAGCGGTCTTCAAGTTTACATAATTGACGCAGGCCTTGGCAGTTATGCTCAAAGCCTCCATGCTCGCGCATCAGCCCATGCAAAATCTTCTGTCCTGCATGCGCAAAGGGGCTGTGTCCTAAATCATGCGCCAATGCCAAAGCCTCGGCTAAGTCTTGGTTTAAGCCCAAAGCGCGGCTTATAGCGCGGGATATCTGCGCTACTTCAAGGCTATGAGTAAGACGGGTTCTATAAATATCACCCGCAGAGTTGCTGAATACTTGAGTCTTGTAACCCAAGCGCCGGAAAGCCTTAGAATGTATAATTCGATCTCTATCTCTCTGGAAAGGCGTGCGATAAGAGTCTTCTTCTTTCTGCTGCTCTTGATAGATGCGTCCACCGTGCTCCCCATCCTGCAGGGCGTAAGGGGCTAGAGCATTGCTTGTGTTATAAGAGAAGGACATATAAGGGCTTCACATCACTTAGAAATGCGCTGGGCGATGCCTTCCATAGTATCTCCATAGCAAAGCAGCTTTGCGAGCTTTTGATAACAATAAGAAAAGGGCGGCAGAGCAAGCCAGCGGCTAAGGCGTTCTGGATGATAGGAGGCAGGCATAAGGTGGAGTAATTGCATTCCATAAAGAGCAAGTACTTTTTTTAGGCTGGAAGGGCTGTAGTCTACAAAATGATCTTGCGGATGACTTGCAATCCACTTTTCCCGGCAAAAGTGAAAAAAAGGACCATAGCATGAAGGCAAAGCAAATAAGAGGAAAGCTCCTTTTTTGAGTACGTGCGCAATGTTTGTAAAAAGACTTTTTTGTCTGGGAAGGTGTTCAAGTACATAAAAGGCGCAAAGAGCGTCTATGGACTCAGATGGGACCTGCGCTTCAAGAAAAGACAGATTTTGCACATCAAGCTGGAATCTCTCTCTTGCATAGGCAGCTCCACTTGGGGGAAAGCTCCAGACCTCTGCTCTCATAACCGGCTTTCTTGGCTTCATCTAAAAAAAAGCCAAAGGCTGAGCCAATTTCTAGAATCTTTGCCCCGGGCTTCAGGTATCTTTGGAGCAGCCCCAGACGCCGACGGGCTACAAAACGCAGGCGCTGCTCATCCTCCAGATAGCTACATCCATATTGTTTTTTGTATTGCTCCCCAAAATACTCATCGCTGTAGTGAGCGCTTGGGCTTGCCTTTAAGTAATAAAGGAGGCCTGTCTCAGGACACAATCCATATGCAGGGCCTAAAGACTTAGATCCCAAGAGAGCCTGCGGGCTGTGTTTTTCTATCTTAGCTCCGGGCATAGGGCGTCACGGCAGGCGGGCTTGCGTATTCTTATGGCTTTTCATAGAATATGCGCTTGTCATTTTCATAGATCAGACAGTCTTCTTTTGCGGGACGAATGCGCGCAAAGATTCCATTCTCCAGGACGCCAGGCAGGTTATTGATCTTTGCCTCTAAGCTCATCTTTGCTTCCCTTGCTAATGCCAAGTCAAAGCGGCAATCCAAAATCCAACAAGCATTATCTGTTACAAGAGGACCACATTTACCGCTGCTCTCTCGCACTACAATATCATAAGCGCCTAGATTTTTGAGGGGAAGGCGCAAATAGCTGAGGGCGCTTGGTATAATCTCTATAGGTACAGGGAAAAAGCTTGCCTAGTCTTTCTACTTTCTTGGATATGTCTGCAGTAAGGACAAAACGTTTAGACATGGCATGGATCAATTTTTCTCTTGTATGAGCGCCTCCACGCCCTTTGAGAAGGCAGCGCTCAGGATCAATTTCATCTGCGCCGTCTATGCTAATGTCAATTTCAGCAGTTTTTTCTATAGGCAGACATAATAGACCCGCATCATGGGCAAGCAAGGCAGAGTCAGCAGAGCTGGGAACGCATTGTATCTTAAGTCCTTCTTTTTTTGTGCGGCGTCCCAGCTCCTGGATAACAAAGGCGCTTGTAGAGCCGGTACCAAGACCTACGATATCGCCCTTCTTTACAAGCTTTGCTGCAGCCAAGGCCGCC
The DNA here is from genome assembly GCA_965242745.1 of Leptonemataceae bacterium. Classification (GTDB taxonomy): domain Bacteria; phylum Spirochaetota; class Leptospiria; order Leptospirales; family Leptonemataceae; genus JABAAI01. The sequence goes on from CBDETG010000022.1 coordinate 46,123, forward strand.
TGTCTTTTTGCAAATTCTTTGGACTCTACAGACATATTCAAAAAAGACAAAGTTTTATCCGCTTACAACAAGATTACACAAACTTAGAGATCACGATACAGAGCTTTTTTCCCTTTCATTTCTTTTTGCAGGATCCTTCTTGCCGCTTTTACTTCTTTGTAAAGTTCATCAAAGGGAGGCAGATTTTGATCCCTTTCAATACATACAGGATGCGGGCCAAGACCTTTTTTTGTACTGACACTTTGGCAAAGCAGGTCCCACACCTCTTTACAAACAGGCTGCCCATGGCTGTCAAGAAGATGATCTGAGAAAGCGTCATGGCCAGCTAAGTGATAGTATGCAATGCGCCTCGGATTGATATGCTTGTAATACAGACTGCTGTCTATACGCTGCTTTGAGGCATTGACATATATGTTATTCAAATCCAAGAGCACTAAGCAATCAGCCTGCTCAGATAACTCTCCCAGAAACTCAGCTTCGTGCATCTGTGAAGCGCCAAAGCCCAGATAGGAGGAAATATTTTCTATTGCTATTTGTCTTTCTAGAAAGTCTTGCACGAAGCAAATTCGCTTTTTTAGGTGCAAAAGAGCCTCTTGGGAAAATGGTATGGGCAGGAGCTCATGGAAGAAACAGCCTTCGTGGGCTGTCCAGCAAAGATGGTCAGAAATACAAAAGGGACTGCTTGCATGCGCCATCTGCTTTAATGCCTGCAGGTAGCCCATGTCCAAAGGGTCTGTTCCAGCCAGATTCAAAGCTACGCAATGCAAAGCTATGGGATAATGTTCTGCTAAAGCGCTGAGCAGAAAGCCCTCCCTAGGATCCTGAGCCCGGAAATTGTCAAAAAAGCAACTCTAAAAAGGATAAGTCAGGACAATGCTCTAATATATAAGAAGTATACTGGGGACGGAGGGAAAGCCCCACAGCATTTTCTCTTTCAAATGAGGTAGGCAAAAAAATACAAAAGTAGACAAAGGATAGGCTGCTTGCAGGACCGGCCCCTGCTCGGCGGCTCTTTTGCAATAAGGGCTACGCCTTCGCTGCAAAAACCTAAGCCTTACTTCAAGAGCTTCCCGCCGGCAATTTTCTTGCAAAGACCCTTAGGCACATATATCCACTCCTTAGGATCATTGTCTTTAGCAGCTTTCCCTGCGCAAGCATGCCCTCTAGCCCCGCAGTCATTTTGCCCTTTACGAGCGATGCCTGCGCAGCGCTCATAACCCTTCCACTTAGGCTTCGGCATAGCTTCCAGGCCTTTGTTGTATACAAAAGCAAAGGAAGCAAAGCAGCTGGCAAAGGCTGCGCTTAAGGCACATAGATTCTTCTTTTTCATAACTCCATAGTCATAAAGCTGTACGAAAGCACAAGCTTTTTTTGAGCGTCTGTCATATTTTTTTGCCAACTCAATCTGACTAGACAAAATAATGCAAAAATGATGCAGCGCAATTTGCGTAGTCTATGCTTGTCCTAAATTTGAAATTGAAATAGCGCATAGCACCTCCTACCCACTCCAAATTTATCAGTAAAAAAGGGTACTATATACCTAAAACCACAAAAAATGTCACACCATTATAGTAATGTAAGGTTATGAAGACATTGATGGACTTTACAAATAGATCTGCCAAACAAGCTGACTGCATAAAACATCTTGAAAGTATAAGATATAAGGATGGCATATATTGCCCACACTGCATGCATACTAAAATCTATAAAACGCAAAAGAAGTATCGTTGTGCCAATAAAGCTTGCCGTAAAGATTTCACAGTCACAGTAGACACAGTATTTCATAATAGCCAGATACCGTTACAAAAATGGTTTATTGCTATATTCTTAATTACTACAAGTAAAAAAGGAGTTTCCAGCGTTCAGCTTGCGCGTCAATTAGGCGTCACACAAAAGACGGCTTGGTTTATGGATCACCGCATACGCCACGCGTATAACGAGGATCAAGCAGTGTTTTCAGGCATAGTAGAGGTAGACGAAATGTTTGTGGGTGGTAAAGAAAAGAACAAGCACGCCAGTAAAAAGAAAGGCGCGTTGCCTCCGAAAGCCGCTGTCGTGGGCATAATCCATCGTGAGCAAAAGCAAGTCATAGCAAAGCACGTGCCGAATACAAAAGCAATAACGCTAAAGGGCTATATTTATGATAATGTAGCGATGGGCTCTGTTGTTATGACGGATGATAATATGGGCTATAGGCGTATGCAGCATGCGTATAAGCATAGAGCAGGCAAGCATGGGCAAGGTGAATATGTGAAAGGTGAGTGCCACACTAATAGCATAGAGTCGTTTTGGGCGACATTCAAGCGTGGCTATATCGGGATATACCACTATATGAGCTCGAAGCATTTACAAAAATATGTTGATGAATTTATGTTTAGACATAATAATAAAGAAATTTCAAGCGCAGGCTTATTAAATTTCACTTTAGAAAATATGAATAACAGAATAAGCTACAAGGAGCTCACCAGTGGATAAAGACAGCAAAGACAGCAAAGACAGTAAGGACAGCAAAGACATAGAGGATTGCTCATTTGATGAAGCTCTAGAGGTTCTTTTGAACCCGCTAAAGCAAAGCAGCAAGTAATTCTATGAACAGTCTTGTAACTCTGTCAATGAATGAGAAAGATTAGAGAGTATAAGCAAATGCAGCTATTTTAGACTATTCCTGTGGTTTTAGGTATATAGTACCCGTAAAAAAGTAAATTTTTTCTAAAAAAAGTTTGACATATATTTGCCCTAGTGCTACAATATCATAAGCTTTTGATAAAAGCATCATTTTGATAAAAGCATCATTTTGATAAAAACATCATTTTGATAAAGACATCATTTTGATAAAAAACATCATGTTGATAAGACATCATGTTGATAAACATCATGTGATAAAACATCATGCTGATAAAAACATCATGTTGATAAAACATCATGTTGATAAAACATCATGTTGATAAAACATCATGCTGATAAAAACATCATGTTGATACAAACATCATGTTGATAAAGCATCATGTTGACGAAAACTCTTGCTCTGTTTTAGCATTTCTAAATATGTGAAAAAAAGTAAATTTTTTCTAAAAAAAGTTTGACATATATTTACCCTAGTGCTAAAATACCATAAGCTTTTGATAAAAGCATCATGTTAATAAAAGCATCATGTTGACGAAAGCATCATGTTGATAAAGCATCGTGTTGACGAAAACATCATGTTGACGAAAACACAGGTGTTTTTGCAAAAGCATATCACACTCGCTTAACAAAGCAATCGCATTTAGGAGGAAGTAAAATGCAGAACAAATTTAAAAAAACCACAGCTCAACTCAGGCAAGGCATCGCGCACTCGCTTGACAAGGCATCACAATTAGGAGGAAGAAAAATGCTGAGCAAGTCTTTAGGACTTGTGAAGTGCAGAATGCCTCGAGCATTCTGCCAAAGTACATACAAAAAAACCACAGCTCAACTCAAAGGAGGCATCACAGACTCGCAGGGCAAAGCCCACAGCTTTCCTGAGCACCTGCGCCCACACGACATAATGCGGCGCCCAGACTTCGCTTACTACAACAAGGCCCGCCGCCATCACTTCCTACGTAGCTTAGCCTTGCAGCGCTTCCTTACCCCTACCCCCCCCCCCCCCCCCCCCCCCCCCCCAACTCGCTCAGGAGGCAGGCGCATGAAACACAGCTTAGTTTCTTGTCTCTTCTTAGCGGGTATTCTTTCGCTTAGCGCCCAGTGCGGCTACATCAACCCCGGCCTCTGCGGCGGTGACCAGTTTGCAAACCCAGACTATAAATGCCTGCCCTTCGCCGTCCAAAATCTGCGAAGGGAAATGGACCCCGCCCATCCCACCAACCCCAAAAAGTTCTTCCTTAAATGGGACGCAGCGCCGGGCGGTTATGAATACATAAAAAGGTATAAATCGAGAAGGGCACTGCAAGCTTCACGGGTGCAGAGGTCCAATGGCAAGGCGACGAGACGATGGCCGAGAGCCGAGGCCCCAGCATGCCCATGGACATGGACGATGCCTCCACCGAGTTTTACTATTATTTTCGTGTCATCGCCTGCAGCGCCTACGGCTGCGGGCAGGCCAGCGAGCCCCTCGAGATGCTGCTCGGCCACGCCCCGCCTGAGCTGAGCGGCGTCCAAGTCAATGGCCAAAAGCTCTTCAGCTCTGCCGCCGAGCTCAAGACCAACGATTATCGCATCACATGGGAGCACTCGCCCGATGTCGATGGCAACGCAGAGCGCATTTTCTACCAGTTCCAAGACAGCGCAGACGACCCAGTTTCTACCATAGAAGAAGGACTGCAAATCCAGCGCAGCGAAAACCCCTACGGCTACACCTACCAGAATTTCCTGCGCACCTGCGAGCGCACGCCCAAAGAAAGCGCTTGTGGCCCGTGGTCCATGCCCTTCCAAGTTGCTGTTGACCTGCCTGCGCCCCTCGCTGAAAACTTGACGCTGGCTTCTGCCGAGTGGCAGCAGGAAGGCAAGCACGTAGCCTACGATCACGCCTACACGCTGGCCATGTCTGCGCCTGCCCCGCTGCAAAAGCATGTCGCCAGCTACGAGCTGCAGGAGCGCATCAGCGGTGACTCTGGTGAGAGCTGGAGTCCGTGGTCCACCGTGCCCGCCGTCTCAGGCGCCCGCCACGCCTTTACTAGCAAGCAGGATGGCGACTACGGCTACAGCTTGCGCTTCTGTCCCGCAGGCGACGATGCCCGTTGCAGCGCATGGAGCGGTGCTGTCCTGAGCCTCAGCGTGCTTAGCATCCCCCCACCCCCGCCCGCCGCCTTCCAGAGCGATGAGCCCGACCCCACCACCTCCTACGATGGCATCTATCGTCTGGTCTGGGAAGCCCCCGATGGCGCGCCCCCAGACACCTACTACGTGCTAAACCAGACCCAGCGCCTAAGCGGCCTCACCTATTCTCCTGATCCCGCAACACCCACCGCCGAGCCGCAAACTTTTTCCTATGAATTGCAGCTCTGCCTCGATCATCCCGAGGAGGGGGAGCCCCCCATCTGCAGCGAGCCTGTCAGCTACGACATCATCGTCCAGCGGCTTGCCGCGCCCCGCCGCCTTTGCTGCGAATTCCAACAACCGCTACTTTGGCCAGCCCTACAGGCTCAGCTGGGATCGGGTCACGGGCGCTGTAGAATACAGGTTTGATGGCAGCGCAAGCGACGCAGGCTGCGCCCGCCTTGCCCCGCAGGCGCAGGATGCGCTTGAAAAGCAGAGCATGGACGTGATGCCAGAATACGGCCAAAGCGACAGGACCTGCACATACAAAATCCAGGCCTGTCCTGGCAGTGAGGCTGCGCTCGTCTGCAGCGAGTGGAGCCCCGATGTGAGCATCGCCTACAAGCCCCTCGGCGTGCCCGTGCTCACGCACAGCCAGAGCGGGCAACACGGCGACAAATCCTACGACGGCAAGTATTTTCTGAGCTGGCCGAACATAGATGGCGCCGCCCGCTACCAGTTTGAAGAAAAGGCTGGCAGCGCCACGCAGCACGAGCTCGACACGCCCAGATATCCCAAGTCCACTTTGACAAACAACAAGCTGGGCGCCTACGCCTACATGGTCCGTGCCTGCTCGCAGACGGAGGAAGCCGATCCCAGCGATGCCAGCTGCGGCGCATGGTCGGCTTCTTACAGCGTGAGCGTGGAGGCCCTGCCCGTGCCGAAGGATTTTGCTATCAGCCTTGATCCAAATGACGTATCCCAGTCCGAGAAAGAGCGCACCTCCTACAACGCAACGGCGGGCTTTAGCTGGTCTGCGGTGCCTGGCGCCAAGTCGTATATAGTAGAAGAAAGTTCCGATGATGGCGCAAACTGGGCTAAAGCTGCGGGTGTGGATGCGCCTGCGCTCAGCGCCAGCATCACGAGGAGCCTGCCTGCCAGCGGCACCGACAGCTATATTTACAGAATTAAGGCCTGCACGCTCGCTGGCGGCGGTGGCCCCTGCAGCTCGCCTACGGCTGATGCCGATCTGCTCAAGCTCCACTTTCGCAGTAGCCTCAGCCAGCCCGCCGGCTTTGCGCTTTCCACAAAGAGCCTTTTCGTAGGCCAGCCCTACGACATCAGCTGGGCAAGCGTGACGGACACGCAGCGCTACGAGCTGGCCCGCTGCGAGGGCTCCTGCGATAGCGACGAAAACTGGAATACAATAGAAGAAAGACTGACA
>CBDETG010000023.1:0-5000 GCA_965242745.1 Leptonemataceae bacterium
TGTAGATGCAAAGTATGCGTTGCATACTTTGCTACGATTTAAGGCGCGCTTTTTTGTAGTATGGGGCGTTTGGAATAGGCAGCGTTGGTTTTGATAACAGCGGGCGTGGTTGTAATATGTGGAGTCTGGAATAGAGGGCGTTGGTTTTGTAGTATGGGGAGTCTGTGGAGGCAAAGTGCAGGTGCACTTTGCTTACGATATTAAGGCGCACTTTTTGTAGAACAAAAAGGAGCTTTGCGAACTTGCTATAGTATAGGAAGTTTGGAATAGGCAGCGTGGGTTTTGCTGGAGCTGTACATACCAGAACAATCCAGTGCAAGGCATAGGCATTGCGTCACGAGCACAGGAGGTGCGAGAGTCTGGCGCTAAGACATGGAAGTCGCTGCGTCAGACCAATGCCTATGATTTGCCGTTGGGAAGTTTGGAATAAGCTAAAATAGCTGCCACTCCCTAATCTTTCTCATGTACAAGGCTGTTCATAGAATTACTTGTTGCTTTGGCGGGATCAAAAGCGCTTCTATTCATGAGCAATTTTTGTGGTTTAGATATATAGTTCCCCAGTTTCTGCCGAGAGCATAAAAATTCTTAGACATCTCAGAGCGCCTTTGTATATTGTGTACTTTAGCTAATGCAAGTCTATTTCAGAAAGCCTTTTTTGCAGCTTTGGCCTTGTTTGCTCTGTCTCTTTCTTTTTTTATCAGGCATCCAAGCCGAAACAGAGCGCAAGCCCCCAGGCATAGGTATAGAAGAAAAACTGGGAGATAAGCTGCCAGAGCAGCTTGTGTTTTTAGACGAAGACGGGGCAAAAGTCCAGATAGAAAAAAACTTCTTAGACGCAAGGCTCCCTGTGATCCTTGTTCCTTCGTATTATACCTGCACACGCTTGTGCAGTTTTATTTTTCAAGGCCTGCAGAAAGGCTTGGATGCCATGACCAAAGGCGGCGTGCTCCTCCCGGGCAGAGACTATCGCGTGCTTTCTATCAGCATCAATCCTCGAGATAATCCGCAAAGCTCTAAGGAAAAAGGCGATATGATACGTTCGCAATTTAGACAGCTTCCTATTGCTTCTGGCAGAAAGGACTGGGAAGAAAACTGGCGCTTTTTGAGTTCTGCTCAAGATTCGGATGAGTCAAGACAGGCAGCGCCAAAGCTTATGGACGCTCTAGGTTATCGCTATAAGAAGGATGACAAGGATTTTAGTCATACTGCCGCTATTGTCATTCTCAGCCCAGATGGTAGAATTATGCGTTACCTTTATGGCTTAGAGTTTCCTGAACAAAGCCTCCGCTTAGCTTTGGTAGAAGCAAGCCGGGGTAAAATAGGCGGCGCTGTAGAAAAAATTCTGCTCTACTGCTTTCGCTACGATCCTATAGAGGGGAAGTATACTCCCTTTGCGATGGCTTTTATACGCATAGGGGGAGCGCTGACTCTGCTTTTTCTAGGGCTTATGTGGTTTGTTCTGGGATATAAAAAACGCAGGCAAGCTTAGTAATCTATCATGCGCAGTTCTTCGCTACAAAATTCTCTTTTTTCTGGGCTGAGTTCATAGGAAAGAATCTCTTTTGCCTGAGATTTTTCTACAGACAAAATAATATAACTAAAAAAAGGCCATGCGTAGTTAAGGTCTGTCTGACTGGGACGTGCGGGGTGGTCTGGATGCGTATGATAAAAGCCAAGCAAAGTAAGATTTGCGTCTGCGGCTTTCTGTTCTAAGTACTGGTAGTCATCTGCGCTGATAGCAAAACGGCGGTGACGGCTTTCGCCGGGCTTATCCTGCCATTGGTTTTCAATAGGGACAAGAAGACGCGTAATTTTCTCTTGTTTGTCTACCTCTCCTAGCATAGCGCCGCAGCATTCCTCAGGATATGCCTCTTCGCCGTGTTTGCGCATTTCACGCAAATGGGTTTGGGATATGGTAAGCATCTTGTGACCAAAAATCATCCTTGAGATACTTCAAGGCGTTATCAGGGAAAATCGTTACAATACAAGCATGATCCAGCTCTTGGGCAAGTCTTAAAGCTGCGCCGAGATTTGCGCCTGCGCTCGGGCTTAGGAGCAGACCCAGATAACGAGCAGCCGCAATAGCGTAAGAAAAGGCGTCTTCTGTAGAAAACTCTATACGCCGCTCTGCCAGCTTAGGATCATAGATGCCCGGCACGATGGCCGTTTCCAAATGCTTCCAGCCCTCCAGGCCGTGCATAGGATTATCAGGTAAAACTTCTATACACTTCACGCCCTTTTCTTTTAGGAAACGGCTTGTTCCTACAAAAGTACCGCTTGTCCCTATGCCTGCGCAAAAATGCGTCACCTGCCCCTTGCTTTGCTCCCAAATTTCAGGCCCTGTGCTGTCAAAGTGCGCCTTCCAATTGTGTTCATTATTATATTGATCGGGATAGTAATAGCTTGCGGATTGCTCCTGGACTAAGGCGCTGGCAAAACGCTGCGCCCCATCTGTACCCTCAAGGCGGCTCGTATAATGAATCTTTGCTCCGTACAATTCTAAAATACGTTTACGTTCAGCGGAGGCGTTTTCAGGTACTGCAAGTTCCACTTCTATGCCTAAGGCAGCGCCCATCATAGCATAGGCTATACCGGTATTCCCGCTTGTTGCATCGATCAGCTTTTTGTTTTCCAGGAGGCCTTCTTTGAGCGCCGCCTGGAGCATGGCCTTGACAGGCCTGTCTTTCACAGAGCCGCCGGGATTGTAATATTCCGCTTTGGCATAAATCGGCACACTCTTAGCTTTTTTATGGCTTATGGTGATAAGCGGCGTATTGCCAATCAAATCCAGCAACTGCATCTTCAAAAACCCTTCGCTGCCTCTAAACAATTAAGCAATAGGGCTATTGCTCTTGATCTCAGTGATAAGTTTTCCAATAGCGTCTTTTGCATCTCCCAAGTACATTAAGCAATTAGGATAAGCATAAAGTTCATTGTCTATGCCCGCATAGCCCGGCTTGAGACTCCTTTTGATCACGACAACAGTACGAGCCTTGTCTACGTTCAGGATAGGCATGCCGTAAATGGGGCTGCTTTGGGAATGGCGCGCTGCTGGGTTTGTTACGTCATTTGCTCCTACTACAAGAGCTATATCCGTATTGGCAAAATCATCATTGATGGCATCCATTTCGTAGAGCTGCTCGTAGGGCACATTGGCATCAGCTAAAAGCACATTCATATGACCTGGCATGCGTCCTGCTACGGGGTGTATGGCATAGCTGACTTTCGCCCCTCTTTTCTCTAAAAGCCTGCTGAGCTCACAAATGACATGCTGGGCTTGGGCTACAGCCATGCCATAGCCCGGCACAATTACTACTGAAGAGACCGCATCAAAGAGCATAGCGCATTCCTCTACTCCTATTTGTTTTATCACTATGTCCTTGCCTGCACTGTCTGTGATCCCAGCAGATTCCTTTCCTACTGACTGGCCAAAGCCCCCTAAGAGTACATTTGCAAGAGAGCGATTCATACTGAGGCACATAATACGCGTCAGCACAAGTCCTGAAGCCCCCACTAAAGCGCCTGTGATAATCAGTACATTGTTAGCTAAAACAAAACCAGTCATTGCAGCTGCTATGCCAGAATAAGAATTCAAAAGAGAAACAACAACAGGCATATCTGCTCCGCCTATTGGAATTACTACTAATATACCTAAAAGCAAGGAAATGCAGGCAAGGGCAGCCAAGGCAGAATCTCCCTTTAGCTCCCAGCTTAGCTGCCTTGCAAATTCTCCCAGTTGTGGATTCATCAAGAGCGCCAAAAGCACAGCTATAAGCATAAGCCCAGCGTTTAGCAAATGTTGGCCATAGAAGCGTACGCTTTTTTCTGTCACAATGCCCTGAAGCTTCCCAAAGGCAATAAGGGAGCCGGTAAATGTCAGCCCTCCGATAATGATAGACAGAGCTGCGGCAATGCCTGCTGCCATTTCCACGGAGGGAGAGCGAAGGTATTCTGCACTGGCTATCAAGAGTGAAGAGATGCCTCCAAAGCCGTTGAGCAAAGCTACCATTTGCGGCATGGCTGTCATCTGGACGCGCAGAGCCATGAAGGTCCCAATCAAGGAACCAAGTACAAAGCCGGCAAGTATCAATTCCAAAGCAAGTTTATTGGCCAAAGTAGCGCAAACAGCCGTAAACATAGCCAGGGCAGCTAAGAAATTCCCCTTTCTTGCTGTCCGCACATTGGAGAGGAATTTGATTCCCAGTATGAAAAGAAGGGCAGCCAAAAGATAAGCTGCATTTTGCCAGGCCTGCATTTGCATTGTTATAGCTCCCCTGTTATGAATTCTGACTGCGCCCTTGCTTCTTGCGTACGAACATACGGTGCATACGGTCTGTTACTAAAAAACCGCCAACCACATTGATCGTTGCAAAAACGAGCGCAAGGAAACCCAGGATCATACTCCATCCCCACTCATAGCCCAGAAAGTAAAAAAGCGTAGCGCCTGGGCTGCCAGCGCTGAGTATTGCGCCTACAATCGTGATACCAGAAATAGCGTTGCTACCTGACATCAAAGGCGTGTGCAAAGTAGGAGGCACCCTGCTTATCAATTCAAAGCCCAAGAAAGCAGAGAGAAGGAGTATGCTCAATCCTATAATAAAATCCATAAGCTTCTTTCCTCCATTATATATATGAAAATAGCGCTGACTACTTTGCCAGCTGCCTAATCTCACCCTTGTAGACGCAAAGACATCCCTTGATGATCTCGTCTTCCAAGTCCAAATGAATAGCCCCATCTCCTCGGGAGATGTATTCCAAGAGAGCAGTAATATTACGCGCATAAAGTTGACTTGCATGATAGGGCATAGTAGCCGGCAAATTCAAAGAGCCAATGATAGAGACGCCGCTGTGTTCTATGTTTGCTCCAGCTTCTGTTACTTCGCAATTCCCTCCCTGCTCAGCAGCCATATCTACAATTACGGAACCGGGCTTCATTTTTTCTACCAGAGAACGAGGTAGCAGTATGGGCGCTTTTTTTCCCGGAATCAGCGCAGTGCTAA
>CBDETG010000023.1:7500-43320 GCA_965242745.1 Leptonemataceae bacterium
ACATCCAGTTGACTGATGTAGAGATACATCTTCCGAAAGGCAGCTGGACAGGTGCTGCATGGTTGTCGTCAGCTCGTGTCGTGAGATGTTGGGTTAAGTCCCGCAACGAGCGCAACCCTTATCGTATGTTGCCAGCGGGTAATGCCGGGAACTCGTACGGAACCGCCGGTGATAAACCGGAGGAAGGTGGGGATGACGTCAAATCCTCATGGCCCTTACGTCCAGGGCTACACACGTGCTACAATGGCCAATACAGAGGGTTGCCAAATCGCGAGATGGAGCTAATCTCAAAAAGTTGGTCTCAGTTCGGATTGGAGTCTGCAATTCGACTCCATGAAGCAGGAATCGCTAGTAATCGCGGATCAGAATGTCGCGGTGAATACGTTCTCGGGCCTTGTACACACCGCCCGTCACACCACCCGAGTTGGTAGCACCCGAAGAGACTCAGCTAACTTTTTAAGAGGCAGGTCGCTAAGGTGAGGCCGGTGAGGGGGGTGAAGTCGTAACAAGGTAGCCGTACGGGAACGTGCGGCTGGATCACCTCCTTTAAAAGGAGAAGATACAGAAAGTATGATGCTTTTTTCAAAATTCTGCTCATAACAAGTATGACTTGCAAAAAAGCTTTCAAACAAGTATCAGGTTGATCGGAGTGCAGGAAGTCATTACAAGCTTCTTGTAAAATTACGCATACAAAAAGCCAGCCCACATCTACTCAGTTGCTAAAGATCACTTGCTAAAAGTCCTTGTATATGATCCAATATGATCTATAACCGAGGCTTAGCGTGCCTTTACTTTTGTTTGTGATACAAAAGGACGTCTTGCGTCATGTTTCAGGCATATTTTGCATGTTTTTTGCACACTACTTTAGATATTGTTTTCTTTTTGCGTAATTTGTTAGTAAAATATTTCACAAATTCGCTGCAAAAAACATGTTTTTCTTACAGAAGCTGTATTTTTTTTCGTCATATCTTAATAAGATTTTAGACAGTTGCTAAAGCATGAGCATGTTGCTTTGGCTTTATTAAGAGCCGTCTCAAAACTAGGCTCTTGTGACACAGGCAGATTACTCGATGTAATCTGCACTTCACCTACCGTGAAGGTAGGTTCAGGCAGAGCGCTCGATGTACACTGCACTTCGCCTACCATAAAGGTAGGCTCAGGCAGAGCATTCGATATGCTCTGCACTTCGGGCGCCATAAAGGCGCCCTCAGCATTTTTAGGGCAACTCTAAAATTGCGGTTGTCTACCACATGCCCGAATAGGCAAAAGCGGAGGCTTTTGCACAAAAAGGCAAAAATCCAATGGATGGGGTTTTGAGACCACTTCTAAAATACATAAAGGAAGATTAAGATGCAAAAGAGAAAACGAAATAAGATGGAACTTGAAACAAGAGCAAATTCTGGAGGGACGGCAGATTTATATTCTGATATAATAGGGAATGAGATGTGTGATACTGTTCTTTCTCGTCATATGCAAAACATATTGGCTAAAACTTCTTTACATACAAGCCTGCAAAATCGACCTAAAAATTATGACGAAAACGAGATAGCTGCTTTAGCAGACGCTTGGGAAAACTCGAAGCACATCCCGGAAGATACAGCGCCTCTTTTGGCTATGGAGGCTTCTAAAATACTGTCTATAAAAAACATTATGAAGCAGACAAAGCAGGAGCAGCAGCCTGTACCTGTATTTTTACAATCTGCTTTGGAAAAGATCGCAGCTGTAAAGGGAGAGGCGAAGGGCAAACAAGAAAAGCCATGTACAATACCTTCTTTACTCATTGAACTTGTAAATGATGGCTGCCTAAGAGTCAAATCTACATTGCAAGGCTTTACTTCCCTTGTACCAGAACCTGTCATGCTTCGATCTGCTCCTGCAGCGCAGAGCAAAGAAGGGAGAGCTATACAAAAGAGTAACTATGCGATATGTTATGCCAGACATAAAGGCGAAAGTCTGCGCTATGAAGTGCTGCGTGATTCCCAAAACACGGCTATGCTTACTGTTGTTGTTCCAGAAAACTATCTTAATAGCAGGGCACGTCTCTATCAAAAAAAGCACTTAATAGATACGCAGAATTTTGACAGAGAAACGCGCAGCATTATCTTCAGGCGTCTGCCTATAGGGGAATATATCATCCGCTTTTCAGGAGATATGGAGCATAGCAATCGTATTATACTAAGATCTCGTCCTGCCTTGGTCTAGTCAGCTTTTACTGAATTTTGAGAGCAGTCTTGTTAGGCCTTTCTTTGCTTGCTGCATGTTCACGAGACTTTTTTGGCTCTGCTCCTTAATACAAATTTGCTTGCCTTCTTGAGAGGCTCATAAAAGAGTTTCTTTTGTTGCTGGCAGAGACTTTCTACTACGGCTGATAGCAACGCAGCTTCTAAAGTGTTTGCAGGCAACAGCAGGGCCGGGCTCTTAGCTCAGTTGGTTAGAGCAGAAGACTCATAATCTTTTGGTCCCAGGTTCAAGTCCTGGAGGGCCCAATATATCTTTGTAAAAGAAGTTCTACTCGGTGCATCCTTTTCAAGTAGCTTGCCTTTAGCTGCAGCTTCTCTTGCTATATTGCTATTTCTGGAAATGTTGGCATCTTAACCCCCGCCGCGGCAGCTCATAGGCATTGGGCCTTGTTGCAACAATATAGCGTTGCTTTTGCTGACTGCGGCCTTGTTGTAATATGTGGCCTTTGGGCGCCTGTGGAGCCCGGAAGACGCTGTAGGATTGGCGGCGGGTGGGCTTGTAATAAGCAGAGTCTGGGCGCCTGAACAAAGTCAGGCTGAAGCTTCACACGTTTTTTTAAGACTTGTAAAAGAGAGCTTCCAGTTTTTTGTGCTGGCGCAGGCTTCGCCGGTAAAACTCTAAGCGCAGCTCTTCTTTTTCTTCTTCCGATAAAGCCCAAGGCTCTGGAGATTGGCGCAGCGCTTGTACGAGATAAGCGCAGAGCATGCCGACACTTACTGAGAGATTGAAGCTGCGCGTAAAACCAAACATAGGCAGACTAAGACAGGCCTCTGCCTGCTCCATAGCTTCGCATGATAGTCCAGTTTCTTCATTGCCAAAAAGCAGCGCTATCTTAGCTCCCTTATGCAATTCTTGTCCCAAACGGACCAAACTTATTTGTCTGCGCCTCTCAGAAACCTGAGGGCCTGTTGCGATCAGGCGGTACTGTCTTTTTTGCAAGGCCTTAGTCCAATGCAAGCTTTCCTCTCTTTGTTCCTGCTTTCTTTGAAGATAGCGCAAACTAAGCCATCTTTCTGCTCCAAGACTGATACCCTTGTGCGCCTGAAAGCAATTTTCTCTTTCTATGATATAAATATCTTGGAGCCCCAGGCCTTCGCAGGTACGTAAAACGGCGCTGGCGTTCTGGCTCTGGTAGATGTTTTCCAGCGCTACTACGATACGTCTGCTTCTATACTGGAGTACGTGTTCTATAGTACGGCGGCGCTCTTCTGTTATGTACTGCGCTAAGAAAGAGCTAAGTTCAGGTCTTAGTAGCGAGATATTCCTCTTGTCCATTTTTGACTCATCAAAACTCCTTCAAGATCGCTGCTTGTATATATTCAACATATAAAGGCAAGACCTTTTTCATATCTTCCCAGTTTTTCTAAAAGCTTCGCGCCGGGGTACTTGCAGAGCAAAGAAAGAATTATGAACAAAGAGTGCAGGATGCTTTTAGCAAGACTATATCAGGATAAATGGAGCAAGACACAAAAGAAGTACCGGCAGTCTATGATAAGCGTGCTTCCAGTAAAAACACAAGGTACAAAAGCTTATTATTACATATAGCAAGAAGGATGAGCTTTGCAAGCGCACAGCTGGTATGGAACAAAAAGCAAGTTTTAACAGTCATAGTAGAGTACAAATTCATAAGGATGCGGCCTTTGGTTTACAACCTGCTCTACTTCCTCTCTTTTGTACTCCAGATAACTAGTAATGAAGTCATCATCAAAGACCCCGCCTGCCTTTAGGAAATCGTTTTTCGTTTCCAGCGAGTCTAAGACCTTTGTGAGATTGGCTGGAACAGCCCGCAGCTTGGCTTTCTGCTCTGGGCTGGCTGTATACAAATCATAGTCAGCCGGCTCACCAGGGTCCATTTTATTTTGCACGCCGTCTATGCCTGCCATGAGCATAGCAGCAAAGGCTAAATAAGGGCAACATGATGGGTCAGGAGTACGGAATTCTATACGACGCGCTTTGTCACCCTGCACTGCTATAGGAATGCGGATGGAAGCAGATCGATTGCGGGCAGAATAGACTAGATTTACAGGCGCCTCAAAACCTGGGACCAGACGCTTGTAGCTGTTCGTTGTTGGATTCGTAAAAGCCAGCACAGAAGGCCCATGCTCTAAAACACCCCCTATATAGTGCAAAGCTGTTTGGGAAAGATGCGCATAGCCCTCCCCCGCAAAAAGATTTTTGCCGCCATTCCATAAAGACATATGCGTGTGCATCCCCGTACCATTATCGTTGAAGACAGGCTTGGGCATAAAACTTACGCTATAGCCATGTTTGCGCGCCACATTTTTTAAGACATACTTGTATTTGATAAGATTATCAGCCATTTTCAGAGCCTCATCTACCAAAAGATTGATCTCCCCCTGCCCCGAGCTTGCCACTTCATGATGATGCTTCTCCGTACGCACTCCCACAGCCTCCAAAGTATGGAGAGTCTCACCCCGCAGGTCTTGGAAAACATCACTAGGAGGAGTAGGGAAATAGCCTCCTTTGGTGCGAAGTTTATGTCCCAGATTAGGGGCCTCATCCTTGCCCATATTCCAGCGCGCATCAGGCGCATCTACGTAGTAAAAGGCGTTTTGCATCTGCGAATCAAAGCGAACGTCATGAAAAATAAAAAACTCAGCCTCTGGTCCAAAATAAGCAGTATCCGCTACGCCCTGTGATTTCATATAAGCAATAGCTTTTTTGAGTATATTACGGGGGTCACGATTGTAAGGCTCTTGTGTGCGCGGGTCGTAAATATCAGCAAAAACCACCAGTGTCTTATGTTGAAAAAAAGTATCAATAAAAGCCGTACTGGCATCTAAACGCGTGAGCATATCTGACTCGTTGATAGACTTCCAGGCACGTATAGAAGAGCCGTCAAAGCCGATGCCAAAGCTGAAAGCTTCCTCGCTTACAGCATGCAGAGGCATGGTATAATGATGAGTCGTGCCAAGCACGTCCGTAAAACGGATGTCAACAAACTGCACTGCTGCCGCTTTTGCCCAGTCGAGCAGGTCTTTAGGATTTTTGGATAATTCCACCATTGTTTTGTCTCCTTGTCTTTGCGTAACTGCCTGCCATGCGAAAAAGCCTGCCGTATATGGGATCAGGGCGCTTCTTAGACTAAAAATACATCAGCCTGCATGCCTCCCCTACTCCCTTACCGGCATCAAGACATAAGCAAAATGCAGGCAAAAAACACAAAAGATAGCAATACCGCTATTAGGTTTTACATAAAGTAATATAGCAAAAAGCGTGCCGGGCAGCATAAACGAAAGCAAAAAGCGCATGAAAAAACGTAGTTTGCACAGAAGATCATGCGAGTACTGATTAGCGCAAAAACCTATCGCTCTTCTGCAGCAGGGAAAGTATGCAAAGTGTTTTCCAGCAAAGCAAAAAGAGCCTTCATCATGCGCATTCTGCCTATAAAATAGATATAGTGCGTGAAATTCAGGCAGGGCATAGGGGGTCTGTTGAAAAACTTCACAAGCAGAGCATAGATTGCGTTTATTCAGCGATTCGGCGCAGTTTGTAGTTAGGCTTTGCGGCTGTTCAACAGACTCATAGGGAGCGCCCGGCATCTTTAGCTTTTGACTCGACAAATCCATAGACTTTCGCTGCACTGCGCATATATGGAAAGGGTGGTGATCTTTACATATCTTTTCTATTTCTTGTCTTTGCTTACAGGATGTCCGGAAAAAAGCGCGGCTTCTTACTTGCAGGAAAGGCAATGGGAAGGGATAACTACAATTCTTGTAGATCAGGAGGGAAAAGAAAGAGGAGGAGAATCTAAGGCAGGCAAGGAGAAGCCAGTCGAGCAGGCGTCTTTTTTTTGGAAGCCTGGGCTGATAGAAAGGGTATGGATGCAATACCAAGCGCTGCATATCTTTCAAGATAAGCTTCTGAAAGGAGATGCAAAACCGGAGTATATTTTTGAAAGCTTGAATCTTGCCTTAGTAAAAGACAGTTTTGCATTGCTTTGCGGTATTCTATGGTGTTTTGCTTTAGCTGTTTGTCTTCTGAGTTTTTCTTTGCCCTTTGCTTTTATACAGGCTCTGAAGAAGATCATTTTAGCTTGTTCTTTCCTGTTTGTATTGCTGCAAACACAGCTTGCTTTTACGAATAGTTTCAGAGGCGCATCTTTCTCTTTTCTTACACTTGAGCCTCTGCGCTTTATCAGCGGGCTTTTGCTTCTCTTATTGTCTCTTATTGTCTTTGCTTGGACCTTCCTCCAAAAAGTATTCCAAAAGCAGAAAAGTCAAAGCAGAGCAGATGATGTCTTTGTGCGTCTCCTGAAGAGCAAAAAAACAAAACAGCTCTGGGCTGCGCCCAAAAGCCTTATAGATTTGCTTTGGAATTTTGCTTTGATTTGTCTTATTTCTATCGTGCTTGCAAATGCCCTGCTTTTGCCCCTATATATCCTTCAACTTTCTTTCCCAGAGGCTTTTTCTCTTTGCCTGGCTGCAGCTTTGCTGCTATTTGTCTGCTATTATGCCTATGCTTACTGGGATAAAGCGCGCAGGTATCACGGCCCAAGCAGCTTTGTTGTAGGCCTTGCTTTTCTGTGCTATCGCCTTCTAAGCTCTGCTTTCGTGAGTGCGCTGGCGCTCATAGCGCTCTCTTTGCTGATTGTTGTTTTGTTGTCTCTAAGCTTTTTTAATACGAAGCTCTTTGTTTTCTAATCTCCATCAAGCTCTGCGCTCTTCTTCTTAAGAAAGCCCTTATCTTATCTCTAGCCTAATAGCTTGCAATTCCATAGCCCGAGATCGACTTCTTAGCTAAGCTTAGATTCTGCTGGGGGATCGCGTTGTGCGTATAGAATATGCGGCAGGAAGCACGTAGTAAATAGAAAGAGGTAAAGGAAAAAGGCTAATGCTGACTAATGCTTGAGGATTGCAATCCCTTCCATATGAAATTAAGAGAAGCTTCACAGAATACGCTTTCGTAACTCTGCAAAGCTTCTCCCAAAGCTTTCTGTACAAGCTCATGTTATAGCGACATACTATAAGCCAGAGAAAGCCACCATAATGTGCGAGGCAAGGCTTCCAGCTCACCGCTTGTTGGGTGCGCTACTTTGAAGTCTCCTCCATTATCGTCGTCCGTATCATAAAAATGAGGGCTGCCACGAACGACCATATTAAAGCCAAAATGAAAGTTATACATAGCCAGTCCAACACTTCCTGTATAATCCTTCCATGCGCTGAGACCTTGCTGGACCTGATAGCCTGCCGCTATGTCCAATTCCAGCTCCATATCATCACTGAGCCCAAAGGCATGGCCATAACCAATCTGGTAATAGTCATATTCCTCATCTCCTCCGCCAAAGCTCGAAGCGATATTTACATAGAGATTGGAAGCAATGGGGCCTGCAGGGGAGTAAGAAAAGAAGAGCTCCGTATCAGAAGGTCCCTTCCCTTTTGGATTAGGATAGGAATACGATACCAAGCCAAATCCAACTGTCCCTATACGACTTTCACTCTCATAGCCTATGGTGTAGTCTATTTCATCCGAGCGCGCCAGGCCATTTTCCTCACAATCCGGCGCTTCAGTACCAGGATCAGCATCACACTCATCAATGCCATCTATATCTTTGTCTGCGCGGCTGGCAAGAGCATAAGACAGCCAAATATTGAAATACAAGCCATCTGTCGGAGTGTAGAAGGTAATACTCGGTTGGAAGGCCCATTCTCCAGTATGGGCGCCGGGCACCTCTTTGTTCTGCGCTGCCTTGTCTGCAAAAATGTCCTCCCCCCGCCAAACATAATTGGAAACAAGCACGAGCTCTACATCCACGCCAGCATTGTCATCTTCCTGAGCTTCTACAACACGAGGTAGCAACACGCTGCTCAAAAGCGCTACGCCGCATAGGAACTTGTAAATCCCAAGAGCTGCGTAAGGCCTCTTCTCACCAAAGCGAAGCAGACGATTTGTATCTGCTTGCTCACTATCTTTTCCCCTATTCTTATATGTAAGTTTCATATATTCTCTCCTAAACAATATTTAGAGCTAAAGCCTGAAGCCCCGCCCTATTTGTTTATGGCGTCTGCCAAAAACAACTATACGATCTTTTTTGCATACTCCTTAGCATCAACAAGAAAAACCGTATACTTTGCCTTTTTCGACCAAGCCTTATAGTAAAGCAAGTATATTTTTCGTTTTTTAGGGAACACGTCATTTTTTTGAAAAAAACTTTGACTTTTAGACCAGCAATATTTTTCTGGCTCATTATGGAAAGGCGCTCTTTGTGGCTTGCCTTTTCATAAAAGCTGCAGAGCAGTTTGGCGCAGTTAGGCCCTTTCCTCAGGTTTTTAGGTTTAGGTTTATAGACCTTCTTTAAGCCTGCTAAAAAGGCGCTGTACGGCGCTTAAGCGCGCGCTGCAGAAATTCTTGTGATAGAAGGAGTGAGTTACAATGCAGAAAATTTTGGAAGATATTTTGAATGCCGGAATAGCTTTGTTTCGTGCAGGAGAAGGAAGTATCAGTAAGGCAGTACAAGAAGTACAAAGCACCTTTGAGGAATTGAAACAAAAAGGCGCTACGGATAAAAGTGAGGCCGCTGTCAAGCTTCGTGCATCTCTTGACGACATTGCTACTCGCGCAAACAATTTGAAAGACAAGGCAGGCTCTGCTTACCAGGAAGGTCTCAAGCAAATAGAAAAGCAGTACGAGAATGCCGTAGAGCAGATCAAAAAGCTTGTTCCAGAAGAGAAAGTAAACGAAGTAAAGACAAAGATTGATGCCTTACGCGCAGCAATCAAAGAAAAGCTGAATTAAGAGCCAGCCCTCAAGCTACTTTTGCTTTTTCTGCCGCCTTGATGATAAGTGCGGCGCTCGGGGCATTGGCGCTTTTGCTGATGCCCCAATACTTAAGCTAGAAGGCGCAGTTGTCTTTTTCTTTCTCTTTCTAATAGTAAAGAAGAGATAGCTTGCAGCCTTTTTTAGTCTATGCTGGGAATATAGGAGCGCTCCTCGAAAGCTAAAAGGCAGCGCTGCAAATGGATGCGCTCAGTACCTAAAATACAGGCTTGTGGCATTAGGTTTTTTGTATTATTTCCTTCTTTCTTGACTCTAGGCTGTGGCAGGCAAGCTGAGACTAAGAAGCAGCCAAGCCAGGCCTTGGCAAGCCACAGTTACTCTGTCCATCACCGTCATATACGCTACCTAAGCATTGGCCTTGCTGCTAAAAAGGCTAAGAAAGCGCTTGTAATTTTTGTTCATGGTTCACCTGGGAGCTGGAAGGCATACGAAGCCTATCTTCAAAACCCTCTTTTACAGGAAGCGGCGTCTATGATCTCTGTAGACCGTATTGGTTATGGAGCTTCTACAAAGGATCAGGCAGAAAGGTCTATGATGGAGCAGGCTAAGCTGCTTAGCCCTCTCTTAGACCTGCCAGAAAAAGGTATGCCTGTGCTTCTGGTAGGCCATTCTCTTGGGGCCACAATCATTGTTCGCATGGCGATGGATTATCCTGCTAAGGTGCAGGGCCTGCTGCTCATTGCGGGAGCTTTGGACCCTGCTTTAGAAGAGCCTGCCTGGTACAATCGCCTTGCAGAGCTCTCAGTAGTGCGGTGGATTTTACCCCGAAGCATCCAAATAAGTAATGATGAGCTCATAGGTCTCAAAGCGGAATTAGAAAAAATGCTGCCTCTCTGGTCTAAGATACAAAGTCCGATCAGTATCATCCATGGCCTTGAAGACAGCCTTGTTTCACCTAAGAATGTCGCTTTTGTCAAAGAGCAGTACAAGAAAATCCAAGGCAGGCAGAAGCAGTCATTCCCCTTGCGTATCATCGAAAGCGCAGATGATGGCCACTTTATTTTATGGCAAAACAAGAAATTGATAAGCAAAGAGCTGCTTCATCTTATTGATCGCATAGGCATGCGCAGGAAATCAGCGTGGTGAAGAGAAGGCTTTCTTATCTGAGCTTTGTTATGCAAAACAAAGCAGAAAGGCGCTTTGCATTTTCTTTCTTATGAAGCTTGTAACTACTATAGATGCGCTGCAGGCGCAGCTGCTTGGCTTTAAGGATCGCCCTCTTTCTTTGGTTCCTACGATGGGCTCTCTTCATCCGGGTCACATCGCATTGATACGGAAAGCAAAAGAAAAAGGCAGCTGTGCCCTAAGTCTTTTCGTCAATCCTTTGCAGTTTCATGACGCAAAGGATTACCAAACTTATCCGCAAAATCAAAAAAGAGACATAGAAATTTGCAAGGAAGAAGGAGTGGATCTGCTTTTTATGCCGGAGGCGCAGGAGATCTATCCTGAAAAAAACGCGCTTGTACTCCAAATGCCAAGTTTGACGCAAAGACTTTGCGGCGCAAGCCGCCCGGGGCATTTTGAAGGAGTAATGCTGCTCGTATTGAAGCTCTTCTGTCTCTTCAAAGCTGATTTTGCCTTCTTTGGCAAGAAAGACTATCAACAATACCGCATTATCAAAAGAATGACTAGTGACTTAGGCATAGCCACAAAGATTGTAGGCGTAGAATGTCTGCGGGATGCTGAGGGTTTAGCATATTCCTCCCGCAACCAATTACTCAGCCTGGAGGGCAGGCGCCATGCGCAGATGATCTACAGAGCTCTCAAAATTGCCTATCAGGCCTTCTTGGATGGTGAGGAAGACCCGGAGGAGATCAAGGAAATTGCAAAAGATATGATCCTGTCTGCTTCCCTAAACAGTATAGACTATATAGAAATTGTAGACAAATACAGTCTTGAAAAAATACAAAAGCTGCAGGCGCAAAAGCAGGAAAAGAAAGGCTTCTTGATAGCCGCAGCGGTCTTTTGTCAGAAGGTGCGCTTGATTGACAACTTGGAATGCGCCTGGCTCTCCTGATGCGGCCTCATATATCTTGCATGGCTAAGCCAATTTTTCTTCTTTGACTGCTCTTTTTTTCCTATTGCCTTTTCTTAAAACCAATACGGGCTCATCACCCTTCACAACAACTCCCTGCGTAATAACGATCTCCTCTACATCATTACGGGAAGGTACAGAAAACATAGTATCCACCATAAACTTTTCTACAATGCTGCGTAAGCCGCGGGCGCCTGCCTCCCTTTCCACTGCTTTTTTGGCAATGGAGCTGACAGCGCCGCTGGTGAATTTCAGACGAATCCCTTCCATATCAAAGTTTTTTTGGTACTGCTTGACGAGGGCATTTTTTGGCATTGTAAAGATAGACTTAAGAGTTGCTACATCCAGCTCATCTAGCACCGCTACAACAGGCAGGCGTCCAACAAATTCAGGAATAAGGCCATACTTCATCAAGTCATCAGGCAGCAGCTCTTCAAAGAGCATAGCCCGCCTCTCTATACGCCTGCTGTTTACAGCTTCCTCTTGATCTGCGTTTTTTGCAGAAGCTGCAGAAGAGGAGCTGCTTTTTGTCTGCGCTGCTTCATGAGTCTTTTGTATCAAACGATCAAAACCTATCTCCCTTTTGCCCAAGCGATTCTCCAGCACTTTATCCAGCCCCACAAAGGCGCCGCCGCAGATAAACAAAATATTACGCGTATCGAGATGGATAAAATCTTGGTGTGGATGCTTGCGCCCTCCCTGCGGCGGAACATTTGCTATTGTTCCTTCGATAATTTTCAAAAGGGCCTGCTGGACTCCCTCACCAGAGACATCGCGGGTAATAGAGGGATTATCTGTTTTCCGAGAAATCTTGTCGATCTCATCTATATAAATGATTCCAATTTCTGCCTTACGCACGTCTCCGTTTGCATTCTGAATCAGACGTAAAAGTATATTCTCGACATCTTCCCCTACATAACCTGCTTCAGTAAGGGCAGTAGCGTCTACTATGGCAAAGGGAACTTTCAAGAGACGGGCCAGAGTCTGGGCGAGCAGGGTCTTGCCCGATCCAGTAGGTCCTACAAGCAGGATATTGGACTTCTCCAAGTCTGGTCCGCTTTTGTTATGCTTGTGGTTGATCCTTTTGTAATGATTGTAAACAGCGACTGCGAGGCTCTTTTTGGCTTTCTCTTGGCCGATGACATATTGGTCCAAGGTGTCTTTGATCTCTTTAGGCTTGGGCAGGGCGCCTTTTACCAGAACGCTCTTTTGATCCTCGTTTTCCTCAGCTACGATTTCATTGCACAATTCAATACATTCATCGCATATATAAACGCCGGGCCCCGCTACCAGACGGCGCACGCTGTCCTGCTCTTTGCCGCAGAAAGAACAGTGAAGCTTCACTAGATTTGCGCCTCCTTGACTTCTTTTTTTTCTTGTAGGCATGGTCTTTCTCGTCTTAGCTTAGACTGATCGCTTCTTATGTATTTTGCGCATCTTCGATAACATTGTCAATAATGCCGTAATCTTTGGCTTCTTTGGCAGACATATAAAAGATGCGATCTATGTCCTTTTCTATTTGTTTTAAGTTTTTGCTTGTATGCTTGGCATATATTCTATTTAATTTTTCCTTCATGGCGAGTATTTCTTTTGCCTGTATCTCAATATCTTTGGATTGCCCTTGGACCCCTCCAATAGGCTGATGCAGCATAATACGAGCATTAGGCAGGGCAGAGCGTTTGCCTTTGCTGCCTGCAGCCAGGAGCAGGGAAGCAATGCTGTTTGCTTGTCCTATGCAGATGGTGCGCACATTAGATCGGGTATAACATATTGTATCGTAAATCGCAAGACCCGCAGTAATGTAGCCGCCGGGCGAATTAATATAGATATAGATGTCTTTTTCGGGGTCTTCTGCATCCAGGAAAAGAAGCTGGGCTATCATCAGATTGGCATAAGTATCATCTATGGGATAGCCTAAGAAGATAATCCTATCACGTAAAAGACGCGAATATATATCAAATTGGCGCTCACCGCGGGAGCTTTGTTCACTGACTATAGGTATGACAGACATATTTTCGAATCTTCCTCATTTCCCGAAAGGGCGCTTGCGCATGCTAAACACGTTCCATGGCCGGGCCTCCATCTTCCATGATTGCTGCGCTTTCTTAAAAACACGCTTCTATATGCAATTCCATCTTTACTTGGCAAGCACGGTACTTTTTGGCATGATCTTTGACGCTCATGACCTGTCAAGCAGAGGCGGCCTATTTCTTATAGGACGAAGGGATCGCAAATCCACCATGTCTTTGCTTTTCTTTTTCTATTTCCTTCCAAGAAATTCGCCCCCCAGAACGAATCTGAGCGCTTTCATAAAGCAAGTCCATAGTTTTATCGGTTAAGAGATAGCCCCTTATTTCATCATGAAGAGTCTCTCTTTCCTCCTTGTCTCCCCCGCCCCGTGCTAAGGCTTGCAAGTGAGAGGCGGGAGCTTGTTCTCCAGCCTCCTCCTGGATCTCCTGCTCACTGATTTTTATCCCATACTCTTTTGCTAATCGGCCTAGGAGAAAATCCGCGCACAAAGCGCTGTAGACGCCCTCGGCAATTTGCTTTGCCAAAGCATCTGGGCTTATTTCCATAAACGCAGCTAAGCCCTCTATGCCTTCTATACTTTCCCCCTTATCGTGCTCGGCTGAGGCATGCAGACGCCTTAGGTGTTGAGCAAATTCATTCCGCAGCAGATGATCCGGGATCGCGATCTCTGCGTTTTTCATCACCTTAGCAAGCAAACGCAGCTGCGTTTGTTTGCGCAAATACTTCTTGGCTTGCAGCTCCAGGTCTTTACGAATGCTGTCTTTGAGTTCACTAAGGCTTTCATACTCCCCCTGATCACGCGCAAATTCCTCATCCAAAGGACGCAGCTCCAAATACTCCGCCCTCAGAAGCTTGATTTGTACGTCTACCTCTACCTTCTTCCCAGCATACATGGGCAAAAGATGGTCCTTTCTTAAAAGCACGCAAAAGCTGTCGCTTGAGCCTGGCTCCATGTCTACAAGACGCTCCGCTATTTGTGGTATAAGAAAGTCACTGTCTTTGCCTGCACGAAGCCTCAGGTTTTTTCTCTTAAAAAAAACCTGAGCTTTGCATGCAAGTTCTATATCGACATATGCAAAGTCTTTTTCCCGCACCTTGCCTTCACGGGAATGTACAAGGCCGCTTTGCTCTTGTAAATGAAGCAGCACCTTCTGTATATCCGATTCTTCTATGACAGGAAGGTCTTCTTTGATCTCTAGGTTTTTGTACTGCCCCAGTTTGATATGGGGCCCTAGTTCATAATAACCCCGGAAAAGAGCGCCCTTGTGATTGATATCTTGGCGCTCCCATACTGGATAAGACAAAGGGGGATATTCCGGCTTTTGGTCTAAAAAGGCACGTATATTCCGTTCTTCTAATTCTTTGATCGCTGTTTTTTTTAAGCTATCTTCGTCTATGTGTTGTGACACGAGCTCTTTTGGCGCCTTTCCTTTGCGAAAGCCAGGCAGACGCGCTTTAGAAGCAAAACGCGCATAGATAAGCTTATAGACCTCTCCTACCTCTTGAGTTGTGTTACTAAATTCCAGCTCTACTTTTGTGTGAGAGACTTTACGTATCTTGATTTGCATAAGACTTTCCCTGACAAAGAAGCAATAGTAGCGGGAAACGGGGGTCGAACCCGCGGCCCCCTCCTTGGCAAGGAGGTGCTCTACCACTGAGCTATTCCCGCAGCAATATGGACTTCGCTTGCATGTCTCTTTGGCTTCCCTTAGGCCGTAGCAGGAGCTGTCTTGCGAGCGAAGGGACTTGAACCCCTACGCCTTACGGCACCAGATCCTAAATCTGGCGTGTCTACCAATTCCACCACGCTCGCTGCTTAAAGGGAGAGAGCGTTGGAAAATATCCAAGCAAGGAGCTTTCTCCATTGCGTACTGACACGCTCTCTTTCTTTGCATAAGAAGTCAATGAAAAAAGACTGCGCAGGGCATGCGCAGGAAAAGTCAAGAAGCCAGGATGCCCCAAATCCCTTGCTGCTTGTCTTTTGCTATTTGCTCTTGGCGCTTGCAGCCATTTAGGAAATCATGGGCCCGCATCTTTTTGCGATTCTCAGCCTTCAATTCTACAATAGCAAGGACGCCATCTCCGGTCTTTACCCACAGCTCCTTTGTACGCTCCTTAGAATCCACAGGCATGAAACTGCCGGGCTGGAGCGGCGCAAATTGATCCCACAACTCGAAGGCCTGCTTTTCTTTGTCTTTGCACGGTATGCGCGCCCGGTAAATTTGAAGTTTCCTATTGTCCATGAAAGTCCAAGCTACCGGGCTGGGATTGTAAGCCCTTACAAGCCTTGCTATACTTGATGCTGATTGGCGCCAGTCTATTTTGGCGCTATGCTTGGATATTTTGGAGCAATAGCTGGCCTGCTCATGCTTTTGTAAACAGGCCTTGAGCTCTCCGCCCTCCTGATCTGCCCTTTGTATCTCCCTTAGAGTATGCAAAAGCAACGCTATGCCCTGTCCTAAGATTCTTTGCGTCAATTCCCCGGCTGTTTCTTCCTGTCCTATCTCCACCTCTTCTTGAGCAAGGATATCCCCACTGTCTACTTCCTTACTAATGTATTGTATGCTCCAGCCTGTCTTAGGCAATCCCTGCAAAATAGCGCTTTGTATGGGAGAAGCTCCGCGAAGCTCTGGCAAAAGCGAAGCATGCAGATTCACAGCTCCTAGGCGCGGCAAGGCATAGATTTCCTGGGGCAATATTTTCCCGTATGCAAAGACAACAAAGATATCTGCCGCAAAGGAAGCCAATGTACTTAGGACCTCCCGCTCATGCAAATTCTCATAACGAAGCAAAGCAGGGCCCTGCTTTGCTTCCAGCACGAGCGACGATACGGCAGTAGGCTGGGCTTTTGCAGAACGGCCCTGCCTTTTATCTGGATTGGATAGGACAAAGACAAGCTCCCAATCCTTCTCCTTTTGAAAAGAAGCGTCCAAAAGCCTTTGCAGGCAAATTGCAGATACTAAGGGACTTCCGAAATATCCTATACGCATGCTAAAAAATTGCCTGCAGAGTCTCTTCGTAGCGCTGGGCTGCTTCTTTGAGAGAAATCTGAAAAAAAGCAAAGTCAAGCAGGGCTTCCTTGCTGCTCTCTCCTATCAGGCGCAGTGGAAGGCCCTTTTGCTCTGCCAAGTCTGCAAGGAGGCTATGTTTCTCAGGATAAGCGCTGAGTACAGCGCAGGCATTGCTTTCTCCAAAAAAAAGCACATCCTTGCGCATAGGTTTTTTATCCATGATGCCTCTACTAAGCGCCTCTCTATGCAGACGAAAGCCCAAGGGGGCGGTTTTTTTTCGCAAAGGAGCTTTGACATATATGCTTCTGAAAAGCGCAAAGGCCAAGCCCCCCAGAGAAAGATCATAAGCGGAAGCAAGAAGCCTTTGCTCCCCTGCCTCTACTAAAAACTCCAGGCATTGCTTTTCTATCTTAAAGTCCAAAGGCGGCGGAGAGCCCAGGGTTTTATGATAACACACGGCTAAATATTCACTGGCGCCCAACTGCGGCTGGAAGTCTCCTAAGAGGTAAATACGCAAAGCGGGAGCCGGGAAGAGAGAGGGGACGTAGTGTCCCAGATCATCCAAAAGACCAAGCATCGCGATCATAGGAGTAGGAAAGATAGGACCAGACTCGCTTTCGTTGTAAAAAGATACATTCCCGCCGGTTACGGGGAGCTGCAGGGCTTCACAGGCATCTTTCATACCACGAATGCTTTGGGCAAAAACATAGTAATTTTCCGGGACATAGGGGTTTGCGAAATTCAGGCAGTTGCTGATCCCTATAGGACGCGCTCCGCAACTGGCCACATTGCGTGCCCCCTCACATACCGCCTGCGCTGTGCCAAGATAGGGGTCCAAGTACACATAGCGGGAATTGCAATCCAGGGAAATGGCAAGGGCTTTCTTTGTGTTTGGGATACGCGCCACGCCTGCATTATACCCAGGACCTGCAAGGCATGCCAGGGACACTTCGCTGTCATATTGCTCATACAAAGGAGCGCGCGAGCATAGATTAGGAGATGCAAGGAGTTTTAAGAAAAGCTCTGCAAGCGGCTCCGATTCTAGAAGCTGCTTATATTCCAAGTCTTTGCTTGCGTCTAAGTAAGCAGGTCTCCTTTGCTCCCGCTTGTAACGAGGCGCCCCTTTCCCAAGCGCCAGAGAATTGACTGGTACATCCGCATAGAGAATAGCTCTGCGCACAACTCGCAGATTGTTCCCTTTACAAATGAGGCCTATTTGCCTTGCATGCAAATCCCATCGCGCAAAAACAGCCTCTACTTCGCGCTCAGAGCCTGAACGCGCGACCAAAAGCATACGTTCCTGAGATTCGGAAAGCATAATCTCATAAGCGCTCATCCCCTCTTCACGCAAGGGCACCTTATCTAAATCTAATTCCATACCGACTTTCCCTTTTGCGCTCATCTCTGCGGCCGCACAACTTAAGCCGCCTGCTCCCAGGTCTTGTATGGCTTCCACCGCATCTGTTTGTAATAACTCCAGAGTAGCTTCCATCAGGAGCTTTTCCAAAAAAGGGTCCCCTACCTGCACTGCGCTACGCCTGGCCTTGCTTGCCTCACTCAGGTCCTGACTGGCAAAAGAAGCGCCCTGCACCCCGTCCCTTCCTGTACTTGCGCCTACAAGGTATACGGGATTGCCTATGCCTTGGGCGCGGGAAAAGGCTAAGTCCTCGTGTTTGGCAATGCCAAGCGCCATAGCGTTTACTAGACAATTTCTAGAAAATACAGGGTCAAAAAAAAGCTCCCCCCCCATGACAGCCACCCCAAGGCTATTGCCATAATCTCCTATACCCTGCACAGCCCGGCTCAGCAGGTAGGCATTGCGCTTTTCATCTGGAGGACCAAAACGCAGGGCATTAGCAGAACAAAGGGGACGCGCTCCCATAGTAAAGATATCGCGCATAATGCCGCCAAGGCCTGTGGCTGCGCCCTGATAGGGCTCAATAGCGCTGGGGTGATTATGGCTTTCTATTTTGAAAACAGCGGCCAAGCCTCCCCCAATATCCAAAGCTCCGGCGTTTTCTTCCCCTGTCTGAGCTAAGCTGTATTTCGAGCGTGTGGGGAGGGTCCTCAGCAACAAGACAGAATTTTTGTAAGAACAATGCTCGGACCACAAAACCGCATAGATACCCAGCTCCGTATATGAGGGAGGCCTTTTGAGAATGTTAGAAATCGCATCAAACTCCTCCTCAGATAAGCCGTGTTCCAAGGCGTCACTGAGGCTGGCCTTCTGCTTAAGGCCATCTTGGGAAACAATATGCTTACTTTGCAAAGACATATAACGAAAACCAGGCTTGCAGCTTTTCGTATCTATCCTTTATGTCATCTCTTTTTTCACTACAAATTCCGTGTGTGAAACAAATCAAACAACAAAGACTTGACAGGGAAGCGCATAGGCAGCGCAGTTGTATTCTGGCGTCTTGCATTTGCCGCCTTGCTGGCAGCTGGAAGTTCCTAAGACTTAAGGCATGACTTAAGCAGGCAGCAAGAGACAAAGAAACTGCCAAAGACACAAAATAGATAAGGGATGGTAAACATGAAGCTGCAAACACAAGAAAAAGACACAGCAATAGACGAGAGGAAAATAGACCCAGACGAAATCAAAGAGCGCTATAAGCTCCTGCAAAAAGAGCATAATGGAAGTATACGCGCCCGTAATGCGGCCGAGCAATTAGGCATATCAGAGGCGCAGCTGCTTGCAGCGCAGCTAGGTGATGGCGCCACCGCTTTGCAGGCAAGCCCAGAGAAGATCGAAGCAATCCTGAAATCTATAGAAGAGCTGGGAGAAGTCATGGCTCTGACGCGTAATGATCACTGCGTCCATGAGCGCCATGGCGTATACAGCAACTTTGAGATGGTAGAGCCTAAGATGCAGCAAGCAATTTTCCTGAATCCAGACATAGACCTGCGGCTCTTCCTCCGCCACTGGTCTTTTGCTTTCGCCCTAAGAGAGCACAGCCATGCTAAGGAACGTACAAGCCTGCAATTCTTTGACAAGTCTGGAACAGCTGTACACAAAATTTACCTTACTGAGAAATCTGACGCAAGCGGCTATGCGAAATTGCAGGAGAGCTTTTGCAATCCCAAACAAGAAAGGAGCCTCGCCCTAAAACATTATGAAGCTAAGGAGCCGGAGCTCCCAGACGAAGATATTGATTGGGCGGCTTTGCGGGAAGCTTGGGAAAACCTTAAAGATACGCATGATTTTTTCATGATGCTGGGCAGATTCCATGTTGGGAGACAGCAGGCGCTTCGTAAAATAGGACATGACTTGGCATACCCGGTCAGCGTCTGCGCCCATCGTCAAGTTCTGGAGCTGGCCTGCAGCAAAGCATGTGAAATCATGGCTTTTGTTGGGAATCGAGGCTGTCTTCAGATACATACCGGGCCAGTGCGCAATCTCAAGGCAGCTGGGCCGTGGTATAACGTACTGGACCCTAAGTTTAACCTGCATATCAAGGAAGATGAAATTGCAAATATCTGGATTACAAAAAAACCCACAGTAGATGGTATAGTAAGCGCCTTGGAGCTGTATAACAAAAGCAATGAACTGATTCTCACCCTCTTCGGTAAGCGAAAGCCGGGCACCCCTGAGCTTAGCTTGTGGCGCGAAATCCTTGCTGCAGTTCCCAAAGCATCGTAGCTGCTACGTAGGTTGTATATTTGCAGCTGCTTTTTTATTTGACCTTGTAGCTTGTCTGCTTATCGTGCCCTATATCGTGCTTGCTTTATTAGCCTCTACTGTACTCTTCAGTACTCTTGCCATATGATTTCTGTGCGGGAAAAGACGGGGGTGCTGCTATTTACTGTAAACAGCCCCAGGCTTGAGATCAACAACATCCATGCATTTCGAAGGGCCTTTGACGAGCAGCTTGGTCTGCAAGCCAGTAGAAATATAAAAATAATCCTTGACTTATCTCAAGTGGAGTACATAGATAGCTCAGCTATAGGCGCTCTCCTTGCCTCTTCCAAAAAAGTAGTAGAGCAGGATAAGGAATTCTTTCTTGGGAATGTGAACAGCTCTGTGCGTGAAGTGCTGTTGATAACTCAGATCGACAAATTTTTCCAATACTATAGTTTTGATTCACATTCATAACAATTCTGCCGTACGAAAGCGCTGTTTTACCATCTCTAGAGCTGATAAAAATGAAGCCTTGCAAATCCTAAGCATGATATAATATATTATGTCTCTTTCCTCCAAAAGCCTTAAGCCATCCCCAGGGCATGTCTCTCATAGATCTCATAAGGCTAAGCAAAGGCCTGTAAAGGGAAAGTCTCAGGACGCTAAGCTCAATAGTACAGAATTGCCTAATCCAATAGAGGAGATAGAGAAGAGAGGCACTAGGCGTGCAGCAAAGCTCTTACTGGCTTTGGGCGCTGAGCAGGCAGCTGAGATACTGCGCAAGCTGGAGCCTGAAGAGATAGAGCTGCTAATGCGTGAAATGACTCAAATTGAATATGTAGATGATGCTGAGACAAAATCCATATTGGCTGATTTTAAGCAGACTGTAGGCAGGGAAAAATTGCATCTCAAAGGAGGCGTAGAAGAGACGCGTAAGTTTCTTGAAAACAGTTTAGGTCCTCAAATGTGCGAGCAAATTATGCGCAAGATCAACCATAGGGATTTATACGTAGACTTTGCTTTTTTAGAAGGCATAGAGCCGCAGGCCCTGGCTTCTGTCCTAAGCCAGGAACACAGCCAGATTACTGCTGTAGCTTTATCTTATCTCACGCCTAAGGTGGCTGCAGAAACGATGCGTCATCTTCCGGAAAGCTTCCGTAGTGAGGTTGCTATGCGCATTGCAAAGGCAGCCAAGATACATCCTGAGGCCTTGGAGCGCGTGGCGCGCATATTACGCGAAAGATTTGAAAAACGTATTTCAGAAAGCTATTCAGAGACGGGTGGGGCGCAGTCCTTAGCTCAAATACTAAATTACATGGAACGAGAAGAAGAAAGTCAAATCCTCGCTTCTATGGAAAAAGAAAGGCCGGATATTATGGAAAAGGTCAAAGAACATCTCTACGCTTTTGAAGAGCTCTTGATACTAACGCAAAAAGAGACCCGCATCCTTTTGTCTAAGTTAGATGACGATGCGATCATAGCGAAGGCTTTGCGCGGCGCTCATCAGGATATACGCCTGCATTTCTTTAATGCAATGTCACAGAATAGGGCTGCAGATATTATGGATGATATAGAAAGGCAAGGCCCTCTGCCGCTTAGGGAAATTCATGAGGCCCGCTTTGCGCTCTTACAATTAGCTCAGAAGTTAGACGAGGAAGGAGCGATTACTATTAAAAAAGCTAAAGAAGAATATATATAAAAGAAGAATCGTCTTCATTAAGGGTGAAAGTATTACTCGCTCAAAGTTTAGGCACGGCAGATCTTTCTTCCCTTGCTTTATGGAAGGAGGCAAGCAGGCGCACCTGCGCTGGATGCAGAGAAGCTGCTTGGGCAATTTCTTTTTCTGTATAATTTTTCTCTAGAAAGGAAAGCGCCATTTGGAATTTTTCTTTGCTTTGGGAAGGCCATTTTAAGGCTAATGCCTCCAAAGGAGGCTTTGCTGGAGGCCTTGCTTCCAGCAAAACAGGGCTTTGTTCTTTTATCTCAGCCGCTTCTCCTTGTTGGAATGCGCGATTCCTGGAGCTCTGCTCGCTCCCTGGTGAGTGAAGCCTTCCCCTCCACATATGGGAATCTTTTGGCTTGCTGCGAATAGCTTTATAGAAATTCTTCGATAGCATAAGCTTTTCAAAGATGGGAGAAAAAAGCCTAAAAAAGCTTTCTAGTGAGAAGGCAGGGTCGTGACTCTCTACTTCCTTCTTTTTGTTTTCCTTTTTGTTTTCCTTTTTGTTTTCTTCGAGCCCAAGCCGTCTTTTGTGCCCCTCACTTGCGCCGGAAAGGTAGGCATCGAAAATACTTGGCATAGGGGCTTTGATCTGCATACTGTCTTGATCTATCTTGTCTAAGACCTTGTCTATATCGTATAAGTCTTCAGGTCTACTTTCGCCCTTTGGATTTTGCTCTGTTGCTATAGTCTGTTTTGGTTTTGATAGGAAGCTGATGGCTGCCTGCGCATCTCTTTGCTTGCGCATATATGCACGGTCTTTGCTGAGAATATAGTTCTGCTCTTTTCTGCTTTGTTCGGCTTTGGCCCTTTTGCTCTTTGCTGCCTGCTTTTTAGACTTGGGGAGAATGTTATTTTGCGGCCTTGCTTTCGTTTCTTTTTTTTGCTCTTTTGCAAGTGTTTGCAGCTCTAAGGCTGCCGTCTCAGCTCGGCGCAGCATATGATAAGAGGCGTGCGTTTTCTGGTCTATAAGCGCAAGAGATGCGTTGATATATTTTATGCTGAGTTCAATGTTTTCTCTGAGCTGCGGCCCAAGTGAAGCCTCCTGCCCGCCGTAATGTCCGTTTTAGACGCCTTGCAAAAAAGCAATACAAGCAGAAAGCTATAAGGCAGTGCAGGCTGACAAGAAGCAATAAGTCCATTCTAGCTCTTTATCCCGCCTTGTAGAATATGGAATATGGCAAAAAGGCAAAAGCCGCCTAGTATCGATAGCTTTCGTGTTTGAAAGGGCCTGAAGGCTCTACTCCTATATATGCCGCCTGTTTTGGAGTCAGCGATGTCAATTCTGCTCCTATTTTTTTTAAGTGTAAGGAAGCTACTTTTTCATCCAAATGCTTAGGCAAAAGATAGATCTCCACATCGTGCTGCTTGTTATAGAGCTCTATTTGCGCAAGGACTTGATTCGTAAAACTGGCTGACATGACAAAACTTGGATGGCCTGTAGCGCAGCCAAGATTTACCAGGCGCCCCTCGGCCAGCAGGATAATACTATGGCCATCTTCAAAAGTATACTTATCAACCTGTTCTTTGATTTTCGTATGTTTTATGCCAGGATGGGATGTGATCTGAGCTACTTGTATTTCCGTATCAAAATGGCCTATATTACAGACAATGGCGCCGTCTTTCATTTGCTTTGCATGCTCTAAAGTAATGACATCCATGTTCCCAGTAGCTGTTACGAAAATATCCGCTTTGGAGGCCCCATTTGTCTACAACAGAAACTTCGTAACCTTCCATTGCAGCTTGGAGCGCGCAAATGGGGTCTATTTCTGTGACGATAACCCGGCAGCCAAAGGCCTTCAGGCTTTCGGCAGAACCCTTGCCCACATCACCATAGCCGCACACAACAGCGATCTTAGCTGCCATCATAATATCCGTAGCGCGTTTGATTCCATCCGCTAAAGATTCACGGCAGCCATAGAAATTATCAAACTTGCTTTTGGTGACAGAGTCATTGACATTCATTGCAGGCGCTTGCAGCTCGCCCTTTGCAAGCATACGACGCAGCTGCAGCACGCCTGTAGTAGTCTCTTCTGTAATCCCTCGTACATGTGCCAGAAGCTCAGGATGTTTTTTGTGTATCCATGCGGTAAGGTCGCCCCCATCATCTAGAATCATATTTGGGCCCTCTTCGAATTCCAGCGTGCAGTCCTGTGCCCACCAATATTCCTCTTCACTCATGCCCTTCCACGCAAAAACGGGGAATGCCTTCCACAGCCAAAGCTGCTGCTGCATGGTCTTGGGTGCTGAAAATATTGCAGGAGGCCCACCGCACCCTAGCTCCTAATTCGATAAGAGTTTCAATGAGTACAGCAGTTTGTATCGTCATATGAAGAGAACCTGAAATGCGGGGCGCCTTGCAGAGGCTTTTTTCCCCTGTACTCTTCTCTGATGGCCATCAGGCCGGGCATTTCTTTTTCGGCTAATATGATTTCTTCCCGTCCCCATCTTGATAGGGAGAGGTCCTTGATTTTATATGGAAGTTTTTTAGTTTCTACTATCATACATATTGATCAAATAGTATAGGCATGAAAGGCGCTGGGCTGGGCGCTGGCAAGTCTTTTTTCTAAAATAATAAATTCTGGGTACTATATACCTAAAACCACAAAAATTGCTCATTGGTGAATCCCTAGTATAGAAGCGCTTTTGAACCCGCCAAAGCAAAGCAGCAAGTAATTCTATGAACAGTCTTGTAACTCTGTCAATTAATGAGAAAGATTAGAGAGTATAAGCAAATGCAGCTATTTTAGACTATTCCTGTGGTTTTAGGTATATAGTACCCTAAATTCTCCTAGACGAATCTGAGCTATAAAACCCTAATGGCTTCGTCCTTTCTGTGCGCTGTTATGAAGTTCTCAATCGTCTACTCCAAATATCATAGTAGCCTTTGTCTTGTCTTTTTAGGAGGCGGCATTCTTTAGAACAGGCAAAGCAAGAGAATTATGAAGCGTATTTTAGAAGCATCTTTGGAATATCACGCTAATGCGGGCTATCCTTCATATCAAAGGCCATTTGACCTCGCTTGCAGCCAAAACAGTCTTTGAAGCCTATGAAAGCATAGTTCTCAAAAAGGGCATGAAGATCGTAATTGACTTTGCGCAGACTCAGTATATCAACTCTTCGGGCGTGTCTGTATTGGTACAGCTGATTAAACAATCTCAGAAGAAAAAACATAAAATTGAGTTTGCAGGCCTAAATGAGCATTTACAACACGTCTTCCAGGTCATCGGCTTTAGCGACTTCATATCTATACATGCCAGCGTAGACAAAGCCCTTAACTAAAGCCGCCTCTGTTTGCATATGCAGACAGCTTCCTTGTCTCATGATGAGAAAAAGACTGCTCTTGCATCTCATCTTCCCCTGCTATATAAGGCCATGCGCAGCGACTCTTCTGTGACAAAGTCAGCTTCTGGTGGCAAGCTTAGGATTTGCGTAGAAGAGCGGTACGCCGGCCAACGCCTTGACACTTTTTTGCGGGATGCTATGGAGGAGCGCTTAGGCGCAAGAGTCAGCCGCAGCAAAATACAGCATTGGATCAAAGCGGGTTTTGTACGCTGCCTTGCTTTTGGGAAGACCGGGCCCTCTAAGCATCATATTACAGAAAGCGGTGAAATCTATGAGCTGGCCTTGCCTGAGTTTACTTTGAGGCGGGCATCCCCGGAGGATTCGACTCTCGTTTTAGTAAACAAAGAAAGAGAGCTGCAGGCTGGAGCCCTTGCGCCTGTGCGCTTTGTGTACAGGGACCAGGATTTGGATATTGTGCATAAGCAGGCGGGTATCAGCGTACATCCAGGCCCTTATCAAAAAAATGGCAAAGAAGTCTTTTTAGTAGAAGCTCTTTTGCATGAATGGGAGAAGGAAGGCTTATGGAAAGATAGGAAGCCAGAAGATAGGAGGCCTGGTATTGTTCATCGCCTTGATAGAGATACGGAGGGGCTCTTGCTTGCTGCCAAGCATCCTGCAGCTCAAAAAGAAATGATGAAGCTCTTTGCTAAAGGCCAAGTGAGCAAGTATTATCTGGCATGGATATGGGGCGGGCTCCCGCAAATAGAAGGCCGCATAGAGCTTCCACTCAAGCGCCATCCTGCGCATCGCCTGAAAATGCAGGTGGGCTCCACATGGGAGGCATGCGCTCACGCTCTATCGCTGTCTGCATGCTTGCAGGAGCCCTAAGGGGGCAAAGTTTAGCTATGTAGAACTCAGGCCGCTGACAGGCCGCACCCATCAGCTGCGCGTACACATGGCCTATCATAGGGCATCTGTCGTAGGGGATCCGCTGTATTCCCGCCATCATAAGAAAGTAGGAGCCCTATCTGGCATGCTGCTTTTTGCCTATCGTTTGGCCTTCAGGCAGCCTTTTTCAGGTAAGATGATTGACCTTTGCCTAGAGCCCCCCAAACGTTTTAGAGATTTTCCCATATTGTGCCAGAAAGCTAGGCTATGATCACGGTACGCAAGAGGCGCAAAGCAAGGCAATAGATCACGGTGATACGGCAGGCGAGGCTACGATAGTTTCTTCAGATAACGAATACTGAGGCGCTCGGGATCAATGGCTGCAAGGCTAATATTATATCGTTTTGCTTTTTGGACGCATAGCTGCGGCTCTGTTATCAGTGTGCGGGAGGAATCAAAGGCTAGGACACGGCAGTAAGAGCGATACATAGTGTCCAGAGTCTCTGTGCCAATGGCAGGGATGTCGTAGCGCATATCATGGTCTTTGCGTGGGAATTTACACACAACAGCGCCTTTTTTGAGAAAAATCTTGCCGCCCCGCTCTATGCACTCATTGCTTCCCTCTGCCGCTTCAAGGGCCAGTATCGCCCTATTGCCCACCACTACTGTTTGTCCTATGTCCATCTGACTTAGCTGGCGTGCGCAGGCTGTGCCAAAAACAATGTCTTGTATTTCGCGAAGACTTAAGCTGGAGCCATAGCGTCCTTCTTTTAGGAAAAGATTTTGTAAGTAAAGACGCTGAGACAGTATACGAATACCGTGTTTTTGGAGTATCTTCTGAGCTATAGTAAAAAAAGAAAAATCACTTTGCTTAGGAGCGCGCCAAAGCAGATAAGCTATGCGCCAATCCAAAGAGCCTTTGTACAGGATTTCACGCTCTGCCTTGCCCAAGGTTATCAGGCGCTTGACATTGTGTCTTTTTAAGGCAAGAAGCAGGGAGCTGTAAAACTTTGTGACGCTTACGCTTTCACATAGAGTCTGAAATTGCTCAGGGACCTCTGCCTTGCTGCCTAAGATCGGGAAAATACGCACGTCCTCCCCAGCCTGTATAGCATTATGAGCCGCAATCCAAGGAAGCTTCCCGCCTCCAGCCAAGATAGCAAGAGTACCTTTTTGCTGCTCTTGAGGCGCTGTGTGCCTGAGCTTCTTTTTAAGAATTTGCACTGCTCTTCTGTATAGAGGCAGCCTTGCTGTTTGTTCCCTTAGCTGCAGAAGATTCCGCCTTGCCGCCTTGTTCCTTGTCTGACTTTTTCTGCGCCCTTTTTCTGCGCTCCTGACTGTTCTGCCTGTGAAGCAGGAGCTTTTTTTGCATAATCAGTGACGTAAAATCCACTTCCTTTGAAAACAATACCTGCGCCAGCTCCGATCAAGCGGATCAGCTTCCCCGGGCATTTGGGACACTGCGTGTGGGCTGCCTCTTTCATTGACTGCAATGCTTCGTATTCGTGTTTGCAGTCCTGGCACTGATAGCTGTAAGTAGGCATAATGCCACATGCAGGAGAAAGCCGCTGCTGGTCAAGCCATTTACAGGGACTATATTCTCCTTAGCAGAAAGCAGAGCACAGGCAGCCGCTTTTACAGATCATATGCGCTATGGCTGGAGCAATGTCACACTGCTATAATAATGAAGACATAAAGGATTACTCATTTGATGAAGCCTAGACATAGAATTTCTTTTGAACCGCCAAAGCAACAAGTAATTCTATTAACAGTCTTGCATATGAGAAAGATTAGGGAGTATAAGCAAAGACAGCTATTTAGCTTATTCCTGTGGTTTTGGATATATAACTCTTTCAATTTTTTAAAAATTCATTTTCCATTATTTTTTTTAACTCTTCTATGGGATAAATTGCAAGTTCTTGCCATGCTGACCGGAGACCTATATGCTTACAAACTTGCTCTAATTTTTTTACTTTAAAAAGATGAGCCATTTTTTTGTCATTTAGCAACTCAGATAGAGCCCATATTAAGGCATTGCGAACTTTAGTATCTCCTAAAATAGAATTTCTGGAAACGATTGACAGTATAAGCTTTTCCCAGTAGTCTTGCGAGTGGCGGAATATTTGAATGATATTTTTTTTATTTGCATTTGTATCTTTACATATCTCATTTGCTAGATATTGATGCCACCAAGCTCTTGCGAAAGGACAATTTACGTAAACGCTTCTATTCCCTCTAGCCTCAGGAAGGCCTCCCAAACGTCGCAGGGCTGTGCGAACTATTACATCAATATGATTAGCATCGGAATTGGCTAAGGCTTGATCAATACGTTGTAGACCTCCTGGTAATACTCCCCCATTAGCAGCCAAAAAATAGGGCTTTATTCTACACTCTTCTATATTTCGTAGAGTGAGCAATGCCCAAAATGTTGTACGGCAAGCATAGGCTGGTTTTACACTTTGCCAGTGTTTAAATATATGAGTTTCACTATCTTTAGGTGGCTCTTTATAATCACTTTCTGTAATGGGGCGTGGCAATATAAGAAGAGTCTCGCCCTTGGTAATTTTAACTTTGTCATGTATGTATTCTATAAAGCGCTCTCTTGTACGTAGCGCCTGTAAAAAAGTTTTTTGTTCATCAGACCCTTTTTTGCGAATAAGGTTTTTCCGTAATGCTGTATAAGCAGCATCATCAAATTCCTCAAATTTCATTATTTATCTTTGCTAATCTTCTAATGATGATATAATATGTGGTAGATATTGTGTTGCGACTTTATCAGCTAGAAAAGTCTCCTCATCCCATACGGCTAAGCCTTTGCCTCGCAAGTCATCTGCAAGCGCTTTTAGGTTGGGATACTGCTCCCAGCCGCCGTCATTTTCGTCACTTTTAGAATAATCCTTCGTCAATATTTCAAAGCAGCGACTAATTATATTTGTTACAATACTGTTGCGATGATTGTTACTTCCTGAATCCAGAAAACGATGTAAGTTACCCGCTACTTTTACCTGAAAATAAAAACCTCCTTCTGTGCACGCATGAACTTCAAAACAGCCATCAGGAAGTTCAGAGTCAGAGCAAATGTTCAAAAGAGAGGTAATTGCCCCATTGTGCCCGAAAAATCGTTTCAAGGCAAGCCTAGCGCCTGGCGGGAAGCTAATATCAACGCCCTGCCACTCGGTAGCGATATCGTCATGTTTATTTGGTACATAGTTGAAACCTTTTACACAGATGATTAAAGGCTTTAGCATTGGAAAAGTTGCCACAAGATCT
Organism: Leptonemataceae bacterium; assembly: GCA_965242745.1. Classification (GTDB taxonomy): domain Bacteria; phylum Spirochaetota; class Leptospiria; order Leptospirales; family Leptonemataceae; genus JABAAI01. Next base: position 36,399 of record CBDETG010000023.1, read on the forward strand.
GCATCCCATTCGACTTTTTGCTTAGGGCTTTCTGATATATGCAGCTTTCTATAACCAACTATTGGCAGCGAAACCATGCAGGCATATTTTGCCTTTCCATCATTAAGTAATTTTTGGATGAATCGGGCATTTTCTATTTTATGGTCTATACAAACCGAAGTGTCTCCCTGGGAATTAATGCTAACTTCATACTTAGCATCGGGAAATGACAAATTCCCTTCTTCCAATACAGGATAGGGTAAAGAGCGTACAATTTGGTTTGTTAATGACATATTAGTTTTCGTTATTGTTTATCTTTTGTAAACGGCGAACAACTTGCGCTTTCAAAACAACCGGTATATTATTAGAGATATTTATGTTTGCAGGTATAACATAATCACTCTCGACACAGATTTTTTCTTCAGGATTTAATTGACCAAGCCGTACAGCAAGAGTATAACCATCCTCATCTCTAATTAGTCGATTTTCAGAAAGTAATTGCCCATTGAGTTTTGTGTTTTTAAGTTGAACAAAGATTTCTGCATCAAAAACATCACAACTTTCATCTAAACCATTATCAATCATAAATCGCAACTCACTTTCTACACATTTCTCTTGCGGTGTCAGGTAAATGCGAATAGAACGTTTCCCTATAGAAATTGGCAAGGCTTGGAAAGCAAGACTGCTGCCACTGCGTTGAAAATTTCTGTTAGCATTATTTGTTTTCTCAGAGGCCATTAAGTTGGCGTCATTATTTTGATTGTTCACCGTGTTAATATCCCAATCTTTGCTGCTTTCTGCTTCTATGTTTATTTCTTCTTTGTTAATATCCAGTGGTTGAATTCTTGGTGGTTTTTCTACGAAGTTAGCGTTGCGTACAGGATTCCGAACAGCTTCTGAAATTTTGTTTACCTGGACAGTGAGCGCGTCCTTTATCCAGAAATTTTCATTAGTATTTGGATGGATTATTTGAGCTATAGTTTCCTGAACTTTATCCATGGCTTCCCTGAAGTTTTTTTTTCGCTTTTCTGTTTCCAGCTTGCGCTTATCTAATTCATTATGCAAGGCTCCTTCCATTGTACGAACATATTGATGTATGTCTCCATCATCAGAGTCAATCAAAAGCAAACAATGAAAAGCTTTTAGCTTTGTAAGTCTGCTGTTGTTGTACCTAAGATCAGGGATATCATCAGTAATCCACATACCATTACGAAAGAGATCAAGTCGCGAACGGCTTCCATCATTCAGTTCACGCAATCTGATCTTTATTTTTCCTAGAGTTGTGGGAATAGTTTTCTTCTTGCCGGAGGTATATGTTTCATAGGAACGAAAAGCGTTAGCGCCTGAGATAAAACTATTCTGACTACCACGCCTTGTTTCATCTTTTAGGCTCTGCAGAACTTTTTTAAGTTCATTTTTATCGAGAGTAATATCATCTTTCCTGTCTTCTCCGGAGTACTGAATAATTAAGTCACCAGTGGCAATGGGAATAAAAAAATTACAAGCAGCAGCCCGTTTTATAGCTTCCGGAGTGGCAGCGTTTTTGTCATGGAAATGATTAAAGCCGGGTATAATAACTACAGAGCCTGCACTATCCCAGTTTTTTTTTATCCATTCTAATTTTTCTTTGATGTATTTTGGGACTGAAGCATTAGTAGGGAAATCATAAGCCGCATCAAATTTGTCGCGATAGTCATGAAGGAAAAATCCATCTTTACTCAGAGTTTCTTTGTTTTTACCAGCTCGTGAAGCCAGAATGGTATGTCCCGAAGCAATGTACGTATAATTCTTGCCCTTTTTGCGCAAGCCACCGTACAGAATATAGCGTAAATCTGATGCCGGTATTACAGCCATGTGTCCATTCCCAAATGCGCCCGTTTGCCCTTCTTCCTTAGAACTCAAACCATCCGCAAGAAGCGCACTCATTTTTTCCTCATTCAGCCCTATTCCGTTATCAAGAACGTACAAAGTCCAGTTCTTTTCTTTCTTTATGGATTGAGACATGGAATCAGCTACCAATTTTGCATGATCTGGCAATTTACCTTTAGAACGACATTCTTGATCAATGATTGCTTTTTTTAGGGCTTGTTTATATATATCAATACTGGGTACATCTCTAGTCGCTTTGCATTGCAGTTCAAAACGTATGCGGGCAACTTTGCGTTTTGCTTCACGGGCTGCGTCTAGTGAGTTTTGAATTAACTCACGCACCACCACTGAAGATTTAATTCCAAAACTTGTTGTTCCAATGGATGTAAATCCTGCAAAATCGCCACGACCAAATTTCAACTCAGGTTGTTTTCGCTTTTTACGTATAGTTTGTTTTTTTTTCATGATTGCTATAACTCACCATTTGCAAGTAGCACATCGATGCGTCCTTTAACCCGTTTTGAGCGATCATCTATGAATTTTTTATAGTGCGCTTTGACTTGCTTCTTCTCAATATTGCTATCAGTTATATTTTGCAAATCGCTGAATTGGAGTACATGTGTCTCCAAGCGTCTCTCTATTTCTATAGGAGCACATTTATCACCTTTTCGCGCATTCTTAATTTCACTGTCTAAAAAATCACCTGGCAGTTTATTACGCCATTTTCGTCTATTTGTATCCTCTTTAAGAAGCATACAATTTATAGCCAGATTTATTTCTTTTTTACGCACCTTTCCTTCTTCCAACTTATTTTTAGGGAAAATATGGTGATAATCAACATCCCCTTGATTACATACGGCGTCACCCGTTGCTATATCTCTTGCATCTGCAAGGGAACAAACAGCCAAGATGGCACGTCCAAAGGCAGAGCGAGTTCTAGGCCAATTGGCCTGTTTTATATCAGTCAAATTAGGTTTTTTGCATTTGAAAATTGGAACATGCTGTTTTAATTTTTTTTCATCAATATTTATTCCGTTTGTGAGAATTTTTTTTAAACCGTCAAAATCTTCCTTTAATCGATCATTAGCTTGTCTATCATATCTATTTGTAAGAAACGACCACCATAAGTACTTTTTTGCAAGTTTTATGGCATGTCCTCGATCACTACCTTTGCTAGGGACATGTTCATGGAGAGCTGGTAATACTCTTAACGGGATAACGGAAGGTAACCTTTGTTCAGTTTTGATACCGATATTGCTCAGAAGCTCTACAGTCCATACCAAGCCTTTTTTTATTTTCCCTACGTCCTTCTTAAGGAGTCCGTAGTCTAAATCTTTTAAGAATGAATAGTAATTTGGTTTCTTATCTTCTCTGAGACACTGTATTTTAAGCAATAGCTCGCCAACCGGTTTCTCTAAAGACTGGATTCCAGTCACTGTAGTTTCAATATTTTCGACTAATTTTTTTAGGCTTGTTTTTGTCTTTCTCTTCATCAAGGCAACTGCCAAATCATATGCCTTTAGTTTTACAGAATAAGTGTTTGTATCAGTAAATATATCGATAACATCGCCTATATCTGTTTTTGCAGGTAACTTATAATAAGGTATATTAGTCTCTGAGATACGCTTTCGTAGATTATGTATAAATTCTCTAAATGCTTCATCAGCTGCCTCATTTTTTAACCAAATATCAAGATCTCTATATGCTTCTTCTCCCGGTTTTAAATACTGAATAGGTATACTTTGATCAGGGAATGTATCTTTATTTTGGCATATCACTTCTTCAGAAATAAACCTAGTTGCATCTTTCTTATATTTAACAAAATATTCTTTTCGGCCATAATAATTATTCAAACTACGCCAAAGCGCTGTAAGGCGTTGTTGCCCATCCAAAATTAAAAGTTCGCATGTGCCAGATTTAGCACTCATGGCCTTTGTTTCAATTTCCTGTTGATTATTCTCATTCATCTCAAGAGTTAGAAATATGCCTAGCGGGCGATCTTGCAAGATTGCCCATAGAAATTTTTCTACAAATTCAGGTTTCCATACTTCCTCGCGTTGAAAGTCAGGCAGGCAGATACTCCCATTTTCAATGCCACGTAACCAATCTGCAATATTTTTATCTCGTGTTTCCATAATTAGCCCTATCTTCTCTCAAGAACAGCATCTATCAAAACTTCTGCTGCCTTTTGTATCTCCTCCTCTGTATTAAATCTACCTACACTCATACGTATCCCTGCTTCAGCTTCTTCGGCCTTCAAACCAAGCGCTTCCAATACATGCGATGGTTTAGCCGCTTCTGAAGAACAAGCAGAGCCAGTGGATATTGCAATTTGATCAGACACTCGCTCGATAATCTCTGATCCTGAAATGTCAGGAAAAGCAATATTGAGATTTCCTACCAATCGTTTCTTTTTATGACCATGCAAACGAAGCTCTGGTAAATTATTTTTTAATGTTATATAAAGCATATCTGTTAGTTTCTCAATATGCTCCATATCTTTATCAAGCTCCTTTAGAGCTATAGAACTAGCCTTTGCAAAGCCAGCAACTAGCGCTAAGGCTACTGTTCCTGGCCTAAACCCGCCTTCTTGCCCTCCTCCACTAAATAGAGGCTGTACATTCGAAGCATGTTCATAACGCATATAAAGAGCCCCTATTCCTTTAGGGCCGTAATACTTGTGTGGAGAAAAACTCATAAAATCAACATCTAACTTGCGGATATTCACTGGCATTTTCCCTACAGCTTGTGTTGCATCGGTGTGTACAAACACGCCAAATTTATGGCATATTGCCGCTATCTTTTCAAGTGGCTGTATGACGCCAATTTCATTGTTGGCAAGCATTACGGAAAGCAAAAGTGTTTGTTCATCAATAACCTTTTCCAAAAGCTCTAAATCAATTATTCCATCATTTTGCACGGGCAAAATGGAAAGCTTATGTTGCCTTTCTTGTAATGATTTACATGTTTCCAGTACACATGGATGTTCTGTTGCAACTGTTACTATTTTGTTACGCGTATTTGTTCTCTTGTTTGCCAAGCCACGTATAGCTAAATTGCAAGACTCTGTGGCTCCTGAAGTGAATACAATTTCACGTTGGTCAGCATTAATAAGGTTAGCGATGATATTTCGAGATTTTTCAAGAGTAGCATTTGTTTCCCAAGCATAAACATGGGCATCTGAATGTGGATTACCAAATTCATGCGTAAAATAAGGAAGCATGGCTTCTACTACCCTGGGATCAGCAGGAGTAGTAGATTGATTATCTAAATATATAGGTCGAAATGTATTTGTCTGCTTAGTCAGTACAGTCACAGGGCAGGATATTGCTTGCATATTTATTCACTATCTCCTCTTTTTCTTTACATTTGGCTAATGTAGCGTAACTGAATTCACTTTTTGTACCAAAAAAACCTATGAAGTTATTAGGAACATCTTTACGGATTACGCGTTTTTCTGCCTTTAAGTCTCGCCCATATTTTTTCTCGATATTCATCCACCACTGGATATCACATGGCGTATTTCTTAAGTTATCAGTGAGATTTTCCTCTAGAAATAGAAAAACTTTTTTTAGCGTCTTCACTCCCTTTAGAAAGCAGTAAGTGCAGTTAGATAGGCCGGCATCATAAGCTAAGTCAAGTCCCCAATTCTGTTTATTCCAAAAGCTCTCCACATCCTCTCTCGTTACTTTCATGGCGCTCAAAGGCATATATACATGCTCACCTTCGTAACCTTTATTATCAGATGCCGGCGCATTTCTTCTTCGAACACGAATAACTCTGCGCATTTCATCATAACGTAAGCCTATAAAAGCTAAGTATTCAATACCCTCAGGCCCAAAATGTGCTTTTTCTCCATAACTCTTGCCAACAAGATGTTTATTACCAAATGCTTTGAAGGCGCTAGAAAAATCTGCGAATCTTTGCTGGGCTCGCCTAACTGGTCTTTTTAGAAGGAATTCTTTTTTTTCAAAAAATATATTACGTGGTACTTTTCCATGATTTCTTTGATGACGTTCAAAGTAATCATCATAGTCAATACGGCTGGAATCGCTATAATGCCCAAGGTGCTCTGTTTCGGATTTGCAAGCAAGCCAGTCCCGTAAAAATGCTCTAGTTGTTTCTAATTTTAAGTTTGCTGTGCATGTACGTTGAAATTGAGTTGGTACATAGCCATTCCACGATAAAAGCTCTTCAAATACTTCTCCACGTGAATGATAGCCATCTAATGCTGTTTCGGAGTGGTGGTATGGATTTACCATCCGATATGTTGGTAGGCGTGTCCATTCACCATTGCGGGCATCTTCATAAGTCTGGAACTCAATCCAAAAAAATGGGATTTCATATCTATTCTCCACATATTCTTTGCATTTTGCGACAAATTCATACGTTTTTGGATGTTCTGCAGATGTATTATTAAAAATAATAACATCACCACGCTCAGCATCTAATAAATCAGCTTCAAGTAGCGTAAAGAGTAGCATAGCGCTGGAACACCCGCCGGAAAATTTGATAACGTGTGGAAGCTCTTTGTGAATCTCAGCCTCGTAATAGAAAGCATAAACAGGGTCAAAACAGGTTTCTTGACAAATCTTTTCAGAGATTGCTAATTTAGGGAGACCAATAAGCGGTGCCTGGCCCATACGCTTCCACACTTTTACATTGAGCATTGATTGTAAAGAATATAAAATCATCTTGCGCTGAAATAGCAAACTATATAATCCATGAAATGAAAGCAGAGCGCAGGCAGGCATCACAGGCAGCCGCTTTTACAGATCATATGCGCTATGGCTGGAGCAATGTCACACTGCTATAGTAGTATTGCCTTATGAAACAAGAACAACTAAATGAGCATTCCGAATCTGGCCAGAGCCAAAAGAGCTATCTAGATATGGAAGCAAAATGGAAAGAAGTGCATAGCGCCTTCCCGCTTTGCTTTCGTTTACACAAAGAGGGTTATCTGGAGTTTTTAGCAAAAATTCCTAAGCATTATCGTGAAGATGCTTTGCCCGTCTTGTGTGAGGCTTTAGTAAGAGAACTGCGTCGTGAGTGTGAAGTACAGCAGCTCAAGCAA
>CBDETG010000024.1:0-14312 GCA_965242745.1 Leptonemataceae bacterium
CATAGACTGGATGGTTACAGAGTTTAAAAAGGAAAGCGGGATTGATATATCTAAGGACAGCATGGCTCTGCAGCGTCTCAAGGAAGCTGCAGAGAAGGCTAAGATTGAGCTCTCAGGAACAATGCAGGCGCAGATCAATATCCCCTTTGTTACAGCGGATAACAGCGGCCCGCGCCATCTCAACCTTAGCCTCAGCCGCTCTAAATTTGAACAGCTTACCAGTAATCTCATAGAAAGGACTAGAGGCCCCTGTGAGGCAGCTCTTAAGGATGCTGATTTAAGCCCTGACGATATAGACGAGGTGATACTTGTGGGGGGCTCTACTCGTATTCCTGCTGTGCAGAGTCTGGTGAAAAATATCTTTCGTAAAGAAGCAAGTAAGTCAGTAAATCCAGATGAAGTTGTGGCGGTCGGCGCGGCTATACAAGGCGGGGTGCTTGCGGGAGAAGTCTCTGATGTGCTGCTTTTAGATGTGACTCCCCTCTCGCTGGGGATTGAAACCTTGGGCGGGGTCTTAACACGTCTTATAGAAAGGAATACCACTATTCCAACACGTAAGTCACAAATATTTTCTACGGCTGCAGATAATCAAACGGCGGTTTCTGTGCATGTCCTGCAGGGTGAAAGAGAGATGGCGCAGCACAACCGTACGCTGGCTCGTTTTGATCTCGTGGGCATAGCCCCTGCGCCGCGAGGCGTACCGCAGATTGAAGTCAGCTTTGATATAGATGCTAATGGAATTGTGCATGTCTCTGCTAAGGATATGGGCACAGGGAAAGAGCAAAAGATACGCGTGGAGAGCTCTAGTTCTCTTTCTGAGGAAGAAATCCAGAAAATGGTCAATGATGCGCAGGCTAATCAAAGCAAGGATCAAGAAGCACGGCAGCTGGTTGAGGCTCGTAATGAGACAGATAATCATATTTATAGCTTAGAGCGCGCTATGAAAGAAGCGGGCGATAAGGCAGACGCTTCTAGTAAGCAGCAAGCCGAAGACCTTATCAAACGTGCGCGTGAAGCTTTAGCTTCTAACGATAAGGATCAGATATTGGCGATTCGTGATGAGATCAGCAAGGCTGCTATGGAGCTGGGGCAGAAATTTTATACCGCTTCTGGCGGAGGAGCTGAAGGCGCGCCGCCTCCCGGCGGGAGCAGTCCTAATGGAGCCGGCCCTGCCCCTTCTTCTTCGGATACTGGCGCTGGCGGCGCAGGGAAGCAGGAAAAAGTAGTAGATGCTGATTACACTGTTGTTGACGAAGATAAGAAAAGTTAAATAGCAATAGCCTGCTCTGGAGATGCTCTAAAGATAGCATGTCAAACCGAGATTACTATACTGTTCTTGGCGTGCCGCGCAGCGCGTCCCAAAGCGATATCAAGAGCGCATACCGTAAGCTTGCTATTAAATACCATCCCGATAAAAATCGGGGTAATAAAGAATCAGAGGAGCGTTTCAAGGAGGCCACAGAAGCCTATGAAGTGCTTGCCGATCCGGAAAAGCGAAGGAGTTATGATCAGTTTGGTAAGGCAGGCGTGAATGGAGGCGGATCTTCTGCCCATGGCTATAGGGCCTATACTGATTTTTCAGATATTTTTGGCGATGTCGGGGATATATTTGCTGATTTCTTTGGCAGCTCTTTTAGCAACTTTGGCCGGGAAACACAGCAGGCGCGCGGCTCGGATTTGCGCTACAATCTTGAGGTTAGTCTGGAGGATGCGGCTTTAGGTAAAGAAGTAAAGATTGAGGTGCCGCGTGAAGAGCAATGTGATACTTGTCATGGGAGTCGAAGCAAGCCCGGCCATGCGCCTGAGCAGTGCTCTGCCTGCGGAGGGATAGGTCAAGTCCGGCGCAGCAAAGGTTTTTTTTCTGTTACTAGCAATTGTCCTAACTGCAAGGGGAGAGGTAAGGTTGTTCGCCACCCATGCACTGTCTGTCATGGAAGAGGCGTAGTAGAGAAAAGGCGTACTTTACATATCAAGATTCCTCCTGGAGTAGAATCTGGAAGCCGCTTGAAAGTAACTGGAGAAGGGGAAAGCGGCCCTTCTGGCATGGCCGGCGATCTTTATGTTGTAACCCAAGTGCGGCAGCACCAGCTTTTTGAGCGTCAGGGGAATGATATCGTTTTACAAATCGATATTCCTTTCATTTCCGGCCTATTAGGTAGTGAAGTAAAAATACCTACTATTGATGGAAAATCTATTAATATGAAAATACCATCTGGCACTCAAAGCGGCCAGACTTTTCGTTTGAAAGGCAAGGGCATGCCCTATTTAGGTGGTTATGGAAAAGGCGATCAACACGTTTATGTGAACTTAAAAGTACCTCAAAATATGAGCAAGAAAGCTATTGAACTAGCTAAAGAGCTGGATCACGAGCTAAGCATAAACAACCCAAATGGCGCCCAGTACAGTAAAGTAGAGTTTCATAGTTACCGCTAAAGCTTTGGCGCTGATGCAATAGTTGCTGAAGTAAGGAAAGAGCGCTTCAGCTCCTTATACAAGAGGCAAAGAATGATTGACAGGGCTTTTTTGCAGCAATGACAAAGCGAGAAGCGCGTCTCTATTGCCGCAAAGAATGGGCTGCCTTCTTAAAAGGCGATGGTCCGTGCCTGCTCAAGGAGCATCTCCGTAATTACCTAAAAGCTTTGGAGAAGCGGGCGCGCCTCTTAATATATGCGCCTTTAGCCGATGAGATAGACTATTTAGACATATTTGCAGATTTCAAGAGTTATTCCTTCGAATTCTATGCTCCACGAGTTTCCCAAACAAGCATGGAATTCCGTCTTTGTGATAGTAATACTTTTTCTTCATGGAAATGGAACGCGGGATATAAAAATATACCTGGTCCTGCTAAGGAGGCGCCTCTTTTTGATTTGCTATGGCGTGATAGTGATCGTGTTGTCGTACCTGTGCTGGGCCTAAGCAAAGATGGAAGCCGATTGGGCCGCGGGGGCGGCTATTATGATCGCTGGTATGCGAATTTAGGAAAGAGTGCTCTGCAAAAGCAGGAGCTCGCTGCTTCGTGCCGGCAGCGTGTATCACGGCAAAGTTTAGCTCTGGCGCCGGCCAAATTAGCGCGGCTTTCTTTTCCCGTAGAGACCTTTGATATGCGCCTCCAAGCAGCTATAAGTGAAGAAGGCTTGCTTTACTACCCCTGCACATAGCGGGAGGCTGTATGTGGAGTGAGCTTTTTTCTATTCTTGCAATGTTTGTTATGCGAAGTTGTTCTATTCGTTACTAGGCTTTGCTTATGCGTGAGACTATTCTTCTTTGCTTGTCCTTTCTTATTGGCCTGCTGATGAGTCTATGGTCGGGATGGACGATTTGGCGCTATATACGTGCTTCAAAGAAGGATAGGCACGCACAACGCTTTCATTTACGCATAGCCTGCCTTGTCCTCTTGATTGCTGTGGGAGATTTAGCTAAATCACTCCGCGATCTTCTGGTTTTTTTGGAAGGCTAAAGTTCCTGGCTGCCTTGATTGTATAAAGTCTATGCTTGTCCTAATTTGAAATTGAAATAGCGAAGCAGCTAAGACTTATCAAAATCTTTCATAGTTTTTTTGATAGTCTCTAAGTCCGCCTTCACCCATTCATGTCTGCTTTGCAATTCCGCGTGTATATATCTTTCCAGCTCTCTGTATCTGGGAGTCAGTTTTTTATGCTCCAGCTTATAGCCCCTGTTTGGATCGCTTGTCTGGTAGCTGTTTAGGCGTTTTTGTATGTCCTTAGCTATGCCTACTTTGTATTCGTCTTTGTAAGCTTTGTTAGAAATAACATAGACGTATTTTTGCTCTATGTCCGTCTGTCTAAGGTCTGTTCTCTTCGGCGGATCTGTAGAAAAGCGCAGGGCTTTCTTGTAATCAAAAAGCTCTTCTGGATTGGCTACTTCTTTCTCTAGTCTCGTTTGCACAAGCTCATGGGCCTTTATAGAAATGTCTATGCCTACCCACTTGCGTCCCATCTTTTCAGCTGCTATGCAAGTTGTAGCGCAGCCGCAAAACGGGTCCAGCACAAGGTCGCCTTTCTTGCTGCTTGCTTGGATGATGCGCTCCAGCAAGGCGAGCGGCTTTTGCGTAGGATAGCCCGTGCGTTCTTTTGCAGAGATCTGCCCTCCTGTATAAAAGTCAGCCCATACGCTATTAGGAAGTTTCCCCAAGCCCCATTCTTTTTTGATTTCTCTTTCTGTTCGACTGGCCTTTCCATACCCTGCCGTTATGCCCTTACCTCCTTTAGACTCTGCATAAGCTCGGCGTTTCAGGAAAGCTTCACTATAAGGTATTTTTATTTCGTTAGTATTGAAAGGATATTTTAGATTTTTATCTTTCACATAATAAAAAAGTATGTCATGTTTGCGTGGGAAGTATCTATATGTGTTAGAAGGCCCTGTATAAGACCAAACTATCTCGTTCCTAAAATTCTTTTCACCAAAGACGCAATCCAGAAGTATTTTCAAATAATGCGACATCGTAGGATCGCAGTGCAAATACAAACTGCCCGTGTCTTTTAGTATCCGGTGGCATTCTAGTAGCCGTATAGCCATATAAGCCAAGTAGCAGAAGTTGTAGCTCGTCCGCCCCTCTATTCCTCTGATGCCATGCAAAAACGAGCGCAGCTTTTCTTGATCTTCTTCTATCCCTTGCAGCCATTCTTCTTTTACATCTTCTTCTCTGAAATAATCTTTGAAGCTTGCGCCCTCTGCATGGCTGCCTATAGGCGCTGTAAAGACTTTCTTTTTATTGAAGGGCGGGTCTAGGTATAGCAAGTCTACGCATTGGGAGTTTATGCCTTGCAATACGTCTATGTTGTCTTTGCAATAAATGGACCTGTTCTGTAAGTTGCTTTTCATTTGTTTTGCACAAAGCCAAGGCCAGCTGAGCGCGCAAGCCGCTGCATCTTGTTATTTATAGGTCTAAGCGCCTGCCTCAGGCAGACTTTTCTATACTCTCGCAGGCTTGCTTTTTTTAGCAAAGCGCCATTGGGCAGGCAGGCCTGCAAGCTTTTCTATTTATTTTTAGCGGGCTCTGGTATATAGCTCCCTGAAATAGCAATGCACAGAGTTGCATGGAATGGTCGGACAGCCCGTGAAGTCTATGCTTGTCCTAATTTGAAATTGAAATAGCACATTTTGCAAGCGCCGAAGATTTAAGAATAAAAAAAGTGCTATGCAAGTTTATGCTGCGCTTTTACTGTGGTCGATATTATGCTTTTGTTAACTTTACTAGAGCTGTAATTTTGGAAATATGATCATGCAAGAGAAAAAAGCCCAAGTCATTGATTCTTATGCTAAGCACGCAAAAGACACTGGTTCTATGGAAGTGCAGATTGCTCTCTTAACTAGCCGTATCCAAAAATTAACAGAACATTTCAAACTCCATAGCAAAGACCACCACTCTCGCCGTGGCCTTTTGAAGCTGGTAGGGAAAAGACGAAGATTTTTAGAATATCTTAGGAAGCATGAGCTGCAAAGCTATAAAAATATTATCGAACGTTTAGGCCTGCGTAAATAGTTATCTGCTGCCAGCAAGAAACTACCCAACTGTTGCTTTTACGATTTTGTATGATAAGGAAGGAAGTATGTCTGTATCTTTTGAAAAAATAGAGGCCCATGGTCAAAATATATCTTTGGAAAATGGAAAGTGGGCTAAACAAGCCCATGGCTCTGTTGTTTACAGAGCAGATAATTTAGTTCTTTTAGCTACTGTATGCGCAGAAAAGGAAGCAAAAGAGGGACAAAGCTTTTTCCCTTTAACTGTAGATTATCGCGAGAAATTCTATGCCGCTGGGCTTTTCCCTGGAGGTTATTTTAAGCGGGAGACAAGGCCTGCAGAGCATGAAACTCTGATGTCGCGCCTTATCGACCGCCCTTGCCGCCCTTTATTTCCAGAAGGCTATCTTTGCGAGGTGCAGCTTCTCATTACCTTGCTTTCTTATGATCCTAAGCAGGCTGTAGAGGGACATGCTATTACAGCCGCTTCTGCCGCCTTGATGTCCTCTGACATACCTTGGGATGGCCCCATTGCTGGAGTTTTAGTAGGCAGGGTAGACGGCGCCTTTGTTATCGACCCTGATCTAAAAACCCGGGAAAAAAGTGATCTGGAACTTTTAGTTGCGGGATCTAAAGAAGCCATTACCATGATCGAAGGCAGCGCTAAGGAGTACAGCAATGAGGAGATGGTAGAGGCTTTAGATTTTGCACATAAGGCTTTGGCGCATAAACTAGAAGTGCAGTCTCAATTTGCCGCTGCTTGTGCCGTTGAAAAGCGCGATGTTGAACTGAAATTACCCGACAAAGCGCTGATGCGGGAGGTGCACGATTTTGCCTATTCCAAAATACAAAGCGCTAATCAAACCAAAGGCAAAGTGGAACGTGATGCTGCGGTGCAAGAAATAGAAAAAGAGGCCCTGCTCCGTTTTGAAAACAAACTCCAAGAAAGCGGAAGCGATGCGAAGCTTATAGCGGAGCATCTTAAGGACATTAAGACAGAATTGCATAATATAGAGTATCTCGTGGTACGCTCTCTCATTTTTGAAAAAGGTATACGCGCAGATGGACGTAAGCTCGAAGAGATTCGCGAAATTGACGTGCAAATGGATGTGTTGCCCGGCGCGCATGGCTCAGCTGTTTTTACTCGTGGTCAAACGCAGTCCCTTGGCGTTCTTACTCTAGGAGCCAAAATGGACAATCAAAGATACGACACTTTAGATGGCCAGCAGCTGCGTAATTTCATGCTGCATTACAACTTCCCTCCTTTTTCTACAGGTGAAGTAAAACGCATGATAGGCCCGGGTCGGCGTGAAGTAGGACACGGTAATCTTGCCTGGCGCGCTATTAAGCAAGTCCTTCCCCCTGAGTCAGAATTCCCCTATGTCATAAGGCTTGTTTCAGAAATCTTGGAATCGAATGGCTCTTCTTCTATGGCTTCTGTTTGCTCTGCTTCCTTAGCTCTTATGGCGGGCGGGGTCCCTCTTTCTGGAGCAGTAGCAGGCATTGCTATGGGCCTCATGAGTGATGAAAAGGCTAACACAGCAATTTTATCTGATATCGCTGGACTAGAAGATCATTTCGGAGATATGGACCTAAAAGTGGCGGGAACGCAAAAAGGGATCACAGCCTTTCAGCTGGACCTGAAAGTGCAGGGTCTGGACCTTGCCTTGATCACCAAAGCTCTGGAGCAGGCTAAGGAAGGGCGTTTGCATATATTGGAAGAGATGAATAAGGCATGTTCCAAGCCGCGTGAAAGCGTTCCAGACAGCGCTCCCCGCATTACGACCCTTAGTATAGATACCTCACGTATAGGCGAGCTCATAGGCCCTGGTGGCCGGATCATCCGTGACATTATAGAAAGAAGCGGGGCAGAGGTAAATGTGGAAGATGACGGAACAGTTACGATCGCATCACCTTCCGGCGCATCGAATGAGGCAGCCAGAAAAATGATCGAAGATATTTTTCGTGAAGTAGAGGCGGGGGCCAGTTATGATGGTATTATTAAACGGATTGTAGACTTTGGCGCTTTTGTAGAGCTCTATCCCGGCAAAGAGGGGCTTTTGCACATTTCCAAAATGTCGGAAAGGCGTCTTGCGTCTGTAGAAGAAATGTTTCAAGAGGGAGACAGCGTGCCGGTAGTTGTGCTTGGAGTAGACCGCGCAGGAAAAGTAGACCTTTGCCACAGAGACGTCCCTGTCAATTCTAACACTCGCTTTTCGCATAAAAGCCATGACAGCGGCCATTCTCACCGCCCTGCACGTCCGCCTTTCAGAGACAGAGGCGCTAGAGAAGGACGGCATGGTCATGGGCGCGGCGCTCCGCGGGATCGCTTTGACAGGCGTTCTTCCCGTCCTTCCAGAGACCATGCAAGAGGCGGTCGCCATCACTTCGATTCATAGAAATGCGCGCGAAAGTGCGCTTGCAAAACAGCGCTTTTTTATTGCAAAGCTGCTTAGAGCCAAAAATTCAGTAAGAGCCTAAATAGCCTTTTCGATATACCATGCCCTCTGTTCTTCCCAAAGTAGGAGTGTATCGCTTGCCCGGAGCAACAATCCCCAAGCTTGCTACTCCGGGGTCTGCGGCCTTAGATGTATACAGTTGCCTTCCTCCTGATACCATAGTGCGCATAGCTCCCGGCACGCGTATTTGTATACCGACGGGCCTGCAGTTTGAGATACCTCCGGGTTATTTTATATCCATACGCCCGCGCTCAGGCCTTGCCCTCAAAGCCGGTCTTTGTTTGCCCAATGCGCCCGGCACCATAGATGCGGACTATCGCGGCGAGCTTCAAATCCTTGTAGCGAACATGGACCCCAAAAATGTTATAGAGATACATCATGGCGAACGTATTGCTCAGCTTTTGCTTGAAAAGCGCGTAGATTTTCTATGGCAGGAATCTGAAAAACCCTTTTCCATAGAGGGGACTCAGAGAAGGGATGGAGCTTGGGGGAGTACGGGGCTTGCTTAACGCCTGCTGTAATCTCAGGGGGGAAAAAATCGTGAAACGAAAAGCCATAACTTTCCAAGCATGTGCGGCTTAGTATTTTGCTTGGCTTAGTAATGCTCGTTTTTGCTTTGCTTGCCGGCTGCAGCAGCTCTCAAATCAGCCCGCAGTCCCGCTTTGCAAAAAAGGCGCATCTGGGTACTTGGAAGGGCAAAGACAGCAGCGGACGCTCGGGCGCGCTTTTGCTGTATGAAAATGGCTTCGCTGCATTTTTTATAGGAGAAAAGGAATTTGGCAGCCCTAATCTAAAGGAACAAGGAGCGCTCCTTTACCAAATTGACTATTCACAGGAACCTATACACCTTGATCTTATTGGAGTGAACTCTCAGTACGAAGAAATATGGCGCGTCAAGATGCTAGTTGAAATTTACAATGGCAGTGAAATGCGTATTTGCACGTTCATGAATGAATTGCGCCCTCAGGAGTTTGGCTCTAAGGACCCATGCTATTCCATCCTATTATATAAATTCCTTGATACAAAAAGAAAGCCTTGACACGCGCAGGAATTCTCTCACGATAGCTGGATGGTCTCTATAGCTCCCTTACGAGGGCTGCGTCCAGCAAAAGAGCTTGCCTCAAAGATAGTCAGCCCGCCATATGACGTGCTAAGCCGCAAAGAAGCGCGGGACTTTGCAAAAGATAATCCTTTTTCTTTTTTACGCATTATTCGCTCCGATATAGAATTTCCAGATGAAATAAGCCCCTATGCTGCAGAAGTCTATGCAAAAGCAAAGACAAATTTGGATCAATTTTTAGCTCAAAAAGCCTTGATCCAAGAGGAAAAAGAGGCTTATTACTTGTATCGCTTGAAGCTTGGCCCTCATCAACAAACAGGCGTAGCAGCCTTATTTTCAATAGAAGAATACTTTTCCGAGATCATCAAAAAGCACGAAGTCACTAGGGTTGAAAAAGAAAGGGATCGCATCAAACACATTCAAAGCTTGCAAACGCACACGGGGCCGGTTTTTCTTCTGTATCGTGAAAAAGAAAGCCAAGGCCTCAGCCGAATTCTGGATGACTATGCGGATTCTAAAGAAGCGCTTTATGACCTGTCCTTTGGAGAAGAAAACACGCGTCATCATTTTTACCGCATCGATTCGCGGGAGCTCATAAAAGCTGTAGAACAAGGCTTTGCTGACATGAGGTCTTTGTATATAGCAGATGGACACCATCGCGCCGCATCCGCAGCACAGGCAGCAAGGGCCTCAGAGAAAAAAGGCTTAGCTCCACCTTATTTTTTAGGCGTTGCCTTCCCTGATACGCAGACGCATATACTGCCTTATTATCGCCTTGTGTGTGACTTGGCTTCGTGGAAGCTTCCAGATTTTCTTGCCGCTCTTCGTTCTAAGAATTTTTCTTTGCGGGAAGGTAGCTACAACAAGCTGGAAAAAAACCAAGCCAACATGTATACAGGAGATCATTCTTACAAACTGCAATGGGAGCTGAGGCGGGGAAACACGGGAGACGTGCTGGCTAATCTCGCTGTAAATATCCTGCAGGAACGCATATTCGGCCCTCTTTTGCAAATTGCTGATCCCCGCAAGTCAGATCGTATTGCCTTCATGGGCGGCACGCACGGGGATGCGTACTTGCAGTCTTGGGTACAAAAAGGCAAGTACGCCCTTGCCTTTAGCACAGCTCCTATTGAAACAGAAGAACTCCTAGCGATTGCGGATGCAAAACAAGTTATGCCCCCTAAATCCACATGGTTTGAACCTAAACTCCGCTCCGGTTTTTTATTACATAGCTTTGCAAATTAAGAGCGCTTTAGAGCGTTGCAGCATAGAATTGTATCTACAGTGGAAGACGCAATATACTTGCCTGCGATACAGAGCAGCGATGATCGCTCCACCATTCTGCCTGTCTTCGCGTATTGCTAAAATTTTACTTTCTACTTTGCAAGAAGTTTTGTTTGGTGAGTTATGCGGCCGCCTACTTTTGCCTTTTAGAGCGCAAAGACAATATCCATTTTCACGCAGGACTTTTATATAATTGTAAAAGGTTTTGCCTTGTATGCCAGCCGAGAAGTTTACAGGCAAAATTTGCTAAAAGTGTCCTAAAGTCAGTCTGAAGGATCAAGCATTGTATAAAAAGCCGAGAAAAAGAAATTGACTCTTGATAGCCCTGCAGAAAGCATGGCACACGTAGTTTGAAGTATTCCAGCATAGGCTTTTGCTGTGCTTGGAGGAAGGGCTTTGTGGCGAAACAAGATGCGCTTGAAATGGAAGGGAAGGTTGTAGAGCCTCTGCCTAATGCTATGTTTCGCGTAGAATTGGAGAACGGCCACACAGTTTTAGCTCATATTTCCGGCAAGATGCGCATGCACTATATACGTATACTTCCGGGCGATAAAGTCCTTGTGGAGCTTTCACCCTATGACTTAAGCCGCGGCAGGATTACTTACAGAAAAAAATAAAAGCTGCAAAGCTATAAGAAAATGAAAGTAAGAGTATCAGTCAAAAAAATATGCAATGACTGTCGTATCATTCGCCGCGCAGGCGTTGTGCGCGTGATATGTAAAAACCCTCGTCATAAGCAAAGGCAAGGCTGATAGGAAGTAAACTACGCGTAGTTGAAGCAAGTTTCTAAAGCGAAAGGTAAGAAGGTATATGGCTCGAGTAGCAGGAGTAGAAATTCCAAATGATAAGCGGGTTGTTATAGCTTTGACCTATATCTATGGCTTAGGCCTTTCTTCTTCGCGTAGTATCCTTGCAAAAGCCGGTATCAATGAGAATATACGCGTGAAGGCTTTGGAAGACTCGCAGATGAATGCTATCAAAAAAGTCATTGACGAGGAATGTCAAATAGAAGGTGATTTACGCACTCGTACGCAGCTCAATTTAAAGCGCTTGATGGATATATCTTCTTATAGAGGAATCCGTCATCGGCTTGGTTTGCCATCCAGAGGACAGCGGACTCGCACAAATTCCCGAACCCGCAAAGGAAAGCGTAAAACTATAGCAGGTAAGAAAAAGGCTCCATCCAAGGGCTAAGCGTTATATTAAAGGTATTCTCATTCAGTACATCAAAAAAGCATGGCCGCAAAAAAGAAAGCAAAACGCAGCGTAGTCCAAGGCATTGTCCATATTCAGGCTACTTTTAATAATACAATCATCACTGTGACGGATACTTCCGGCAAGACTGTAGCTTGGTCTTCGTCAGGGATGATGAGGTTTAGGGGTTCGCGCAAATCTACTCCCTATGCGGCTCAGGTTGCTGCCAAAGATGCGGCGATCAAGGCTAAGGAATACGGTTTGCGTGAAGTAGAGGTCTTTGTGAGAGGGCCGGGAGTAGGACGAGAGTCTGCTGTGCGCACATTTGCCCATGAAGGCATTGTCGTAAAACAGATTCGCGACTTAACTCCTTTGCCGCACAATGGCTGCCGCCCGCCTAAAAAAAGACGGGTCTAGTCCATGCTTGAGGAATTTTCTTGGGTTATGGATGGGCCTATTCTATGCTGCAAAGCTGAAAAACAGCAATCTGTAGAGCTTTGCGGCGTAGGCTTAGGGGGCCTTTGTATATAGGTCCAAAAGCGCCTATGAATCGCTTTACAGATGCTTTATCCCGCTTGTGCCTAAGAGCATGAAGGATATGACAAAAGGAGGATTAGTTTTGACAAGCAAATATTTATTACGAGGCTTAAAAAGGCCTAAGCAAGTAGATTTCCGGCAGGAGCATGCAGAAGAGAATTATGGAAAGTTCACAGCAGAACCTTTTGAACGAGGTTTTGGTACTACCATTGGGAATTCTCTGCGCCGCACTTTGATGTCTTCCATTCCCGGTACTGCAATCACGGCAGTAAGAATTGAGGGAGTTACGCATGAGTTTTCTACTATAGACGGCCTTGTGGAAGACGTAGTGCGTTTGATTCTTAACCTTAAGCAAGTCCGCGCTCACTACGAAGCGGAAAATAAAGACGAGCCTAAACTCATCCATATAGAAAAAAAGGGCGCTGGCGTGCTGAAAGCTCATGATCTGGCTGTGGATTCTTCCATACAGATTCTTAATCCTGATTTGGTTATCGCAAATATGAACGAGGATGCGAATTTGGTTATGGACATTCAATTTGAAAGAGGGCGAGGCTATGTTCCCTCAGAGGTTTTTAAGAAAAGCATAGATGAAATAGGAACCATTGCTTTAGACGCTCTTTTTTCGCCGATCGTCAGAGTGAATTACCACGTTAGTGAAACACGGGTTGCGCAGCGTACAGATTATGAAAAACTAGAGCTGGAGGTGTGGACAGACGGGTCTATTATTCCAGAAGATGCGGTTGCGCAAGCAGCAAAAATACTCAAAGAGCATCTAGGTATTTTCATTAACTTTGAAGAAGAAATAGAAGAAGATGAGGATGAAAGCAACGAGCTTGAAGAGAGCCTGCAGAGAAACCTTGAAAGAACAGTGGAAGGCATGGAGCTTTCTGTGCGCTCCCTCGCTCTGCTCAAAAGTCTGGAAATTGAATTCGTAGCAGAGCTTGTGCGGCGTACAGAAGATGAGTTAAAAAAATCGCGCCATTATTCTATTCTGTGCGTTGAGGAGATCAAACAAAAGCTTAGACAAATGGACCTGGAATTTGGTATGCGTGACTTTTTTGCTCCCCGTGAGTGATAGAGAGTTCTCTAGTATCTTCTCTGCGCTTGCTTCGTATTTTAGAGATGAATAAACGTAATGCTGTAGCAAAGCTAAATCGCACATATGCCCACCGTAAAGCTATGCTGCGCAATATGGCAGAAAGCCTCTTTGAACATGAAAGGATCGTTACAGGCAAGGCCAAAGCTAAGGCTTTGCGGCCTTATGCTGAAAAGCTCATTACCCGTTCTCGTAAGGCCTTATCGCCTGATTCTGAAGCTTCCACTGCGCATACATTGCACATACGACGTCTTTTATTGAGCCATTTGCGCAGCGCCGCCATCGTAAAAAAGCTTATGGAAGATATAGCTGTGCGTTTTGAGAAGCGCATGGGTGGCTATATCCGTATTGTTCACTTGGCTGACAGGAAGTCCGATGCTTCACCAATGAGCATTATAGAGCTTGTGGAACGTAAGGAAAAAGTCCAAGCCCCCCGAGGCGCTGCCCGGCAAAAAAAGAAGCAAGGTCCAATAGAGGCAGAGCCCCTGACTCCCGTAAAAGCAGAGAAAGCCAAAGCGCAGGGTGAGCAGGGCGCAAAAAAAGAAAGCAAGAAGTGGTATAGTCGTCTGCGCCGTAAACAAAAAGAGTGGGATTAAGCAGGCGCATGATTAGGTAGCAAATTACTTGTACGTTTTGGCATATGCTTTCATGCCGAAGAGAAATATCCATTTGCACGAGAAATCAAGCATCAGCGCCGGAGATCATCCATGCTGTATTTGCATTGCTCAAGCACGCTGTTTTTACAGGAGCTATAGCGCAGAGGCTGGCGTTTTTTAGCTTAATTACAAATAGTCATACTTGAAGAACATACTTCATAGCTTGCTGACAAATGTTTAGCCCAATATTCTACGTCTCGTAAACGCGGCGGCTACGCTGAGGGCTGCAAGGCCGTATGCAAACAAAATGACTAAGCTTATAGTAAGGGAAGCGGGCCACTCTCCTAAGCTAAAGGAACGCGCCAATGTTATCACATGAAACAAAGGCAGCGCAAAGGCGAGTTGCTGCAAAAAGGGGCTGAGTTTTTCTACAGGGAAAAATACTCCGCAAAGCATCATCATAGGAGTGATAAAGAAGCTGAAGTAGTAGGAAAAAAAGTCATAGCCCGGCGCAAAGGCATTCGCTGCTAAGGCCAGCGCCGAGAAAACAAGAGCTCCAATAAAAATAACAGGAATAATGCCTATAAGCCAAGGCCAGCTGATAT
>CBDETG010000025.1:0-5490 GCA_965242745.1 Leptonemataceae bacterium
TTCTACTCTTCCCTTTACTGTAAAAACTATTTTTTCAGAACTCTTGAGAATAAAGGCAATCCTATCCTCAAGCCATGCAGGTAAATTATTCTCCACTGTTGATTGTCCTCTATGTAGCTATATGATTTAGAACATAAAAATAAGTCAAGTCAAAAGACGCTTACTTTACTATAGCTTGATAAGTCTTATTTGCTTTGACAGACACTAACTACAATCACAAAAGCGAAATCTTTTTAGCTTGACTTTGCAAGAATGCAATAGTGCAAGTGGGAACGAAGATAAGGGGAGAGAAAAAAGGATGCCCAGCACCCCCAGCAAGGGGGCGCAAGACAACACAACGCAACGTTTGTTTGCTGTGCATCCTTCTTTTTGTCAAGCCTTTTTCAGTAAAAAAATCACAGGCAGGAAAAGACAATGCAAAGCACCGCGTACCAATTAGACTTATGGCTACACGCCAAGCATAACCTAGAAAAACAAAGACACATTCAGAAGCTACACGGCAAGAGCAGCAACCTTGCCTTTCTTTACCGCAGGCGCTCACAAGAACAACGCTACATAAAAGAGATGGCAGTAATGCCGGGCCATGAGCTGCCAGCATGGGTAAAGGAATACGCAAGCCTTATCGAATGCGACAGCTTTGTAACACAGAATCGCTTTCTTACAAGCATAAGGCGCACGTCCAATGTTGCAGACTTGGGGGCTTGCTTTGCTGACATAGACTTCCACCACACATATCAGTATGAGCAGCTAGCTCCAGACAAAGTATACAGCGACATACAATTTACGCTAGAGGAGGCAGGCATCCCAGAGCCCAGCTTTGCCATATTCACAGGGCGCGGTCTTTGTCTTGTGTGGCTTTTGCAAGACGGCATCACGGCTGAGAAGCTGGGACTTTGGAGCAACATACAGAACCTCATTTACGATGCCTTAAGGGACTATGGCTCAGACCCAATGGCAAGGGACGCCGCCCGCATCTTGCGCATCATAGGAAGCATCAACAGCAAGAGCGGCAAGCGGGTGGAGGCCTTCGATGGCAACAATGCCATTTTTACACTGGAGGACTTCCCGACACCAGCCACAAAGCCAGCAGCAACAGACGAAGAAATACAGATATGGAATGCCAAGCTGCTATGGGGCCGCAGACAAAGGGACCTGCTCAATCTTCCAGAAGCCTTTGGCGGCCTTATCCCAGTAGGCATAAGGCATAATTGGCTGGTGCTGGTCTATAATGGCTTTGCATGGCTGGGCGCAAGGCGCTATTGGCAGAGAGAAAAGCCAGACATCATTGCGAAGGTGGCAGGTGAATACAACATACGAGATTTACACTCCACATTACGCACGCTGGACCGGCGCCTAAACGAGCCTATAGCATGGGGGCAGGGACTCTATCGCTTCAGGACAAGAACCATACGGGAATGGCTGGACATCGACATAGACTTTTGCATGAGGCACGGCCTCTACAGCCTTGCTGGGAGCTACTGGCTGCAGGGCGAGGAAAACACAGAATACCAGCGCTACAAACGCAGGAAGTACGGCAGACCAGACCGCAGAGGAGGCCTGCCATCATTGCCAAGAGCAGAGTACTTGCAAGAAGCTAGAGCCAGCGCAGACTGGGAGAAACGATCCAGAATCCTGGAGCTTAGAGCCCAAGGACTTAGCTTTAGAAAAATAGGAAAAATGCTAAATATAGATCACTCTAGAGTAGTAAGATTATTTCACAGCTTGTAATAAAATAGTAAAAAGTGGTGACGGGGTGGGTCATAGTAAAGGTGAAACGTACTAGGGGGGCCAGGGTGTTTTTTGTATGTTGAGCATTTGCAGATTTTCCTAGAATACTTCTCTAAAATTCCAGTAAGTTTAGCTTCCAAGCGTGGCGCACCTTGTGTGCGCCCCTGATGACAGCCAGAGTCAGGATCACGAACGCAGGACAGTAAGACGATCAGATCGCAGAGGAGGCCTGCCCTTATTGCCAAGGGCAGGATATTTACAAGAGGTAAGAGCCAGTGCAGACTGGGAGAAGCGAGCTATAAGTGGGCCTAGAATAGCCTTAATCTTGCTTAGGAGCTATGCAGAGGCGATTTTTTTTCTGCTGGTATAGTATTTATAGGTCTTATGTCTTATTGCTGGATTTTGGCGCAGATTGGGTACTGAATCTGCCTGCAAATCATCTCGAAAGAGTGGAGTATTTTATTCTTTTATTAAACAAGACGGGCCCGAATCTGTCGTATTTCTGTGAGATCTTGATTAATACGGTGAATCTGATAGAGCTTGTTGTCGCGGCGGGCACAATTCAAGTGATACTCGATTGCTTCTTTTCTTCTATCAAGCTCAGTTAGCAGTCTGCATTCGCTGTCAAATTGGGGTGATGATCTACTTAGTCTCCGGATCGGGGGAAACACGACATAATGTTTTTGCCATATTTCGAAAACGTCAAGGCAAAAAAGATTGTCGGTTCTCTCCCGGTTCCAACCAGCAGGGAGGTAAGGCTTCTTTGAGCCTTACCTCCGGTTGCTTTCACTTCGGCCTCTCAGGCCTCGTTCCTGGGGTGCTCCGAGCAGGCTCAGGCCTGCTCTCTCTGGGCTTTGGTGCTCGGTGCACTTGTCAATCGAAGATTGACGCTGCGTTTTTTGGACACGTCTCTCGATGGGCACACGGAGAATCGCAAAAAAAGTGAAAGGGGATGGGGGATGTAATTCTTAAAACTACTCTACATCTGTTTGTAGTGTCTAATTACGTTATTAGAATCAAGGCGCTTACGTAGTATATTCGTTTGTAATACGATTAGAAATACATGAAAAGAAAGCACACATTGTTTTATGATTATTACTGCTTGTTTTTTGCTTGCAATTAAAAACAAGCCTTATATATCGTAATTGACATTTACGAGAAAGACCGTGACAGAAGCTACAGCAAAGGTCAAGCAGAAAACTAAGGTCCGTTTCATAAATGTTGCCTTGTCAGAAGAAATGTTTGCGATCGTCAGTCTGCTTGCTGAGTATAACGGCAGAAGTAAGACAAAGCAAATCATCTTTGCTATTCAAGAGCAGGCAGAAAGAGCTGGTCTGTTTGAAAAAAGAAAATTACCATTACCAGAGAGCAAGGCAAAAAAGGACAAAAGCGCAAACGATCTATTTAGTAGACCAGTTTCGTAAAGGCTAAGATAACTTACAAATAAGAGCTGAGAAGCTAGGAGGTAAACAATGAACACAGCAACACAAGCAATAGAGCTGGTAGAAAGCTTGGTAGAAGCCAATATACCCAAGTTAGTGGCTACGCAATTATTAGACTATGTAGATGGCAAAGAAAGCAATAAAGAGATACTAACACAAGTAAATAAGTTAGAGAAACGAGTAGATGGCTTAGACAACAAAGTAGACAACTTAGATCACAAAGTACATGCTTTAGACAACAAAGTAGACAGCTTAGATCATAAAGTAAACGCCTTAGACAACAAAGTAGACAGCTTAGATCACAAAGTAGAAAACTTAGACAGCAAGGTAGACAGCTTAGATCATAAAGTAAACGCCTTAGACAATAAAGTAGATGGTGTAGATAAGAGACTTGGGAAAGTAGAAACAAAGCTAGGATTGCTAATGTGGATTATGGGAGTAGGCGTTACCGTTATAGGAGGAGGCTTGCTTACTGTGATGCTTTATTTACACAGCGATACAAAAGCAGATATGAAAAGCTTAGAAGCCAAGCTAGACCAGATAATACAAAACCAAGCGCAAACAAAGCCAAGCCTTACAAAGTAGCACATCCTTTTTGCCTACAACCCAGCCTACACGCACGCAAAGCAGGCCTGCGATTGCCTATTTACAGCCCGCAGGCGAAAGCTAAGATACGCTACTCTCCTTTCGTGTGTGCAATTTTTCTTACAATTTCGCCAAGACACAAACCGCAATATTTTTTTATCTCTGAATATGGTATATTGCGTATATAATCCCATATTACTTTGTCGCTCCCTCCCAACCTGTCGCTTTTGCTTGGTATGAAGCTACTACTCCTTTGACATATCGTTTTGTATTTATTTCTTAATATTATATGGTGGTTCTGACAATTATCACCACCTACTTGTACTATGTAATACATGTATTGCACCTCCATGAAGAGTATTTGATTATTGCAGCATATATCATTTTTCTAAGTGTGTCAATAGAGTGTCTTCAGAAAATACTCTCGAGCCCTCAGGAAAGCACAAACGCAAACAAAGACAAGCTCTCAGAGATAGCCTGCTTATTACTTGACTCCGCAGAATAGACAAAGCAAACTTACAGCTTATACAACAAAAGCCACAGCCTCCGCTTGCTTATGATTTTTTGCTTGCCTTCCTAGCTATCCTATTGCATCTAAGAAGAAAAGCGCACCCTGCCAGTGTTACCGCACTAACAGGATGCTAACCAAACCCTTTTACGTGGCAAAGAGTATGGCTAATTGTATCAGACTCAAAGCATTCTCAGCTTTCAAGTTTCTTTTCCTATTACTCTTTTAGCTTTGCGCTAGTAGTTAGTTTCCTGTGGGCAGCGTGCGCCTTTCTTCTGTCAAGGGAGGCCGTCTATGCCATTTACAATTTACTATAAGCAAGCTATCTTATGCTTTGCTATATCAGCATTCTGCTTTTGCGCAAGTGAAAGCGCTAAAGATAACACGCCAGCGCAAGATGATACGCCTGCACAAGATAACACGCCAGCACAAAGCAACAAATGCACGGTAGCAGATATCAATTTTATCTACTTCGCTAACCGCGAGATGTATGAAAATAATAGTGATAATGACAATAACAATAACAACAACAACAACAATAGTGACAGTGACAATGTTGCTGTGCGATGCGTAGTAGAGGCTCGATATGAAGATGGCATCGTAGCTAGACTTGCTGAGTTTTCAATAGCAACAGAGCTGATAACGTTCCGAGCTACTTTTTACACAAATGGCAAGTTTGCAACTAAGACTTATTTCACAGAAGGCGTGCGAGATGAAAAGTTATATTACAAGGGAGGGCTGCTAACGGCATTTATTTTATACGAAGAAGACGGGGAAACAAAAAAAAGAGAAGTAACTCTTTACGACCATAAGGATGCCATAAAGACAATCATATTCCATAGAGAGCTACGCCTGCTAGGCTTACCAATCTATCCTACTTGTTATGAAGATGACGGCGAGACGGAAGAAGAATGCAGCTATGCTAAGCATGGCTGTTCTGCTATATCCACTACTTGCATCTGAGAGCCCTGTGTGTTGAGACAAAAGAGATAGACAAGCTAGAGCAGCTATTTTACAAAGTAAGAGAGAATTTAGTATGGAAGTAAGTATAAAGCAATTACCCAATATACCATTAGTGGAATTGAAAAATAATGAGTTAATTTTAGAGGTAAGAGATAAGGGCGACTTAATAGGCAGTTTCGGGATAAACAAAGGTAATATTTCTTGGTATGAAGGCCAATCAAATGTCAACAAACATACGCTTTCGCATAAAGACGTTGCAGACTA
>CBDETG010000026.1:0-7403 GCA_965242745.1 Leptonemataceae bacterium
TCATTATGCGCTTGTCTGCTTTATAGAATAAGTAAAAAGCCAGCTTGCTATAGTATAAGACCATGCAAGCCGGCTCCCGGCCTTGCGCTCTATGAAAACACTAGAAGAAAAGCGCAAAACCTAATGCGCTGGTCTCATGCTATATAGAGACTATCTAAAGAAGCGCAAGACTAGAGCGCTACTTTACAGCTAAGCTAAGGATTGCGAAGAGTCAAGCAAGATTAGCTATTGTATGCAAGTGTCGCTTTCACTAGTACATCCGTGTTTTTCCATGGTGCAGGTTTCACGTGAGTCATCGTCTTCATAGCAAGCTGGCGCGCAGCAGTCGGAGACAGCACTATAACGTTGCTCTGTCTTGAGATTACCATTGCTTTCGTAGTACGTGTATTCAATGCGTCTTGTGACGCCATCCCTTAGATAGTCTATCCTTGACTTGCGATTGCCATTTTCGTAGTAAGTGTAAGTTGATTCACTGCTTTTTGTGACGCCATCGCTGCGATAGTATATACATGCCTGAGGGCTGCCATTTGTATAGTATGTACAATTAGGTATACAACTATAATGAAATACATTACAGTCGTGTTTTGCTAAGGTGCAGGTTTCCTCTGTATTGCCATCGTCTTTATAGCATTTGGGATAGCCTGCGCTCTTTGTGCCATCGCTTAGATAGGATATAACTGTCTTTTGCCTGCCATTGCTTTCGTAGTACGTGTATTCCACGTTTTTTGTGACGCCATCGCTGAAATAACCTATACCTGCCTTGCGATTGCCATTGCTTCCCCAGTACGTTCCTTCATTGCTTTTTGTGCCATCTTGTCTATAGTATATATCTGCCTTCAGATTACCATTTTCCCAGTACGTGTATTCCCTGTATTTTGTGCCATCTTGTCTGTAAAGCATTCTTGCCTTGCGATTGCCATTGTCATGGCAAGTTATGCTAAAATCTTTTTTGCCATCGCTGTCACTATCTGTGTCAAAGCTTCCTGCCAGGCAATCTGTCAACCCCCCCCCGTATAAAGTAGTATCTATACAGCTATAATGATATATAGTACATCCGTGTTTTTCCATGGTGCAGGTTTCCTCTCTTGTATTGCCATCGTCTTCAAAGCAATAATGCTTGCTTGATTGCTTTGTGCCATCGCCAGGGTAGTATATAACTGTCTTGCGATTGCCATTGCTTTCGTAGTAAGTTTTTTCACTGCTTTTTGTGACTCCATCGCCTTCGTAGTAAATATCCCCTGTGTGTGTATATTCAATCCAATAATACTCCACCCTTGACTTCCTATTCCCATTCGGCCAGCAATCTATACTAAAATCTTTTTTGCCATCGCTGTCACTATCATAATCGCCTGCCCTGCATTCGAATTCGCCATCCTCTCCCTCTGGAATAAACTGATAAGGATTGCCCAGAGTATTCGGAGTATTGTTTGGCGTATTGTTTGCAGGCGGGTTATCAGTATTCGGAGTATTGTTTGGCGTGTCTGTATTGGGGTTATTATTCGCTGGCGGGTTATCAGTATTCGGAGTATTACCTGGCGGGCTTCCCCCGCTTGTATCCTGCTTTTCTGTATTGCTATCGCTGTCACTTGCGCAAGCAACACAAGCCAGCAAAGCCAGCGTAAATAATAGTGTTTTTAGTGTGTTTTTCATAATCATAAACAAGGGCAGGATAGCAAAGCCGGCCTGGTCTTATTGAGGCAAAAAACTAAACTAGCCTGAGCCTGTGGCACCTTGCTTTGCAATGCCTGCTGATCTACAGCGGGTACCTTCTCCCTGTTTTGTCTCAAAAAGTCGAGGTAAAAAAACGCCTCTCGCGAAATTTTTTACGTGCAACTGCGCTTTGGCGAAAAGAAGAAAATAGCTTATGCGCTTTTTTTGCGCTAAGAACTGGTCTCAAAAATACATCTATGTATTTTTTGCCCTTTATGGCAATGGTCGAAGTGCTGAGCCTACCTTTATGGTAGGCGAAGTGCAAAACGCATCGAGCCTTAGCTCCATGCAGCGCCAAGAGCTGACTTGAGACCGGCGCTTATTACAACAAGGCCCTTCTATGTCTCTTTTTTCATGCAGGGAGCTATAGCGATTGCTTCCAGTTCCTTACGGAAGCTTTCCCTCAAATGCGCTGGCTCTAGCAAAACGACTTCGGGCCCTAAGCCGCGCAGAAAAGAGCGCAGCCAGATGCTATCTTTGACTTTTGCAGAAGCCTCCAGCCAGTTGGAAGCTAAGGCTTGTGCGCCGGAATAGTCTTTTGTTTCTTTGATATAGAGATTTCTTTTTAAGTAAGAAAGTAAAGTGGGAGAAAACGCAATACGCACGCTAATACCTGCTTCCGGCGCCTGGAAAAAAGGAGATTGCTTAAGATAAGCCGTTATATCTGCGGGAGGAGGATGCTTTTGCTTTAGATCTAAAATCTCTGGCAGCTGCATGCGTTCCAAAAGAAAGCAGCGCGGCTGGGCGCGCGTATAGCAATAAGCTATTAGGTAACTTCTAGCCTTATGATTAAAAAGCAGCCATGGCTCCACTCTCCTGATTTCTGCTTCGCGGGAGCTCAGGCTCTGATATGAGAATTCCAGTTGAAGTTTGTCTTCCAAAGCCTCTTGGATTATACTACGTTGGTAGCTGTATCTTTCATTATCCTCAAACAAGGCAGGCACAGTACTGATTTGTCCCAATAATCCACGCAAAGCCTCTATAGATTCCTTTCCCAGCGGTATATAATCCAGCTCTTCACGCACAAGCTTTTGGACAGCAGTCCATTCCTCAGCTGTCAATGCCAGCGGCTTTTCAAGACCTAAGGGGAAGTCCAGGTACACCCTTTGCTCTGAGTCTACATGCACACTGATAAAGTCAGCCGGAGAAAAAGGAGGCACTCCAAACATGATTAGGCGATCCAAGGCCGCCAGAAGCTCTGCCTCTTTGCCAAAGGCGGTTTTTTTCTGTAATTCAGCCAGGGTGATGCCTTGTTGTTCGCAAATAATCGGCACCAGGCCGAAGATTTTTTGGAGTTCCTCCTTTGTTGTGCGCAAGCGCTCTTTGCTTTTTACTTTCACTTTCTATCTAACTAAAAACAAGCAAAACATAATGCGCTTGCCCTGCAACATTTCTTTTTAGCATACTCACTTGCCTCTTGTCCTCTATAGCGCAATGAAGTGAAGTTGTTTTTGACCCAGCTTTTAAAAAAGAGCAGGATAATATTCTATGCAGTTCCTTTCTCTAATCCATAGCAGGTCAAAGCTGATATTAAGTTTATGCAAATCTCTGGGGAAGGCTATATTAGGAGCGATGTGAAGCGCTCTCCCTTGTTCTTCACCAAGTTGCTGCGCTTTTTTTATAAACTCCAGCATAGCGCAGCGAATATGAGTGATTTTTGTTTTTGAAAAAACTGCCAGCGGGTGCTGCAGCATCCTTGCGCTTTTCCAGCTCTTGACCTCCACACAATGCAGCACAGCGCATCTATCCAGGGTAATAAGGTCCAGCTCACAATGTTGGCTGTAAAAATTATGCGCCAAGAGCACATGCCCACAGCGCTCTAAAAAGAGCAAAGCTTCCCCCTCGCCTGGATGGCGAAAAGAAGCCTGCTTGCCCAAGCCCTTCAAAGCCATATTCCAGCCATGAAGGGCATATCCTTCGCACAAGTAATACATAGGAATCCATGCAGGCTTGTTGTTTTGTTACATCATAGACTGCATGCTTTTTATTTTGGCACGAGAAGCGCTTTCATGCTTCTGGCGCTGTTCTAGTCTGCAGGTTCACAATTCTTTTTCTACCTGAATTTTCAAAGAAGCGGGCCAGATGGTGTTTTTGATCTGCAAGTCTTCCCTATGGCTCAAGTCCAAAAAAACAAAGCCCGGATAGGGCTGGTTTTGGTTGTTACGCATGAGGCGAACGGTAGGCAGCAGCGCTTTTTGCGGATGCCCCTCAATCACCATAGCAGTAGAAGCGTCAGAAAGTTTCACAAAGGAGCCTATAGGATATAACGAGAGCATTTTTGCAAAAGCGCGGGCCATTTTAGGATTAAAGGTCTTGATATGTTTTGACAAGAGCTCCCTGATAGCAACAGAAGGAAGCTTGGGGCTACGATAGTGCCGCTCTTCTATAGAAGCTGTATAGACATCGCAAATCTTGGCAATCATAGCATCTTCACTAATCTCATCGCCTTTCAATCCACGCGGGTAACCGCTCCCATCGTAAGCTTCATGATGCTGTATAGCTAAATCCCTCATCGTGTCTTGGCCGCGGCGCGCCTTGGAGAGCAGCTTGTAACTGAGAATAGGATGAGCCTTGATATAATTTTTCTCATGCTCTCCAAGGTCTGTCCCCTTTTCACGCACAAAGGAAGGGATACTGAACATGCCTGCATTCATAAAAAGCACAGCCAAAGCAAGATGATGAATCTCCTTATCCACATAGCCAAGGTTTTGGGCAAAGATAATGCTGTAAGCTGCGCAATGAAGGCTGTGCTGCAACTCCCAGTTAGAAGTAAAACGTATATACTGGAAGACGAGCAGCATCATAGGTATAACTTGCAGGCGCTTGATAAAGGCATCCAAGCTTCCCAGCTCGAATGCCGTATTTATGCTCTTTTGCTGGACTAGAATTTGCATCTGCTTTGCCATCTCCTTGCCTAGTTTTTGCACTATTTGCAAAAAAGCAGGGACATTCGCGCGAAATTCCTGATATCTTTGCTTGATGATGGTCAAACGCAGCTCCTGCTCGTGTCTGGAAATAGAAGGAGATATGGCTGAACTCGAGCTTTCTTGGCTGCTTTGCTGCAGATCATCCAAAGAAATCTTTCCATGAGAATATACTTCTTGTATGCCCCATTTTTTTAGTTTTTCCAAGTCTTCGCCGTTAAGGGGATCATAGCTATAAAGAAAAACGTGATAAGGGTCTATAAAAACAGGATGATCCGCTTTCATCCCCTCCCTTAAATCAGAAACCAGATAACTTT
The DNA here is from genome assembly GCA_965242745.1 of Leptonemataceae bacterium. Lineage (GTDB taxonomy): Bacteria > Spirochaetota > Leptospiria > Leptospirales > Leptonemataceae > JABAAI01. The sequence continues at coordinate 4,952 of CBDETG010000026.1, forward strand.
TCATATAAACTCTTTCATATCCAATACTTGCAAGCTAATGGAAGCTCTATAAATCATTTTGGACCAGAAAGCTTAAGCACACAGCCCGTCATACAACAGGACATTTTTTTAGACAAGCCCACACCCTATAGCGAAGCTCTCTCATATTAAAATATCATACTTTATCATAAATCGTCAATAAAAAAATGCACGCTCAAAAACTGCCTTCTTTATACAAAAGGTCCCCAAGCGCAGCTTTCTTGCGTATACGGGCGCGCTTTTTATTGAAAAAAGAAGCTCTGAGAGCTTTGCACGCAGCGCAGCTTGAGCAATACAATACCTTCTTGAATCAATGATGCGCGTTTTTTAGCTGGAACTTTGCCTGCAGCATGTGTCTTTTTTTCCCAAAACCATCTAAGCGCCGCACCTGAAAACCCGCCTGCCTCAGGCCTTTTTTCAGGATAGAAGCAGCGCTATAACTGGAACAAGTTGCGCCGTCCCTGGCAACAGAAGCTATCGCGTCAAAGAGCTCTGAGCGCCACATTTCTGGATTCCTAGCGGGCGCAAAGCCGTCTAAAAAGCAGGCGTCCATAGCTATGCCTTCTGCTGCTAAGGCCTGACACATATCCAGCACATCCATAGCATAGAAGCTGAAGAGCGCCCTTTTCCCCTTTGGTAAAGCAATAGACGCCGTATAGCGGCCTTCTCTGTCAAGGCCCTGCTTTCCAAACACGGGATAGATTTTCAATAACATGTATAAGAACTCTTTTATCGCAGGGAAGGCAGAGAGCGCTTTTTGTATTTCCTTTCTGGCGAGGGGATATTTTTCACAAGCTATATAATGCAATTGCATGCCTGGGGGAGCAAAACAGGAAAAAGCTTGGATACTGGCGCAAAAATTCAAGCCTGTGCCAAAGCCGAATTCCACGATGGTAAAGCGAGTAAAGCGTTGCCCCTGCTGATGGAAAGTATATGCCTGCGCACTGCCTTGCCAACGCTCTATCATAGAATTGCCTTGGATATAGACATAGTAGCTTTCAGCTAAAGGATTCTCAGGAGAATAATAAGTATCTTTGAAAACTGAGGAATAGGGGACTCGATCGCGCCATACAGGCAAAGCAAGGGCAAGCGTAGATTTAGGATCAGCAGGGAAGGGGCGGCTATGTCTATGATGCGTATGTGTATGTACGCTGCGATAGCTCTCAGACATATTTAGTTTCTGACAGGCAAGGCCAAGAGCGAAAGAGGGTCCACATATGTGCCCCTTACCAAAAGCATCAGGTGCAAGTGCGCGCCTGTTACGGCTCCTGTAGCGCCGCCCTCCCCTATCTTTTGCCCGGCCTCCACTCTTTCACCTACATCAACAGCCCTTTCGCTCAGATGCATATAACCTGACAGAATTCCTTGTCCATGATCAATCAAAATAAAATTACCCTCGTAGTACATATTCTCTGAAAGTATGACCCTGCCTGCCGCTAAAGCATATACGACATCTCCCTTGCGCGCCCTTAGGTCCAAGCCCTCGTGAATGCGTATGCGAGGCTTGACTTGGACAATACGGCCTTTGCGTTTCTTAAATCGTGCTATATAACGCTTGGTCCAAAAAGGGGAAGTAACGAAGTGTATGTCACGCGGATGAGAAAGACGTTTCCCTATCAAAATAGATTCGCTGTAATGCGCAAAGGCTTTCTTTTTTTTAGCAGCAGACTTGCGGATTTTCTGCACTATCTCCTCAGGCAGAGGCTTGGACGCCCGCTTGCGGCTGCCGCGTATGTATAGGCGTTTTTTCGAGACAGGGAAGCGCTTTTTTTTGATCCGAATCTGATGCGTATAGCGATACAGTTTGATAGCAATCTTATTAGAGGGGGGATGCAGGTATCGCGGATTAGGATGCAGCAGAACTTGGGAGCGAATTTTGTAAAACTTTGCTTTGTCACTCGGCGCAATAGCAGCAAAGGCTCTGTAACCCCATCGAGTCGCAGACAGAGGAAGAAGCCGCCCATCAAAATGTATCCTAGGTTTCTCATAAAAGGCCTTTCTTATACTGCGGCTTTCAATTTCAAAATACAATAGCTCTCCCTGTGCAAAATTTCTTGCATAAACATATAAGCTATAGGCCTTTGTCAGGAAAGTTTTTTTGCGAGCTTCTCTGTGTTGATAGCCCTGCGCCATGGCCAGCTCTGTTGCAAGCCCAGGCATGTCTTGCAGTCTTTTAGGAAAATGTATAATAGGTCTGGCGCTGAGGCATACAAGACTAAAAGTGATATGTAAAAAAAGAAAGGCGAGGGACAGCTTCCAAAAACTGATCTTATACAGCCTCGAAGAAGCGCTTAGCATGAAGCGCAGCTGAGCAAAAATGCGCAAGAATGAAAGAAAGCTATGATACGCTGTTATTATGCTGGGAAGCGCTTTTGCCTTATGTTTGCTTGCAAATAACATTGCTTTAGAAGACAGATGATTTCTTTTTGCGCTT